>CAILUU010000040.1 GCA_903837525.1 uncultured Bacteroidota bacterium | reverse complement strand
TTGTAATACTTCTCAGCAGATTTGTAATCACCCATTTCTTTAAACAAAACCCCAAGGTTGTTTAAACTTTTTGCATATAATATATCAGATTCGCCTAAGGTTTTCTTTATAATCTCCAAGGATTGTTTGTAATACTTCTCAGCAGATTTGTAATCACCCATTATTTCTTTAAACAAAACCCCAAGGTTGTTTAAACTTTTCGCATAGTCAGGATGTGATTCACCTAATGTATTCCTTCTAATTTCTAAAGATTGTTTGTAATACTTCTCAGCAGATTTGTAATCACCCATTTTTCTAAACAAATTCCCAAGGTTGTTTAAACCACTCGCATAGTCAGGATGGATATTTCTTTTTTGCTGTTCTAGTATTTTTAGCGATATGTTTATGTAATAAATTGCAGAGTCACTTTTTTGAATAAACATGTAACAAATCCCCAAATATCTTAAACTGACTGCGTACATTAAGCTCGTATCTGTTTCATTTTGTAAAGCCATTGAATTCAATTGCTTCGCAACCAATAAAGCACTATCATATTTCTCCAGATTTCTTAACCTGTCATATTTTGAAATAAGTTGGTCATAAGAATCTTGCGCTTGAGTAGCAGAGCTTAATATAAAAAAAAAGAAAGTAAAGAAATATCGCATTTAATTAATTGAACAGTTATGAATCTAATTTACAAGGATCACCATTAATAATTAAGAAACGTAAAAAATCAAGTCCAGCTGCAAGCTCCTTTACCCTCCATATAGAAAATGGTATGTAAACAACAGAGAATAAAATTACACTTAAATTCAATGAGGTTGAGCTGTATTTATTAAGCAAAAAGAAATAGAAGATCAACCCAAATATCAAACCAACCATTGAAGATAATAAGAAAAGCATTCTATCAACCATGTGAGAAATAACTTCTTTTGCGGCTTTATTTTCATCTGACTTCAAATATTTATACCAGTTGCCGTTGAGTACATTTTCACATTCACGAAATTCTATGTAATAGTTTATATTATTCTTTATTTTATTTTTAATAAATGAATCAATAATATGACTTTCAATAAGAAGTCCAATTTCTAAACATAATCGTCCAATAAATAGAATTGATAAAAATACTGCTGTGAAAAACAATGTTTCTTTATTAGGGTAATTCTTATTAATCCAAAAAACAAAAGGAGCTATCGCCAATGCACCTGCAATTAATACGTTGGTATAATACTTTATTTTGTCGGCATTCAAGTCGTTTGAAATTTTCATATTTTTTCTTTTACATTTGATTTTTAATTAAGTCACTTTTCCATAATCTCAAACGTCAACGTCTTCACAGTCGCTCCTGTCGCATCTTCTCCCCCTGCACTACGTGTACCATTCACCGATTTATCAACAAAATCTAATAAAGGATTGGTGTCTCCGCCTCTTGTTAAAGATGTTCCATTTTCTTGTAATGAGCTAAAATCAACAGGTCTATCTGTCGCAATGATTTTCATCTGCTCCACTCCATAAGGTTTTGATATTGTAATTTTCATTTTCTTCTCAGCTCCTGGCAAAAGTTCAAAATTTTTCATCTCGCTTTTTGTAAACCAACTCAAAACATTCGTTGGGTCTATGTCAATTATATTGCCGTACATTCTTTTGTTACCTGTGTTTTTAATAATGAGCTGAAATTTTGATTTTTCGTCAAACCTTAAATTGCCATTTACAAATTTTGTAGAATCATAAATGCAATTCCCATCTGATGTACAAGGGAGTATATTGTATTCAAAGCTCAATGATTCATCCTCCATCTCCAACTTCCTAAACATATCTGTCTTCATCGATTGCTTAATGAATTGCAATAATGAATCTGCTTGCATTGCATTTCCTTTCACAGCTCTGGGAGACATGCCACGCAAAGCGGTTTGTTTATTGGGACCAAGAAAAACCACCACGTTATCAGACTTGCCATTGTACACCGAATCCACAATCTGATATTCAAAATCCGTTTTTACGAGTTCGATGGCTTTTTCATTTGCAAACAATGTCTCCAACTCTTTTTTCAAAGATTTTGAACTTACATTAATATTCAATTTCAATTTCATCGGAGGTGCTGATGAATATGTAACGAAAGCCCTATATTTCACTTCGGCATCTTTCCCCGATTCAAAAGCGGTGTTTAAATTTATGGTTGCACTATATGGTTCCACTTGAGTGACAATGCCATTGTATTTTGCGGTTTGTCCTTTAGTAGAAATAGTCGTACTAGAATAAATACCTACAGAGTCGCCTACCGATAATCCCTGCAAACTTCCCCCATTGATGTTGAGTTCTTTATAACTGGCATAGGTTATTTGATAATACGGTTTTTGATCGATGAAGGTTCCTTTAAAAATCAACTGATTCAAATTATCGCCTTCCACTTCTGGCTGTTGCTGATTTTGAAATCCAAGCACCATTTGTTCATTTATTTTTGAAAACAAATTGTTGTAACTAGAGTTGGGCCCTAGTTCTTCCATGGCCTTAATAAAGTAATAAGTAAGCGAACCGTAACCTTTATTGGTTTTTTCGTCTTTTATTTCTCTATCTACCTGATCTGATTTACATCCAAAAAACGCAGTGAGTTTACCCATATCACTGCTATTTGAATAATCGAAATCCGCATCAAAAGCCAGACTTGAATCCTTTTCTGATGTAGTTTCAGGCCTGTAATCTGTTGGTGCACAAATGATATTAGAGCCTCGTACCACCATTGTTTGCTCTCCCCTTGTAGCTGATCCAGAATGGCAACAATCAAAAACGGCAATAACCTGACCATTTCCACCTATTTTTTTTCTCAATCGGTTCATGTAATAATTCATTTGATCGTCTACAAAATGATCCTGATACTGATAGTCGTTTTCAAATTTCAACGGTGCATTGTAAGTAACCAAAGCCTCATCATAACCATCTCTTTCATCAGGCTTCAAAAATTTTGATTTGTAATTTTTAGAAGGATTTACATCTGCTATTTGTTGTCCATGACCAGAGAAATGAAAATATACAATATCTCCTGAGTTTGATGATGCGATCAGTTTTTCAAAACTGTTTTCGATGTTTTCAACAGTAGCCTCTTTGTCTAATAAAGAAATAATATCACCCTGCTGAAACTCCTGTCTTTTAATCATCTCCATGACCAAGTCATAATCATTTTTAGAGCTTAATTTCGTCCAATTTTCTCTGCCGGGAATTTGAGGATAGTCAGAAATGGCAATTACGAATGCGTGTTTGGTTTGGGCAGCAACAGAAATTATTGATGAAATGAAAATCGACAAGAAAAACACTTTGACTTTCATAAAAAAATTAATTTTAATGATAAATATTATAAAAGCTGTGTTCAACCCATAAGTGCAACACTACCTTTAAATAATAAAAATACTTCATTTGGAGATAAGTAGTTAAATTTATTTACTGGTCTATTATTAATTTCGTTTTCTACACGTTTAATTTCTACTTTAGAAATTGCATTAAAATCTGTTTTTTAGGAAAGAAAATATAAATAATTCCATTTCTATTTTCAACAGACCCCTTATCCTGTGATGTACACGGTCTCGTAAAATAAACTTTCGCATTTAGCTATGATTTCGTGCATAGAAAAAGCTTGGTCATTATCGAAGGTTATGGTTTTTATTTGGGGCATTTTTCTTGCTCTTTTTATGATATTTCTTGTTCACGTTTAGATAATTGATAGTTGTTTTTAATGTTGCCCTGTCTGTTGTTACTAATAGTGCCGACTTATGGCCTTTCCCCATGATAAGGTCTCCTTCAAGGTCTCCAAAGCGCTTTCTTTCATCCACAACTTTCGGTCTCTTTTCAATAGATACCCTGTTGGGAATTAGTCCTCTGGAATCTTTATAGTTGCCACGTTTGCGTTTGCGCCTACCGTGCTTTAGTCGTTTGTAGAGGTGCTTAAAAGTTCTATTTTCTCGCTTGTTTGTATGCTTGCAATTCCAAATAAATTTGTAAATGGTTTCATGGCTAACCCCGGCAATCTGATCCTTTGACCATTGTGCAGAAACAAGCTCTAGACTATATCTTTTTATAGTCATCCATTCTTTCATTTGACTTTTCAATTCTGGAGTCAAAAGCATGTGTTTCTTTTTAGATTTATGCCGATACCGAGTTTTAGCATCTGCTTTACAAGCAACATAAATTTTAGCGCCTTGACCTCGCTGAGGAACATTGCGTTTTATTTTCAGGCTAATGGTACACTTGTGTACCCCAATAATTTCAGCAATAGCAGTTTGTGTCATTTCATCACCGATAAGTGCTTAAATCTTGTACCTTTACTCAAGGGTGAGCTGATTATACTTCTTTGTCATGTTGTAATAACAAAGGTAGTTTTTCGGCTCCTCCCGTTCGGGGCTTCGTTTCGCTTCGGCTACGCCTTCGCTACACTACACCCCGAACGTGATTAATCCCTATTGCACTTAATGCTTTAACTTAGAAATTTATAAATTAAATTAAAATCTAAATTTGAAAAAAATACTTTTAGCCCTATTGTTTTTAACACAACTAACAATAGTTACCGCACAAGAGAAAAAATTATATAGCCCAACAGCCAATGCAGTAAAAGATATAGCTGCAGCTGTTAAAAAAGCTAAAGCTCAAAATAAATTTGTACTCATACAAGCTGGAGGCAATTGGTGTAGTTGGTGTATTGAGTTTGCAAGATTTTGTACCGCAGATGCTAAAATTGATTCTACCATAAATGCATCATTCGAATGGTATCATTTAAATTATAGTAAAGAAAACCAGAATAAAGAAGTATTTGCCAAATATGGTTTTCCGCAGCGTTTTGGTTTTCCTGTATTTATTATTCTAGATGGGAAAGGTAATAGAATACATACTCAAGCCAGTGAATATTTTGAGAATGGAAAAAAAAGTTATGATGCCGAAAAAGTATTAAATTTTTTACAACAGTGGAGCCCCACAGCATTAGATCCAAAACTGTATTCAAAATAAATAATTTTTTTCATTGATATGAGTAATGCTAATCATTTCTTTAAACTTATTAAACATCCGATAAAATTTCGGATGTTTTTGCTTACTAAATTACCAAGTGCATTTTTTTGTGGAGTTAGAGTAGTAGATATTAACGAAGAAATATGTAGTGTAAAAGTACCGTACAAATGGCTTAGTACAAATCCTTTTAAAAGTACTTATTTTGCTTGCCTAAGTATGGCAGCCGAAATGAGTACGGGTGTTTTAGCATTAGCTCATATACACAACCGCAAGCCAAGTGTAAGTATGCTAGTGCTAAAAGTAGAGGGCAATTTTATTAAAAAAGCTATTGCTAAAACTACCTTTATTTGTACCGATGGTTTAGCCATAAAACAAACCATTGAAGAAGCTATAAAAACTGGTGAAGGAAAGGCTATTACCACAACCTCTATTGGAAAAAATGATGCAGGCGAAATAGTTGCTGAGTTTTTTATTACCTGGAGTTTTAAAGCAAAAGCAGTCGCATAAATCAGTCAAATTATAATTGTGTAAATTGCACATAAGAGTATTGTATTAAAGGAAGTTTAAATTATGAGCAAAGATTTACGAAAACAACAAGCCTTAGAATATCATGCCAAAGGCCGCCCTGGCAAAATAGAAGTTGTGCCTACAAAAGAAGCAAAAACTCAAAGAGATTTATCGCTGGCTTACAGCCCTGGTGTAGCAGCTCCATGTTTAGAAATAAAAGATAACCCCGAGGATGTTTATAAATATACAGCCAAAGGAAATTTAGTTGGTGTAATAACCAATGGCACTGCAGTTTTAGGCTTAGGTAATATTGGTCCGGCTGCTAGCAAACCCGTAATGGAGGGTAAAGGAGTTTTATTTAAAATATTTGCAGATATTGATGTGTTTGATATTGAAATAAACGAAACCGATCCCGAAAAATTTGTACAAATTGTACAAGCGCTTGAACCAACTTTTGGCGGCATTAATTTAGAAGATATTAAAGCTCCAGAGTGTTTTTATATTGAGCAAGAATTAAAAAAACGTTGCAAAATTCCGGTCATGCATGATGACCAACATGGTACAGCCATTATATCATCTGCTGCATTGTTAAATGCATTAGAATTACAAAAAAAGAAAATTGATAAAGTAAAATTTGTGATAAATGGCGCAGGTGCGGCAGCTATGGCTTGCATACGGTTATATGTATCACTGGGTGCGTTACACAAAAACTTTATAGTGTTTGACAAAGATGGTGTGTTGCATACTGGCCGTAAAGATATAGAAGAAGTAAAAAAACTATTTTATGTGGATAGCAAGTTTGCTAATTATGATTTAGCAAAAGCCATGAAAGATGCCGATGTTTTTATAGGATTAAGTGTTGGTAATGTAGTAACTGCCGATATGGTTAAGAGTATGGCAAAAAATCCAATTGTATTTGCAATGGCAAACCCCGATTCGGAAATTGCTTATGATACTGGAATTGCTGCACGTAAAGATATTATCCTGGCTACAGGCCGTAGCGATTTTCCCAATCAGGTAAATAATGTATTAGGGTTTCCCTATATTTTTAGAGGAGCGTTAGATGTTAGAGCAACACAAATTAATGAGGCAATGAAACTAGCAGCCGTAAAGGCTTTGGCAGAGTTAACCAAAACACCAGTACCCGATATTGTTACGCTAGCCTACAACGAAAAAAGTATTGTATTTGGGCCAACCTATATTATTCCTAAACCACTCGATCCTCGTTTACTTGCCACCATTGCGCCTGCAGTTGCAAAAGCAGCTATGGAAAGTGGTGTTGCAAAATATCCAATTTTAAATTGGGAGACCTACGAACTTGAATTAAATAAGCGCCTAGGGTTAGATAATCAATTAAGTAGAGTAATTGGTAACAAAGCGCGTAAAGATCCTAAACGAGTAGTTTTTGCGGATGCAGAAAATTTAAAAATTTTAAAAGTTGCACAACTTGTATTGGAAGAGGGCGTAGGGTATCCAATACTGTTAGGCGACGAAAGTAAAATTTTAAGAATTGCAAAAGAAAATGGGATTGATTTAGATGATATGCCCATTGTAAACCCTAAAGATGAAGCTTTAGAAGAAACAAGAAGGCTTTATGGAGATATGTTTTTTGAAAAACGTAAACGTAAAGGCTTAAATAAATATGAGGCCTACAAAATAATGAAGGATAGAAATTATTTTGGTTGTATGATGGTAGAGGAAGGAGAAGCTGATTGTATGATTAGTGGATTAAGCAGAAATTATCCAGACACTATTCGCCCAGCTTTACAAGTTATTGGCACAGAGGATGGGGTAAAAAAGATTGCAGGTATGTATATAATGTTTACCAAAAGAGGTCCATTATTTTTAGCAGATACTACCGTAAACTTTAACCCAACTTCTGAGGAATTAGCAGAAATTACTTTACTAGTTGCAAAGGAAGTGGCACAGTTTAATATTAAACCACGTATTGCAATGCTTTCTTACTCTAACTTTGGTAGTAGCGATAGCGCAGAAGCAAACTTGGTTCGTAAAGCAAGAGAAATAGTAAAGCAAAAAGCACCCAATTTAATTTGCGATGGAGAGGTGCAGGCATTTTTGGCATTTAACAAAGAAATTTTAAAAGAAAATTATCCATTTACCGAGCTGTTAAATGGAGATGTTAATACACTCATTTTCCCTAATTTGGCAGCGGGTAATGTAGCCTACAATTTATTACAAGAAGTTGGTGGTGCAGATAGTATTGGACCAGTTTTATTAGGTTTAAAAAAACCAGTGCATGTGTTACAATTAGGTAGCAGTATTCGTAGTATTTTTAATATGGTTTTAATTGCAGTGGTAGATGCACAACAAAAAACTAAAACGAATACATCGGAACAAGTAAAAAAAAGTAAGTGGTGGAGAGGGTTTAAACGTAAATCACATGACTTATAAATAGTTCATAGCTTAAATTTAGTACTACAATTTTTTCAATAGTCTATTTAAAAATGGTAATTAATACAAGAGCATAAAAAAATTAAAATGACTTTTTTTACCCATTTTGGAAGATATTTAGTAATGCTTAAAGGCATGTTTTCTAAGCCAGAAAATTTGCGTATGTATTGGAAAGAGTTTATGCATCAATGTGTAGAAATTGGTATTGGTTCTTTAGGTATTGTTGCCATTATTTCAATTTTTATGGGTGCTGTAAGTACAGTGCAAACAGCTTATCAATTAGTAAGTCCTTTAATTCCAAAAAGTACTATTGCGCAAATTGTAAGAGATACCGTTATACTCGAATTTGCACCAACACTTGTTTGTATTGTTTTAGCTGGTGTAGTAGGTAGTAAAATAGCAAGCGAATTAGGTAATATGAGGGTGAGTGAACAAATAGATGCTTTAGAAATTATGGGTATTAATACAAAAGCCTATTTAATAATACCTAAGATATTGGCCGCTTTAATAACTATACCACTATTGGTTATTTTAGCCATGGGTTTAGGAATTTATGGCGGAAGGTTGGCTGGTACTACATCTGGTATATTATCTGCCGATATATTTGATGAAGGATTGTTAAAAGAATTTGTGCCTTTTAATATACGTTTTGCAATGTACAAAGCCATTACGTTTGCATTTATTATTAGTAGCATACCTGCCTACTATGGGTATTATGTACAAGGTGGAGCATTAGAAATTGGACGAAGCAGTACAAAAAGTGTGGTAGTTAGTTGTGTAATGATTTTATTTGCCGATTATATTTTAGCTGCCTTATTCTTATAAATTTTAGCTAATGGTTGATAAACGAATTTTCTATATTCTATTTCTGCTTATTACATTATGTACTATTTATCTTTTTATTAATAGAGATGGGTATAGGTTTATTAAGCAATCAGCCTATTCCGAAATTTACCCCAACTATTTACCAAGCATTCAGGCATTTAAAAGTATTAATGATTCTACTGTAGAAGTAATACTTAATAAATCTAACTTAGACTCATCCAACAAATCAACTATTTTAAACCTTAAAAAAGGTATTCATGATTATGTTGTAGTTAACAAACAAGGGCAAGATAGTCTTAAAGTTACCATTGAATATTTAGCCACCGAAGACTATGCAAAACAAGGGAATAGTTTACAAGGCGGAATTACTATCTACAATAGTCCATTAACACAAAATAGCAAAGAAACAAATTTAGATAAATGGAGAGATGATGAAATTACCTCTACACCATTAGAAAGAAATTTGGTTAACGAACTTTTAAAAGATTCCATTAAAATTGATGATAAAGATAATACCGTTGAAAAAGTAAGAAAAATTGGAACTTATTTAAGCTTCCATTTACGTAATGCTGTAGGTTTACCTACAGATAGTTTGCTTAATTTATCTGTTTTCAATCAGTACAAATGTGGTATAAAAGGAGAAAAAATTTGGTGTGGTAATTATGCTCTAATTTTTATGCTATTTTGTAAACAGGCTGGTGTAAAAACTAGATACGTCGAAATTAATAAACTATATAGTGTTTTCCCTGGTAATCTTCATATTTTTAACGAATACTTTATTACAGAGCAAGGCAAATGGGCAGCAATAGATTTATTAAACAATACACTGTTTTATAAAAATAATTATGGCGATTTTTTAAATGCTGTACAAATTAAAAATGCTAATGCCGCCGATAGTAGTATAAAAGTATTTAAAGCAACTAGTGATACAAGTTTAGCAGAAGTAAATTTTTCATCGCTACCCAAATCTTTTTTTGATACCTACAATCCCACTAAAGAGTTGAAATTTTATCTTTCTTTAAATTATTAATGAAAGTAATAATTTGTTTAAAAAATTTAAACGTTATTTTCAAAAAAAATATTATTACGAACTATATTCCGATTCAAGTATAATTGATAATAAAAATTTTTATATCAAACAGTTTTTACTCTTTATACAAGCTTTATGGATAGTAATTTTTTTTATTGGACTTTTAGCTAAACCAATTCTAAATAAAAAATGATAGAATTTAAAAATATAGAAAAATCGTTCGACGATAAAGTTGTACTTAACAACATAAGTCATATCATGGAAACAGGTAAGTGCAATTTAATTATTGGTACTAGCGGAAGTGGTAAAACAGTTTTGCAAAAATGCTTGGTTGGTTTATTAGAACCAAATAGTGGCGAAATTATTTACGATGGAGCAAGCTTTACCCATATGAGCGATGTTGAGCGGAAAATGCTTCGTCAACAAATAGGCATGTTGTTTCAGGGGGGTGCTTTGTTTGATAGTATGACGGTGGAGCAAAATGTATTATTTCCTATGGAAATGTTTTCTACAATTAACCATACCCAAAAACTAAAACGTGTAAACGAAGTATTAGACAGAGTAAATTTAGTTGGGGCTAATAAAAAATATCCTGCCGAAATAAGCGGGGGAATGAAAAAACGAGTAGGTATAGCAAGATCGATTGTGCTAAACCCAAAATTTTTATTTTGCGATGAACCAAATAGTGGGCTCGATCCTCAAACTAGTATGGTAATTGATAAACTCATTTTGGACATAACCAGAGAGTTTAATATGACTACTGTAATTAACACCCATGATATGAATAGCGTAATGGAAATTGGCGAAAATATCTTGTATTTGTACCAAGGCCAAAAGGAGTGGGCTGGTAATAAAAAAGAAATTATTTTCAGTAAAAACGAACGCTTAAACTCCTTCATATTTGCTAGCGAATTTTTGCAAGATGCTAAACATATGCGTATGCTTGAGGCAAAAGGTAAAATTAGTGAGGTTAGAGATATGGACGAACTCACGAAATAATAGTTTGAATTTCGTCACGGCTGACCGTGTATAAATTAAAACAAAACACAACTATCTCTGCTACCTTAAAAGCCTTATCAATAAACCAAATTTGAACGGAACGTCGCCAATCAAACCCCACAAAAGCTCAAAATTGGTCTCCGAATATTCGGAGCAAAATATCCTTTTACCAATACATCTGCTACCTTATCTTTGCAGGATTCCTAATACTTAATTCTTAATTAAATATGGCTGTTTTAGTAAATAAAAATTCCAAAATTATTGTACAAGGGTTTACGGGTACCGAGGGTACATTTCATGCAACTCAAATGATTGAATACGGTACACAAGTAGTGGGTGGGGTTACGCCAGGTAAAGGGGGTAACGCTCATTTAGATAAGCCAGTTTTTAATACAGTAGCCGATGCTGTTAAAAATACAGGGGCAAATGTGAGTATAATTTTTGTGCCACCAGCCTTTGCTGCCGACGCCATTATGGAAGCTGCTGATGCCGGTATTGCTTTAGTAGTATGTATTACAGAAGGTATTCCGGTGCAAGATATGGTTAAAGTAAAAAATTATTTGCTTACGAAAAATACTCGTTTAATTGGGCCAAATTGTCCTGGCGTAATTACTGCCGATGAATGTAAAGTTGGTATTATGCCAGGTTTTATTTTTAAAAAAGGCAGAATTGGTATTGTAAGTAAAAGCGGTACTCTTACTTACGAGGCTGCCGATCAGGTGGCTAAAGCTGGCTTAGGTATCAGCACAGCAATTGGTATTGGTGGCGATCCTATTATTGGTACAACTACCAAAGAAGCCATTGAATTATTTATGAATGATGACGAAACAGATGCTATTGTAATGATTGGCGAAATTGGTGGCGGCATGGAAGCAGAAGCTGCACAGTATATAAAAAGTACAGGTAATAAAAAACCTGTAGTTGGTTTTATTGCAGGGCAAACAGCTCCTCCGGGCCGTAGAATGGGGCATGCTGGCGCAATTGTTGGAGGAGAAGATGATACCGCTGCTGCGAAAATGAAAATTATGGCTGCCTGTGGTATTCATGTGGCGGCTAGCCCTGCAGATATTGGTAAAACAATGGCAGAGGCATTAAAAAAATAAACATTTTTTTATACTATAAATAAAGCCATCTCTACTAAAAGAGCCGGCTTTATATCTAAAAATAAAATCTAAATTAACCCATAGTCCTCTATTACCATTGTTATTATTATTTCAAGAGTTATCTCCATCACAATCGTCATTATGTTTGTGCTTTTTGTGCACTTTCCCTTTTTTTCCTTCGCAGTTATGGCCTTTATGTTTGTTGGTATTGGAATTGGGATTGTTAGAACCATTCTAACCATCGTTATTGGTTTTGTTTCCGCTACCATTCCAGACTCCATTATTGTTGCCACTGTTACCCAAAGGCTGCTCATTAATGGTTACACTGCCAAACATATTTAACGAAATTATAGTTTCAGTATTTGCTTTTAAAAAAAGGCCATTATCATAAACTACCTTACGCTTGTTACCTCCAAAAATGGAATTAGTTTGTTTATATAATTGTATACGGTGGGTTGCACTATTTATGTCATTTATAAAATAACTCGATCCGTTTTTATATTTATTGCCAACGGTAAATCCATCAATTAATAAAATATAGTTTTGTTTAGCTGTTGTGCTAACCAGCAATCTAATATTATTGTACGTAGCAAAAGCTTGTATCGAAAAAATTGCTACAAGTACTAGTAATGTTATCTTTTTCATGTTAAATCCTTTTTAGTTAATAGTTTTTTTGGTATATATTTCAATAGCTGTGCCACAAATCAATATTATTTTATAATAAAATGTTAAGATGAATTTTATGTATGAAAAATGTACGAGCCTTGCATCCTACTTTATTAATACTTAACTTGTATAAAAAATATAACATGGTTTTACGTACGTTGAAATACATCCTTTGCACCATAGCTATTTTCTTTAACTTTTCAATTTTTAGTCAAATAAAAATGAACGATTACCTTGTACAATGGAAAAAAGTAGAGTCCTTCGAAAAAAAAGGCTTAACAAAATCTGGTATAGTAAAATCGCTTGGAGCTAAAAAAATCGAAGAAGTAAAAGTTAGAAAAAACTTCAACGAAACTGCCTTCTTCTTTCCACAATTAAAAACAGATGCCGAAGGCAATGTAGAGTTTAGCTTTACCATTCCAGAGGCATTAACCCAATGGAAATTATTAACCCTTGCACATACTAAAGATGCAGCAAGTGGCTATACGGAAAAAACAGTGGTTACACAAAAGCCGTTGATGGTGCAACCCAATGCTCCTCGTTTTATACGTGAAGGCGATAAAATGGAGTTTAGTGCCAAAGTGGTAAATCTAACCGATAAAGAAGTAACAGGTACGGCTGTACTAGAATTAATTGATGCTGCCACCAATGCGCCAATTGATGGTTGGTTTAAAAATATTTTTCCTACACAATTTTTTACGGTAGCTGCTGGGCAAAGTAGTGCTCTTAAATTTCCTATGGAAGTGCCGTTTAATTTTAACAGTGCAATGAGCTACAGAATTGTAGCAAAAACCTCGGAGGCTTCTGACGGAGAAGAAATGGCCATTCCTGTTTTAACCAATAGAATGTTGGTTACAGAAAGTATGCCTTTAAATGTTAGAGGTACAAATACAAAAACATTCAAGTTTGAAAAATTATTGAATAGTGCTAGTAGTACCACATTAAGCAATCATGCGTTAACAGTTGAGTACACTAGCAATCCTGCTTGGTATGCGGTGCAAGCCTTGCCGTATTTAATGGAGTATCCTTACGAGTGTGCAGAGCAAACATTTAATCGCTATTACGCAAATACATTGGCAAGTTTTGTTTCCAACTCCAATCCTAAAATAAAAGCAGTATTTGCAAAATGGAAAAACCTAGATACTGCAGCATTGATGAGTAATCTTCAAAAAAATGAAGAATTAAAATCTGCTTTACTACAAGAAACCCCTTGGGTGTTAGAAGCTCAAAACGAAGCTCTACAAAAAAAGAACATTGCCTTGCTATTTGATATGGTAAAGATGAGTGCTGAGCAAGAAAAAGCGTTTAACAAACTAAAAGAAATACAGTTAGATAATGGCGGCTTTTCTTGGTTTAAAGGTGGCAGAGATGATAGATATATGACACAATACATTATAACAGGTGTAGGTCATCTTCATAAACTAGGCGCCCTTATCAGTAGCAATTACGAAAACGTAAAAGCTATCGTTGATAAAGCTGTACCTTATTTAGATAAAAAAATTAAGGAAGATTATGGTGATTTAATAAAGTACAAAGTAAAGTTATCTAATAATACCAGCTTTCAGCAAATACAATATTTATACATGCGTAGCTTTTTTAGTGAAATAAAAACAGCGGCATCTTCACAAAAAGCAGTTGATTATTATAAAGGACAAATAAAAAAATACTGGCTACAAAACAGTAAGTATATGCAAGGCATGATTGCGTTAGCATTGCATAGAGGTAAAGATGCTGCCACACCAAAAGCTATAATAAAATCTTTAAAGGAAAATGCTATTTATAATGAAGAAATGGGCATGTATTGGAAAGATTGGGCAAATGGCGGTGGTTACTATTGGCACCAAGCACCTATAGAAAGCCAAGCAATGATGATAGAAGCTTTTACTGATATTGATGGCAATGCTACAACAGTGGATGATTTAAAAACATGGTTGTTTAAACAAAAGCAAACACAAAATTGGAAAACAACCAAAGCCACAGCAGAGGCTTGTTATGCCTTGTTATTAGGCGGTAATAATTGGTTGGCAGAGGAAAAAGAAGTAAGTATTAATTTAGACAATAAAATAGTTATTAATAGTAAAGACGATGCTACACAAGCTGGTACTGGCTATTTTAAAAAGAGGCTTGATGGTGAAAAAGTAAAAGCAGAAATGGGAAATATAACTGTTAATCTAAACTCCTCAACTTCTAAACCTCTAAACCAAACTTCCACAAGTTGGGGCAGTGTTTACTGGCAATACTTTGAAGACCTTGACAAAATTACTTCAGCCGAAACGCCTCTAAAATTAAAAAAACAATTGTTTAAAGAAGTGAATACCGATAAGGGTCCAAGCTTAGTGGCTATTAATGATGGCGATGAATTAAAAGTAGGTGATAAAGTAAAAGTGCGTATTGAACTTAAAGTTGATAGAGATATGGAATACGTTCACATGAAAGATATGAGAGCCGCTTGTATGGAGCCTACCAATTTTATCAGCGAATACAAATGGCAGGGCGGTTTGGGTTATTACGAAAGCACTAAAGATGCTAGTACAAACTTTTTCTTTAGTTGGCTTAGTCGTGGTAGTTATGTTTTTGAATACCCCATGTTTGTAACGCATACAGGTAATTTTAGCAATGGAATTACAACAATACAGTGCATGTATGCACCGGAGTTTACTAGCCATAGCGAGGGAATAAGGGTTAATGTGGAGTAGAAACCCCTAAATTCCCTTCCCGAAAAACGGGATGTTCCAAAAGGGGACTTTAAGTACATCAAGGTTGCTATCTTTATAAAATTTAGCAACCTTTTTTATTTTTATAAAGCACAAATTTGTGATAATCTGATTAATCTGTGGCAAATCAACACACACAAATACTTATCATTGGGCAAGGCTTAAGCGGCAGTTGGCTTAGTTATTATTTACAACAATTAAATATTGATTGCATTGTACTAGATGAAAATAAAACCAACACGGCATCCAAAGTTGCATCTGGCATTATTAATCCGGTTACGGGGATGCGTTACGTAAAAACTTGGATGGTAGATGAGGCTATGCCTGCTGCAATTAAAGCCTACCAAGAGTTTGATTGTATTGAGCAAAAAAATATGTTGGAAATTTTCCAAAATTCCTCTGCCGAAGCTGCATTTAAAAAAAGAATAAATGAACAATACAATTATGTAAAAATGCACTCAAACAATTGGAATTATGTGTTCAATTATAACTCATCTGTTGGCGAAATAAATCCTTGTTATTTGGTAGATGTAAATACTTTTTTACAACAACAAAAAATAAAAACAATTAGTGTTGAAGAAAAATTTGATGAAACTTTTTTGAAAGTAGAAAACGATAAATTTTTTTATAAAGATATAATTGCAGATAAAATTATTTTTTGTGATGGAATTTCATCTAGCCAAAATAAATATTTTAAACATTTGCCTTTTGCTCCTGTAAAAGGCGAAGCATTAATTATTGAATGTAAAAATTTTAATAGGGATTACATCTTTAATAATAAATACAGTATTGTTCCCTGGAAAGATGATTTGTTTTGGGTAGGTGCCTCTTTTGAAAGAGACTTCATAGATGAACACCCCACAACTAAATTTATAATTGAAACGACCAATTGGTTGAACAATTTTTTAAAATTACCCTACAAAATTATTGACCACATTAGTAACATACGCCCTGCTAATATTAGCCGAAAACCCTTTTTCAGCTTTAATCTTACTTATAAAAATATCGGCATAATAAATGGCATGGGGAGTAAGGGAGTGCTTTATACACCTTACTTAGCTAAACAACTTGCTACTGAAATTACGCAAGAAGCATAACCGCTAAGACACAAAGTGGCAAAGAAATTTTATATTTGATATTCAAAATAACTACAATGAGTAATTCACCTACTAATTATAATATTCCTATTCGCTATAGAAAAATGGAAAACACCCATATTGTATTTTGGATTTTTAAAGATATTAGTTGGTGCATGGGTACACAGTTTGCATTTTTTAAGTATTTAGGCGTAGCAATGATTATACCTACATTAATTATTGCTTTTATAATTATGTTACGAACAAAAAATATAGTTAGTGAGTTTTGCCACAACCTTGCTATTGCAGTATGGATTATGGCTAACAGCTATTGGATGATTAGTGAATTTTTTCAATTTGATGCAAAAGTAATATACGACCAAATTACATGTAAACATTTAGCTATGATACCTTTTAGTATTGGCGTAATAGTTTTGATGTATTATTATTTATGGTACAAACCAACGCATAAAACTACCGAGGAAACTATGTAACAAAAAAAAAGACAGGTATATAACTGTCTTTTTTTATTTACTTTTTTAAATCTTAATCTAATATGTAAGCTAACCTCACTGTTATTCTTGCAGTTTTATCTTTGCTATATGTATCGTTGGTGCCACCATAACTATCTTCCTCTACACTCCCTTTTCCAGTAATTTGAAAAACGCCCATACTAGCATCTTTTAATTTACCCATATCGCCTTTACCTGTTTTTACAATTTTTTGTGCTCTTTCTTTTGCATCTTGTGTAGCTTTTTCTATTAAGTCGTGTTTTAAACTTGGCAAATCGCTAAAGGTATATTGTACTTGGTTTGGGTTAAACTGAATGCCCGAATTAATTAACTCTGCAGTTTGATCAATTACAGTTTCAATTTTTTTCATTAACTCCGGATTTTTTTTGCTACTAAACGAAATAGTTTGCGTAGCCGTATATCCATCAAAAATACTTTCGCTTTTTGTGCTGTTATTTTCTCCTTCAATTGTTACGGTTCTGTAACTCTTATCAAAATTTACACCACTAAAAATAATTTCAGTTTCTTTAAAACCTTTACTTAAAAAAAATTGCTTCACTTTAGCTTTATCAGCAGTAATTAAATTGTAGGCATCTTTTGCATCCATAGCCTTGGCTGCAAAATTTCCACTCCAATAAATTTCGTCACTTACAAAGTCTTTGGTCCCCAAGCCAATAACCGAAATAGTATCTTGCTTAGCATTCCGGTTTTTAAAAGCATTGCCTAAAATTAATGCAGTAATAATAATAGCTAAACCGATGATTATCGGTTTGAGAAGGGAGTCTGATTTCATATTGTTTTTTTTGTTTTAAATTTTACATAAATGTAATATGAAAATGCAATTAGTTGCTACATAATAATTTGTTAAAGTATACAGGTGTCAGGATATTACGAAAAGGCTTTACTTAATAATGATTTTTACAAATTGTACAATTTCTAATTTTTAAAAGACTTTAAATGGCCAGACACCTATTTAGCAACTTGGCAGCCCTAAAGCAAATACTTATCTTTACAATCTGAAATTGGATAACCCAACTCATAGTTTATCATTCTTAACTCATAACTATATATGTATCGTACACATACTTGTGGCCAATTAACATTGACTGATGTAAACACCACGGTAACACTAGCCGGTTGGGTACAAACTGTTCGTAAATTTGGCAGCATAACTTTTATAGATTTAAGAGATAGATATGGTATTACACAATTGCTTTTTTCCGAGGCTTTAAATGCCGAGTTAGACGCTAATCCGTTGGGAAGAGAATTTGTATTGCAAGTTAAGGGTACAGTAAACGAACGTAGTAATAAAAATGCAAACATACCAACTGGCGAAATTGAATTATTGGTTTCTTCATTTACTATTTTAAATAAAAGCGCCGTACCTCCTTTTACCATTCAAGATGATACCGATGGGGGCGATGATATACGAATGAAATATCGCTATTTAGATTTACGGCGACATGTGGTAAAGAAAAATTTAGAATTGCGTTATGCAGTTGGACGAAGCACCAGAAATTATTTGCATGAAAATAATTTTATGGACATTGAAACGCCTTTTTTAATTAAAAGCACGCCAGAGGGAGCAAGAGATTTTGTGGTACCAAGCCGTATGAATACTGGACAATTTTATGCTTTACCCCAAAGCCCACAAACTTTTAAGCAATTGCTTATGGTAAGTGGCTACGATAGATACTATCAAATTGTAAAATGCTTTAGAGATGAAGATTTAAGAGCAGATAGGCAACCAGAGTTTACACAAATAGATTGTGAAATGTGTTTTGTTGAGCAAGAAGATATTTTGCAAATGTTTGAAGGATTGGTAAAACGAATTTTTAAAGATGTAAAAAATATAGAGTACACAGCTATTGTAGAAAGAATGACTTGGGAAGAAGCCATGTGGAATTACGGAAATGATAAACCAGATATTCGGTTTGATTTAAAAATTTGTAACATAAAGTTTCCTCAACATACGTTTACTACAAAGCTAAGCCAACCTGCATTAATTAATGATGGTGGCTTTGGTGTTTTTGATGATGCCGAAACTCTAGTTGCTATTGCAATACCTAACTGTAGCGAATACACTCGTAAACAAACCGATGAACTAGTGGAATGGGTTAAGCGACCGCAAATTGGTATGAAAGGGCTGGTGTTTATAAAATGTAATGCAGATGGAACTTTTAAGAGTAGCGTAGATAAATTTTATAACGAAGAAAAATTGAAAGCAATTGCTGAAGCTGCAAATGCAAAGCCTGGCGATTTAATTTTGATACTAGCAGGTGCAGAGGAAAGAACCAGAAAAGCAATTAGCGATTTGCGTATGTACATGGCCGATAAATTGGGCTTGCGTAAAAAAGATGAGTTTAAATTATTATGGGTGTTAGATTTTCCATTATTTGAATTTGCATTGGAAGATCAAGATGGGGGAGGTGCTGGTCGCTGGGTGGCAAGGCACCATCCGTTTACAAGCCCTAAACCTAGCGATTTAGATATAATGATTAATAACTCTCCAAAAGTTGAAAATTTAGATAAATATCCAGAACACCCTTATGCCAATATAAAAGCAAATGCTTATGATATGGTTTTAAATGGTAACGAAATTGGTGGTGGTAGTATTCGTATTTTTCAACGAGAGTTGCAAGAAAAAATGTTTGCAGCCCTAGGTATGAATGCTGAAGAGCAACAACACAAATTTGGTTTTTTATTAGGCGCTTTTGAATATGGTGCTCCGCCACATGGGGGTATTGCATTTGGGTTTGATAGATTGTGTAGCATACTAGGTGGTAGCGAAAGTATCCGTGACTTTATTGCTTTTCCTAAAAATAATAGTGGTAGAGATGTTATGATTGATGCACCCTCAACTATTGATGCTAAACAGTTTGACGAGTTAGGGATAAAGTTGAATTTGAAGGTTTAACAACCCAATTGGGGCAAAATATAAAAGATAACATCTCTGGGTGCTTTAAAAAGTGTGGATAGTAATAATGGATTTACCTTTTTCATTTCTTTCCACATTTTTCCTTATCTTTTCACCACAAAATAAGCGTATGAAATTATATAAATTATTATTTGCGTTTTACATTACACTTACATTATTTTCTTGCAAGAAAAATGAAGATGCTTCTGAGAACGGAATTAGTGTTGCACCTAAAACAATACTAAATGTGCCTTATGGGGATAATGCCATGCAAAAAATGGATATTTATTTACCTGCTGGTAGAAGAGATGACAGTACCAAAGTAATGATATTGATACATGGTGGCGCTTGGGCAAGTGGCGATAAAGTTGACTTTAATAGTTATATAGATACCCTAAAAAGACTTTTACCCGATTATGCTTTTTTCAATATTAATTATCGTTTATCGGCTGGGGATACTATAAACAAATTTCCTACTCAAGAAACAGATGTACGTTTTGCTGTAAACCATATTTTAGGAAAAGCAAGCGAATACCAAGTAAGTAAAAAAATTGTTTTACTAGGGGCAAGTGCCGGTGGGCATTTGGCTATGTTACAAGGGTATAAAGACACAACATCTGTACGAGTAAAAGCAATCGTTTCTTTATTTGGCCCTTCCGATTTAGTAGATATGTACAACAACCCCGTTGGTGGTAACATAGCGTTAAGGATTTTATTAGGTGCTACAATTGGCAAAACTCCTGTTCAAGATCTGCAACTTTATATAAATAGTAGCCCAGTAACGTTTATTAAAGCTACATCGGCTCCAACTATTTTATTACATGGTGGTTTAGATCCATTAGTATCTCCAACACAATCAACCAAAGTAAGAGATTTATTAACAACTGCAGGCGTAATTAATCAATATGTACTTTACCCAACTAGTGGCCATGGCGATTGGAGCATAGCTACATTCAACGATGCGTTTGGTAAAATTCAAACTTTTTTAAGGGCAAATGTTAGGTAAAATAGTTAGATAGTAAAATATTCAATGCTAGCCTATTTAGAAAAAAAATATTTTTAGTAAAGCACCTTTATTGGTGCTTTTTTTATTTTACTTTGTGCAATGAAAAAGAGTGTACTTTTTTTATTTTTTATTTTAAGTTACGGACAGTTATTTTCTCAAGTAGATTCCTTCGCTTATTATAAAAATGGAACACAAGAAGCAAGAGCAAAATTTTATACTACCATTGTAAAAAAATCAATCCAAAAAAATTTAGCCTTACCCTTAACGCTTGAAACAGAGGAAAATTGGGAAACTGCTTTTTATGCTATTCAGTTAGTAAACTATAACCCAAGTTTGGTTATAAACCAAATTAACACTGCTGCAAAGCAATTAAATAAGCAAACTGTAAATTTTCAATATGCTTTTTGGACGTTGTGCTACAAACGCTTTCCGCTTACCTACTTTACACAAGCAAAAAAAACTATTGATACAACTGCCAATTACAAATTAATGGCTTTAGCTGCAGAATATATTATGGCTAATGAAACTAAACTAAACCATGCAAAAAATATTTTTACTAAAATTGAAAACTTAGTTAAAAAAGATACGCTATTAAAATTAAATCCATTTTTAATAAGCTTAGCTTCTAATGCCCGTTTTGCGTTGGACTTTGCAAAGGAAATCCCACAGCAACGAGCATTAAATTTATTAAAATATATTCCCGATTTTTTAAACCCTTCTTATTTGCCCGGCAATGTTATTGTATTTAGCTTTCAAAGAAAAAATCGTAATTATTCTGGCATAGTCCTTGTTCGTAAGCATGATGGTAGTTTTGTATTAAATGAAGATGGCAGCTATTTTAATGTGCCACAATTAACACGGAGTATCAATAATTTACCTACTTATTTAACAAGTGGCAACACCCCACAAGGCGTTTTTAGAATGAGTGGTTTTGGCAAAAGTAAAATTGAAGCCATTGGAGCTACCGAAAATCTGCAACTAACCTTACCAGTAGAAACTACCAAGCAACATTTTTTTAGAGATTCATCCAGTACAAATAATGAATGGAAAGTTGACGATTATAAAAAAATATTACCAAAAAACTGGCAAAAAAATTTACCACTTTTCGAAGCCTATTTTGCAGGTCTTGCTGGCCGTAACGAAATAATTGCACATGGTACAACCGTTAATCCAGAATTTTACAAAGGTGAAACCTATTACCCCTTAACCCCTACGGAGGGTTGTTTGTGTACAAAAGAGCTGTGGAGTACTTTAGATGGTAAGCGATTAGAAAGTGATCAACAAAAATTAATTAATGCCGTAAAAAAAGCTGGTGGGCCGCAGGGATATTTAATCGTAATAGAATTAGAAGATGTGCAAAGACCTGTTACGCTCAAAGATGTATTACCTTACCTAAAGCAAGTAAAATAAAGATGAATATAAATTGGATAATAAAAGATTTTGACGAATTAACAGCTTATGAATTATATGCTATCATACAATTACGCAACGAAGTTTTTGTAGTAGAGCAAAATTGTGTGTATCAAGATGCTGACGATAGAGACCAACAATCGGCACATTTTTGTGGGTGGATAAATAAAACATTAGTTGCCTATACCCGTATTTTACCCCTTGGTTTAGCCTATGAAAAATATGCAAGTATTGGTAGGGTAGTAAGCTCTCCAAAATATAGAGGAACAGGTATTGGAAAACAACTAGTAAAAAACTCAATTGAGCAAACTTTTAATCTACATCCAGTTAATGAAATAAAAATTGGTGCACAACTCTATCTTAAAAAATTTTACGAATCATTTGGTTTTAAGCAAGATGGGGATGATTATTTAGAGGACGATATTTCCCATATTCCTATGGTATTAAAAAAATAGGGGATCAAATAAAATAATGTGTTTCACAATTCGGTTTTGTTTTTAGTTACCGGTGCGCAACCATCTTCAAATGCAAATATCTAATTTATTTTAGAAAGACTAAACCTTAATTTTCTTGCTATTCTTTACTATTTATTTATGAGTCGATTAAAATCTAAATCCATGTACACGAGGCATGGATTTTTTTGTATACTGCATAAAAAAAGCATTCTAAATTTTAGAACGCTTTAATAAAAAGGGATTAAATAAGTTTACTCCTCAGTTTTCTCTTCAATTTTTTCAATATCTATCTCTAAATTTATTTCTTCAGTTTCAATAACTTCAACCACTTCAATATTTTCGACCTCAACCATCATTTCTTCTTGGGCTTGTTGTACGTTAGTTGCTAGTATTAATTCTTCCATTAAAACCTCATTTATTTTAGGTAAATCATCAGCACTATTAATACCAAAATAATCCATAAACGATTTTGAGGTTTGATAAATTAAGGGTTGTCCAACTGATTCCTCTCTACGGCCAGCAATAATAACTAAATCTTTCTCTAATAATTTTTGTACAGCATAGTCGCAATTAACACCACGTATTGCCTCCATTTCGCTTTTTGTAACAGGTTGTTTGTAGGCAATAATAGCTAATGTTTCTAAAGCTGCGGTAGATAAGCGTTTTAAAAATTTATCGCCATTTAATTGTGCTACTGTTTTATGAAATGTAGGCTTGGTTAAAAACTGCCATCCACCGCCAATGGCTTTTAATTCAAAGGCATAAAACTCACTATCGTATTTTTCTTTTATTCCTTCTATGGCTGTATTAACTTGTTCAATCGTAGCTATGTCTTCTATAAAACCCAATGCATTATTTATATGCTCCACAATTTCTGCCGCAGGCAAGGGTTTGTCGCTGGCAAATATTAAGGCTTCTATATGTGGTATAATTAAAGAAAGTTCCATACCCAACCCCTAAAGGGGCTTAATTTTGGTTTATTAAAAAAATATTTTTGTCTTATTTTTCTCTATTCCCCCTTTAGGGGGTTAGGGAGTTTTTATCCATTTAATGCTGCCGCACCACTTACAATTTCCGACAACTCAGTAGTAATAGCAGCTTGCCTTGCTCTGTTGTAACTAATTTTTAACGACTTTAATAATTCATTCGCATTATCACTTGCTTTATCCATTGCCGTCATTCTTGCTCCATGCTCACTTGCATTTCCATCTAAGGTACCTTTAAATAATTGTGTATTTAAGATTTTGGGTATTAACTCTGCAATTAAAACTTCCTTGCTAGGTTCGTAAATAAAATCTGCATTTTTTTGACCAGGAACTTTTGCAACTTTACGCACAGGTAAAAATTGCTCGGCAGAATAAACTTGTGTGGCAGCATTTTTAAATTCACTGTATACTAATTCTACTGCATCTAACTCTTTATTTGCAAAAGCATCCATAGCATATTTTGCTGCAGCTTGTACCTTATCAAAACTTAAACCTGTAAAAATATTCCAAAATTTATCCACTACAGTAAAACCGTTTTTACTAAAATGCTCATACCCTTTTTTACCAATAGGTAAAAATTGCACATTTCCTTTTGCTAACTGATTAGGATATTTGTCTTTTGCAACTTGCTTTGCTAATTTTATTAAGTTGCTATTGTAACCACCACACAAACCTCTATCGCTTGTTACAATAATTATCATTACTTTTTCTACCGTTCTTTCTGCTGCTAAATCCATGTTTACTTCCCCCTCGCTATTGCTTACAATGTTGCTAAGAACTTCTTGAAGTTTTTGAGCATATGGCCTCATTTGTGTAATAGCATCTTGCGCTCTTCGTAACTTGGCCGCACTTACCATTTTCATGGCTTTGGTAATTTGCTGGGTACTTTGCACCGATTTTATCCTATTTCTTACTTCTTTTAATGCACCACTCATAAAATTTATTTATTATATTATAGGCTTATTTAGGATTGTAAAGGTAATAAAAAAGGGTATAAAAATACCCTATTAAAATTGAACAATGTAAAGTGCTGTAAATTATTGTACTTTAATTTCTTGAGTTCTCATACCACCCATGCCTCTCATGCCGGTATTTTGGGGTTGTTTACCTACAAATTTTTGTAAACGGTAAGTAAAGGTTAACATAAAATATCGGGTAAGTCGGTTGGTTCTAGTATCTAAAATTGAGTTACCAGTTACAGTGCGGTTAATATTAGTATTTTGGTTAAATAAATCAAAAGCGGCTAGTTTGAAAATGCCATTTTTCTTTTTAAATAATTGTTTTTCAATAGAGGCATTCATTATTGCTAAATTTTGTGTAACACCAGCAGCTAAACCATTATTTAGGGTATAATCAAAATCATATTTTATTACCCAACTTTTTTTAATAGTAGCTTCTAAATTATTACTAAGCGTCCATGCATTACTAGAGGTATTTTGTAAAGAGGATGCCTTAGTATTATCTACTCCCTTATATTTAACATCATTTAAACTATAACTAACACCTGTGCCTAATGTAAACCAATCTTTAATATTGTATTCAAAAGTTGTGCCTTGGCTAAAAACCCAATTACTTCCTATTGATTTTTCATTATTTACTAAATTGATGTTATGATTGTAGTTAGCCGTTCCGTTTAAAGTAATTACATACTTTCTGTTTTTATAGGGTTTACTAAACGTATAAAAACCTAATACATTATAATAGCCATTAACATTTTTCGGAATACTTGTTTGAGATCCTCTATTATCAAAACTTATATTGTTTACAATTTGATTTTGAATGGTACTAAATGTTAAATTGGTAAATAAAACTTTACCACTAATAAAATTAAAATTATTATACGTTAAATTTAAATTGTGGTTAATGCTAGGCTTTAGCGTAGGGTTACCAAGCGTTATACTAAGAGGATTACTATTGTCTTGTACAGGCTGTAATTGCGTAAAAGTTGGCTGTGTAGCATTACCACTGTAGTTTGCATTAAAAGTTTTACTTCTGCTAAAATTGTAAGCAAATCGGGCAATAGGAAAAACATTGAATCTTTTTATGTTGTTAAAAGCACTATCCTTAGTTATTGAATTTCCTTGCAAACGAACTGGCTGCAAGCTAATACCTAATGTGTAATTATATTTTTTAAATATAGAGCGTAAGGATAAACCTACTCTGTTATTATAAAATTCATTTTCAAAATCGTTACTAAAAGCAGTATTTGTAATTAACGTTTTTACACCAGTTAGGGGGTTTACAATATAAGTTGCTCTATTGTTTCTACTATAATTTAAATTATGCGCATAGCTAAAATCTAAATTTTTTGTTTTTGATAACGGCTCGGAGTAGGTAAAACGTAACCCATAATTATGGTTATTATTTTCTTGATCTATAAACTGATAAACATTTACTGTGCTAGATGGATTGAAAAAGATGTAATCATTTCTAGTGTCTTGTTCTGAGTTGGAGGCAGAGTTACCTAAATTAATATTTGCCGAAAAGTTTCTTCCTTTTTTTCTAAACTTGTGGTTAAATAAAATACTTCCACTTACGTTGGGTGTGTTACTGGTATTGTTAGTATTAATGTTACCTGTTTGCGTTTTTGTTATGGTACTATTTGCACTTTTAAAGACATCCGTTAACGAAGTACTAGTGCCATTATTTGTTGCAAAACTTGCTGTAGGACTAATTTTAACGTAATTAAAGCTATCTATTTGGTATTCTAAATTTAAGAAAATACGGTGATTTTGTCCTAATGTATTAGAAATGTTATCGTCATTATTTACAAAAGTAGTATCCCTATTAAAGTTTTGCTGCGCTGTGTAAGTCAGTGCACCATTATCTCTATTGCTATACGAGTAACTTCCATAAAAATTTATTCGTTTTCCCCACTGATCTCTAAAATTTAACCCAAGCGAATTTGAAGTGGTAATGCCACCATTACTGTTTTGATTTCCTCCAACAAAACTTCTATCACCACTATTCATTGCATTCATCATACCACTTGCTCCACCCATATCTGCCATCATACTTTGTCCCTGCTTCATCATGCTACTCATACCACGATTGCCACCAAAATTTCCAAAGTTAAATAACGATTGATTGGCATTATTACTATTAGCAAACAACGATAGTTGTTTATTATTATTAAAATAATTACCATTAAAAGAGGATTGGTAACGCTCATCTGTTCCACCACCCACAGTGGCTCTGCCAAAAAAGCCTTTATTTTTATCTTTTTTTAATTGAATATTTAATATTTTTTCTGCATCGCCTTCTTTAATTCCACTTACCGTTGATTGATCGCCATAATCATCAATTATTTGTATTTTATCAACCAAGTTGGCAGGTAATTCTTTTGTAGCCGTTTGTACATCGCCTCCAAAAAAATCTTTACCATTTACTCTTACTTTTGTTACAGATTTGCCTTGTGCTTTTACACTACCATCTTTACCAACCTCAATGCCTGGTAATCTTTTTAAAAGGTCTTCTACAACTGCACCTTCACGTACTTTAAATGCATCTGCCCTATATTCCACCGTATCTTCCTTAACCACAATAGGAGCGCCTACTACAATTACTTCATCCATTAATGTACCTCTATTTATTAATTCAATTTTGCCAAGGTCAATAATTTTTTGTTGGTTCGTATTGGCTATATATTTTGCCACTGGTTTAAAACCCAAGTTTTGTATTACTATTGAAAAGCTAGATGTTGGTATAGGCTCTATACTAAACTTTCCATTTTCATCAGCAAACGTATAGGTGGTATCTGTTGGGTTGATTTTAATTACTAAACCTATTACGGCTTTATCTATCCCTTTTTTAGTCGCACTATCAATAACTACACCTTTTATTTGGGCTTGCACATTAGCTAAAAAAAATATAAAAGCGAAAAAGGTTAACGTTTTTTGCATAAAAACCAGATTAAATATGGAAAATTTAGTGCAAAAATAAAGTATTATTACATATTGAAATTAGTTTTTGATGAGTGGCAAACAATAGTTTAAAATAGGTAACATCACTTATTTTAAAAACCGTATTTTAGGATAGTTTTAAAAGCCTAAATTATATTTTATGGCTTCATTTTTTAGATGTGCCTACTAAAGAGACTTGATTGCTGAGCTTTCATAACATTTTGTCTTTAGTGCTTATTGCTGTTTTCGCTATTGGTACATTAGCGTCTATTTTCTTTTGTCTTTTTAATTCTCCTATAGGTATAACTACATTATTGCCCGTATTGGTTATAGAAAAATCACTATCGCTATCAACCGTATTTATTTCTACATAATCATCTGGTCCTGTGGTAGGCGTAAAAAAACTTATTTCTAATGGTTTGTTTTTTGATGGACTTGCTGGAAAAGCTACTTTAAACTCATCAAACGTAAAACTATTTTCATACTGCTTTTATCTACGGGAGTAAAAATAAAGGGATGCTTACCCAAAAAATTTGCAAAGGACTTGCTCATTTTATAAAATGCAACGCTTATGTTGTTACTATTCTACTAATAAATTTTCGCCATCAAAACTAAGTTGGCTTGGCTTATTGAAAACTAAGGTTATCCCTTAGGCTTTCAGGGAATTCATAATAATCATTTTTATTTATACAAGATATTTATAAAGGTTAGTTAACAAATAGCCAAAATCATACAAAAATAGAAACTTGTAACCTAAATGCCTAAACCGCTATACACAAACCCATTTTGGTTTTATACTTATAAACTAATTTGTACCTTTACCAACTCTTAAAAAGGGCTGTCAAATTGGCTATTATTAAATTAAGCACCATATTTGACAATGCAGTAATCATTACTTAACTAAATTTTACAATACCCAGTAACACTGATTTTTTATGATAGGAATAATATCGAAACTATTTGGCGGCAGTAAAAGCGAAAAAGATGTTAAAAAAATAGCTCCTGAAGTACAAAAAATAAATCAATTTTTTGCAGAGTACCAATCGCTTAATAATGATGAATTGCGAAATAAAACGCAAGAATTTAAAGCAAGAATAACCACACATCTTACCCAAATAAATAAACAAATTGAGGATAAAAAGCAAGAAGCAGAAGACTTGCCCTTAGAAAATATTGCTGCAAGAGATGGTATTTATAAAGAAATAGATGAGCTTAAGAAAGAAAAAGATAACGAAATAGAAAATTGCTTAAATGAACTTTTGCCAGAGGCTTTTGCAACAGTAAAAGAAGCTAGTAGACGCTTTAAAGAAAACGAAAAATTAGTAAGTATCGCTACCGAATTAGATAGAACGTTAGCTGTAAAAAAAGATACTGTAACCATTGATGGAGACAAAGCCATACACAAAAACACATGGACTGCAGCTGGCGGGCAAGTTACTTGGAATATGGTGCATTACGATGTACAGTTAATTGGTGGTGCAGTGTTACATAGTGGTAAAATTGCCGAAATGGCAACGGGTGAGGGTAAAACATTGGTAAGTACCTTACCTGCATATTTAAATGCCTTAGCTGGCCAAGGTGTTCATATTGTAACGGTAAACGATTATTTAGCACGTAGAGATAGTGAGTGGAATGGTCCTATTTTTGAGTGGCTTGGTATCACTGTAGATTGTATAGACAAGCATGAACCAAATGGCGATGCAAGAAGAGCAGCTTATAACGCCGATATAACGTATGGTACCAACAACGAATTTGGTTTTGATTATTTAAGAGATAATATGGTGCATAGCCCCGATGAAATGGTGCAACGCAAGCCCCACTTTGCTATGGTAGATGAGGTGGATAGTGTATTAATTGATGATGCAAGAACACCCCTGATTATTAGTGGGCCAATTGGTAAAACAGATAATATTCAACAATTTTTTGAGTTGAAGCCACGTATCGAAAAATTAATTGAAGTACAACGTAATGCCGTTAATCAATTTTTAATAGAAGCAAAAAAGAAAATTGCTGAGGGTAACGATGATCCAAAAGATGGCGGTTTGGCACTAATGAGAGCTCATAGAGGCCTACCTAAAAATGGAGCTTTAATTAAATTTTTAAGTGAGCCAGGCATACGAGTAAAATTACAAAAAAGCGAAAATTATTATTTGGCCGATCAGCAAAAAGAAATGCCAAAGGTTGATGCTGAATTGTATTTTAATATTGATGAAAAAAATAATCAAGTAGATTTAACGGATAAAGGTATTTCCCTTATAACACGTAGTGGCGAAGACCCAGAATTTTTTGTGTTACCTGATATTGCTACTAAATTAGCCGATATAGAAAAAACAGATTTAACAACTGATGAAAAATTACATCGAAAAGAAAATTTGTTAAATGAATATTCAGTAAAAGCAGATAGAATACATACCCTACAACAATTATTAAAAGCATATACCTTATTTGAAAAAGATACAGAGTATGTAATTATAGAAGAGCAAGTAAAAATTGTAGATGAGCAAACTGGTCGTATTATGGAAGGCCGTAGATATTCCGATGGGTTACACCAAGCTTTAGAAGCAAAAGAAAATGTAAAAATTGAAGCTACCACACAAACCTATGCAACGGTAACGCTACAAAACTTTTTTAGAATGTACCACAAACTTTGTGGTATGACGGGTACTGCTGAAACAGAAGCAGCAGAGTTTTGGAGTATTTATAAGTTAGATGTAGTTAATATACCTACCAATATACCTGTTACCAGAAAAGATGAACAAGATTTGGTATATAAAACCAAACGAGAAAAATATAAAGCAGTAATTGATGAAGTGGAGCGTTTACGCATAGCCGGTAGGCCTACGCTTGTAGGTACAACATCGGTAGAAATTAGTGAATTGCTGAGCAGAATGTTAAAGCAAAAAAATATTCCACATAATGTATTAAACGCAAAACAGCATGCAAGAGAAGCCCAAGTAGTGGCCGAAGCAGGTCTAGCTGGTGCAGTAACTATTGCAACCAATATGGCTGGTAGAGGTACCGATATTAAATTAGGCCCTAATGTAAAAGATGCTGGGGGCTTAGCAATTATTGGTACAGAACGACATGAAAGTAGAAGGGTAGATAGACAGTTAAGAGGTAGAGCAGGAAGACAAGGAGACCCCGGAACATCTAGTTTTTTTGTAAGTTTAGAAGATGATTTAATGCGTATGTTTGGTAGCGAACGTATAGCAGGTTTAATGGATAGAATGGGATATAAAGAAGGAGAAGTTATACAACATAGTATGATTAGCAAAAGTATTGAACGAGCTCAAAAGAAAGTAGAAGAAAATAACTTTGGTATTCGTAAGCGTTTGTTAGAGTATGATGATGTAATGAACAAGCAACGCAATGTTGTTTATGGTAAACGTAACCATGCCTTGTTTGGCGAACGTTTAGCGTTAGATTTAGATAATGCATTTTACTCCGTAGCCGAAGGTTTAGTGCTTTCATTTAAAGAGGGTAACGACCACGAAGGATTTAAACTAGCCTGTATTTTACATTTTGGAATTGATACTACCATTACTGCTACCGAGTTAGATAAAGATGATGTAGTTGCCTTAACAGAGCGATTGTATAATGAAGGGGTAATACAATATCGTAAAAAAGGAGAGGGTATTGCAAAGCAAACCATGCAAGTAATTAGTAATATTCGTAAAGAACAAGGTAACCATATTGAAAATGTAGCCGTACCCTTTACCGATGGTAAAAAAAGTATACAAGCCCTTACTAACTTAGATAAATATTTAACTACAAACGGAAACGAATTAAATAACGCATTAGAACGTAGCATTACCCTAGCCTTAATTGATGACGCTTGGAAAGAGCATTTAAGAGGAATGGACGATTTACGCCATAGCGTACAAACCGCTAGTTACGAACAAAAAGACCCATTGGTGATTTATAAAATAGAAGCCTTTAATGCCTTTAAGCAAATGGATGATCAGGTAAATAAAGATGTGGTAAGTTTTTTATGCCATGCACAAATACCTTTAGAGCAAACAAATGCTGGGCAAATAAAAGAAGGAAAAGAGAAAAAAACAGACATGAGTAAAATGGCTGCTAATAAAGCTGCTATTGCTGCTGCTGGTGAAGATTATGCGGCCAACGAAAAAGATTATTATGACCCAAGCGAAAGCATAAAACAAATGCCTGTAACGGTAGAAAAAATGCCTGGCCGTAACGAACCTTGCCCTTGCGGAAGCGGTAAAAAATACAAGCAGTGCCACGGTAAAGAAGCATAATTTTTTTTGAACGATAATTTGTAAGTCACTTTTTTTGAGTGGCTTTTTTTTAGTTTACAGTAAAAAATATTTTTCTTTTAATACTTTACTAACTTTAATTTTTAGGTATAAAATAATAATTAAACAATACTCTCATAAATGAATAAAACTAGTTTACAACTTGCATGTGTATTTGCAGCTTTAGCTGTTGGGTTTGGAGCATTTGCAGCACATGGGTTAAAAAATATTTTATCAAATGATACTATCGTCATTTTTGAAACTGGTGTAAAGTATCAATTTTATCATGCTTTTGCACTATTAGGAGCAGGTATATTGTATAAAGATTTTAATAAAAAATGGATACAGTTAGCATCCAATTTATTTTTAGTTGGGATACTTTTTTTTAGTAGCTCCTTATATTTATTATGTTTTTCAAAACAATTTAATTGGGGAATAAATTGGCTAGGTGCAATTACACCTATAGGAGGAGTTTTTTTTATTTTGGGTTGGATGTTTATGTTTTTTGGGATTTTTAAAAATAAGCATTAAGCATTTACTAGTTCAAACTATTGATAACTTAACAATAAAAATGTCTAGCTGAAATTGAAGAGTAAAAAAGTGAAAGCAAATATCATCTAAAAAATAGGGCCTGAGTAGAAACTCTGGCCCGTTTTTAATCCGTACCCTATGAAAACTTTGCTAAGATAATGCGATTTTTATAAAAAACAAGTATTTTTTATTTATAAAGTAATTGGATATCCAGCTGCATTTATCTATAAAATTGCTTGATTAAAGGCAAATAAATATAACCTGTAGACTGCCGGTTAAAAAATAGTTTAAATAGGTGTTAATTTTTTTTATGAATTTTGTTAATTATGAATAGTATAGATACACATTGCCATTTATATTTAGACCAATTTAGTAATGATATTGATGCAGTTATTAAAAGGGCCGAAGTAAAAGGGGTTACAAAATTTTATCTACCTGCTATCGATAGCTCAACACATGCAGCAATGCTACATTTGGAAGCAAAACATCCTCAAAAATGTATTGCTATGATGGGCTTACACCCATGTAGTGTAAATACAAATTATAAAGATGAACTGCAACAAGTTGAAGAATGGTTTTCTAAAAGAAATTTTGTAGCAGTTGGAGAAATCGGGCTTGATTTTTATTGGGATAAAACATTTGTTAGTGAGCAAACAGAAAGTTTTAAAACGCAAATTGAGTTAGCCATAAAAAAAAATATTCCAATTGTAATACACACCCGTAATGCTATGCAAGAAACTATTAATGTAGTAAAAGAATATAGCAAGCAAAATGTACGAGGTATTTTTCATTGTTTTAGTGGCAGTTACGAAAGTGCAAAAGAAATTATTAAAGCAGGTTTTTATCTAGGCATTGGGGGTGTAGTAACCTATAAAAATGCAGGCTTAGCAGAAGTGTTGCAAAAAATAGATTTAAAACATGTAGTGTTAGAAACCGACTCTCCCTATTTAACACCAGTACCTTTTAGAGGTAAACAAAATGAACCTAGTTATCTAAAATATATAATTGAAAAAGTGGCAGAAATAAAAAATATTTCGGTAGAGGAAGTAGCTGAGCTAACAACTAAAAATGGAGTACAAATTTTTGGAATTTAATATGCAGAGAGGAAGGGATTCGAACCCTCGATACCTTTCAGTATACACACTTTCCAGGCGTGCTCCTTCAACCACTCGGACACCTCTCTGTAATTTGGACTGCAAATGTAGGGTAAAAAAGGATTGGTAAATATTACGCTAATACTTTTTCCATTTGCATACTACGGCTGCCCTTTATTAAAAAATAGGTGTCAAAGAATTTTTTATTTACCAACCATTCCTTAGCTTGGCTAGCATTATCAAAATAAACATAAGGATGAGTTATTTTATTAAAATCCCCACCTACTAAAACCACATTTAACCAGTTATAGTTATTTAATAAATCAACAATGGCTTGGTGTTCAGTTATACTTTCATTACCCAATTCCATCATTCCTCCTAACAATAATACTTTTTTATCTGCTTCAATTTTTGCAAAATTTTCAATAGCCAATTGCATGCTGCTAGGGTTCGCATTATACGCATCTAAAATAATAGTATTGCTAGCTTTTTTTATTAATTGACTTCTACTATTGCTTGGAGTATAATTTTCTAAAGCAGTTTTTATTTTAACTTCATCTACTTTAAAATAAACACCTATTGCAACAGCTGCTAATACATTGGGTAAATTATAATCACCTACTAATTGCGTTTTAATTGTTTCGGTAATTCCTTTTGAAATTGCAACTTGTAAAAAAGTATCATCCTTTAAAATAGTACCTATAACATCTGCATTTATTGTACCATAAGTAAAAGTAGCTGCAATGCCTTTAGCCATTTCAATTAAATAATCGTAATCGTTCATCAAAAACACCTTACCCTTATTTGCCCTTAAATAATCATACAATTCCCCTTTACCTTTTCTTATTCCAAGTAAACCCCCAAAGCCTTCTAAATGGGCTTTACCACAGTTTGTAATTAAGCCATGTGTAGGTAGGGTATATGTACAATAGCTTTCAATTTCTTTTTGATGATTAGCACCCATTTCAATTACAACAATTTGTGCATCTTTTTTTACCTTCAAAATAGTTAAAGGAATACCAATATGGTTATTCAAATTCCCTTCGGTAGTGTACGTTTGGTAAGTGGTTGATAGTACTTGATGAATTAATTCTTTTGTAGTTGTTTTTCCATTGCTTCCTGTAATGGCTATAAAAGGCACTTGCCTGCCGTTAGGCATATTATTAAACTGCTCTCTATGATGTTTGGCTAATGCTTGTAAAGTTTGCAAAACATTATTTACTTTAATTATTTTAGGGCTATTAAAACTTATTTCTTCATCTACAATTGCATAGGCGACACCCAATTCAATAGCCTGTTGTGCAAATAGGTTACCATTAAAATTTTCTCCCTTCAACGCAAAAAATAAATCATCTTTTTTTATTTTTCTTGTATCGGTTTGTATAGATGGATGCTGTAAATAAATAGTATATAAATTTTCTATTTGCATAAAACAAAAATAGGATAGATGTGTGGGAATAAAAAAAGCAATCCCGTTGTTTATGAGATTGCTTTTTTATAATTAAATAAATATTTTTATTTTTTCTTTCTTGAATTTTGCTTACGCTTACCAAAGGAGTTACCTTCTTTAAAGCCCGGTCCTTCTGGTGGTCCAAGATAAGTTTGAGCACAACGGAAGCCTACTGTACTAGAAGATTGAGTTTCTTCCATAAAACGACGAGAGCCTGGAGATAACCAATAAGGTCTATCATTCCAGCTTCCACCTTTAATAACTCTTGAATGGTCGCTAATTAAAGAGGTAGTGCCATAACCGTAATATACCCCACTTGAACTATCACCATCTAAATAATTTATCACGTCATTCTTTTGATAATTTGCTCTATTTTTAACTTCATCATCGCTAATATCAACTTTCTTTAAACGACCAGCACTATCTCTTTCCACTTGGCCACTTGCATTTTTGTAATATTTTTGAAAATAATTTCCACGATAGTAGTTAAAATCTTGGCCATCCATAGAAGTCATTGGTCTGTATACATCACCAACCCACTCACTAACATTACCACTCATATTATATAAGCCAAATGCATTAGGATAAAATGATTTAATATTTCCTGGAATTGCAGCACGGTCATTCAAACCTCCTGCAACACCCATATTATCTCCACTTCCTCTTTTAAAGTTAGCCAAAAATTTACCTTGCCAGCTACCACGGCGGTTATCTCTTAAACCATTAGGATTATTGCTCCAGCTATATATTTGTTGGTTAGATAATAATTCTTCACCACTACCACTTTCCTTTTTACGAGGGCTAGGGTTTTGAGCATAAATACCATAAGCTGCATATTCCCACTCTGCCTCTGTTGGCAGGCGATACCCCATATTTAAAATACCATCTTCCATGGTAACCGTACCTCTTGGTTTGCCACTTATATCTTTTAGTACATTTTTACCTTTTGGCTTTTGCTTATTTTGAATTAAATCTGGAGCCATCAAGTAAGTTTCTGTATTAAATGATCCATCTGCACCAGCACCTTTCATTTCTTTTTTTATAGCGTCTTTTTTTAAGTATCCTTTTTTAACAAGGTTTAACTCATTAACTCTATCTGTTCTCCAAATAGAAAAATCATGTGCTTGTTGCCAACTAACACCCACTACAGGATAATAATTGTATGATGGAAAACGGAAATAATATTGAACATAAGGCTCATTGTACGCCAATTCCTCTCTCCAAACTAAGGTGTCTGGTAATGCTTTTCTAATTACAGCTGTATCATCCGGAAAAGTATTATTTAACCAATATAAATATTCTCTGTAATGAACATTGGCTACTTCAGTCTCATCAATAAAAAAAGAAGGAACGGTTATACGACGAGGAACATTATTCCAATCACCCATTACATCCTCATCTTTTGCACCCATAACAAACGAACCGCCTTGTACAAAAACAAGCCCAGGACCAGCCTTAGGGTACTTTACTTTGGATACATGGTAATTTCCCATGTTTTTATCATCATAATTCCACCCTGTTGCAGAGGACTTACTAGATTTTTTTCCAAATAATCCGCCATTTTTACAAGCACTTAAACTAAGTGCTACGGCTACAATCATCATCAGGCTTTTACCCGAAACATTTTTTTGCATATTCATTCGTTTTGCAAGTTAATTAACGAAAGGTTTTCTAAATTATTGTGTAGGAGGCTACACAGGTTGCGAATATAATTACTTTATATGACTTATAGCAATTTGTATTCCATTTTTACAAAGATTTATCTTATCTTTTTTTTAAGTACAAAAAAATCTTTTTTACTTATATGCAACAAAATCAAAAATCAAATTGTCTATTTATTGAGATTTGGTAATTTTATATAATAAACGTACATTTGTTAATGTTTAATACCTTAGATTTCAACTAGATAAAAAATTATAACCATCTTTTACAACCTGATTTGTAGTATTTGTAAATTAATTTTTTTCTCTTATATTTGCCAAAACGAAAAATATTTTAACAAGATTTTAATAATTTATTTGTTTGTATAAATAAAACTACTATTTTTACAAATCTTATAGAACCTTTAAACTTAACGCTTATAGAGGTAAGTCTACCTAACCAAGACAAAACAAAACGCATGAAAAAAGTAACTTTGAAACTAACTGCCCTAGTTATGTTTGTGGGAGGAGCAATAAATGTAGCTAATGCCCAAACGACAAATCCAATTAATGTTGTAACCTCTGCTGTACCATTTTTACGTGTTACGCCAGATGCCCGTGCCGGTGGTATGGGAGATGTAGGTATTGCAACCTCACCGGATGCAAACTCTATGTTTAATAACTTAGCGAAAACTCCGTTTAGCACAAGTAAAGCTAATGTTGCAGTTAACTATGTTCCTTGGTTAAGAGATTTATCGATCAATGACATATATATGGCTTCTTTAGCTGGATATTATAAATTAGATGATGTTCAGGCAATATCTGGATCTTTAAGATACTTTAGTCTTGGATCTATTCAGTTTACTGATTTTGCAGGCAACGATTTGCAAACATTTCTTCCAAGAGAATTTGCAATTGACTTAGGTTATTCAAGAAAATTATCTAGCAAAAACGCTATAGGTGTTGCTGTAAGATATATTAACTCTAATCTAGCTAGCGGTACAGTTAATGGGGTTAGTTATAAAACTGGTTCATCAGTAGCTGGTGATTTAACGTTCTATCACCATGGTGCAAAAGAAAATGGCCAAGGTTTTAATTGGGGTGTTACCTTAACTAACCTAGGTTCTAAAATTGCTTACACTAGCGATGCTACACAAAAAGATTATATACCAGCTAATTTAGGTATTGGTGGTTCATATACTAAAGTGTTTGATGAAGATAGTAAGTTAACTTTTTCTGCAGATATTAATAAGTTATTAGTTCCAACTCCAGGTGATACCTCAGCTGCAGCTTTGCAAGCGTACCGTAGTCAAGGTGTTGTAAGTAGCTGGGCTAAATCTTTTGGAGATGCTCCAGATGGTTTCGGCGAAGAGTTCAAGGAAATTAACATTGCTGTAGGTGCTGAGTTTTGGTACAAAAATCAATTTGCTTTTAGAACAGGGTATCATTACGAAAATCCTATCAAAGGAAATAGAAAATTCTTTACCGTTGGTGCTGGTTTAAAATATAACACCATTGGTTTAAATTTTGCTTACTTGTTTAATTCTGGAAACGGCGTTACAAGAAATCCATTATCAAACACCTATCGCTTTGGATTAATGTTTGACCTTGGTGGCGATGCTGCATCGGCTAAGTAATTTATAAAAATAAATATATTTAAAAGCGTTACACTTTTGTGTAACGCTTTTTCATTTATACCATATTATTACGGATATTTGTTTAAAAAAGTATAATGGCATATCGAATAGGCTCCGGTGTAGATTTTCATCAGTTAGTAGAAGGTAGAGATTTATGGATTGGTGGGGTAAAAATACCTCATACAAAAGGTGCATTGGGGCATAGCGATGCCGACGTATTATTACATGCTATTTGTGATGCAATGCTAGGTGCTTTAGCATTAGGTGATATTGGCGTACATTTTCCTAATACCGATGACAGATTTAAGAATATTGATAGTAAGCTATTACTAAAACATTGTTATGATTTAATTTCAGCAAAGGGTTATTCCGTTGTTAATGTAGATAGTACACTATGTTTGGAGATGCCAAAAATAAAACCTTATGTAGCCGATATGCAACAGACTATTGCATCAATTTTACACATTACGGTTAATGATGTATCTATAAAAGCCACAACAACCGAAAAAATGGGCTTTGCCGGAAGGGAAGAAGGACTATTTGCTTCTGCAACAGTTTTATTAGCAAAAAAATAATTTTATTGAAACTTCTTTTAACTATACTTAGTTATTTATTAATATTTAAATGTAATTTGTTTGCACAAAAGCGAAATAATATTTGGTATTTTGGCGATAAAATTGGAATTAATTTTAATATAAATCCACCTCAGGTACTAGATGATGGTCAACTAATTTATGATGAAGGCGGAACCGTACTATCCGATGCAAATGGCAAATTATTATTCTACTCAAATGGCAGTGTACTTTTAAATGATAAACACACTGTCGTAAAAAATGGTAGTGGATTGCTAGGGGATTTAAGCAGTACAAATAATGCTAGTTTAGTGCCAATGCCAAACAATGATACGTTGTTTTATCTATTTACTGTTGGCGCAGCTGATAGGCCGAACAGAGGTTTAAGGTATAACATAATAAATAAAAATGGCGATAATGGGAATGGAGAAATAGTACTGAAGAATATACAACTTCTTGCTAATTGTTACGAAAAATTAGCTATAACACATCACTGTAACGGAGTAGATTTTTGGGTAGTAGTAAAAGAATTTAATTCAAATAAATATTATACTTACTTACTTTCAAAAGAAGGAATAAATACTACACCTATTGTTAGTACGGGAGTAGTAACTATCAATCAATTTCAGAATAATGCGATAGGTACTTTAAAGTTTTCAATTGATGGAAAAAAAATTGCAGCTGCACATTCTTATGAGAATAATTTGGTAGAGCTAGCTGATTTTGATAATACAACTGGAGTACTATCTAATTCAATTTTTTTTAAACCTGCACTTACCGCAACACAAATTCCATACGCAGGTGTTTATGCTGTTGAATTTTCCCCTAATGCTAATCTATTATATGTTTCTTATAATGCAGAAACTGATGGCGATGGGCAACTTTATCAATTTGATATTACCTCTCACAATGCAGCGACTATTTATAATTCTAAACAATTAATTTCATCATCAGCAGGGAACTTTTCAGCTGGTTTACAAATAGCAAACGATGGCAAAATTTATTATTGTGTTAGTAATGCCAATTATTTAGCGACTATTAATAACCCTAATAATTACGGACTAAGTTGTGGCTATAATGTACAAGGCATTTTTTTGGGTAATAATGGAAGTAACAAATTAAAACTAGGCTTGCCAACTTTGGTACAAAGTTACTTTGACCCTTCGCTTATTTCATATGGAATTCAATCTAATAGCAGATTATGTACAGATAAAACTGCTTTGTTTTCGATAAATACAACTCTGGGAATTGATTCTATAAAGTGGGACTTTGGGGATAATAATTTTTCAACTACACCTAATCCAACTCATACCTATTTAAACGAGGGTTTATATACTGTATTTATGAAAGCATATTCTATAAGATGTGGAATTGTAAAGCAAGACATAAGCACTTTAAAGATTTTGATTGCTGATGACAACGATCTATTAGATGATAATGTAGGTATTTGCGACACAATTAATGCAAAATTGATTCCCAAGAAACTAATAAATGGTGCTAACTATGTATGGAGTACAGGTGAAACTACTCCAGAAATTAATGTTAAAACTTTAGGTAAATATTGGCTAAATTTTGCAAATAGTAATTGTACTTTAAGTGCAGATACTGTGAATATATTTCAAAAGCCAAAGCCAAAAGTGAATTTAGGAATAGATGTTGAAGTTTGTGCTTCAAAACCAATTACATTATCAGCAGGCAATTTTCCAGGTGGTACATATGAGTGGAGTACTGGAGAAAAAACAGAAAAAATTGAAGTAAAAAATGAAGGCCAATATTTTTTGACAGTTACAAAAGATTGCACAGCAACTGATACAATAAACATTGGAGTAGGCAATTGTGAATTATTTATGCCAAATGCGTTTACACCAGATGGAAATAATATAAATGATAAATTTGGTCCAGTAAGTTCATTTGCAACAAAATATTATCTTTTTGTGCTTTTTGATAGATGGGGTAATATTATTTTTGAAACTAATGATGTAAAACAAAAATGGGATGGTACCAATAGAGGAAAACAACTGCCCATTGGAAGTTACTTTTGGAAAATAAATTATACAAACTTGAGAGGAATAAATAAATACGAACAAGGAATGGTAACATTGTTAAGATAATACGTATGGATAGTATACAAATAAATATAAAAAATAGTTCAACTAACCCATTGCCAGCCTATGCTACAGAAGGTTCATCGGGCTTAGATGTAAGAGCAAATATTGAAAAAGCAATAACTATTAAACCACTTGAAAGAGTTTTAGTACCCACAGGTTTATTTATACAAATACCTAATGGGTACGAAGCACAAATGCGACCAAGAAGTGGACTAGCAATAAAAAATGGAATTACTTGCTTAAACTCTCCAGGCACAATTGATGCAGACTACAGAGGCGAGTTAAAAGTAATTTTAATCAACTTAAGCAATGAAGCTCAAACCATTGAGCATGGAGATAGAATTGCACAACTTATTTTTGCTAAGGTAGAAAAGGCAACATTAAACTTAGTACAACAATTGAATGATACCCTAAGGGGGGATGGAGGATTTGGACACACAGGGAAAAAATAAAAAATTGAATACAGCAAAATGAACAAACTTTTTATTTATACTACGTTAATAGTACTTATAGTATTAAATTATAGTTGTAAAACAACAAAAAATAATATCAATAAAGTAATAACAAAAAAAGATACTATTATAAACGTTGTTCAATCAATTAACGACTCAGTTAAAGCAGTTGAAAGTATTGTTAAAAAATTTAATGCACATTATATCGATTTTAAAACATTTAATGCTAAAATTAAAGTGGATTACGAGGATAGTAAAGGCAAGCAACCAGATATTACGGCCAATGTAAGAATAATAAAAGATAGTGCTATTTGGATTTCGTTAAGTGCTACTTTCTTAAATGTTGAAGTTTTTAGAATTTATGTAAATAAAGACAGTATTATCCTTTTAAACAAGCAGCAAAAAGAAGTGCAATACCGTTCGTTAGATTATTTGCAAGAAGTAACCGAAATACCGTTTGATTATAAAACCCTACAAGATTTATTAATTGGTAATCCGATATTTTTAGATAGTACAATTGTTGCATTTAAAAAAACAAACGAGGCCACTTTATTATCATCGTTAGGTAATTATTTTAAACATTTAGTAAGCCTCTCCAACGACAACTATTTATTAATGCACAGTAAATTAGATGATATTGATATTAGCCGAAGTAGAACTGCAGCTCTTACCTACAGTGGGTATGAGAATAAGGACGGTATTAATTTTAGTACGCATAGAGAAATTACAGTGTCTGAAAAAAATAAATTAGATATTCAACTGAATTATAAAAGTTATGACTTTAACAAAGAATTGTCAGTTCCTTTTAACGTACCCAAAAATTATAAAAGAAAGTAAGCGTTATTTGCATTAACGTGCGTTATACACAGGTGTGAGTTATTAGGCTCCTAAATTCTATTTTTCAATCGTATTTTTGAACTAAACGCTAATTAAGTAAGATGAAGAAACAAAGCATTTTAATTACAGTTATACTATTTGTTGCAACCTCAATATTTGCCCAACAGCAAACAAGAGAAGAATTGGAGAAACAAAAGCTACAACTAAAGAAGGAATTGAAAGAAACTGAAAAAATGCTAAGTGAAAACAAAACAAAAACAAAAGAAAATTTTTTACAATGGAAATTAATTAGTGATAAAGTAAACTTACAAGATAGATTAGTACAAAATATTAACAACGATATAAACTTGTTGGATAGAAGTTTAACCACCACTCAACGAGATATAAATAAATATGATAGATTGCTTGATACCCTAAAACAAGAGTATGCTAAAAGCATGGTGTATGCTTACAAAAACAGAAGTAACTACGATTTTTTAAATTTCATTTTTTCTGCCTCCAATTTTAACGACGCTATTAAACGTATTGCTTATTTAAAAAGCTATCGTAATTATAGAGAAATGCAAGGGCAAAATATAATTCGAACGCAAGAGCTACGTGTACAACGAGTGGAAGAGCTGGCAGGAACTAAGCAAAAGAAAACAATTGTATTACAATCTAAAGATGAAGAGTTAGGAGAGTTAGAAAAACAACAAAAAGAAAAGGATAGAATTTTAGATGCGTTAAAAAAACAAGGCGGTCAATTAAGTAGTCAATATGCAGCAAAAAATAAGCAATTAAAAAGAGTAGATGGAGCTATTGCCGCAAATATTAAACGAGTAATTGAAGAAGCCAGAAAAGAAGCAGCCAAATTAGCCGCAGCAAATAAAGCTGCAGAACTTAAAGCTGCTGCATTAGCAAAAAAAGTAGCCGATGATGCTGCCAGATTAGAAAAGAGCAAAACTACAACAGGAACGGTAAGGCCTACAACAACTCCAAAAACTCCTATTGCACCTAGACCTAAGCCTCCAATTGCAGAGCTAGGCTCAATTGTAACAGATGAGAATAGAAGTACCAACACAAGTTTTGTTGCTAATAGAGGTAATTTACAATGGCCCGTTGCCGGTAGAATTTTATTGCATTTTGGATTAAATATTTTACCACCAAATAATAGTAAAGTGCAACAAAATTGTGTTACAGTAGCTACAGAAATTGGCGCAGCTGTAAAATGTATTTTTTCAGGTGTTGTTACCTCAGTAATTGATGATGATGGAGGAATAGTTATGGTACAGCATGGAGGTTACTTTACAACATACAGTAATCTTTCTAACGTAACAGTTAAAATAGGGCAAAAAATAACAAATGGCCAAGTATTGGGTAGGGCTATGGCAAATTTAGATGGTATAGGCGCTGTTGATTTTTATTTGTATGATGAGCATAGCAAATACTATGACCCAGAAAAATGGTTACACCGATAAACCTTTCACTACCTTATTATACAACTCCTCATATTTAGGTACAATACTGCCTATATCAAATTTTTGGGCTTGTGCCAAGGCATTAGTTTTAAAGGTTTGTAAAATAGCATCATCTTGCAAAATAGATAAAGCATTTTTACACATATCTTTAATATCACCTACATTACTCATATAGCCACAATAGCCGTTAATATTAATTTCGGGTAAACCACCAGCATTTGTACTAATTACAGGCACTTCGGAAGCCATTGCTTCTAAAGCTGCAAGTCCAAAACTTTCATACTCACTCGTTAATAAAAATAAATCGGCAATGGGCAAAATATCTTCCATTTGCTCTTGCTTACCTAAAAATTTAATATTTTCTGCAGCAATACAATCTCTGCAAATGCTTTCTGCAAAAGGCCTTTCTGGCCCATCGCCTAATAAAAGCAATTTACTCGGCATTACTTTATTAATTAATAAAAAAGTATTTATAACATCATCTACTCGTTTTACTTTTCTAAAATTACTAGCATGTACAATAATACGTTCGCCTTTTGGAGCTATTAATTGCTTAAAAGCAACAACCGGTTTTTTATGAAAACGTTTTACATCTACAAAATTGTGTATTACTTCAATATCTTTTTTTATTACAAAATTATTAAGCGTTTCTTCCTTTAAGTTTTGCGATACTGCTGTAAGTGCATCACTCTCGTTCATACTAAATGTTACAACAGGGCTATACGTTTTATCTTTACCAACTAAGGTTATATCTGTACCATGTAGTGTAGTAATAACCGGTATTTTTTTTCCTTCCTTTAATAAAATTTGTTTTGCCATATACGCAGCACTGGCATGCGGTATAGCATAATGTACATGTAATAAATCTATTGCATAATTATTCACCACATCCACCATCATACTACTTAATGCTGTTTCGTAAGGCGGAAAATCAAATAAGGGGTAGGTTGGTACTCTTACCTCATGGTAAAAAATATTGGCATGAAAACCACTTAACCTTACGGGTTGTTGATAGGTAATAAAATGTATAGTATGTCCTTTATCAGCAAGGGCTTTGCCAAGTTCTGTAGCCAAAACCCCACTTCCACCAAAAGTAGGATAGCAAACAATTACAATATTCATTACAATAAATTTTGAGTATGCAATTTAGTATTTTATAGTTAAGTTTGTTTTTTATTGTAACACCATTTGTGCATTCGAAATAGTCCAATTGCATTGGCTTAAACGGCTGCTACATCGGCATTATACTAGAAACTGTTGGACTAATTTATTAATTCAACTGGTATAACAAACATTTTTACGGCGATAAGCTTTTGTGGCGATGCTCCGTTCATCTTCATTAATACTATTTAACTATGGCTTTAGGTTCAAAACTTTATTTACTTATTGTATCATTTTTTATTTTATCATTAGCACAAGCTCAAACTAACGACGATTCGCTATTTATAAAAAAAATTAGCGATGAAATTTTACAAAATGGTCATGCATATGCTAATTTAAGAGAATTATGCAAAAGCATTGGGCATCGTTTAAGCGGTTCCGTAGGAATGTACAAGGCAGAGGACTGGGGTATTAAAACTTTAAAAAATTCTGGTGCAGATAATGCTTATAAGCAACCATGTATGGTGCCTCATTGGGTGCGAGGTGGAGCGGCGATTGCTAAATTTAGTTCAAAAAAAAGATCCAAGAACCCTGAATTTTCTGTTGCTGCTTTAGGCAACTCTCTGAGTACAAAAAGTGGGGGTATAATTGCTAAAATAATAGAAATAAAAAATTACGAAGAGTTAAATAAACGCAAAGATGAAGTAAGAGGTAAAATTGTTTTTTATAATTATCCATACAATAAAAAAATGTTTGGCGGTGCTTATGGCGATGCTGTACGCTATAGAGGTGGCGGGGCATCTGCAGCATCAAAATATGGAGCATTAGCTGTTTTGGTAAGATCGGTTACGGCAGCAAATGACGATAACCCACACACTGGAGCGTTAAGGTATAATGACTCATTTCCTAAAATTCCTGCATTGGCCATTAGTACAAAAGATGCAGAGGCATTGAGCGGCTTTTTGAAAGGAAATTATAAAGAAGATAATTTTTATTTAAAATCAAATGCAGCTATGTTGCCCGATACTATTGCACATAATATTATTGGAGAAATTATTGGTACCGAATTTCCGAACGAAATAATTACTATTGGTGGCCATTTAGATAGTTGGGACTTAGGTGAAGGAGCACATGATGATGGCACAGGAATAGTACAAAGTATTGAAGTGTTACGGGTTTTAAAAACGTTAGGTTACAAACCAAAAAGAACAATACGAATTGTTTTGTTTGCTAATGAAGAAAATGGCTTACGTGGTGGTACCAAATATATGGAGGAGGCGAAAGCAAAAGGTGAAACACACCTAATGGCTATGGAAAGCGATCTTGGAGGGGAAACCCCAAAAGGATTTACTTGTGGAATGACGGATGAACAATTTAGTAAAGTGACTACCTGGAAAAAATTATTTACTTTATTAGAAGCCGATAAATTTAGTTTTAGCAAAGGCGGCGGCGGCGGTGCAGATATTGGGCTACTACAAACCGCTTTTAAAACAGCACAGTTTGGTTTTACAACGGTTGGTAATCGTTATTTTGATTACCACCATGCCTCAACCGATGTTTTTGAAAATGTACACGAAAGAGAACTGCATTTAGGTGCAGTGGTAATGGCTGCAATGGTTTATTTAGTTGATAAATATGGCTTGTAAGACTAATTTTATACGTTTGTAAAAATATAAAAAAATGGAAGATAATAAAATAGAAAATTCAAGTACTGTACCTTTTACTAAACAAGGAACAAGTGTGTTCAAAAAAATTATGCGTTGGTTTTTCTTTTTAGTTTTATTGGGCGTGGCTGGATATATTGCTATTGGATACGTATATTCATATAGTGATGGATTTAGAGAAGGCTATGTATATAAATTTTCAAACAAAGGATTGATTTTTAAAACACATGAAGGAATTTTAAAAACAGGGTTTATAAATTTGGGTAATACAAGTACACCAAATGAAGAATGGGCTTTTTCAGTAACAGACGATAGCGTAATTAATACGCTTAATACAGCAGGGGAAAGAAAATTTTTAAAATTATATTACAAGCAAAGAGTAGTAAAACTTTTTTGGCGAGGCGAATCAAAATATTTTATTTACAAAGTAGATGTGTTAAACGAAACGAAATAAGTAATACTCTTTTTTTAGATCATACGAATTAATACGAATGTAATAAAAATATAACCGGCTTCTTATGTAAGTCGGTTTTTTGTTTTTGCCAATCAACAACAGTTTTTGTTTTAATAAATTCATTTGCACCAGTAATTTCTGCGGCTATACAAATTTTTGTATTGGCTTTGCATGTTTTTAAAAGTGTTTCAAGCAATTGGTTATTACGGTAGGGAGTTTCAATGAAAATTTTTGTACTATTATTTTTTTGAGAAGCGTTTTCTAGTTCTTTTATCACTTTTATTTTTTCTGTATTATCTATAGGCAAGTACCCCACAAATTCAAACTGTTGTCCATTTAGGCCGCTAGCCATAAGTGCTAATAATATACTACTTGGCCCAACAAAGGGTTTTACTACTACATTCATTTGTTGTGCAACATCTATGAGTAGTTGGCCAGGATCGGCAATGCCAGGGCAACCAGCTTCGCTAAAAATTGCAATAGTTTTACCTTCTTTTATTTTTTGTTTAAACGTATTTATTTGTTCTTCTTCTACTTTATGAATAGTATACCATTCGTACTGGTCAATAGTAATTTCTTTACAAATACTTTTTAAAAAACGCCTTGTGGTACGTTCGTTTTCTGCAAAAATAACTTCACATTTTTTTACAGCATCTACACTATAAGCTGGTATACTGTTAATTGCTAATTCGTCAATTACACACGGAATTAAAAATACTTGTGCAGCCATAAATTATTTATTGTGCTTAGTGTTGTACAAACTTAGTGTTGCAGCTATTACTGCATAGCTTGGTGCAAGTATCCAGCCTAAAATAGGAATAAAGTGCATTAGATAAAAAACCAAACCATTGCCTATTGCTAAGCCCTTATGCCTACCAATAAATGCAATACTTTGAGATGTTGATAATTTGTTACGCTCACAACTATAATCTATCATACTAAAGCCAAGGTAATAGCATTCAATTAGTAAACCTATCAAAGGGGTTACCCATCCAATAACGGGTATAAACGAAAGTATTAAAATAGATACTGTGTAAACGGTTTGCCATAATACATTACGAAAGGCCAATTTAACGCCTCGTACAATATCTTTTAGTAATTGCTTTAAATTAAAGGGGAAATCTTTACCTTCTATAATAGCTTCAGTTTTTTCGGATAGGTAGGCAAATACTGGCGACCCTATTATTAAAAAAATGTATTTAAATAACGAAAAATAAAAAAGTAAAAAAACTAAATGCAACATTATTCTTCCAAAAATGAATAAAAAGCTTAGCCAACTATCATTCATTTTATCCATCCAACCTTTAATACCAATCTTTAAAAACATCCACTCAATTGCATAGCCACTACTTATCCAAAAAAAATACATTCCAACAAAAAGCAATAAGGCATAAATTAAACCTGGAATAAAAATCCATTTCCACAATTTATGCTTTGCAATAAAACGATTGGCTTGAAAATAGGCTTGTATAGCAGTTATTATATCTTTTAACATTGCACTACTTGAACTTTAGGCATAAAGATAATTGTTTTTTAACGTTTAATTATTTTATGTACAAAAGATAATTTCATTAAACAAAAAATAATTTACTTGAGGCTAACTATACAATGTTGGTTGTATTTTTAAAACCTTGGGCAGGGAACACCGCTAGGTTCAGCAGGTTTTTTTATGTAAATTATTGAGAACTCAGAGCCGCCACGACTTGCTGTTGCAGCTTTTAAGTTACTAATGTTAATGTCGTAACTAGCTCCAATGCGTAAGCCATTTATTTCTAAACCTAAGTAAGGTATAATTGCATCGTTTAATCTCATCCAACTTCCAATATAAACATTGGTTGGCCTATCTGCATCGCCATTGGCGTTTATACCCAATGCTGCACCAAAAGTAGTTTCGCTAGCTTTGTTTTGTATTTGATGAATAACAGATGCATTTAAAGATAATCTATCTACTAAAGGAAAATAACCACCAGCATGAGCAGTAATTCTTCCTGTTAAAAACCAATTTTTATCTTTAAAACTTACCTTAGGTCGGTTGATATGATACATTGAAGCCCCTAAATAAAAATTATTACTACCATTGGTGCTAGAACTAAACAAAACACCAGCATTAATATCAAAATAACTTTGATTGCTACCGTTTACCAATATATCGGATGTTGTACCAGTAAAACCATTTGCTTGTAATTGATCGGCAAAGGTTAGTTTACTTTGATCGATAGTTAAACTACTGTATGTTGCCTGAAAACCAGCACCAATTGTACTATAACCGTCATCGCTTAATGCTTTGTGATACGACATTGATGCCGAACCGTAATTTAATTTTAAAATATTATTTGCACTTGCATCAGATACACCTGAAATTCCAACACCAAAAACATCCTTTTCAGGAATTTTACCTTTTAAAATAGGAAAATCTACCGAAGCGCTTGTAGTTACATAAGCTTTTGGAATAGAGGGCCATTGATCCCTATGGTTTGCAGTAAGTCTCCAAAGCCCATCAAACTTACCTGTAAAAGCCGGATTTAAGGTAAGGGGCGACGCAAAAAATTGCGAAAAATGTGGATCCTGTGCTTTTAGAGCCCCAGCTAAAAATACCAACGTAACAAAAGTTATAGATTTTCTCATTGTTTTTCTCTATTCTAGAATACTAAAGATAAGTAATTACAGTAAAATGTCGCGTAAAAGTTAAAAACTAGTTGTTAAAAATAGGCTCAAATTAGTATTTAGATCTTTTAAGTGTTAAAAGATGAAGTAAAACAAATTAATACCAATTGTTTGTAGAATTAACTCTGCAATTTTATACCATAGGCCAAATCTCCAGCATCTCCTAAGCCAGGTACAATATAGCCTTTTGCTGTAATTTCATCATCAATATCGCCACACCAGATGGTAGCTTTGGGCTCTGCCTTACGAACATACTCTATACCTACAGTACAAGCAATAGCACATACAATATGTAGTACAGCAAAATTCCCCTCGCCACGTAAAAATTGAATTGTTTTTACCAACGATGCTCCTGTTGCTAACATTGGATCGCTTATAATTAAAATTCTGTTTTCAATATCAGGGGCAGCCATATATTCCAATGCAATATCAAAACTACCATCGGCTTTATGTTTGCGGTAAGCACTTATAAAAGCATTATCGGCTTTATCAAAATAATTTAAAAGTCCGTTGTGCATAGGTAAACCAGCTCGTAAAATGGTTGCTAAAACCGGTTGCTCTTTAAGTGTTTTACAAACAGATATACCCATTGGTGTAGTTATCTCTTTATCTTCCCAAGCCAACGTCTTACTAATTTCAAAACCAATAACTTCTGCAATTCGCTCAAGGTTACGTCTAAAACGAAGTCTATCATTTTGTACATCTACATTGCGTAATTCCCCAACCCAATTACTTATTAAAGAATGTTGCTCACTTAAATTGATTACCATTTTTTTATTTTTAGTTTAGTAGCATTTGTTTTTTATAACAATAACACCTGCCTGAAGGTATGCAGGTTGGGGCACTCAAAAATACTGCATACCAATATTAATCTTTTATCAAAGCTCTTAATTACAAAGCTAAAATAAAAAGTAATGGTAATCTTGTTTTTAAAATCAAAGTATACCATCTAAAAATCAGAAATATTAGCTTAACCAACATTTGCCAGCAGGCAGGTTGGCAGGAGGTTTTCCAAATATTAACATTCTATTTCAAAAAAATGTACTTTTATTGTACTTAAAATAAAACCAATGAAACAATTAGTTGCCCTTACTATTTTAGCTACAGTACTATCTTGCAATAGTGGCGATAAAAAAGTAACTGAAAAAAAAGATAAATACGAACAAACAAAAGAAACGTTAGAGGAAACAGAAAAGAAAAATCCAACTCGTTTTTTATCAGCATCAATAAATAAAGAACGTAAAAATTTAATTGGCGAAAAAGTTGTTATTGGTAAAGTAACCAACAATGCAAAAGTGGCTTCTTATAAAGATATACAAGTAGAAATAAGTTACTTTAGTAAAACAGGCGCATTTTTAATGAGTACTACCGATGTTGTTTATGATGTTGTAAAACCCGGCAAAAGCGCCTCTTTTAAAAACAAAGAATTTGCACCAAAAGGCACAGATAGTGTGGCGGTAAAAGTGGTGGATGCTAAAATTGAATAAGGCTACAAAAATTCAAACCTATCTCCATCAAACAAACCCAAATCACTCAATTTTAAATGGGGTATTACAAGCAAAGCCATAAACGATAAGGTCATAAATGGAGCAGTTAACGTACTGCCTAATTCTTCTTTAACCATATTATCAATAGCCGTATATTTTTCTGCAACCAAATAGCCATCTTCGTTACTCATAAGGCCAGCAATGGGGAGTGCTAAAATAAGTTCGTTTGTATTATGTACTGCACTTACTCCACCATTTTGGTTTATAACTAAATTCACAGCTTTACAAATACTTTCATCATCAACACCAACCGCTAGAATATTGTGGCTATCATGTGCAACCGACGATGCTATAGCGCCTTTTTTTAAACCAAAATTTTTGATAAACCCTTTTGCAATGGGAGCATTTTTATATCTATTTATAACAATAATTTTTAAAAAGTCTTCAGCAATATTACTTTCATAAAATCCATTTTTAATAAGTGGATTGCATAAAATTTTATGAGTAATTAATTGCCCATCTAAAGCTTCAATTGCATAAATAGGATCTGCTACATTCAACAGTGCAAATTCAAAATCTGAAACATTTATTAAAGCACAATTAAAATTATTTAGTACTTCAACTGTAGTTGTTTGAATAAATGATTTTCCATCCTTGGCAACTAGCTCACCATCAATATATGTTTTTGACACCTCAAAATTTACTAAATCATCTACTACAATAAAATCTGCAGCATCACCAACTCTTAATAAGCCAACATTCATTTTATAATGTAAAGCTGGGTTAATACAAGCGGCTTGCAGCACCTTAAAAATAGAAATACCTTTTGCTACAGCCCTTGCACAAAGGCTATTTATATGGCTATCTACTAAACTATCGGGGTGTTTATCATCGCTACAAAACATTATCTCCGTAGGGTAGTCATTTAGTAAATCAATTAACGCTTCAAAATTTTTTGCGGCACTTCCTTCTCTTATCAAAATTTTCATTCCATAGCTTAACTTGTCTAGGGCTTCTTCTTTTGTAAAACATTCATGATCGGTAGAAATACCAGCACTAATATATTTTTTTGCATCATCTCCTCTTAATCCTGGGGCATGTCCATCAACAGGTTTGCCATTTTTTTTTGCAGCTGCTATTTTTTTCATCACTTCATCATCTCCATTTAGTACACCCGGAAAATTCATCATCTCACTTAAATAAAAAATAGCATCATCTTGCAAAAGCAAATCAACATCATTACTATTTAAGGCTGCGCCTGCTGTTTCAAAAACCGTTGCTGGTACACAACTAGGGGCACCAAAATGAAATTTAAAGGGAACTGTTTTTCCGTTTTTAATCATAAATTTTACACCCTCTAATCCGCAAACATTTGCAATTTCATGTGGATCGCTAATGGTAGCAACGGTGCCATGTACAACGGCTAATTTTGCAAACTCACTGGGCACTAGCATACTACTTTCTATATGTACGTGGCTGTCTATAAATCCTGGGAGGATAAAACCCCCTGTTTCTCCCATTGAAGGGGGAGGAACCAGTTCTCTTATACTTTCAATTTTTCCATCAACTACAGATAGTTCTCCGTAAAAAATAGTTTCATTAAAAATATCTACAATATTTCCTAAAATTTTAAGCATATACTCAAACCATTATAACTGGTAAATGAAAAGGATAAAAGGAAGATAAATTTGCCAACTTATTATTAATTTTGATAAAAATAGTTAAAACAAACAGTATGAAAAATTTATTGATTTTTGCCTTCTTTATTTTTTGTTTGGTTGCTGCACAAGTCAGCTTTGCACAAACCACCGACGAGGTTGTAGATAAATACGTTACGGCCCTAGGCGGTAAAGAAAAAATGTTAGCACTTAAAACAGTTAAAATGACTGGTGCAATGAATGTGCAAGGAGCAGATGTTGCCATTGTTGCCACACGTAAACATATGGTTGGCGCTAAAATGGACTTTTCTGTAATGGGTACAGAAAACTATCAATTAACTACCCCAGAAAAAAGTTGGAGTTTTATGCCTATACAACAACAAACAGCGCCTGAGGAAGCTTCCGAAGAGCAGCATAAGTCAAATGTAGGTCAGTTAGATATTCATGGAAGTTTAATAAACTACAAAGAAAAAGGCCATACTGTTGAGTATAAAGGAAAAGAGGTAGTGGATGGTACCGAATGTTATAAATTAAATGTAGTTGCAAAAAGCGGCAAAACATCTATCTATTTTATTGAGACAAAAACAGATAGAATTTTAAAAATAACTAGTAAATCTCTACGAAATGGGGAAGAAATTGAATCGACAACAACGTTTAGTGATTACAAGCAAAATAAAGATGGATATTGGTTTGCATATGGAATGACCACATCGCAAGGAGAGATTAGCTACTCTGAAATAGAAACTAATGTAGCTGTTGATGATGCGTTTTTTAAGGTAAATTAAATTGATTAGGATATATTAAAAATGTCTCAATACATAATTGAGGCATTTTTGTTTTTATAACTCTTTATGATGTTGTATCTTCAAAAAAAATTAATAAAATGCAAAAATGCTTTTTTCTTGTAGCCAGTTTATCTATTGCTTTTTCTACTCTTGCACAAAAAAATCAACTTAATAATGCTATAAATGCAGATAGTATTTTATTAAGTAAAACAACCTACCGTAGCATTGGACCTTATCGTGGGGGAAGAAGCGGAGCAGCAGTAGGCGATACAAAAAATAAGAATACTTTTTACTTTGGTGCTACAGGTGGTGGTGTTTTTAAAACGATAGATGGAGGTAGTAACTGGAAAAACATTACCGATAAATATTTTGGGGGAAGTATTGGTTGCGTAGCCATTGCCCCTAGCGATAATACGATTTTGTATGTTGGCGAAGGAGAAAATACATTACGTGGAAATGTGAGTGAAGGCTTTGGAATTTGGCGTACAGATGATGGGGGTAAAAGCTGGAAAAACTTAGGATTAAAAAATACCCGACACATTATTCGAATAGTAATACATCCTAAAAATCCAGATGTAGTTTGGGTTGCAGCCATTGGGCATTTATTTGGGCCAAATGATGAACGAGGTATTTTTAAAACAACAGATGGTGGCAAAACTTGGAAAAAAGTGTTATACATAAATAATCAAACGGCTTGTAGCGATTTAATTATGGAACCAGGTAACCCAAGTGTTTTGTATGCAGGTACCTGGCGTATGTTACGTACACCCTACAGTATGGAAAGTGGCGGAGAAGGAAGTGGTTTATGGAAAAGTATAGATGGTGGAGAAACATGGAAAAATATAACCGCAAATAAAGGATTACCAAAAGGGCTTTGGGGTATTGTTGGTGTAACAATTGCACCAAGTAACACAGATAAAATTTATGCCATTATAGAAAATGCAACCGGAGGATTATTTGTAAGTACAGATGCAGGCGAAACATGGACTTTACAAAGCAGCGATAACAATATCCGTCAAAGAGCCTGGTACTATAGTAAAATTTTTGTTGATCCTAAAAATGATAATAGTGTATATGCGCTTAATGTAAATTTTTTAAAAAGTGTAGATGGTGGAAAAACATTTAAAAATATAAATACACCTCATGGCGATCATCATGATTTATGGATAGACCCTGAAGATGGACAAAGAATGATTGTTGCAGATGATGGTGGAGCACAAATTAGTTTTGATGGTGGTGATAACTGGAGTACGTACATGAACCAAGCTACTGCACAGTTTTACAGAGTCAGCACGGATAATCATTTTCCGTATAGAATTTTAGGAGCACAACAAGATAATAGTACTGTACGAATTTTAAGTAGAAGCGATGGTGGACAAATTACACAAGATGATTGGCAAACTACTGCTGGTGCCGAAAGTGGTTATGTAGTTGCCGATCCTACTAATTCGGATATTGTTTATGGTGGAAATTATAGCGGCTACTTATCAAGGCTAGATCATAAAACTGGCGAAAATAGAGCAGTAAGTGTATGGCCCGATGACCCGTTGGGTGGCGGTGCCGATGTTAGTAAATATCGTTTTCAATGGAACTTTCCTATATTTTTTAGTCCACATAATCCTAAAAAATTATATGCCGGAGGAAACCACTTATTTGTTACCGAAAATGAAGGGGCAAGTTGGAAAGCATTAGGTGGAGATTTAACCACCAATGATAAAAATAGGCAACGTAGCAGTGGGGGAGCAATTACAAAAGATAATACAGGAGTAGAAGTGTATTGTACAGTATTTACCGCCGCGGAATCTACCATAGAAAAAGATGTTTTATGGACGGGTAGCGATGATGGCTTAATACACATTAGTAAAGATGGAGGTAATAGTTGGACGAATGTAACACCAAAGGAAGCAGGGCAATGGATGATGTGGAACTGTGTAGAAACCGATGCATTTGTAAAGGGCAAAGCATATTTTGTAGGCACAAAATATAAAAGCGATGATTTTACCCCTTATATTTTTAAAACTGAAAATTATGGTGCTACTTGGACTAAAATTACTAGCGGCATAAACCCACTACATTTTACCAGAGCATTACGAGCCGATAAAAAAGTAAAAGGATTGTTATATGCTGGTACAGAATATGGCATGTACATTAGTTATGATGATGGAGCAAATTGGAAAACCTTTCAATTAAATTTACCTCTGGTACCTATTACCGATTTAACCATAAAAGAAAATGATTTAATTGTAGCTACCCAGGGTAGAAGTTTTTGGGTGTTAGACGATTTGAGTGTTGTACAACAAAAAGCTGTTACTATTTTAGATGAGAATTTACATGTATTCTCTGTGAATGATGCATATCGTTTTGAGGGCTACCAAAATTTAAATGCCAAAAATGCAGGAATGAACCCGCCAAATGGAAGTGTACTAAATTATTTTATAAAAAATTATACTGATAGTAGCAAAGTAAGTATTGAAATTTTAGATGGTGCTAAAAAGCAAATCAAATTATTTGCGACAGATGCAAAAGAAAAGAAAGACAAAATTGAAGTAAGTAAGGGAATTAATCAATTTGTATGGGATATGTATTACCCAAGTGCTGATAAAATTGATGGACAAATATTATGGCATGGTACAGTTGGTGGGCCAAAGGCTGCACCGGGTAATTATTTTTATAAAATAAAAATTGATAAAGATAGTGCCGAAGGTAGCTTTACTATAAAAGCAAATCCGGTTTACAATTTATCTCAACAAGCTTATCAGGAGCAGTTTGATTTTTTAATTTCAGTAAGAGATAAATTTAACGATATACAAAAAGCACAAAAAAATATTCAAGATATACGTAAGCAAATAAATGATTTTACAGCAAGAGCATATCCAACTTTACCAAAAGATATTAAACAACAAGCCGATACCATTAATAAACAACTAACAGCTATTGAAGAAGCCTTACATCAAACCAAAGCAAAAAGTGGACAAGATGTATTGAATTACCCTATACGCTTAGATGACAAAATTAGCGGCTTATACGATTTTGCAAATAGTGGAAATGCAGCGCCAGCGAAGCAAGTAAAAGATGCCTTTGCAGAACTGTCTGCCCAAGCAGATGTTCACTTAAATAAATTAAAAATAATTTTATCAACCGATTTATTGTTATTAAATAAATTAGTAAGAGAAAAAGAGCTGCCCGTTTTTAGCATAAAAAAAGATTAAATAATTTCTAGAGTAATTTTATATGAAAATAATTGCAGCCATTAATTATGTTGTAGGATTTTTTTTAAATGCTAAAAAAACAAGAATCACCTACTCTTTAAACTATCTAAATAGAGCTAGAAATATCGATAGAAATTATTTAGATTATATACGGCTTGCAACTTTAGAACTTGTGGCAGATGAACTTAATTCTGCTAAAATTGAAGGGTCTGTGGCAGAGTTAGGGGTTTATAAAGGAAAATTTGCAAGGTATATAAACCAATATTTTTCACAACGAATATTGTATTTGTTTGATACATTTGAGGGGTTTAACAAAGCGGATATTGATCAGGAAAAAAAACAACACTTTTCTACTGGGGAACAAGATTTTAGTAACACCTCTATAAACGAAGTATTAAAAAGAATGCCCTTTGTTGATAAATGCATTGTTAAACAAGGCTACTTTCCACAAACGGCAAAAGATGTAATAGATAAGTTTGCATTTGTAAGTATTGATACAGACTTGTACGACCCCATTTATACTGGGTTAAACTTTTTTTACCCCTTGCTGGCTAAAGGAGGTTATATTTTTGTGCATGATTATAATAACGATAATTATAAAGGAGCAAAAGAAGCCGTAAATAAATTTTGTTTGGAAAATAACATAACAAAAATAGTTTTACCAGATAGCTGTGGTACAGTAATTATTACAAAGTAGAATCGTTACTTATTATATCTGGCCTTCTTTCTTCGGTTCTTTTAACAGCTTGGTTGTGGCGCCACTCTTCAATTAATTTATGATTACCGCTAAGCAATACATCGGGCACTTTCCAGCCTCTAAAATCAACGGGCCTTGTATAAACTGGGGGTGCTAATAAATTATCTTGAAAAGAATCTGTTAGTGCACTGGTTTCGTCATTTAAAACACCAGGAAGCAAACGGCCAATGGCATCTACCAAAACTGCAGCAGCAAGCTCACCACCACTCAACACATAATCACCAATCGAAATTTCTTTTGTAACAAAATGCTCTCTCACTCGTTCATCAATACCTTTGTAATGTCCACAAATTAAAAGTAAATTATTTTTTAGCGAAAACGAATTTGCCATTTGTTGGTTAAATGTTTGCCCATCTGGTGTTAAAAAAATCACTTCGTCGTAAGTTGTTTTTTTTTGTAAACTTTCAATAGCATTCACTAACGGTTCTATCATCATTACCATGCCTGCACCACCCCCAAAAGGATAATCATCTAGTTGTGCTCTAGCATAAGTTGTGTAGTCTCTTAAATTTATTACGTTTACTTCAAGCAACTGCTTATCTCTTGCCCGTTTCATTATTGAATGGGCAAAAGGCGATTGTAATAAATCTGGAATTACTGAGATGATGTCGATTTTCATAAACCCTAAACCCCTAAAGGAGCTATTAATTTAAAATGATTTAATATTCTGTTTTAAAGCTATCCATTCATTATTAAGGTGCAAAGTTCCCCCTTTAGGTGGCGGAGGGGGCCATATATTCATCCAAATCTCTCTTATCCTTTTTTGTAGGTCGTCCTTGCTTGCTCAATCGTTTACCAGTATTAAAAACTGCAGCCTGAAATTTAATTGCATCCAATTCTTCTGCAGGTGTAATATCGGTATAAAATTTTATGGCTTCACTATATTGCACTCGTTTATATAATAAATCGGCAACTTTTACTACCCATTTTTTAGCTTCTGTCTTTACTTCATATTCATCGCCAATAGTAACTTGTTTTGATGCTTTTGCATTATCTCCTTTACATTTTACTCTCCCTTTATCACAAGCATCTGCAGCTTGGCTCCTAGTTTTAAAAAGCCTTATAGCCCATAAATATTTATCTATCCGTAACTTCTCTTTTTCCATTGGCACAAAATTATGGTGTTTAATCTAATTACTCTTTTTAATACTTTAAAATAGTTATACATTTTTAAGTCTAAAGCACCCTATTCTTTCTGGAACAGTCCGATGCTTTCGGTGGAGACGGGTAGTGGTGAGGTTTAAATAAAACTAATTACTTAATTTTATCTTCTAAATCAATTTAGTATGAAAGGTAAAATTAGTTTTTTAGGTATTGTATTTATGTTGTTGGTACACCTACTATTTTCTCAAGGGCGTCAACTTAATTGGATGGCAGATGGCAGTACCTACACTAAAATTAAAGATGGAAATATTGTAAAAATTGATCCTAAAACCGAAGCCGAAACTCTTTTTATAAAAAAAGAACAATTAACCGTTAATGGTAAAGTACTAAAGACAGATTCGTATATGTTAAGCAACGACAATACAAAATTGTTGCTTTTTGTAAACACACAAAAGGTATGGCGTTATAATACCAAAGGAGATTATTGGATTTTAGATTTACCTACCAATAAACTTACACAAATTGGGAAAGGCAGGCCAGCACAAAGCTTGATGTTTGCAAAATTTAGTCCAGATGCTAAAAAAGTTGCGTATGTAAGTGAGCATAATATATTTGTAGAAGAAGTTACAAACGGCAACTTTAAAAAAATTACAAATGATGGTACCCGTAAATTAATTAACGGCACTTTTGATTGGGCTTACGAAGAGGAGTTTGGTTTACGAGATGGTTTTAGATGGAGCCCAGACGGAAGTAAAATTGCCTTTTGGCAAATTGATGCTACAAAAATTAGAGATTATTTTATGTTGAATACTACAGATAGTAATTATTCAAAAATCATTCCTGTTGAATATCCTAAAGTTGGGGAAAGCCCATCGCCAGCAAAAATTGGTGTAGCTAATGTAAGTAGTGGACAAATTAAGTGGATGCAAATTAATGGAGACCCTCAACAACATTATTTAACCAGAATGGAATGGAGTGGAATTAACCAATTAATTCTTCAACAATTAAATAGAAAACAACAAGAAAGTAAATTAATGTATTGTAATGCTACAGATGGTAATAGCTATACCTTTTGGGCAGAAAATGATGATGCTTGGGTAGATTTAAATAGTGCTGATATACTTTGGGAGCCAGGTAGTTTTAACTGGATAAATAATAAACAAGAATTTATTTGGGTTAGCGAAAAAGATGGGTGGAGGCATATTTATAAAATTAGTAAAGATGGAAAAATCGAAACACTTTTAACATCGGGTAAATACGATATTGAAGCTATTAAATGTATTGATGAAAAAAATAATTACATCTACTTTTCAGCTTCTCCAAATAATGCAACACAACTGTATTTATATAGAGTAAAAATAAATGCAAAAGGAAGTAACGATGCTGAATTAATAACTAATGTAAATTTAAAAGGTACACATAAATACACTATTTCTCCTACCGGAAAATTTGCTTCGCATACTTTTTCAAATCACCAAACCCCAGCTGTAACTGAATGGTTAACGTTGCCTGAAAATAAAGTAATAAATGCATCAAAAAGTATAGCAACAAATGCAAAACCAACTGAAGAAAATGATGTAGAATATGTACAACTTACCACTGAGGATAATATTACGTTAGATGCATGGATAAATAAACCTAAAAACTTTGATGCATCAAAAAAATATCCTGTGGTAATGTATGTTTATGGAGAACCTGCAGGAAGCACAGTAGAAGATAGTTATGGAAGCCACAGTAATTTTTTATACAATGGCGATATACGAGGAGATGGATATATACAAGTATCTATTGATAATAGGGGCACACCAATGCTTAAAGGTGCAAAATGGCGTAAAGCAATTTACCGCAAAATTGGATCTGTAAATATTAGAGATTTAGCTATGGGTATGAAAAAACTATTGCAAGAGAAATCATATTTTGATGAAGAAAGAATAGCTGTGTGGGGCTGGAGTGGTGGTGGTTCATCAACCTTAAACTTACTTTTTCAATATCCCGAAATTTTTAAAACAGGCATTTCAATAGCTGCGGTAGGCAATCAATTATTTTACGATAATATTTATCAAGAAAGATATATGGGTTTGCCACAAGAAAATATGGAAGACTTTGTAAAAGGATCACCCATACATAATGCAAAAAACTTAAAAGGTAATTTATTGTATATACATGGTACAGGCGATGATAATGTGCATTATTCTAATGCCGAAGCGCTAGTAAACGAACTCATAAAATATAATAAGCAATTTCAATTTATGGCTTACCCTAATCGTACCCATAGTATTAGCGAAGGAGAAGGTACATCGGAGCATTTAAGTACACTTTATACAAACTTTTTAAGAGAAAAATGTAAGATGGGTGCTAGGTAAATCATAACTAGTTTATGTATTTTCATTAGGGATAGCTGGTGTATACTAATTAAATTTTTATACTAATTTTTACATTGATCAGTTACAAAATTTTGGGTTTACTTTTTTAAGGAATACTTCCAAATAATAAATATTTTTTATTCAAAATTATAGAGTTGAAAAATTTTAATCAATTTATAATTATTACCCTATTTGAAGCAAATTAATATTAACGACAAAAAAATAGCATTTGAATAAAAAAAAATTATAATTTACATTTATTATAACGATTAAATTTTTTTATAACCCAACTAAATGCTTTTATTATGAGAAAACTAACCTCATTACTTTTTTTTATGCTGCTTTGTGCCATCGGCTTTGCACAAAAAATAGCCTACACCATTACTATTACCGATGTAACAAGTGGCAACACCGTTAGCAATGCATCTGTAAAAATGAGAGGCACCAATACAGGTGTAAGTGCCAACGACAAGGGTAAATGTACAATTCAAGCCACAAGTGGCGATGTGATTGATATATCCAGCGTTGGGTATAACTTAGTTTCTGTAACATTGGGTAGTCAAACTAACCTAAGTGTTTCTTTAACTAAAGCCGTGGCAGATTTATCAGATGTTGTAATTGTAGGTACAAGAGGTGCTGCAAGAGCAAAAACAGAAACAGCAGTGCCAATTGATGTAATTAAAATTAATCAAGTAGGATTACCCTCTGCAAAAATGGATTTCACTTCTGTATTAAATATGACAGCACCATCGTTTAACTACAATAAACAAAGTGGAGCAGATGGTGCCGATCATGTGGATTTAGGAACCTTAAGAGGTTTAGGTCCCGATCAAACCCTTGTTTTAATAAACGGAAAAAGAAGGCATAATACTGCTTTTGTTGCTTTATTTGGCACAAGAGGAAGAGGTGCTAGTGGTACAGACTTAAATGCTTTTCCACAAAATGGAGTGGATAGAATTGAGATTTTAAGAGATGGTGCATCAGCACAATATGGTAGCGATGCTATAGCTGGTGTAATGAATATTGTGCTAAGTAAAAATGTAAACCAATGGAATATTATTGCTGGGTGGAGTGGTTATTACGATAATAAATTTAATGCCAAAAATTTTAATGATGGTAATCAATATGTAAGTAGTAATACAATAGACGGGGGTACACTTAATTTATCTGCCAACAATGGTTTTAATGTAGGTAAACAGGGTGGCTTTGTAAATTTTTCTTTAGATTTTAAAACACAAGCAAAAACATTTAGACAAGCAGATACTGCAAATTGGAAAACAGATAAAGATGATTTGCGTTACATAAATACTAGCCGCAGAGCCTTTGGCGATGGATCAATAAATACATACGGTGCAATGTATAATATGGAATTACCTGTAAAAAATAGCAAAGCTACTTTTTACTCATTTGGTAGTATTAACACAAAAGAGTCTGATGCTTATGCCTACACAAGAAATATGAGTAGCAATGCTGATCGTTTTCCTGTAACAGCTTTAGGGGTGCCCATTAATGTAGCAAGTATTATGCAAAACACTAACGATGGAGAAACCTACTATAATCCACGTATTTTAACCGCAATTAACGATGCGGCTGTTTCTTTTGGTTTTAAAGGCATAACGCAAAAAAGTTGGAATTGGGATGTGAGTTTAGTAACTGGTAAAAACGATTTTCAATATTTTGGCGATAAAACATTTAACGCCTCTTTAATTGGAAATACCTCTAAAACTTATTTTATAGATGGTGGATTTAGATTTAGACAAGCTACCTTAAATGTTGATTTAAGTAAAAATTTTAAATCAATTGCAAAAGGTTTAAACATTGGTTATGGCTTTGAGTATCGTAACGAAAAGTATGGTATTAATAAAGGCGAAGAAGCCTCTTATTCAAACTACGACCCCAATGGTGTGCAAGGTTCAGGTTCACAGGGTTTTCCTGGTTTTAGCCCAAGCGATGTTGTAGATGCAAAACGTAATAGCTTAAGTGTTTATGTAGATGGTGAATTAAACGTAACCGATAAGTGGTTGGTAGATGCTGCAGTAAGAGCAGAAAATTACTCTGACTTTGGATCTTTAGCTACTTTTAAATTAGCTACCCGTTATAAAGTAGCAGATGGGTTTAATTTACGTGGAAGTGCAAGCACAGGATATAGAGCTCCTTCTTTACAACAATTAAATTTTAGCAATACACTTACTTCATTTATTGGAAGCAATTTAATACAAAGCCGATTGGTAGCAAATTATGATGAAGTTGCACAGCTAGCAGGTATACCGGCTTTAAAGCAAGAAACATCGCAGAGTGCTAGTTTAGGTTTTGCAAGTAAAGTTGCACAAGGCTTTTCAATTACCATTGATGGATATGTAACAAAGGTTAAAGATAGAGTGGTAATATCTGGTTTATTTTATGCCGATGATGCCTCGTTGCCAACTGCATTTACTGATAAGTTAAATGAAATTGGCGTAGGTAGTGCACAGTTTTTTGCTAATGCAGTAAACACAACAAATTACGGATTAGATATTGTGGTAGACTATACAAAAAAATGGAATAATAAAACCTTTAAAGCATTGTTAGCGGGTAATTTTCAAGAGCTTAAAATAGATAAAATAAATGTACCAACAGCTCTTAATACCAATGATGATAATAGAGAAGCATTTTTTGGCAGTAGAGAAGTTACCTTCTTAAAATCATCAGCACCACAAACAAAGTTTAACCTTAGCATGAGTTACAGTGTAAAAAAATTATCTGTAGGTACTAACCTAACTTATTTTGGTAATTTAAGTACCGAGGGCTTTGGCGATGTACCAACAGATGCAAACCCTAATGTATTTGTATCCTCTTTATATACGTATAAGGGTAAGTTAGTATCCGATGTATTTGGCTCTTACAAAATTTGTAAAAGTGTTACCTTATTAGCCGGAGTAGATAATATTTTTAATGTTCATCCATTATTAAGTATTAACCCCTTAGCAAAAAATGCTAATGCAAATAACGAAAGTGGCGGCCCTTGGGATAGTGTTCAAATGGGTTTTAATGGTAGAAGATTATTTACTAAGTTGGCCATTAATTTTTAATAGCTAACTAATCATAAATTTATTAGCTTAGGGTTTACAACTTTTAAAAGGTTGTAAACCCTTTTTAAATTTAAAAAAAAATGAAATATTTATATAGCATATTGCTATTTGTAAGCACACAAGTTGTTTCTGCACAAAACAAAACAGTTGTTTTTCAAACCGATTTTGGATTAAAAGATGGAGCCGTAAGTGCTATGAAAGGCGTAGCAATGGGTGTAGATAGTAGTTTAAAATTATTTGATTTAACCCATGAAATACCTGCCTACAATATTTGGGAAGCAGCGTATAGGTTAGAGCAAACAATAGCGTATTGGTCTGCTGGAACCGTGTTTGTATCGGTGGTTGATCCTGGTGTAGGTACACAGCGTAAATCGGTTATACTAAAAACAAAAGCCGGACATTTTATTGTAACACCCGATAATGGTACACTTACCTTAATTGCTCAATCGCAAGGCATTGATCAAATAAGAGAAATAGATGAAGTACAAAATAGAAGAAAGGGATCTGAGAAATCATATACCTTTCATGGAAGAGATGTATATGCTTTTACCGCTGCAAAATTGGCTGCTGGTAAAATTACGTTTGAGCAAGTAGGGCAACAATTACCCAACCAAATAGTTAGCTTACCCTATCAAAAAGCTAGTATAGAAAATAATAGTATAAAAGGGACTATTAATATTTTAGATGTGCAATATGGTAACATATGGACAAATATTAGTGGCGATTTATTCAAAAAATTTAATCCAAAAATTGGCGATGTTTTTAAAGTAATCATCTATAAAAACAAAATAAAAAAACACGAAAGTACAATGCCCTACATGGCTACATTTGGTGGCGTAGCAAAAGGTAAACCATTACTATATTTAAATAGTTTGTTGCAAGTTTCTTTTGCTTTAAACATGGGTAGTTTTTCCGCAGTGCATAAAGTACTTAGCGGTAATGAGTGGAAGGTGGAGGTTAGTAAGAAGTAATTTTTATTTTTCTAAATTCAATAACTTTATTTCTATGTGGGTTTTGCTAACCACACAACCCTGCCTCCGTCATGTTGAGGAAAGAAATATTTTTTAATGATTTTTTTGAGAAGCTTCGTACCTTATCATCACTTAGTAGATTTTTTATAATAGCATTTTTTCTTTAAATTTTATACAACTACCATAAACACAACCCTTGTTTCCGTCGTGTAGAGGACCAAAATATCTGTTTTATTCTAGCCTTGCAATATCCTCATTCTTTTGGCAAATCTATGGTTGGCACATATTAGGTTTTATTATTATCTATCTCAAAAATTATTTAGAAATATTATAAAATGGCACTTTAGGACAAAACAAATTTAAAAATGCTTTGGGAGGAGGATGGTAAGGATATGATAAATAAAATATCTATTAAAAAGCTTGATGTACTGTTAATGTATATTAGAATGCCGAAATGGATGTTATTGATGGTATACAATTAATACAAAAAGAGTATGATGATCAACAAATGATTAGCAAAATGATGGAAATGGGGACAAATGCTTACATCAGAAAACTACCGACCCCGAGGAAATTTAAGCCTAAAAAAATAAAAAATAGGTACGCATTTTTTAGTGAGTATTTTTGTACCCCAAAATCTAAATTATAACATTACCTATGCAGTATTATATATACAATGGAAAATATTATACAGAAGATACTCCTAACTTAACCCCAAACAATAGAGGCCTACGTTATGGCGATGGTTTATTTGAAACCCTTAAAGTAGAAAAGGATAACCTGCTATTTGCTACCGAACATTTTGATAGGCTATGGAAAGGTTTGCACCTGTTACAATTTGATTTGCCTAATTTATTTACCAAACAAAAGTTACAAAATGAAATAATGGCTTTGGTAAAAAAAAATAAACACCAATTATTTGCCCGAGTTCGTTTAATGGTTTTTAAAGGCGATGGTGGCCTGTATGATGCTGTAAATAACAACTCCAATTACACTATACAAACATGGGCTTTACCATCCGATAAGGGATTAATAAATGAAAATGGGTTGGTTATTGGTATTTATAATGAAGCAAAAAAAAGTTGCGATATATTTAGTAGTATTAAGCACAATAATTTTTTGCCCTACACTATGGCAGCGCTTTTTGCCAAAAAAAATAAGTGGAATGATGCGTTGGTACTAAATCAATTTGGAAATATTTGTGATAGCACTATTGCAAACGTTTTTATTTGTAAAGGTGATAAAATTTTTACACCCCCATTAACCCAAGGATGTATTGAGGGCATTACTAGAAACCGCATTATTAAAACTTTAAACGAAAACGGTTTTAACATTCAAGAAAAACCCTTAACACCCAACAATATTTTACAAGCCGATGAAGTTTTTTTAACCAATGCTATAACACCCATAAAATGGGTTAAGCAAATAGAGGATAAAACGTACAGCAACAAAGTGGTGCAAAAAATTTATAAATTAATTTTGTAAAAGGGTAATTTTTAAAGGTTCCTCTGTATCACTGAGGAACCAAACATCTACGGATAATTTAAAAGTCATCAACAATCCCTGTAATTATTTGTTATTTTAAAATATGCAATCAGTTAATATTTTTTGGTTCAGAAGAGATTTAAGGCTAAATGATAATGCCGCACTTTACCATGCCTTAAAAAGCAATAAGCCCGTATTACCCATTTTTATTTTTGATACAGCCATTTTAAATAAGTTAGAAGATAAAGACGATGCTAGGGTAACGTTTATATACCAAACTATTACTGCCCTACAAAATCAATTGTTACAAATGGGTAGTACCTTACATGTTTTTTATACTACACCCATAATGGCATTTCAGCAATTATGTACACAATACAAAATAGAAAACGTATTTACTAACCATGATTATGAAGCGTATGCAAAAGAAAGAGATAGTGACATTAAAAATTTGTTGTTAGAAAAAAATATTTCCTTCATCACTTTTAAAGACCAAGTAATTTTTGAAAAAGATGAAGTAGTAAAAGAAGATGGAAAGCCCTATACTGTTTTTACACCCTACAGCAGAAAATGGAAGGCAGCGTTAACCACTGCTCAACATAACCCTTATCCAACAAAAGACTATTTTACTAATTTTTTTAAACAGGCGGAGCAAAAAATACCCAGCCTAAAGGATATGGGTTTTCAAGTATCATCTATACAATTTCCGCAACAACAATTAAATGAAGAGGTTGTAAAAAAATATTCCACCAATAGAGACTTTCCGGGAATAGAGGGCACATCAAAATTAGGGTTGCATTTACGTTTTGGTACCATTAGTATACGAGCACTCTTGAATAAAGCACTTCCCCTAAACTCTACTTATGTAAATGAATTAATTTGGAGAGATTTTTATCATATGATTTTATGGCATTTTCCACAGGTTGGTATGGGCAAAGCCTTTAAAGCACCCTACGATACCATTGAGTGGCGTAATGATACTGGAGAATTTGAAAAATGGTGTAATGGACAAACTGGGTATCCTATTGTAGATGCTGGTATGAGGGAGTTAAATGCAACTGGGTTTATGCATAATCGTGTACGTATGATTGTGGCCTCTTTTTTAACCAAACATTTACTATTAGATTGGCGATTAGGCGAAGCCTATTTTGCTAAAAAATTATTAGATTTTGATTTTGCAGCAAACAATGGTGGTTGGCAATGGGCTAGTGGTAGTGGCTGTGATGCGGCACCTTATTTTAGAATATTTAATCCTTACTTACAAACAAAAAAGTTTGATGAAAAACTTACTTACATAAAAAAATGGGTTCCCGAGTTTCAAGAGTTTACATACCCAAAACCAATTGTAGAGCATGAAGTGGCTCGTAAGCGTTGCTTAGAAATTTATGCAAAAGCATTGAAGAAAAATTAACGTAAGTTTTTATTTTTTGGGAAACTATACAAAAATATATTCTTTGCTAAAACTACCTTCTTTTTTTGGATGGGCTTGTAGTAATCTTATAATAGCATTTTTTCCATCTTCTCCTAAATCAATACTGTAGTTGTTTACATATAAATCAATGTGTTTTTTCATTACCTCTTCACTCAACTCTTGGCTATGTAGTTTTACATAATTGGTTAATGTGGGGTAGTTGTTTTTAAAAGCATATTCAATACTTTGCTTAATTAATCCATTTAGTTGTAAAGCTATTTTTTTGTCTATATTTTTTTTTACCACAATTCCTCCAAGTGGTATGGGGCATTCAGTTTGTTGCTCCCAAAAATCGCCAAGGTCTATAATTTTTTTTAAGCCTTTATCTTTATAGGTAAATCTATTTTCGTGTATAATTACACCTAATCCTTTGTTGGCCAAAACAAAATCTTCAATTTTAGTATAGTTTAAAAAAACTTTATTTTTTGCATTAGGATAAGCTAGTGAAAATAATAAATGGGCAGTTGTATTTTCTCCAGGTATAGCAATTAAAGAGTCCTCCACATTCGTACTTCCTACTTCCTCCTTACTAATTAATAACGGCCCAACTCCTTTCCCTAACGCACTGCCACTGTTTAGTACAGCATAGGTATCAAGTACTAAAGGCAATACACCATAACTTAATTTAGTTAGTTGTAATTTACCATGTAAAGCCAATTGGTTAAGGGTTTCCACATCTTCTAACACTACATCAAAATTGAGGTTATGGGTATCAATTTTTTTGTTTACCAATGCATCAAAAATAAAAGTATCGTTTGGGCAGGGCGAAAAGCCGAGTGTAAATTTCACGTTAATTAGTTAATATATTCATTGCTTAGTTATTAATAAAAAAGGCATTGCTTTTCATTTACAATTGTTTAAGTAGTTTTATTAGTTCGTTATGTAAATTGCTAATAGCTAAATCTATTTTCCATTTTGTTTTATCTCTCTCTCCCACATAATTACTAATTGCCCTTAGTTGTATAAATGGAATGTTTTGGTGTAAACAAACATAATGTAAGGCTGCACCTTCCATTGTTTCTATATCTGGATTAAAACTATCTATCAATTGTTGTTTTATACTACCCTTATCAGTCACTTTATTAATGGTAACAGCTTTTACTACTTCTAAAGTAGACTGTTGTAAAATTTTATTTTTATTTACCAACCAGCCGTTCTCAAAAGGGAACTCGTTTTTATTAAACAAGTCAGTTTCAAAAATGGGGGTAAAACGTTCTTTTTCTTCTATACCTAAATCACCAAAGGTATCTTGTTTAACAAATACTGTTTCGCCCAATTCAAATTTAGTTGTAAATGCTCCTGCTAAACCAACTTGAATAACTAAATTGTACCTGTTTTCTGTTATTTTCTTTTGTAAATGGTATAAAGCTATAGGCATGCCAACACCAGTTAATAAAACATCAATAGTGTCTTTTTGTTTAAAATAAGAGGCTATCTCAAATTCTGTAGCCGAAACAAGTAAAACTTTCATACTACAAAGGTGAACTTTTTTTATATAATGCTGTTAATATACTTTACTCTTTTATAGTAACTTTGCACAAAAACAGTAAATGGTTTATTTAACAAGGGTTGAGCATTTTAATGCAGCACATAAATTGGAAAATACCAATTGGTCGGCTGAAAAAAATAAAGAAGTTTTTGGCAAATGTGCTAATGCAAATTGGCATGGTCACAATTATGAATTACATGTTACTGTAAAAGGTACTTCTCAAGCTGATACAGGTTTTGTTTTTAATGCAAAAAGGCTAAGTGTAATAATAAACGAGTATGCCTGTGATAAAATTGATCATAAAAATTTGAATTTGGATGTGGATTTTATGAAAGACAAATTTACAACCTGTGAAAATTTAGCCATTGGTATTTGGGAGCAAATACAACCTGTATTAAAAGCCGAAGGGGTAGATTTACATTGTGTAAAATTGTATGAAACTGAGCGTATTTATGTAGAATATTTTGGATAAAAAAAATAGAAATGGCGTACAAAAAAATTGAGCAATACGACGAGGTGACAACCGAGGGGTTAAAAAAGAACTACAAAGAAGCAATTTCTTTTTTAGGGGAAGATGCGGACAGAGAAGGATTGATTAAGACACCTGAACGTATGGCTAAAGCTATGCAGTTTATTACACAAGGTTATCAGCTAGATGCAAAAGAAATTTTAAACTCTGCAAAATTTCATGAGGATGTAAGCGAAATGATCATTGTAAAAGATATTGAGTTGTATAGTATGTGTGAGCATCACATGCTTCCCTTTTTTGGCAAAGCACACGTAGCTTATATACCAAATGGATGGATAACAGGGCTTAGTAAAATTGCAAGGGTGGTTGATGTATACAGCAGGCGATTGCAGGTGCAAGAACGTTTAACGCATCAAATTTTAGATGCTATAAAAGAATCACTAAATCCTGTAGGGGTTGCAGTTGTTATAGAAGCCTCGCATTTATGTATGATGATGAGGGGTGTACAAAAACAAAACTCTGTAACCACTACAAGTGCTTTTGATGGAGAGTTTGGTAAAACTACAACACGAAATGAATTTTTAAAATTAATAGGAAGCAAGCTGCACTAAATACACCAAAAATATAAATTTGTAAATCCCTCTTTTTGAGGGATTTTTTATTTTCTTTGTACTAAATTCAAAAGTATGTTAAAAGCTTTTATATTTCCAGGGCAAGGGGCACAGTTTAGTGGAATGGGCAAAAACTTGTACGATACCATTGCTAGTGCAAAGCAATTGTTTGAGCAAGCAAATGAAATTTTAGGCTTTAGAATTTCGGATACTATGTTTGGCGGTACCGATGAAGAGTTAAAACAAACCAATGTAACGCAACCAGCTGTTTTTTTACATTCGGTAATTGCTTATAAAACATTAGCTACTCAAAAACCAGCAATGGTTGCTGGGCATTCGTTAGGGGAATTTTCTGCATTGGTAGCAAATGAAGTATTGAGTTTTGAAGATGCATTAAAATTGGTAGCCATAAGAGCAAATGCCATGCAAAAGGCGTGTGCATTAAATCCTAGTACAATGGCGGCTGTTTTAGCCTTGGCCGATGAAAAAGTTGAAGAAATTTGTGCAACTATTACAGCCGAAACCGGGGAAGTAGTTGTGGCAGCAAATTATAACTGTCCTGGCCAACTAGTAATCAGTGGCAGTATAAAAGGAATTGAATTGGCTTGTGAGGCTATGAAAACCGCAGGGGCAAAAAGGGCACTGGTATTACCTGTTGGTGGTGCTTTTCATAGCCCATTAATGATGCCGGCAAAAAAAGAGTTGGCCGCTGCTATTGAAGCTACAAGCTTTGCCACACCTGCCTGCCCGGTGTATCAAAACGTAGTTGCAAAAGCAGTAACCGATGCTACGGAAATAAAACAAAACTTAATTAACCAACTTACCGGAGCTGTTAAATGGACACAAAGTGTACAATCCATGATTGCTGATGGAGGTACACATTTTACAGAGTTCGGTCCTGGCAAAGTATTACAAGGCTTAGTGCAAAAGATTAATAAAGATATGATGGTGGAAGGGGTTAATTAGTGCTAACTATCTGCATTGTTTAATAGATAGATTTTTTGATGGCGGATTTACATATGCTGCTAAACAAATTACACAGCTTAGATTATCTCGTTCATTATTTAGTTTAACCATAGCTGTATTATCACTAGTTAAAATAATATTATCACAATAGTTAGATTGCACAAATATATTATCATATACTTTTCCATCTTTTGAAAGGATATAATTGTCTTCCCCCAAATACATATAGGCAGAGTCTTGTATTTGATAAATATTTATAGCACATATACCATCAAGCCACTTTACTTTAAAACATTGTTCAGTTGTTTCTTTTTTACAAGAAAATAAAAATGTGCTACACAATAGCAATAGTAAATTATATTTCACATCAATAATGACAAAACCTTAAAACAATTTGCTGCTTTGTATGAGTTAAATTAAATCTATTTTATTTACTTATTTGTATTGGGTGAGAGGGGAATCTTAAATTTTCAAATTCATTCAAGTAAAGGAAATTAAAAAAGCCTCGAAAATTTCGAGGCTTTTTTAATTTATTTCATTGTAAATGTTTCCAAAAACTTTGTGGTAAAATTTCCACTTATAAAATCGGGGTGTTTCATCAATTGTTGATGAAAGGGTATGGTGGTTTTTACACCTTCAATTACATACTCACTTAATGCTCTGCTCATTGTATTAATAGCTTCCTCTCTTGTTCTTGCAACAGTAATAATTTTTGCAATCATACTATCGTAATAAGGGGGTATTACATAACCAGCATAAACATGGCTATCAATACGAACACCATGTCCACCAGGTTGATGAAGTACGGTAATTTTTCCTGGGCTAGGTCTAAAATCGTTATAGGGGTCTTCGGCATTAATGCGGCATTCAATAGCACACATTTGTGGTTCGTAATGTATTCCACTAACTTTTTCGCCTGCCGCTATTTTTATTTGTTCTTTTATTAAATCAAAATTTATAACTTCTTCGGTAACGCAATGCTCCACTTGAATACGAGTATTCATTTCCATAAAATAAAAATTACGGTGTTTATCTACTAAAAATTCAATAGTACCCACACCTTCATAATTTATGGAATTACAGGCCTTAACAGCAGCTTCTCCCATTGCTTTACGCAAATCTGGCGTCATAAATGGCGAAGGGCTTTCTTCTACCAATTTTTGGTGCCTACGTTGTATGCTACAATCTCTTTCGCTTAAATGGCTTGCTGTGCCGTATTGGTCGCCAGCAACTTGTATTTCTATATGGCGTGGCTCTTCCACATATTTTTCCATATAAAGTCCATCATTTTTAAACGATGCTGCAGCTTCGGTTTTAGCATTGTCGTAGTTTTTTTCAATGTCTTCTTCTTTCCAAACAATTCTCATGCCTTTACCACCACCACCTGCAGTTGCTTTTAAAATTACTGGGTAGCCAATTTCTTTTGCAGATTTTTTTGCATGATCCATACTTTGCAATAAGCCCTCAACACCAGGTACAACAGGAACACCAGCTTTTATCATGGTTTCCTTTGCTGTAACTTTATCTCCCATGGCATCAATCATTTCTGGCGTTGGACCAATAAATTTTATACCATGATCACCACAAATTTTTGCAAACTTGCTATTTTCTGCTAAAAAGCCATAGCCAGGATGTACCGCATCGGCATTGGTAATTTCACAGGCTGCCATTATGTGAGCGACATTTAAATAACTATCAACACTGGCAGGTTTGCCTATACAAACCGCTTCATCGGCAAAACGTACATGAAGACTATCTTTATCGGCAGTGGAATAAACGGCTACTGTTTTAATACCCATTTCTTTGCAGGTACGTATTATACGTAGGGCAATTTCTCCACGGTTGGCAATTAATATTTTTTTAAACACTGTTTATCAATTAAAAATTAGGAATGGAGAATTAGGAATATTTTATTGTTGGAATGATAGTTACATTCCTAATCCGTAATTTTTTAAGAAGGGTCAACTAGAAAAAGGGGCTGATCGTATTCTACTGGGCTTGCATCATCTACCAATACTTTTACAATTTTACCTTTTATTTCACTTTCAATTTCGTTAAACAACTTCATGGCTTCAATAATACAAACTACTTTACCATTTGTAACTTCATCACCCACGTTTACAAAAATGGGTTTGCCAGGGCCAGCTGACCTGTAAAAAGTGCCAATCATTGGGCTTTTAATAGTTATTAAATTGTCGGCTTTTGGTTCATCTACTTGCTTTGCTGCAGGCGGAGGAATAGGAATGCTAGGGGTAGTAGCTAAAACCGGGGCGCTAGCCTGAAAACTTCCACCTCCTGCAATAATAGGACGAGGGTCTTTTTTTTGTTTTACCGTAATTTTTACGCCATCTTCCTCTATTGTAATTTCGCCAATATTGGTTTTATTAATGAGTTTTACTAACTCCTGAATTTGCTTAATGTCCATAATTAATTGAATTATTTGGTTATAGTTGAGGGTTAACGGATTGCTAAGGTATAGGGTTAAATCAAAAATTAAAAATCAAAAAGCATAAAATGTCCATTTTTAAGCATAAAATGGATAAAAAAGGGGTAAAAGTGATGAAAATCATTCAAAATATAGCAAAATCTGTTCAAAAAAAATGGATAATTGCGTAAACAATTATCCATTTTTAATACGAAAAAGGTTATTTACTCCTTAACTCTTTCTACATATTCACCTGTTTTTGCATTTACTCGTATCAATTCTCCTTCATTAACAAATAGGGGAACGTTAACTGTTGCACCTGTTTCAACGGTTGCTGGTTTTAAGGTTTTTGTAGCTGTATCGCCTCTTATGCCGGGCTCACTATAGGTAACTAATAATACAATTTTGTCGGGCAATTCAACAGACATTGGTTGGTCGGTTTCTCCATTTATTGATACGCTAACTTCTTGCCCATCTTTTAAAAATTTAGGGGCATCTATCATAGTTTCTGCTACCGTAATTTGTTCAAACGTTTCGGTATCCATAAAACTGTAACCCGTATCGTCTTTATATAAATATTGATATGTTCTTTTTTCTACTCGTACCGGAAAAATAGTTTCACCACTATTCCAGGTTATTTCAATATTTCGGGCATTATCAACACCTTTTAATTTAGCCCAAACTTTTGCTGCAGATCTAGCAGTTTTATTTTGTCCAAATTCAATTACACTGTATAAACTTCCATCTACCTTAATAATAAGTCCTGAACGCACATCTGCTGTAGTAGCCATATTTTTGTTTTTAGTGTGCAAAAGTAGGGCAATTTTTTTGGTTTTGGGGCTGTATATAAAATAATACCTCATTAGCAATTTTTAAGCTATCTATTATTAGTATAAAACCAATGTAAATGTATTTTTCCTAAAATAGGGGGATATTTAATTCGTTTACCTTTGTTTAAAAAAGGTGAAAAAATTAGTGTGTTTACTTTGTTGTTGGGTGCTATCAGTTAGTTGCTTTGCTCAACAAGATACCTCTTTACTTTATTTACGCTTTCCTACCATTCCTCCCTTTAAATTAATTAAGATACCCGATAGCACCTATTTTACAAAAGAAGATTTAAAAAAGAAAACGCCAACTATTGTAATGGTATTTAGCCCCGATTGTGAGCATTGCCAAGAGATGACCAAGCAAATTACGGCTAACATAAAACTCTTTAAAAAAGCACAAATAGTAATGGCTACACCTGTGGGGTTTAGTTATGTAAAAAAGTTTTACGAGGGATATAAAATTTCTAATTATAGTGCTATAACAATGGGTAGAGACCCAACTTATTTTTTAGGTACGTTTTATAAGGTACGTTCATTTCCTGCTATATTTATTTACAATAAAAAGGGGCAATTGGTAAATTGGTTTACGGGTGAGGTGGAGTTAAAAAAAATTGTAGATTCTTATTGATTATATCAATTAGAACCAATTACACGAATTTTTTCTGAAATGATGTTAGTAAAATTAGAGTCAATTTGTGTAATTCGTGACAAAATCAATTCGTAGAATTCAATACCTTTGCAGCGCAAATAAAATCATCACTTTAAAATAAATAAAAAATGAAAGTAACTGTTGTAGGTGCAGGAGCCGTAGGTGCTACATGTGCCGATAATATTGCCCGTAAAGAACTTTGTTCGGAGCTTGTGTTAGTGGATATTAAAGAAGGTGTTGCCGAAGGTAAAGCTATTGATATTATGCAAACTACTACTTTATTAGGTTTTGATACAAAAGTAGTTGGTAGCACAAATGATTACACCAAAACTGCAGGTACAGATGTTGCTGTTATTACTAGTGGTATTCCTCGTAAACCAGGGATGACGAGGGAAGAATTAATAGGCATAAATGCTGGCATAGTAAAAACAGTTACTAAAAGCATTTTGAAGCATAGTCCTAATGCTATTATTATTGTTATTAGTAACCCTATGGATACCATGACGTATTTAGCTTTAAAAGAAAGTGGAGTACCTAAAAATAGAATTATAGGAATGGGTGGTATTTTAGATAGCAGCCGTTTTAAATATTATTTATCAACAGCAATTGGTTGCTCTGCAAACGATTTACAAGGCTTTGTAATTGGTGGCCATGGCGATACTACCATGATTCCACTTACTCGTTTGGCTACTTACCAAGGAGCACCAGTAAGTAATCATTTAGATGTAGATGCGTTGAAAAAAGTAGCTGCAGATACAATGGTAGGAGGAGCTACATTAACAGGATTATTAGGTACAAGTGCATGGTATGCTCCAGGCGCTGCAGGTGCTGCTTTAGTTGAAGCTATTGTACGTGATGAAAAGAAATTGTTTACGTGTTGTGTTAGCCTAGAGGGAGAATACGGGCAAAACGATATTTGCTTAGGTGTACCTGTTGTTATTGGAAAAAATGGATGGGAAAAAATTGTAGATTATAAATTAAATGAAGAAGAACAAACTGCGTTTAATAAAAGTGCAGAAGCTGTACGTAGTATGAATATTGTGTTGAGTACATTGAGTATTTAAGAATAGTGTAATAGTATATTTAAAAAGAGAGATGATTTATCATCTCTCTTTTTTATAATTTGAATAAAAAATTCTCAAATAGTATTGACGTAGTTTCTCTATTAAAAATCAATTATTAAAAAGATTAATATTCATCTTCATTAAAAAAGAAATCTTCTTGACTTGGATAATCGGGCCATATATCCTCTAAGCTTTCATAAATTTCACCTTCATCTTCTAGCTCTTGCAAATTCTCAACAACTTCAATAGGAGCACCACTACGTATAGAATAATCAATCAACTCATCTTTAGTTGCCGGCCATGGTGCATCTTCTAGGTGAGATGCTAATTCTAAAGTCCAAAACATATTTTTTCTTCTTTAATTTTTTAATAATGCAAGGAAAAAAACCTCCTTAATTTTCCGCAAATGTATAAGTTCTGTGGAAATAACCAAAAGTGTTTTATTAACGTTTGCCATATTAGTAAGCTGTGTAATTGAAGATAAAAGTTGTATTGGGCATTTTTACACTATAATTAGCTATTTTTAAGCTATGTTAGAAGCTAAAAATATTTTTAAAAATTATCAGCAATTACAAGTTTTAAAGGGGGTAGACATTCATGTAAACCAAGGCGAAGTGGTTTCGATAGTTGGCTCATCGGGTGCAGGGAAAAGTACTTTACTGCATATTTTAGGAACTTTAGATGCGGCTGATAGTGGAGAAATTATTCTTAATAATCAAAAATTAAGTGCACTAACGGGGAATAAACTAGCTTCTTTTCGCAATAAAAATATTGGCTTTGTTTTTCAATTTCATCATTTATTACCAGAATTTACTGCTTTAGAAAATGTTTGCATACCTGGTTGGGTAGCAGGTAAAAAAAAGCAAGAGGTAGAAAATAGGGCTATTGAATTATTAACCATTTTAGGTCTGCAACATAGATTACAAAATAAACCTAATCAACTGAGCGGAGGAGAACAGCAACGAGTAGCCGTAGCAAGGGCATTAATAAATAATCCATCCATTGTAATGGCAGATGAACCAACAGGTAATTTAGATAGTGCAAATGCAAAAGAATTACATCAACTTTTTATTAACCTTCGTCAACAATTTAATCAAGCGTTTTTAATTGTAACCCATAATGAAGAGTTGGCAAAAATGAGCGATAGAATTGTGCATATGAAAGATGGTAGAGTAATTGAATCTTCTTAACATCAATACTTCATCTTTCTTAAACTAGGGAATTTAAACCAACTAAATACCACTACGCCAATACTCATAACACCACCAAAAATAATAGCAGGTATGGTGCCCATATATTTACTAGTAATACCACTTTCAAACTGGCCTAACTCGTTACTACTATTTATAAAAATTAAATTTATGGATGCTACTCTGCCTCTCAATTCATCGGGGGTTTGTAATTGAGCAATGGTGCCGCGAATGACCACACTTACTCCATCAAAAAAACCAGCAATGGCAAGTGCTATAAACGAAAGCCAATATACTTTTGCAAAACCAAATGCAACAATACAAATGCCAAAGCCTGCAACCGACAACATCATTTTTAAACCTTGTTTTTTCTTCATAGGAAACCACAACAAAATGAGGATACTAACTAAGCTGCCCAAATCCATTGCAGCATTTAAAAAGCCATAACCAATAGGACCTGTACGTAAAATTTTTTCTGCTACCTCTGGTATAAATGCAACAGCACCACCAAATAATACGGCAAATAAATCTAATGATATTACACCTAATAAATTTTTATTATTATATACATAACTAAAGCCTTGTTTTATAGATGTAAAAACATCTTCTTTAGTATTAGTTAAACTAGGTGGCTTAGGTTTTAATTTTAGTGCAAACAAAATGGCAATTAATATAGACACTGCAGTTACAACATAGGCATTAGAAATACCAATGCCAGCAATTAGCAAACCGCCAAAAGCATGGCCTGTAATGGATGATATTAACCACGTAGATGAGTTGTACGAAATAGCTTTTGGCAAATTTATTTTTGGAACAATGGCTGGTATCATACTATTTGCAGATGGCCCTGCAAACGAACGTATAATACCTGTAGAAAAAACAACTGTTAAAATTATACTTACTTTTAATTGTACATTTAATCCTAGTTGTGTTAAACTAATTATGGCTAACGTAATGCCACACAAAAAATAAAAAGCATAAGCCCAAACTAAAATATTCTTTTTGTTGTGCCTATCTATATAATGTCCGCTATACAAAGCCGCTAATACAGCAGGTACAAACTCTGCTAAGCCAACTAGCCCTACCATATAGGTATTAGCCAAATGAAATACTTGGTAAATAACAATAGTTGTAATCATTCGCATACCCAATACAAAAAATAACCTAGCCGAAATAAAGTGCCAAAATTCTTTTGGTAGTGCGTTGTTGTTCATTTTTATGGAAGGGTTAAGTAATGTTGTCCATTTGTATATTCCTTATCCAAGGCATCTATTATAATCTTTAAATGTTCCTCGTTTCCTAAAAAATCGGCATTGCTAGCATCTACAAAAAGTGTTTTTATATTATGCTGCTTTATATACTGGGTATAGGTTTCTTGTAGGTTAAACAAATAGTCGCTAGGAATATTTTGTTCATATTCTCTATTGCGTTTTTTTTATATTTTCTTGCAATTTATTTACTGGGGTATGTAAATAAATTAAAATATCGGGCTGTATAATTTGCGGATTAATTATTTCGAATAATTTTTGATACAATCTAAACTCTTCATCAACTAAATTTACTTTAGCAAAAAGTAAACACTTGTTAAATAAATAATCGGATATAGATACGTGTTGAAACATATCTTTAGTTTGCAATACATCTTTAAGTTGTTTATAGCGTTCTGCCATAAAAAACAACTCTAGCGGAAAAGCGTATTGACTTGGGTTTTCGTAAAATTTTGGCAAAAAAGGGTTGTCGGCAAATTCTTCTAAAATAAGCCTTGCATTAAAATGCTTACTAAGCAAATGTGCAAGTGTGGTTTTGCCTGCACCAATGTTTCCTTCTATTGTAACAAAATTATATTTCAAGTTTATTGGCTAGTTTGGTAAAGTGCTATTAGAGATGATTACTTTTTAGTTTAGTACAAAAATACCTCTAAATTATTTTTAATGCATTGCTATTTTTGTTACCGACAATTTGTCTTTGCAAATTCTTAATAAGTGGTGGATAGATTTTTTTAAAACCGGATGTTTAAAATTAGGCAATAGCTCATTTAGCGGAGTTAATACAAATTTACGTTGTTGCAAAAGCGGATGCGGCACCTGTAAATTCTCATCTTTAATAATTTCTTTATTATAAAAAAGAATATCAATATCAATACTACGAGGGGCATTTTTTATAGTACGAACCCTACCCATCTTTTTTTCGATAGTTAAAATTTTCTGTAGGATTTCACTAGGTGTAAAAGCACTTTGTAGTATAACTACCTGATTTAAAAAATTGGGCTGATTGGTATAGCCCCAAGCGGCAGTTTCGTAAATTGACGACTGTCTATCGATTTTTCCAATTTGGGCATTAATTAATAGCTTAGCTTTAGCTAATTTCTTTTTTGGATTTTGTTTATTGCTTCCTAATAGAAGATATACTTTATTCATTACAACGAAAGTAATAGATTATGAATTATATAATGGTTGAAGCAATAGAATTTTTTTTACTAATTCTTTAACAATAGCTTTACCTTTTAAAAAATATTGGTAATGCAAAAATACAGTCAGCTAAGAGCGTTTTTGGCTATTCTTAAAGCAAGTTTTCGTTCTATATTAAGTAATCCTAGTGCTATTTTTTTTAGTTTACTTTTTCCTATAATCTTTATTTTTATTTTTGGTTCGTTTGGAAATAATAATAGTGTAAAATATAAAATTGCCCTTTCCGATTTTTCAGATACAGCCAATGAAGTATTTGATAGTATTCGGGCTAACCCTTTATTAACAATTGTACCTTTTAAAAATGCAAAAGGTATTACCGATACTGCCGAACGAAGAAAAGCACTAGAAAAAGATAAGATTACGGCTATTGTTAGTATAAAAAAGAGTACAGATTCTAACGGTGTTAAACGCTATATTATTTTTGATACCTTAACAAGCACAAGTGGTAATTCTATTTCGGCATTGCAACAAATTTTTTCTAACATTACGAATGCCATTAGTTTAAAAAATCAAGATAGCAAACCTATTTCTGCTGTACAACCTTATGTTTATTCTATACGAGAGTATAAAAACATTGATTTTGTATTGCCAGGTATGTTGGGTTTTTCTATTTTGTTTTCAACTTTATTTGGCATTTCTTTTACGTTTTTTCAATTTCGGCAGCAGTTAATTTTAAAACGCTTTTACGCAACACCAGTTAGTCGTATTAATATTTTGTTAGGTATAGGAATGAGTAGGTTAGTTTTTCAATTAATAAATGTTGTTATGTTAATTGGGCTAGGTTACTTTTTTATGGAGTTTACTTTAGTAAATGGGATTGGTACTTTTTTAGAGATGACCTTGGTTACCATAATTATGCTGTTATTATTATTGGGTGTTGGATTAATTTTTAGCAGTGTAGCAAAAAGCGATACGTCTATCCCTTTGCTTATTAATTTATTTGCATTTCCACAAATGTTGATGGCTGGTACTTTTTTTCCTATCACTGTTTTTCCTAGCTGGGTACAGGCCATTTGCAGGTATGGCTTACCTTTAACTCAATTTAATGACGCCATGCGTAAAATATCTTTTACAGGGTTACATTTATGGGATTGTTGGAAGGAGTTAGGCATTTTAGCTATTTGGATGGTAATTATTTATGCAATTGCCATAAAAGTTTTTAAATGGGAATAATGTATTTTTTAAAAAGAAAATAAAGCTGATTTTAGTATGAAGTATTTAAAATTTTTATTATTAAATGCACTTGTTTTTGGTGGATTATTTTCTTTAATCTCTTTGTTATTACCCTCATCTGTAGGGGTATCAAAGTCAGTTAGCATAAACAGCAACAAAAAATTAATAGCACAACAAATTGCTGCATTAAATACCTGGAATGTCTATTCATCTAACAACAATACTCTTCTTATACAAACGGATAGTTTGCTAAAAATTAATCATTCCTCAGCAGGTTATGGAAATTTAAGTTCTATTTTTATTTTAGAAGGAGAGAATATTGTAAATGTAAGTTGGGCATTACAACAAAAATTGCGATGGTACATGCCATGGGAAAAGTTTGCCGCCATGGTAAAAGAAAAAAGTTGGATAGCTGGGATGGATACTTCTCTAAATAAATTAAAAACTCTTTGTGAAAAGTAGCCACACAAATAAGCAACTATTAAAAATGTTTTAAATCACTTTAATCCACTTTCTATTTAAATTTTAATTTGGGAAACTAATTTTACCCATACTTACCACTGGTATTCCTTTAATACCATTTTGTAAATACTCACCATTACCACACACACATTCATTTGCCAATATAGCAAATAAAACAGCTTCTTTTGCATCCGGATTTATTTGTAAGGCACTAGTGGTGTCAAAAATAAAATTGGGTAAAGCTTCCTTTAAATCTTTCATTAGTAAAGGGTTGTGTATGCCACCACCGCTGCTAAATAGTTTGTAGGTTTTGTGGGCATCGGTAGTTTTTTGTATCGCATCAACAATAGTATCGGCACTAAATTTATTTAAGGTTGCCATCGTATCTTCTATTGAAATATTTTGTGTTGAGGATAGTTTTTTTGCTTGTTGCAAATAAGTTAAATTAAATAACTCTGGCCCGGTTGTTTTAGGAAATGGCTTAGTAAAAAAATCATGTTGTTTTAAGGTTACTAATAATGCATCATTTATTTTGCCTTGTAATGCAATAATAGCGTTTTCATCAAAATACTTTCCTTTAAAATGTTGTTGAGTAAGAGCGTCCATCATTGTATTTCCAGCACCCGTATCGGTACTAAAAATCTCTGCACTATCCATATTGCCGGGCAGATAAGTAAAATTAGCAATGCCACCAATATTTAATAAAATTCTATCTTCTCCTTGCTTTCCAAAAATTAAATAATCCCCATAAACTGCTAGGGGAGCACCTTCTCCGCCAGCTGCAATATGTTTTTGTCTAAAATCGCTAAGCGTAATAATGCCTGTAGCCACAGCAATATGATCACCATCGCCAATTTGTAAAGTAGCATTACTAAATTTTTGTTGTTGATGTAAACTTTTAGGTGCATGATAAATAGTTTGCCCATGGCTTGCAATTAAATCAACTTCGGCTGCATTTATTTTCCATTTTTCTAATAGTAAATTTATAATACCCGCATGCTCTTGTGCTATCCAAACATTTAACAAAGTCAATTTTTCTAAATCAATATTCTTTTTGCTAAAAATTTCCTTTACTTCATTTTTAAAATCAGTTGTAAACGTTACTGTTTCAAATTCTATTAATTTAATAGAAGTTTCTAACCCATCACCTCTTACTTCACATAGCGCTACATCTAACCCATCTAAAGATGTACCGCTCATTAGCCCAATAATTTTTCTACTAGGTTTATGAGAAATCTGATATAGTTTTTCTACGTTTTGCTTCATTTTTATTGCTTCAAAAAATTTAAATTTCTCTTTATTCCAATGAACTTTGTTCTTTTTATAGCACTATTTTTAAAAATAGCTTTAAAACTCTCTTCCGTTAATTCTTCCCAATCGGTTGTAGTAAAATTTAAAATTTGTGGTATGGGTTTAAAGTTTATTTCTTTTGTTGCTGATGAAAACCTGTTCCATGGGCACACATCTTGGCATACATCACATCCAAACATCCAATTATCAAATTTGCCTTGCATGCCACTTGGTAATAGTGCATCTTTTAACTCGATAGTGTAATACGAAATACATTTACTACCATCAATAACTTTATTAGGCAAAATGGCTTCTGTTGGGCAGCTATCAATACATTTTGTGCAAGTGCCACAATAATCTTTTGCTATTACATCATCGTATTGCAATGGTAAATCTACAATTAGGGTGGCAATAAAAAAATATGAGCCACTTTGTTTGTTAATTAAATTTCCATTTTTGCCTATCCACCCCAATCCACTTTTTTGTGCCCAACTTCTTTCTAAAACTGGTGCACTATCTACAAAACCTCTGCCTTGTACCTCGCCAATTTCTTCTTTAATTAGGTACAAAAGTGTTTTTAATTTTTTTCTTATTACATCATGATAATCTTTGCCATAAGCATATTTAGAAATTTTTGGAGAGGCTTCGTTTTGTTGTTCCGTAGGAAAATAATTAAGCAATAATGTAATAACCGATTTTGCATTTGGAACTAATTTACTTGGATCTATTCGTACATCAAAATAGTTTTCCATGTATTGCATATTCCCATTAAAACCTTTGTTTAACCAACTTTCTAAGCGTTTAGCATCTTCATTTAAAAGTTGCGCTTTGGCTATACCACAATAGGTAAAACCTAATAATTGAGTTTGGGTTTTAATAAAATTTGTATTTTTTTCGCTAGCTGTCAAGTCTACTTATCTTCTAAATGTAATTTATGAAAAAAACGATGTGCAACAGGGGTTAACATAAGCCCAATGGTACTTATAAAAGTAATCCCACTGAATAGGGCATATACCGATGCAAAAACTTTTGCAGCATTCGTCAAAATAATATCACCACTTATTATGGGCCCCATTCCACTTAAAATCATACTTGCATTTAAAAGGCTATCATACCAATCAAACTCTGGTATTATTAATTTATAACCTATTACTCCAATGCTAAGACTAAAAAAAAGTATACCAATGGCAAATAATATATTTTTACGAATGCGTTTAATGTAGACAGCTTTTGAAGCTAAAGCTTGCTTTTTATGTTCGTACATAATTTAAATATTTGTATAAAAATACAAAAGCCCTATAATTAAATAGGGCTTTTAAAAAACTAATTATAAATAGGTTAAAAATTTATATCGTATCCAACTGTTCCTATCAATTCAATGTAACCAAAATTATGGTTAATCTTTCCCCCGTCTAATGCTAATGAATTTGTGTAATTAGCAAAACCAGCTTTAGCGGTACCCTCTAAAAACCATTTTTTTGCAAAATAAAATCTTCCTCCACCCTCTGCTCCAAAACAATACCCAGCTATATGAAATTTGTTATCAAGCTGTTTACCACTTAGTGTAACATCGGTTTTAGGAATTAAAATACCTGCTCCAGCTTTCCACAATAAGGAAAATAATGGCCTATCATTTTTTTTCTTTAAAATATGCTGCCGTACAAAATTTACTTGTAAAAAATTAGCTCCGTTTGTATGCTCAAAATGTAAATCGTTTCTACTAAAAACAGAGTCTTTATCAAAAGTTGTATTACCAATAAATCCCTTTGCTCTTACTTTTTGATTATCATTTACAATATACTTCGTATGATCAAAATTAATTTCAATAGCTTTTGTTTTGTTCGTATTTAAATAAAAACCAATACGGTAGTTAAATTGCGGAATAGAAATTTCTATTGGTTTTTTTGCAATTGCATCTAAATCTGGCCTATCGCTAGCTTTAGCTTTGTAAATAGTAAAATTATGTGGAACACCATTTACACTAGTATTAAAATGAATTGTACTTTTTGTGTACCATTCTGTATTGTAACCCCATTGTAAATACATGCCCTTAAAAAGTGATTTATTTTTTTGGGCAATTGTAGATAACACAACAACAAGTAGCACGCAACTAAAAAGTATTTTCTTCATTATTTTTAACAAATATATGCTAAAAAGTTAAGTCATTTTGCAGAATACTTACAGATTTGTACTATTAGGGGTATTATAAAAATACAATTACAAGGGTTAAAAAATTTAGTCGCTCAAAGTGGAATAAATGTGGAATTTAGTGATTATGCTATTGATTATTTAGCAGAGCATGGCTATGATCCACAATTTGGGGCAAGGCCACTAAAAAGACTAATTCAAAAAGAAATTGTTAACCAATTAATTAAAAAAATACTTAGCGGCGAAGTAGATAAAACGAAAACTGCACTAATAGATGTTTTTGCTAATACCGTTGTTTTTAGAAATGATAAAGGTTAAAGTATAAACAAAGTTTTCACTTACACCAAAAAGCTAAACTTTTGTTACTATCTTTATCCCTTTAATATTAAGATTAAATAATATATAGAAATGGCAATGAAACCCAAAGAAGTGATAGAAGTTATACCTACAAAAGACATTTTTGTAGGAAACCCTAAAGCAGAAGTAACCTTAATGGAATTTGGAGAATATGAGAGCGAAGACTGTGCAAAGGCAAATGAAATAGTAAAAAAATTGTTAGAGGACTATGATGGTAAAATACGTTTTAACTTTCGTCATTTTCCACAAACTAAAATACACCAACGTAGTATGAAGGCTGGTGAGGCCTCAATTGCAGCAGCACAGGCTGGTAAGTTTTGGGAAATGCACAACATATTATTTCACCATCGCCGTACATTAGGTACAACTAGTTTAAAATTATATAGCAAAGAAGCAGGCGTAGAGAATAAACATTTTTTAGATGATTTATTAAGCTCTACCTACGGATGGCACGTAATGAGTGATTTTCAAGAGGGGGTTAATAAGGGGGTAAAAGAAATACCTGCATTTTTTGTAAATGGAGAAATGGTACAAGGTAAAGCCACTTATGATAATATAAGTAAAAGTATAAACGAAGCGCTTAAAAAAGTAAAGAAAAAAGCTTCAGCAAAAGCAAAAGCATAAAAATAGTAAGCCCCAGTTTTTGGGGCTTTTTTATTCTACTACTTCAAATTTATAGGTAATTAGTTCATCATCATTTAGTAGTATTGTTACGGGGTAAGTATCTTCTACATCAAACTTATACGAAAAGCTAAGGGTGCTACCACTTTGATTGTATAAGGCATTTTTAATTTTCTTCTTTTTACCATTTCCATAGTGTATGGTTACTTTATTTATAATATCTTCTTTACCAAAAACAAAACTAAAATTTACAGGGGTACTAAGTGTTGCTTTTTGCACTGCTAACTCTGGCGTAAATTTTTTTAATTGCCAATCGTAAGCACTTGCTCTAATTATGGGTAAAGCTAAAAAGGCTGTTTTATTTTTAGGGCCTGCATCCAATTTCCATGCTGGGTTATCTGGGAAATGTTGCCAATTAAAAATGGCTTTATCAGCAAAAAAATAATTGCCCGAAAATTTTTTTGTAAACACTTTCATTTGTTCATCAACACTGCCACTACCTAAAGCTACATCTACATAATGCCAGGTATCAGGGCTTAAGCCAAGTTGCACCACCGCCCAACTATGATTTTTTTCTAATTCCTCATCACCAATTTCTTCTGTATTTCTTTTAATATGCCCATCGGCAGTAAGGCAGCGTATGCCAGCACTACTGCACATATCTTGAAACAAGGTAGCAAAACCAATACCCACAGCTTTACGGTACAATAAAACTTCGGTAGTGGTACTTTTATCTGTTTGTTCTTTGCTAGCGGCTTTTACATCATATACTATATTGTTAGCTATCCAAGTATAAATGGCTCTTGCTTTATCTATTTTTTCTGCAAATGGTTTAGTAAGCATACTGGCAATTGTACCCATATTGGTACTATCTAGTTTACCCACTTTGAGCGCATGAGCATCTACCTTATCAAAATTTTGTTGAGCAAAAATTTGTGGAGTTAATGTAAAAAATAGGATAACTAATTTTAAATACGTGTACTTCATTTAATAAAATTAATACTTAGGCTGTTAAAAAAAATAAAAGATTTTTAGTTGTTTATTTTAATTGAAAAGTAATTTATTCACCGCAGATAAATAAAATTTTGCGCTGCGTAAACTCTATTTTTTTCTTTTCTTTGTGGTGAGTTTATTTAAAATCGTACAAAGTAGCCGTAAAAATTCCACGTTCTCTTTTCTTAAAAATGGCTTTCCAATTTCCCGTATACCGTATTAATGTGGGTACTAAATAATTACCAAATTTATTTATTTCTACTTGCATTTGTACATCAAAATCATAAACGCCAGCATCATAACTTAGGCTGTAGTTTCTACCTTTTATTTCAAAGGTTTGGTCATCAAACCAAGTCGTCATTTCATCTATAACTACGTTGCTTTTGTTACCTTCTTTTACTTTTTGTTTAAATACAAAACAGCTTGCGTTATTGTAGGTTTCAATATCAATTTTCATATCGTAATACTCGGCCATATCATCTTCATAAATGGCTGTTTTATTACTCATAAAAGGTAAGCCATTTATTTTTTGCCCGGGGTTAAAAAATAACATTTTTAATTGTTGCTTGTGTTTTTCCATCCCCTTTAAACCATCGGTAGTAAAGGCTTTTGCACCAATAATATTAGTTTCGCCACAACTGCTATCTTTTGTAAAAAATAGCGAAGCGTATAATTCTGCAGTGTAATAGTTATAGTTTTTATTTTCATCAAAAAAGTCGCCAGCTATGGCCTCTTCTGTCGTTATCATTTTACGGCAAGTATTTTTATAGTTTTGATTTGTTTTGCTAAAGTAACTTGCGTTTGCTTCGCCTTTTTTATTGTTCATACGAATATCATTAATGGCACTAAAATTAAGAACCCGTAAATTTTTGAAGGCTTTATAAAACGAAGTATCGGCTTTTATTTTTTCAATAAATGTGGCAACATTTAGATTGGAGTTAACCACAACTTCGCTAAGGGTAATGGCTTTTGCTCCTATGGTGATGGTCGTATCTTTTTGTTGTGCAAAAGTTGATGAAATAAAAAGTAAACAAAAAAAAGCAGGCATGAAATAGTTCATACCTGCAAGTTATAAAGGAAAGGTTTAATTATTATTAATCTGTGGTTCCTATTTCTGTTGGTTGTAAAAGGGGTTTTATTAATATTAGAAAACTAAATGGGGGATAAGCTGAATTACCCTGATGTAAAATAAATTAAAAGATTAAAATTTAAAGAAGCAAATAGAAGTTGCTTGACTTATTGTTGGTACTAATTTTTTACAGAGAAGGGTGGTTATTTTGCAAAAAACATTCTATAATCAACACTTACTTTACCTTTTGAAATGTCGTCTAATTTACGTTTTAATAGCTTCTTTTTCAGTGGTTTAAGGTAATCTATAAACAGTTTACCTTCTATATGATCGTATTCATGTAAAATAATACGTGCAGTTATGCCATTAAATGTTTTGGTGTGTTGGGTAAAAGTTTCGTCTAAATATTCTAGAGTAACTTCTTCGTGTCGGTAAACATCCTCCCTAATTTTAGGTATGCTTAAACAACCTTCATTGTAAACCCACTCTTTACCTTTTAATTCAACAATTTTCGCATTTATAAAAACGCCTTTGTGTCCAGGGGCATCGGGGTAATCAAGTTCTTCATCCTCTTCTTTATTTGCAAAAATTTGCTCACTATCTATCATAAATAAGCGTATAGGTGCATTTATTTGTGGAGCAGCCAAACCCACACCATTACTGTTGTACATAGTTTCCCACATATTGGCAAGCAATAGATCAAATTGAGGGTAATCGTTCTCTATATCTACACAAACTTTACGTAAAATAGGGGAGCCGTAAGCAACAATTGGAAGATTCATAAAATTGATAAACTTTTTAATTGTTTAATTATTGGTAAAAATAACCCATAAATCGATGTAAATAAAAGAGTTTGAATAAATGAGGTGTAAAGCCCCTTTAGGGGTTTGGGGTATTCAAATATTCTTGTAGCATAATGGTGGCTGCAATTACATCTACATTACTTTTAATTTGTCGGTCTTTTTTTTTCATACCCATTTCTATCATAGCAGCTTTTGCCATTTTGCTAGTATAACGTTCATCAACAGTTTTTATGGGCATTGTTGGAAAAGCCTTTTCCAGTTTTTTTATGGCGGCTTTTACTAGCGGAGTGCCATGTGTGTCGCTATCATCCCAATTGGTGGGCATACCTATTATTATAAGTTCAACTTGCTCGGAAATGAAATATTTTTGTAGGAAAGTAATTAAATCTTTTGATTCAACGGCTGCTAAACCTGTTGCAATAATTTGCAACGGATCCGTAACCGCTAAGCCTGTTCGTTTACCACCGTAGTCTATAGAAATTATTCGTGCCATGATGCCCCCTCCGCCCCCTGAAGTGGGAACTATGGAAGATTCTCTTTTGTTTAATTTAAAAATAAATCTAAAAGTACAAATACTGAAAATACTACCGATGCAATACCATTGGTGGTGAAAAATGCCATATTTACTTTACTTAAATCGTTTGGTTTTACTAAAATATGTTGATAGATAAGCAAGGCACAAAAAATACCTACACCTATCCAATACCACAAACCAAAATTACCATAAATACCTGCATAAATTACAAATGCGGCAGATAGTAAATGTAACAATTCCGAAATACGTAAGGCTTTTGTTTTGCCTACTGCAGATGGAATGGAATGCAACTTATTTTCTTTATCAAAAGCTTCATCTTGCAGTGCATAAATAATATCGAAACCACTTACCCAACATAAAACAGTAACCGAAAATAAAATGGGTAATAAAGAAAATACGCCAGTAACTGCTATGTATGCACCAATAGGGGCTAAGGATAAACCAATACCTAAAACTAAATGGCATAATGCTGTAAATCGTTTGGTATAACTATAGCCCAATACTACCAACAAAGCAATTGGTGATAAATAAAAACATGCTTTGTTTATAAAGAAAGTACACACTATAAATAAAATACAATTAGCAATGGTAAATGCTAAAGCATTTTTTGGTTTTATAACGCCTGACGGAATTTCTCTTATTGCGGTACGTAGGTTTTTTGCATCGTATTTTGCATCAAGCCAGCGGTTAAAAGCCATAGCGGCAGAACGGGCAAAAATCATGCAACCAATAACTAAAACAAATGTACCAATGTGATAATTTGATAATGTGCTAATTATTGAATCTTGCCAACCAGTTGAACTATTTAAATCTGATACTTTTATTTGGGGGGTATACTTTTTTAATCCCAAAAAAAATCCAATTAATGCAAAGGGCATTGCAAAAATGGTATGCGAAAATTTTATGAGAGACAGATAATTTCTTATTGAAGACATGAGCAAAGTTATTGATTTTATGTATGAATTGCTATGGGCTTAAGCCCATAGCAATTCATATTCTATCTCTAACAATTTCCCAAAGTACAACACCTGCAGCAGTGGCAATATTTAAAGAATGTTTCATTCCCAATTGAGGTATTTCTATACATGCATCACATTGTTCAATTGTGGTTTGCTCTACTCCGGTTACTTCGTTACCAAAAATAACCGCAATTTTTTTATTGCTTTTAAAATCGATTAGCTGAAGCTGTTGGCTATTAAGGGCTTGTTCAATTGCATAAACTTTATAGCCATTATTTTTTAATTCCGTAATTGCTTCTTGGGCATTAGTAAAATGTTTCCAATCCACACTTTCCTCTGCACCCAATGCTGTTTTTTTAATTTCCTTATGTGGTGGTGTGCAGGTGTAGCCTGTTATGTAAATAGCTTGCAATAAAAATGCATCTGCCGTTCTAAAAACACTACCCACATTATAGGCGCTTCGTATATTTTCGAGTACGGCTATTACTGGTGTTTTTGTTGATCGCTTAAATTCCTCAACCGTTTTTCGATTGAGCTCGTCCATGGATAATTTTATAATTTCTGACACTGATAATTTTTTTGTCACAGATTACACAAATTTTCAAAAATGAAAATTGCCACTGTTTGGTATTTAAAAAATAGATTTGAATTTTAAGTGCTGCACAACGATGATGTTATGAAAAACAAAAGATTGTACAACAAAGAAAAGATTAGTTTTCAAAACTAATCTGTGAAAATTTGTGCAATCTGTGGTTACCTATATCATTTCGCTTTGCAACAACGGATTTTTTATAGCATTTCTTTTTTCTGCAAAAGCTTTTGCAGCTTTTATAAAATGTACAAAAATAGGTTGTGGGTTTTCTACCGTACTTTTTAACTCAGGGTGATATTGTACCCCAATAAAAAATGGATGATCGGGTAACTCCACAATTTCTACTAAACCTGTTGCTGGGTTTTTACCACTTGGTATCATTCCTGCTTTTTCAAAATCGGCTAAATATTTATTGTTAAACTCCCAACGATGGCGATGTCTTTCGCTAATGGAGGTTTGTTTATAAATAGTGTACGCAAGAGTATCTTTTTTTATATCGCAAGGGTAAGCGCCTAAACGCATGGTACCTCCTTTTGCCGTTACTTCTTTTTGCTCATCCATTAAATCAATTACGGGGTAAGGTGTTTCTTTTACCATTTCGGTACTGTGTGCATGTTCAAAACCTAATACATTTCTTGCAAACTCAATTACTGCCATTTGCATGCCTAAGCAAATACCAAAAAAAGGTAACTCATTTTCTCTAGCATATTTAATTGCACAAATTTTACCCTCTACACCACGGCTACCAAAGCCAGGCGCAACAAGTAATCCATCTAGTTTACTTAATTTTTCGGCAACATTATCTACGTTAATTGTTTCGCTATGTACATCTAGTACTTCCACTTTACATTCGTTCATTGCACCTGCATGTACAAAACTTTCTAAAATAGATTTATAGGCATCTTGCAGCTCAATATATTTTCCAATAAGCCCAATAGTTACTTTACTTTTTGGGTATTTTAATTTTTCTAAAAATGCTTTCCATTTGGTAAGCTCTGGTGCAGCATATCCGTTAATATGTAATTTTTTTAGCACAATTACATCTAATCCTTCTTGCAACATTTTTAAAGGCACTTCGTAAATACTGCTAGCATCAATTGCTTCAATAACAGCATCTGGTTTTACATTACAAAACAAGGCAATCTTCTGTTTTAAATCATTATTTAAGGGTTGCTCTGTTCTACACACAATCACATCGGGGTGCACACCTTCTTGACTTAATAAACGTACACTGTGTTGTGTAGGTTTTGTTTTTAATTCTTTTGCTGCACTTAAATAGGGGATAAGGGTAAGATGGACTACCATGCAATCTTCTTCAGCCATTTCCCATTGCAACTGACGTACAGCTTCCACAAAAGGTAAACTTTCAATATCGCCTACTGTACCACCTAACTCTGTAATGATAATATCGTATTTTTTATCTTTACCTAATAACAACATTCTTCGTTTAATCTCATCTGTTATATGTGGAATTACTTGTACGGTTTTACCTAAATATGCTCCTTCTCTTTCTTTATTAATTACGGTTTGGTAAATACGGCCAGTGGTAACATTACTTGATTGAGAGGTTGGGGTGTTTAAAAAACGTTCGTAGTGGCCTAAATCCAAATCGGTTTCTGCACCATCGTCAGTTACAAAACATTCTCCATGTTCGTAAGGGTTAAGTGTGCCAGGGTCAACATTAATGTAGGGGTCAAATTTTTGAATGGTTACTTTTAAACCACGGGCTTGTAACAATTTTGCTAACGAAGCTGCAATAATACCTTTACCTAATGAAGATGTAACACCGCCGGTTACGAAAATATATTTTGACATACGTTTAATCGTCAATGACGAAAATTTTAATTGTTTAAACAAATATTTAGTAGTATGACCAGCGGATAGCTGAATGAATAACTCCGAGAGGTCGGGTAAAGATAAGAGGATTTTTTGGGAGGAGGAAATTTGGGAGTGAATTTTTAATAAACTTAAAACCTAACCCTTCACAATTTTATTATAGCTCGTTGCAATTTCTTTTATTAAAGATGAGCTAAAGCCTTGATGCTCCATTTCGTTTAACCCTACTATGGTACAGCCTTTTGGCATAGTTACTTTGTCAATTTCTTGCTCGGGATGAGTGCCTTTTACGGTTTGTGTAGCGATAAGGCTGCCTGTTTTGCTATCAAAACCAATTTCTATTCCACCTTGTAAGCTGGCACGTATGTAACGCATTGCATAAGCGGGGGCATAAGCACCCTATATAGTTACAGCACCCATTAATTTATCTTCTATGATGGCAACTCTACCTAATTTTCAAACAGTTTTTGTACAAAATTTAGTTGAGTAGAAGTGGCATTTGAATGGCTAATTCAAGTGATGCTCTCGGTTATGGCAATTGCTGTTCCCAAGTTACCGCCGCTATGATTGCTATTTTCATTTTAGTAGTATAAATTTTTACTTAAATAATTCCGTACATAATCTTACACACCTTCTTCTAAACTATAAAAGGGTTGATTGTAGCCTGCCGAAATTAATTTATGGATATTAGCTTCGGTAAAATATTGGTATTTGTCTCTAATATCTAAAGGCATATCAATGTATTCAATGTTTGGCTGTAAATTAAGCCCCGAAAAAGTTGCTTTTGTTAAATCATTAAAAGCTCTGGCAGTTCCTGTACCAAGATTGTAGAGCCCATTGGTGAATGGTGAGTGGTCTATGGTGAGAAGCCAAAAACATACACTTACCACATCTTTTACATAAACAAAATCTCTTAATTGATTACCATCTGTAAATCCTTGTTTATGGCTTTTAAATAAGTTTACTTTTCCGTTTTGTTGTATTTGATTGAAAGAATGAAAAATTACACTTGCCATTCTTGCTTTGTGGTATTCGTTTGGTCCGTAAACATTAAAAAATTTAAGACCAGCCCAAAATGGGGGTGCTTTTGCCCTCTCTCCATTTGGAGAGGGTTGGGGTGAGGTCGTTTGTTTAATAACCCATTTATCAAATTCATTTTTACTTATACCATAAGGGTTGAGTGGCAGCAGTTTTTCAATTACTTCATGGTTATCATCATAACCAAATTCACCACTACCATACGTTGCAGCAGATGATGCATAAACCAACGGAATATTGTTTTGTGTGCAATAGTTCCAAATGCTTTTTGAATAGTCTACGTTTAATTTTTGATGAATAGTATAATCAAATTCTGTTGTATCTGTTCTTGCACCTAAGTGAAATAGAAAATCTATTTTAGGTTGATTGGTTTGTAGCCAAACAAATAAATTAACTCTTTCTATTCTATGTAAATATTTTTTATTTTTAAGATTTTTTTCTTTCTTTTCATCAAATGCAAAATCATCAACCAAAATTAAATTAGTAAAACCTTGTTGGTTAAAATAGCTAACTAAGCAACTGCCAATAAAGCCGTAAGCACCAGTTACTATTCTATTTTTTTCTATACCCATAATTTATTTCATCATCTTCTCAATAGCCATATCATACTTCTCTTTCCAGTCACTTACATTTCCCCAATCTTCCTTATTAATTGAAATAGAGCCGTTGCTTACCGTTCCTAAATAAGTGCATTCCAGTGGCTCTACTTTTTCTAATAATTGTATAAAATCATTTCTTTTAGCTTTGCTTATACTTATTACCACACGGCTTTGAGCTTCGCCAAACCAATAAGCATCTTTACGAATTTTTTCTTTATCAGCATCATGCGATATATTTATTCCTAAGTTTCGATTGAAACAACTTTCCATCAATGTAACGAACAACCCTCCTTCACTTACATCATGTGCACTTTCAATTAGGTGGTGGCTTATCATTTTGCCTAGAGCTTTTTGCACATGCAATTCTTCATCAATATCAAAATATGGAGCAGGTGAATATTCTACGCCACAAATTTTATGTACATATTCGCTACTGCCTATATCATTGCGTTGTGTGCCTATTAAATATATTTCATCGCCTTCTTGCTTAAAATCCATCGTCATTTTATTAGCAACATTATCTAATAAACCTACCATGCCAATTGTTGGAGTTGGGTAAACAGCACCATCGGGCCCTTGGTTGTAAAAGCTAACGTTACCTCCTGTTACTGGGGTATCAAATTTTATACAAGCTTCTCCCATCCCTTTTATAGCATGTACAAATTGGTAATACACTTGTGGATCAAACGGGTTACCAAAATTTAAACAATTGGTAACACCCAAGGGCTCTCCGCCACTGCAAACAATGTTACGTGCTGCTTCTGCAACCGCTATCATTGCACCTTTATATGGGTCGGCAAATACATAACGACTGTTACAATCTGTTGTTAATGCTAATGCTTTGTTGGTAGGTTTTGCTAACACAATGGCAGCATCGCTTGGGCCGTTGGTGCTTACATTGCCAGTACCTACCATGCTATCGTATTGTGTATAAATCCAGCGTTTACTTGCAATATTTGGTAGGGTAAGGAGTTGCTCTGCTATTGCTTTTAAGTTTGTTGGTTCGGCAATTGCATTTATATCAAATGCTTTTATTTTTTTGAAGTAAGCAGGTTCTTCATAAGGTCTGTCATTTTGTGGAGCACCACCACCCAACACTAATTCGTAAGCTGGTAAACTTGCTTCTAAAACTCCATTCATGTAAAAGTTTAAAATACCATCATCGGTAACCTCCCCAATTTTACTGCAAGGCAAATCCCATTTATCAAACACTGCTTGTATTAAATGTTCCTTTCCTTTTTCTGCCACTAACAACATTCTCTCTTGGCTTTCACTCAATAGTAATTCCCAAGCCTTCATATCTTTTTGACGGGTAGGTACTTTATCTAAGTCAATACGCATGCCCATTTCACCTTTTGTACTCATTTCGCTTGTGCTACAAATAATACCAGCAGCACCCATATCTTGCATACCCACCACTGCACCTGTGGTCATAACTTCTAGGCAGGCTTCTAATAATTTTTTTTCTTGAAAGGGGTCACCTACTTGCACCGCAGGTAATTCTTGCACACTTTCTTCTGTAATATCGGCACTGGCAAAACTTGCTCCACCAATACCATCTTTACCAGTAGCACTACCTACAAAAAAAACCGGATTGCCTGCTACCGTTCCACTAGTTGCCGAAATAGTTTCGCCATTTTTTAAAATGCCCACACTCATTGCATTTACTAATGGATTGGTATGATAACATTCTTCAAAATAAATTTCGCCGCCAACAGTTGGTACACCAAAACAATTGCCATAATGCCCAATACCATGAACAACGCCTGCTAATAAATGTTGCGTTTTAGCCTCGTTTAATTTTCCAAATCTAAGGCTATTTAAGGAGGCAATTGGCCTTGCACCCATCGTAAAAATATCTCTGTTTATACCTCCAACACCAGTTGCAGCTCCTTGAAAAGGCTCTAAAGCACTAGGGTGATTATGACTTTCAATTTTAAACACCACTCCATACCCATCCCCAATATCCATTAATCCGGCATTTTCTTCACCGGCTTTCACTAACATTTTCTTTCCATCTCTTGGTAATGTTTTTAACCATTTAATAGAGTTTTTGTAACTACAATGTTCACTCCACATGGCACTAAAACTGCACAGTTCGGTAAAATTTGGTGTACGCCCTAATTTTTGTTTTATTAATTCAAACTCTTCGGGTGTAATACGTAATTGCTCGGCAGTTTTGACTGTTATTTCCATAAATAATATTAGTAATAATTGGCAAATTTACAATAACTAATTGAGGGTAAGGGATGTGGAAATAAGTTGTGGGAAAAAGGTTTTTGGTAAAATCAACTGGAACCTTTAGCCCAATATATATAGTATTAGCAAATCATAGTAAATGTCTTTTTATTGTATTCCCATTATATTATGCACTAATAGCAATTTTTTTATTTGCTACACATATAAATTCCTTCCCAGTGCCTAAAGCATTTTTAGTAACGATAGTCGGATTCCTGTTTCTAAGTTTCTTATTCATTGGACATATTGTTCCAAATTTAGGAGCAATTATACGTTACCGAAGTATTTACCTACCCCTCATACTTACACCCTTAATTGGTTATCTTTTCTTACCAAATACTATCAAATTCAAAAATAAAATAATATAAATTATTTTTCAACATTTTGTATAAAATTGACTGTATAAGTCAAAAAAAGTTGTTTTTTGAAATATTAATTCGTTTTTTTGGTGCTTCAAATAAAAAATTATGCAATCATTACGATTTAAGGCACTTGAAAAACTAACAAGTAACCCAGTTGATGTTAGGGTAGATGCGTCTACAAAAATTACAGGCATTTTCAACGAAAATGTATTTACATTAAAAACTGCCAGGGAAATTTTAAGCGATGAGGCGTACAAAAGTTTACAAGCAAGTACAAAAAGCGGTAAAAAAATTGACCGCAATATGGGCAACCAAATTGCTAATGGTTTAAGGGCTTGGGCAGAAAGTAAAGGCGTAACCCATTTTACCCATTGGTTTCAACCACTTACTGGGTTAAGTGCCGAAAAGCATGATTCATTTTTTACGTTAAAAGGCGATGGTACACCTATTGAAGAGTTTGAAGGCGGAGCCTTAATTCAACAAGAGCCAGATGCATCAAGTTTTCCTAACGGAGGTTTAAGAGCAACCTTTGAAGCAAGAGGTTATACCGCTTGGGATCCATCTTCTCCGGCATTTATTATGGAAATTGGCAATGGTAAAACATTGTGTATACCCACTATTTTTATATCGTACACAGGCGAAAGTTTAGATGCTAAAACTCCTTTATTAAAAGCATTAGTGGCTGTAGATAAAGCTGCGGTTGAGGTATGTCAATATTTTGATAAAAATGTAACCAAAGTAACCTCTACGTTGGGTTGGGAGCAAGAATATTTTGTGGTAGATGCAGGTTTGGCAAATGCAAGACCAGATTTAACGATGACAGGAAGAACTGTTTTTGGTCATGCGCCAGCAAAAGGCCAACAATTAGATGATCATTATTTTGGAGCAATACCCGAACGTGTATACGCTTTTATGAGAGATTTTGAGCAGGAGAGTTATAAACTAGGTATTCCATTACGTACTCGTCATAACGAAGTTGCACCTGCACAATTTGAATGTGCTCCAATTTTTGAAGAAGCTAATTTGGCCGTAGATCATAACACGTTGTTGATGGATGTTATGGAAAGAGTTGCTAAGCGCCATAGCCTTAAAGTTTTGTTACACGAAAAACCATTTGCTGGTGTAAACGGAAGTGGAAAACATAATAACTGGAGTTTAAGTACCGATACCGGAGTTAACTTATTAGCACCAGGAAAAACACCAAAAACAAACTTAATGTTTTTAACATTTTTCGTTAACATTATTAAAGCGGTAAATGATTATGCCGAGTTATTAAGAGCAAGTATTGCTAGTGCTGGTAACGATCATAGGCTTGGCGCAAACGAAGCACCTCCTGCAATTATTTCTATTTTTATTGGTAAGTATTTAACGGATGTATTAAATCAAATTGAAACTAGGGTTGCTGGTAAATTTGATGAGCAAGATGAAGCTATGTTAAAACTGGATATACATAAAAGTATTCCAGAGTTAATGTTAGATAATACGGATAGAAACCGAACTAGCCCTTTTGCTTTTACAGGAAATAAATTTGAATTTAGAGCCGTTGGTAGCAGTGCAAATTGCGCAAATGCAATGACGGTGGTTAACACCATAATGGCAGAAACTCTAAAGCAATTTAAACTATCGGTAGATGGGTTAATTGAAAAAGGCGAGAAGAAAGAAGTAGCTATTATGCAAATTATTCAAAAATATATTGTTGCTAGCAAGGCAACATTATTTGAAGGTGATGGTTATAGCGAAGAGTGGGAAAAAGAAGCAGCTAAAAGAGGATTGCCAAATGTAAAAACAACCCCATTGGCATTGGATGCCTATATAACAGAAAAAGCAAAGAAATTATTTTCTGCTAATGAAATTTATACACACCCAGAGTTGGAAGCAAGGCACGAAATAATGTTGGAAGAATACGTTAAAAAAGTACAAATTGAAGCAAGGGTAATGGGTGAGTTAGCAACCACTGTTATTTTACCATCGGCTATTAAATATCAAAATGTACTACTAACAAATGTAACAGGTTTAAAAGAGGCAGGCTTAAATGAAAGCGCCTACGCAAACCAATTACAAGTGTTAACAAAAGTAAGTGAGCATATTGCTGTAATGAGTGATAGTGTAGAAAAAATGATTGAAGAAAGAAAAAAAGCGAATGAATTAACTAATAGTAGAGATAAAGCCATTGCTTATTGCGATAAAGTTAAAGGGCAATACTTTGATATAATTCGTTATCATGTAGATAAGTTAGAAATATTGGTTGACGATGCCTATTGGATGTTACCAAAGTATAGAGAAATTTTATTTTTAAGATAAGAAACTAAAATAGCCGGCAAGCAATCGTTTAAAAAATCCGATTAACATTTTGTTATCGGATTTTTTTTATTGGGTCAAGACGGTTACAAACTGTCAGACCCATAAAAAAATAACCCAATTAAACTTCCATTATATTTTGTAGTCTATTTATAAATTCAACTAAATTAAATGAAAAAAATAATCTGCTTTTTTATAATAGTAATATGTGCTTTTGCCGCATCGGCACAAATACAACGTACAAAACCTGTAAATTCAAAAACAGACTCAGCAACTATTGCTACACAAGTGGCACCAAATAAGGTTACAAAATCTACCAAAAAACAGAATAGAGAATTATTTAAAGAATTAGATTTAAGTAGAGCACAAATGAAGCAGTTAAAAGAGATGAGGCAAGAAGCAAAAATAAAAAAACAAACTATTGAAAGTAATACACAACTTAGCGATGCTGAAAGAAAACAACAAACAAGAGAATTTAAAAAAGGGCAATTAAAAAGGATGCAACAAATTTTAACACCAGAACAATTAAGCAAATTAAAAGCATTAAAAAAAGATGAAACTGGTTTGCAAATGGATGATATGGAAATAGATAATTAAACAATGTTCATATAAGCAGTAAAATTGAGCAAAAAGCGAGCATGCCGAAAGGCATGTTTTTTATTGTAACGTAATTAAATCTTTACAAAATACTTCATACAGCATTCCATTTTTTTTGGTTAAAACCCCTCAGCGCCTCTGCTTCTCTGCGGTTTTCTTCAAGAAGAATACTGTAAATTTGCATTATGCCAAAAATATTCTCTTACCAACAACTTTGTACGTTTACCCATACTATTTTTTTAAAAATTGGATGTAGTACACAAGATGCAACAACAGCTACAAAAGCCTTACTAAGTGCAGATTTAAGAGGTATTGATAGCCATGGTGTAGCAAGGTTAGTAGGTTATGTACGTTTGTGGGAGGCTAAAAGAGTAAATGCTAATGCGGTATGTAAAGTTGTACATGAAACACCAAGTACTGCTGTGGTAGATGGCGATGCAGGTTTGGGTTTAGTAGTAGCACCTTTTGCTATGCAAGTAGCAATAGATAAAGCAAAAAATGTAGGTACAGGTTGGGTAAGTGTAAAAAATAGTAATCATTTTGGAATAGCAGGTTACCATGCAATGATGGCATTACCAAATGATATGATTGGTATAGCAATGACTAATGCAAGTGCATTAGTAGCACCAACTTTTTCAATAGAAAAAATGTTAGGTACAAACCCAATTGCTGTAGCTATACCAGCAGGTGAGCAACCACCATTTGTAGCAGATTTTGCCACAACAACAGCAGCAAACGGTAAGCTAGAAATTTTACAACGTAAAAATTTAGAAACACCTAACGGGTGGGTGCAAACGAAAGAAGGACATCCTACTACTAATGCTAATGCCTTAAAAGAGGGAGGTGCATTATTGCCCTTAGGTGGCGATGTTGAACATGGCAGTCACAAAGGCTATGCGTTAGGAGCTATTGTAGATATTTTTAGTGCACTACTAAGTGGAGCAAATTATGGGCCTTGGGTACCTCCTTTTCCTGCATACATTCCTATGCCCGAAAATATGCCTGGCCAAGGTATTGGACATTTTTTTGGTGCAATGCGTATTGATGCTTTTAGGCCAGCAAGCGAATTTAAACACCATATGGATAATTGGATTACCCGTTTTAAAAATGCTAGAACAATTGAAGGTCAAGCCAACGTTATTATCCCAGGTGATCCAGAAAGAGAAACTGAAATTTTACGAATGAAAGAAGGGATTCCTTTATTGGATGCAGTGGTCAAAGAGTTGGAAGAATTGGGAGAGAAGTTTTCAGTAAAAATAGGATAGATTTTTAAAAGCGATTTTGTAGTTATACATTTGCTGCTCAATAAAAATTGATACCGGTTACAGCATAAAATAATTAATGAATGAAAGTGATGAAATTTGGTGGTACTAGCTTAGGAAGCCCACAACGAATGAAAGAAGTAGCAAAATTGATAACAGCAGATGTTGATAGTAAAATTGTGGTACTATCTGCCTTAAGCGGCACTACAAATGCCTTGGTAGAAATTAGTTCAACACTAGCTAGTGGAAACAAAAACGAAGCTAAACTACAAATTGATGCTTTAGAGCAACATTATCAAACTTTTATTGAGTTGCTGTTCAATACAGATGATGCTAAATTAAAAGCAAAACAACTTTTGGCAGAGCATTTTGAATTTTTGACAATCATTTTAAAAATATCGTTTAGCGAAGCATTAAATAAAGATATTTTAGCACAAGGTGAACTACTTAGTACAAAATTATTTAGTATTTATTTAGCAGAACAAAACATACATCATGTGCTGTTGCCTGCATTAGACTTTATGACTATTGATAGCTACGATGAACCACAAATTGGAACTATTAAAGTAAAATTAGCACAGCTAATGCAACGTAATAAAGACACCAACATATTTGTTACACAAGGCTATATTAGCCGTAATGCAAAAGGAGAGGTAGATAATTTAAAAAGAGGAGGAAGTGATTACAGTGCCTCATTGATTGCAGCAGCAGTTAATGCAAGTGTATGTGAAATTTGGACAGATATTGATGGTATGCACAATAACGATCCAAGAGTGGTAGATAAAACATTACCAATTGAGCAATTAAGCTTTGAAGAGGCTGCTGAGTTAGCCTATTTTGGAGCAAAAATTTTGCATCCTGCTAGTATTTGGCCGGCACAATATTATAATGTTCCTGTACGGTTATTAAATACAATGGATCCATCGGCAAAGGGAACATTAATTGCAGAGCAAGCTGGAAGTGTTGGTGTAAAAGCAGTTGCTGCTAAAGATAGTATTACTGCAATTAAAATTAAGAGTAGTAGAATGTTATTAGCCTATGGCTTTTTACGTAAAGTATTTGAAGTATTTGAAAAATATCGTACCTCTATTGATATGATTACTACCTCGGAAGTGGCGGTATCAGTTACAGTAGATAATGATATTTTTTTAGCAGATATTTTAAAAGAATTAGAGCTGTTTGGAACGGTAGAGGTAGATACGAATCAAACTATTGTTTCAATTGTTGGTAACGAAATTACCGAAACAAAGGAAGTAATGCGTAAACTATTTGAATCGGTTTCAACTATTCCTGTACGTATGGTAAGCTATGGCGGTAGTAAACATAATATTTCGTTATTAATACCTCGTAGTTATAAAGAAGAAGCACTAAAGTGTTTGAATAAGGGGTTGTTTGGACTAGAATAATAAATAATAACTAGTAAAAATTCAACACATCCTTCATTGTATATATACCTTTTTTATTGGTTAAAAACTCTGCTGCTAAAACTGCACCTGCGGCAAACCCTTGCCTGTTATGTGCTGTATGGATAATTTCAATATCATCTATTTGTGATGAAAAGGTTACAGTATGTGTACCAGGTGCAGGATCAATACGTTTACTAATAATGGCTAATTCATTTTCAACCGTAGTTTCCTTATTTACCCAACTGCTTTTTTGTGGCAGATGATTTATAAGTTGCTCGGCAATTGTTATAGCTGTTCCACTTGGAGCATCTTTTTTTTGGGTATGATGTATTTCTTCTAGTACAACTTTATAGGAGGGTTGATTAGCCATTAATTGAGCTAATTTTTTATTTAATTCAAAAAAAATATTTACACCCACACTAAAATTACTAGCATATACTAAAGCCGCATTATGGCTAGTACAATTTTCTTCAACCTCATTAATTTGGCTAAGCCAACCTGTGCTGCCACAAACCACTGGCACATTTGCTTTAAAACAAGTATATAAATTTTCAACTGCACTTTCGGGGTTGGTAAATTCTATGGCAACATCTGTACCCACTAAATTTCCTGTAGTAAAATCAGCACTGTTTTTAGACGTTATTTTTAAGCTAATGGTATGTCCTTTTTCTAACGCAATTTCTTCAATTGCTTTGCCCATTTTACCATAACCAATTAATGCAATGTTCATTTAGAGAAATTTATTTACCAATTTTTAATACCATACTTATTCCATTTGTGTTAGCTAGTTGACTATAACCAGGTTTTATTTGCAAGCTTAAATCGTTGCTTACATCAAATGTTTTTAAATGAGCATCCACAGCCGCATCGGCAACATTTAAGCCCCAAAATAGGACAAAAAATAAAACTGAATAATCTACATTTTGCCTAACCTGGTTTCTAAAATTTTTTATACGTTCGGGTTGGCTTCGAACACTGTAATAGGGCTCTGGAATTTCAATATCATTTAGTGGGTTGAGATCACTTGCATTTTTAAATGCAGCATTGGCTTCTTTAAATTGCTTAATATTTCTAACAAATATATAGCCAGTTGTACCCAATGCACCATATACAATGGGCAATTTCCAATATTTTTTGTTGGTAATTTGCCCCCAACCTGGTCCAATGGCAGAGCGTAAAATAGCAATACGTGGGTTGTAAGGTTTTGTGCTATCTATTTTTGCAAATGGATATGTTTTTTGTTTTATTTTTTTTGCTTTAGTTTCTTTATTTAGTAGACTATCTTTTTGGCCAATACAAAAATTGCCCCATAATAGTAATAAAATAAAAATAAAAAAACGGAATTGCATTAACTTACTTTAATATTTAATTTGTTTAATAATCCATTCAGTTCTTCTAAAGAATAGTACTCAAATAAAATACTACCATTACCTTTTTTGGTATGCACCATTTTTACTTTGGTATTATAATTTGAGGCTAAATTATCTTCTATTTTTTTAAATGCAGGAGGTAAGGAAGTTTTTACAGACGATTTAACATTTGTAGACGAAGTGTAAATTTTTCGAACTAAGTCTTCTGTTTGCCGAACAGATAAATCTTTGCTTTTTATTTCGTTGAAAATATACAGTTGTTTATCTACCACATCTACATTAATTAATGCCCTAGCATGCCCCATACTAATTTTATTGGTACGTACGGCAATTTGTATATCGGGTGGTAATTTTAATAAGCGAATGTAATTTGTAACGGTGCTTCTATCTTTCCCCATACGCTCTGCCACTTGTTCTTGCGTATAATCTAATTCATCCATTAAGCGTTTGTAGCTTAGGCCAACTTCTATAGCATTTAAGTTTTCTCTTTGTAAATTTTCTAGTAAAGACAACTCTAATAACTGTACATCATTTGCTTGGCGTATGTAAACAGGCACATCTTTTAAACCTGCAATTTTTGCAGCTCTAAATCTACGTTCGCCTGCAATCAACCTATATTTACCCGTTGGTAGTTTACTTACGGTTAGTGGCTGAATAATATCGTGTAATTTTAGAGAAGCAGCTAATTCGCTTAAGGCTGTTTCATCAAAATCGTGCCGGGGTTGTTTAGGGTTTACTTCTATTTGATTAAGAGGTATACGTAACGATGTTATTGTTTGTTCAACAATTTCGGATTTTAAGTTACCTGCGGTACTTTTTAAATCGGCATCTATGTTTTGTAACAAACTTCTTATGCCTTTGCCCAGTGCGTCTTTTTTTGGTGTAATACTCATAATTAATTATAAATTATAAGTTATAAATTATAAGTTACGGAATTGCAAATGTTAATTCATAACTTACCATTCATAACTCATCACTCTAGAATTTTATCTTCTTGATTTATTTTTGTTAAATTATTTCTTTGTAAAATTTCTTTGGCTAAGTTTAAATAGTTAATGCTTCCTTTACTATCGGCATCGTATAAAATTACGGGTTTGCCAAAGCTTGGGGCTTCGCTTAATCGAGTATTACGATGAATAATACTACTAAAAACCAACTCATCAAAATGCCTACGAACCTCACTTACAACTTGGTTGCAAAGGCGTAAACGACCATCGTACATCGTCATTAAAATGCCTTCAATTTTTAAATCGGGGTTTAATCTGTTTTGTACAATTTTTACGGTGTTTAATAATTTGCCTAACCCTTCTAACGCAAAAAATTCGGTTTGTACGGGTACTACCACACTATCTGCAGCAGTTAATGCGTTTACGGTAATTAACCCAAGAGATGGGGAGCAATCAATAACAATAAAATCATAGTCATCTACCAACGGCTCTAATATCTTTTTTAAAACACTTTCTCTGTTAGGGTAATTTATCATCTCAATTTCGGCACCTACTAAATCAATATGCGATGGCATAACGTCTAAATGTGGAATTTCCGATTTTAAAATTACATCTTTTGCTAGGGCTTCATTAACCATACAATCGTACAAGCTTTGTGTAATATTGTGTAAATCAAAACCCGTTCCTGTGGTACTATTCGCCTGTGGATCAGCATCTACCAATAATGTTTTATACTCTAACACAGCAAAACTAGCAGCAAGGTTTATTGCTGTGGTTGTTTTACCTACTCCACCTTTTTGATTGGCTACGCCAATAATTTTTGCCATAATTTATAACTCGATTGTTTCTCCAATGCCAGGCAATTTTAAAAGTAACGCTGCACTGTTAAATAAATCTATTGTTTTTTGTTTATCAATTTTAATATACCCAAAAGTATCGTAATGTACGCCAATTATGTTAGTACAGTCTACCATTTTTGCTGCTTGTATGGCATCGGTGGTATCCATAGTAAAAACATCACCTATAGGAAACACACAAAAATTTAAAGTGGTATAAGCAGCTATTAACTGCATATCCATAGTTAAGGCCGTATCTCCGCTATAATAAAAATTCCCTTCTTGGCTAGTAACTACAAAACCTATGGGGCTACCTCCATAGCTACCATCGGGCAAGCCACTTGAATGAACAGCGTTTACACACTTAACTGTACCAAAATCAAAAACCCATTTTCCTCCGGTATTCATAGAGTGATAATTGGTTATTCCTTTTTTATTAAACCATGTTGCAACTTCCCAATTAGCTACAATTTTTGCATTTGTTCGTAAAGCAATAGCTTCTGCATCTAGTATATGATCAAAATGGCCATGGGTTAAAAAAATATAATCTGCTTCAATGGTATTAATATCAATATGCTTTGCAAATTCATTTTCGGTAATAAAAGGATCAAACAAGATATGTTTACCCTTAATTTCTACTTTAAAGCAAGAATGTCCGTAATAGGTAAGTTTCATAATATAGCTGCTGAATGTGACAGGATGGCAAATTTAACTATTCGGCATAATATTGGGCAACAAAGCAGCAAGATCTTTGTTATTTTTATAAACAATTTATAATTAATGATTACAATTATTAGCGGAACCAACCGTTTGGGCAGCAATACCCGTAAAGTAGCCCACGAATACCAACGTATTTTAACCGAAAAAGGGACAAAATCTCAATTTTTATCGTTAGAGGACTTGCACTCCATAAAAAGAGACGAGGCGTTTGAAAAAATTGAACAAGAATTTTTAATACCCACAACGGCATATATTTTAGTTCTGCCAGAGTATAATGGTAGTTTGCCCGGTATTTTTAAACTTTTAGTTGACAATAGCAAACCTGCGGATGCTTGGCACAATAAAAAAGCGTTATTAGTTGGTACCGCTACAGGTAAGGCTGGAAATTTACGTGGGTTGGATCATACAACCAATATTTTAAATCATTTAAAAATTACAGTGCATCCTAATAAATTACCTTTGTCTGTTGTACACACGTTATTAGACGAAAATGGAAAATTTAACAATGATGAAACGTTGGCTGCAATAAATTTGCAGATAGATGATTTTTTGAAATGGGCTGAAGAGTAGAGTGGTCACTGGTCAAAAATGCACAAATAAAAATTCTTTGTGTATTTACACCTTTGCGGTTTAAAATCGAAAAATCGAAATTCAACAATTCAAAATTTAAAAATGCGTTCTTCACTCGGTACTTTTATTTTTTTAGCTATAATGTTGGTGTTAGATAGCTATGTTTTTTTAGCCATAAAAATTGTTAGTCAACATGTACAGCCAAAAACCAAAACTATTATTTATAGTATTTATTGGGCAATATCTATTTTAGCTATTCTGTGTTTTTTATTATTTGCTTTTACTCAATTAGATTTTTTAAATAAAAAAGTACGAACGTATTTGTTAGCTACGGCAATAGGTTTGTTTATGGCAAAGCTAGTATCGGTTGTATTTTTTGTGGTAGATGATTTACGTAGATTAATACAATGGATAGCTGCAAAGTTATTTAGTACCAATACCGAAATAGAAGGAATGAATGAAGGTGGAATTACCCGAAGTGTATTTTTAAGTTGGCTTGGGCTTGCAGCAGGCTCGGGGCTTTTTGGAACTTTATTGTATGGGTACAGCAACAAATATAAGTATACGGTAAAAAGAGTTAAACTAAACTTTGATAATTTACCCACAGCTTTTAAAGGCTTAAAAATAGTGCATATAACAGATATACATAGTGGCAGTTTTATGAATAAAAAAGGGGTAGAAAAAGGGGTGCAAAAAATTTTAGATGAAAAGCCAGATGTTATTTTTTTTACAGGCGATTTAGTAAATGATTTAGCCACTGAAATGAATGAGTATATAGATGTATTTGCAAAACTAAAAGCACCCATGGGAGTGTATAGCACATTGGGTAATCATGATTATGGCGATTATGTACGTTGGGCAGATAGAACAGATGAGCATAGAGCAAAAGAAAAATCAATCGGCAAACATTTACTTACTCCTTTACAACAAAAAAACTTAGACGATTTAGTAAACGTACATGCTACCATGGGTTGGCGTTTGCTAATGGATGAACACATTACCTTAAAAAAAGGCGATGCAGAAATTGCTATTTTAGGCGTACAAAATATTAGTGGAAAAGCACGTTTTTATACCTACGGTAATTTAGCTAAGGCATACGTTGGGGCAGAAAAATATCCATTTAAAATATTATTAAGCCACGACCCTAGCCATTGGGATGCAGAGGTAAAACCCAACTACACCGATATTGATTTAATGCTTAGTGGCCACACACATGGTATGCAGTTTGGGCTAGAGCTACCAGGTTTTAAATGGAGCCCTGTACAATACGTTTACAAACAATGGGGTGGCTTATACGCAGAGGCTAAACAAAAATTATACATAAACACTGGCTTTGGTTTTTTAGGTTACCCAGGTAGGGTAGGTGTGTTGCCAGAGATAACGGTGATAGAGTTGGCATAAATAATTTTACAACTCCTCTTACATTGTTTTTTGATTTTAATGTTGTAATTTAATTTAAAAACCCCCAAGTTTTAAAACTTGGGGGTTTTTAAATTAAGGTATTTATTATTTACTTTTTTACCACTTTAAATTGTTGTTTGTTGCCATTAGTTAAGGTAGCTTCTAAAATATATATACCATTTGCATACTTGGTTAAATCTAAATTATACGTATTATTTATAAATACTTGTTTGCTTACAATTATTTTACCGCTAGCATCAATTAAGTTTAGTTGTACTTGCTCAGTAGCGTTTGTAATTAAGGTAACTATACCTGTTGTAGGATTAGGATATACATCTGTAATGCCTTGTACTTGTTTTCCAAAACGTACAATTACAATATTGCTATATGTAACAACACCAGTTGTAGAAACCATTTTTAAACGGTAGAATAACTTGCTACCTAGTAATGAAACATTTTGATGTGTAAGTGTATATACTTTTTCGCCACTACCAACTAACGCATTGCGTTGCCCAGCTTGTATAAAATTACTACCATCTGTACTATATACTACTTCGTAATATTTATGGTTTATTTCGTTATTGCTTTTCCAATCTACAATGATATTATTTCCTTGTGCTTTTGCGTTAAATGAAAGTAATGAAAGAGGTAAAATAGTTGTTCCAGAAAAAGCCACATTATCAAATCGCCAAGTACCACCTGTTGCAACACTTCCTGGGGTGTTAGCTTGCCTAAATTGACCTGTATTTTGATAATGAGCTGCTAACATTCTTACTCCAAAATTAGCGTTGTTATTAGCTGCAGTGATAGAGGATAAATCAACCAAAACCCTACGATATTGGTCACCTCCAATAGTTTCGGCACATCCATTGGAATTTATTGCTGCACCTGTAGCACAGATAGTGGTATTAGAGCCAGTCATGGTAAAATTGGTCCAAGTTGAGCCGTCTGTAGTATATTGTAGTCTTACTGTATTAGTAGATGTGTTTGAAAAACGTTGATCCCAACTTACATTAATTCCTGTATATCCACTTGTTGATGTATTAAATTGAACACCACTAGATTCATTTGTTGTACCGGGATTGGCAGTACCAATTGCCCAAGCTAATGTTCCAGTAGTTTGTGCACCACACCCTGTACCAGTCATACCAGTAGCAGTAGAAGTGGTACTCATAGAACCAAACAAGGCTGAAGTTCCACTACCAGTATTAGGGGTTGGGTTAGCAGCGGTGCCATTTAGTGGCTCATATATCCATTGGGTAAATGTTGTTTGCGAAAATCCTTTACTAACTAAAGTAAATAATAGAATTAAAAGTGTAAATAGTTTATTCATTTTTGTTATTTTAATTGATAGTTAATACTATGTAAAAATAATTGTGGATGATAAACTTATTGTTTCATAAGCTCTAACTTAACATATTGTTCATTTTAACTTAACGATAAAATAATTTTTAATATAAACAACTTTGATGTTGTTTATATATTGAAATAGTTAATGCAAAGAAGTATTTAATGATGTCTTTAATTGAATGTTATGCATAAAAAAATATCTTTTCTTTTTGCAGAAAAGAATGCGGCACATTACTAAACTTCTTCCATAAAAATTAATGATAAATTTATTTAACCATTGGCGGAATCAGGAGATTTTATCTGTCTAAAAATGTCATTACTAGAAAAAACAAAAATCCCCAAGATTAAAAACTTGGGGATTACTTTTTTACAAAAGAATTATATCTTATCTAAAACTTCTTCTTTCTTTTTTTTCGCCACCACCATATATTCTTTTTCTCCCTTCGCCTTCGCTGCGATTGCCACGGCTACCATCTTCGTCATTAGCTCTTTTAAATCCACCATCTGCCTCGTTCATACGCACTACACGGTTGTTATAACGCTTACCATCAATTGCTTTAATCATTTTGCTACTTTCTGCACTATCAATTTCTACCCAAGTATTCATTTCTCTCATATCTATTTTACCTAACACTTCTTTATTTAAGCTGCTTTCATCTAAAATAAACTGTAAAAAACTTGCTTTGTAAAAACCATCTTTTGTACCTAGGTTTATAAATAAACGAGTGTAGCCACTGTTTCTGTTACTACTACCTCTTCTATCTCTCTCTCTTCCAGCACCTTCACTTGGTTTAAAATCGCTACGTATATTATCTCTAACATTTTTTCTATCTCTTCCAAAATCGCTACGGTTTAGGTCTTCGGCATTTTCGTAATACTTTAAAAAATGGTTAAACTCTAAAGCAGCTACTCGTTGTAAAACTTCTTCTTTACTTACATCTGCAAATTTTTCCATGAGGTCGGGTAAGTATGTTTCGTAATCGCCATGGCTAACATCTGTTAACATTAATTTTTCCATAAAATGAAAAAACTGTTTGCGGCATACATCTTTACCACTTGGTATATCTACCTTATGAAATTGTGCGTTAATCATTCTCTCTAACGACTTTATTTTAAACGTTTCTCTGCTATGGCAAATAGATAAACAAATACCTGTTTTACCAGCTCTTCCTGTACGGCCGCTTCTATGGGTGTAAACCTCCATATCATCGGGTAATTCAAAATTTATTACATGCGTTATACCATCTACATCAATACCTCTTGCAGCAACATCGGTAGCAATTAATAATTGTAAACTTTTACTACGGAATCTTGCCATTACTCTATCTCTTTGTTGCTGTGTTAAATCGCCATGCAATGCTTCAATATCGTAACCAGCTTTTGATAAACGTTCACACACTTCTTGTGCATCCAATTTAGTACGGGTAAAAATAATACCGTAAATACCGGGGTTAAAATCTATCAAACGCTTTAATGCTTCGTAACGTTGTTGTGCATTTACAACAAAAAATTGATGGTCAATATTTACATTACCACTATTCTTTTTACCAACGGTTACTTCCTTTGGTGTTTCCATATAATTACGGCTAATGGCCCTAACCTCTGGCGGCATAGTTGCACTAAACAACCAAGTGCTTTCTCTGTTTATGGTATTTTTTAATACAAAATCAATATCATCTCTAAAGCCCATGTTAAGCATTTCATCGGCTTCATCTAACACCACATATTTTACTTTTTGTAAGTCGATAGCTTTACGTTCAATTAAATCAATTAAACGACCAGGTGTTGCAATTACAATATGCACACCTCTTTTTAAATTGCGTATTTGCATCATAATAGATGCACCACCGTAAACAGCTTCGGTGTAAACACCTTTTGTATGTTTAGTAAATTTTTCTAAATCGTTCGTAATTTGCAAACAAAGCTCTCTTGTAGGGCAAACAATTAAGGCTTGTGGGTGGCGTTGTGCCCCATCAATTAATTGTATAAGGGGTAAGCCAAATGCGGCAGTTTTACCCGTACCTGTTTGTGCTAAACCAATAAAATCAGTTGTACCACTTAATAAAACCGGAATAGCTTTTTCTTGTATTTCACTCGGTTTTTCAAATCCTAAATCGGTAACAGCTTGTACCAATTGTTCATTTAGCCCTAAGGCTTCAAATGCATTCATGTAATTGTAATTTGCGATAGCCACACGAAAGAAATTTGGAATTTCGAAATTCGAAATTTGTCTTCCTATAATCATGCTTCTTGGCCGTTGGAGATTTGTATTGAGTGTCTTTCAACTCGGTATTGTATCGCTTTCAACAGCAACTGAGCATGCTCATGTAATTCTCAGTTTTTAAATAATTGGGAGCAAAGGTAAGGGTTTTAAAATTGATATTTGTATTTATTATAATCTTAGCTTTTTATATTGAAAAGTTTAAACTATTTTTATTTTTTTTGTCTTAATTTATTTACTGTTTATATGAGAAATTTATACGTTGTCCTAATTTTTATTTTATGTACAAATAATGTAGTTGCCCAAACAGATACTACATTATCTAAGCAAGATAAAAGTCGATTGGATTCTATGTTAAATACCGATGAGTTTTTAAGCATGTTTGACGATAGTGCAAGAAGCTATTTTGACATAAGTCTTGGCTTTGGTAATGGAACGTTTAGTACACAAAACCAAGCTGTAAATGCAACGGGCTTTACCAATCAACTAGTACTTACACCTGCATTATTTTATTTTTTTAAAAGTGGATTTAATTTAGGACTTACTACATTTTTAACAAATGAAAATAATAAACTTAGTTTGTATCAAACTGGTACATCGGTAGGATATGGATATGATGGGGAGAAAATTTCTACTGGAATTTCATACACAAGATATTTTGGAGATAATAAAAAGTACAATGGTAAAAGCATTTATCAAAATGAATTATTTGGCTATTTAAAATATACAAAACCCTTTATACAGACTGGTATTAGTTTGGGATTTGCAAATGGAACGTATAAGCAAACAGAATTAGTTTTTTTATCTAATATAAATAGATTTGTATTAGATTCAACGGATAATAAAACAAGTTATTTTTCTGCTACTTTTAGTATTGAACATAATTTTGAGTTTGAAAACGTTTTCACTAAAAAAGATGGGTTAACAATTTTACCCATATTTATGGTTAATTCTGGTAGTGATAAAGTAAATTCCACCCATTTAAATAGAATATTTAATAGGCCTAGAGTTCCACTTTCTGTAAAAAAAACCTCACAAACCAATAAAATGCAATTACAATCTATTGCATCATCAATAAATATCACATACGGCATTGGTAAATTTTATGTACAACCTAATGTTTATTTTGATTACTATTTACCAGAAACTACGGGGCAGCGGTTTAGCAGTATAGTTAGTTTAACTGCAGGATTTACCTTTTAAAATTTTGTTAAGAGCCTTAATTAACAAATTGAAAACTTATTTGGCATAGTAGTTGAATAGATATGATTAACTAAAAAATTATTTATGAAAGTAAAAATCTTAATTATTTCAGCCCTTACATTATGTACAAACTTAACCTTTGCACAAGGTCCAAAAATTGGTATAAAAGGTGGGGCATCTGTAAATAAAATAACCGGTAAGTCATTTAATAATCAATTTTCCTTTGGTTATCATATTGGTGGTTTTGCTACCATTAAAATTTCTGAAAAAATTGGTATTCAGCCAGAGGTGTTAATTAATCAAACAAATGTAGATACATCATCAGAATTTAGCGATATATATGCCTTTAATAAAGTAAATGGGGTTAAGCTAAATCAATTAAGTATTCCATTATTACTTAATTATAGCCCTAATAAATTTGTAAGTTTTCAAGCTGGGCCACAATACAGCATTTTAATAAATAAGGATAAAACCTTTATTGCAAATGGTAAAGATGCCTTTAAAACTGGGGACTTTAGTATGCTGGGTGGCATACAATTGAATATAACTAAAATAAGAGTTTACGCTAGATATGCAGTTGGCTTAAGCAATCTTAATGATATTGATGATAAAGAAAAATGGAAAAGCCAAAGTGTACAATTGGGTGTAGGCTTTACATTGTAAAAAATTTATTTAACCTATTTGCCAATAGTTATTTAGCTATTGGCAATTTTATTTTGTATAAACCTGCATTACTCTTTCAGCACATTTTTTATTTGTAAAATTGGCGGCATGTAAATATCCATTTTGAACCATTTTATTTTTTATAGAAGCAGTAGTAGTTATTGTAGTAATGGCATGTGCTAATGCTTCATCATCATCTGTGTCTATATAATAGGCTGCATTACCTCCAGTTTCAGGCATACAGCTAACATTAGTTGTAATTACAGGGGTGCAACTTTGCAAGGCTTCTAAAATGGGTATGCCAAAACCTTCGTAAATACTAGGGTAAATAAATACATCAGCTAATTGATAAATAGCTGGTAAATCAATGCTTATATCATGCTTTTGTATAATAGGCTTATCATTTAAGAAAATTACTTTATCAGTTAAGTTGTTTTGATGGAGATAGCGTTGTATATTTTTTTTGTATTCTTTACCATCACCTACAACGACTAAGGGCATGTCAGAGTTTAATTTTTTAAGGGCTTTGCAAATGAGTAATAAATTTTTTCGTTCAATAATGCTACCAACATATAGCAAATAGGCGTTGGGTAAGTTATATTTTTCTTTTACTGTAGCTAATTCTTGTGGTGTACTTTTTATGCTAAATGCAGGGTTACAGCTTTGATAGCATATTTCAATTTTTTTTTCGGGTACATTGTACAATTCAATCAAATCTTGTTTTGTTTGTTTACTAATAGCAATTACAGTATCCGCAACTTGGCAGGCATACTTAAATTTTTTTTTGTAAATGATTCTGTCTATAAAAGGAAATTGGTGGGGATATTTTTCAAAAATTAAATCATGTATAGTAACAATTTTTTTAACTGATAATTTTTGTAAACCCAATGGTAATTCGTGGCTTAGTCCATGAAATACATCTAATTGCAGTTGTTCAATTTCTTTTGTAATAAAATTACTTCTCCATGCAGCAGAAATTTTTTTATGAAGTAATTTTTGTGGAAGTACTTCTGTAATTTTTTTTTGTGTAAACTTATGAGTGGTAGATGGCTTAGGATTAAATAGATAATAACTATGTTCAGTAAAATTTTCGGCTAAGGATTGTATAAGTGTGCGGCTATAATGCCCTAAGCCAGTTTGATTATGATATGCTCTTTTTGCATCAAAGCCAATGTTCATGAACACAAATATACTAAGTGGATATTAAACCGATGTATTTACCAATAGTTTGCTTGTACTTTTTTACATTTGCCAAAATAAATATTAACAATGCAACTACAACACTTAATAAACGATGCTTGGGCAAATAGAGAATTATTAAAAGATACAACCTATACAGATGCTGTAAAAGCTGTAATTGAAGAAGTTGATAAGGGTAGACTACGTACAGCATCGCCAACACAAACTGGCTGGCAAGTAAACGAATGGGTAAAACAAGCTATACTTTTATATTTTGGCATACAACAAATGGAAACTTTTACCCTACCCCCGTTTGAGTTTTACGATAAAATGAAATTAAAAAGTGATTATAAAGGTTTGGGTGTACGAGCTGTGCCACATGCAGTAGCAAGGTATGGTGCTTACTTAGCCAAAAACGTTGTACTTATGCCTAGCTATGTAAACATTGGCGCTTATGTAGATGAAGGTACAATGGTGGATACTTGGGCAACTGTAGGCAGTTGTGCCCAAATAGGCAAAGGCGTTCACCTTAGCGGGGGTGTGGGTATTGGCGGAGTGTTAGAGCCTTTACAAGCCACACCTGTAATTATTGAGGATGGTTGTTTTATAGGCAGCCGCTGTATAGTGGTTGAAGGGGTAATTGTAGAAAAAGAAGCTGTACTAGGGGCAAATGTAGTATTAACACAAAGCACTAAAATAATTGATGTTAGCGGTTCTGAGCCTATAGAAATGAAAGGTAGAGTACCTGCAAGAAGTGTGGTAATACCTGGTAGCTACAATAAAAAATTTCCGGCAGGAGAGTTTGGTGTAGGTTGTGCGTTAATTATTGGCCAACGAAAACCTAGTACTGATTTAAAAACTAGTTTGAACGATGCCCTGAGAGATTTTAATGTGAGTGTGTAATTTTTTGGAACACATAGGCACATAGAAATAAAATTTATGTGCTCTATGTGTTTTACTTCTTCTCTAAATACCCCTCAAACTCCTTCAACCCAAAACTGCTTAAATTTTGCTCCTTAGTTAACAAAGCTTTTTGGGCAACTAATACACCGTATCTCGTGTCATCAAAACCTTCAAGGTTATGAGCATCGGGGTTTATACTAATAAGTACATTTTTTTCTAAAGCATAAGCAATATACCGCCAATCCATGTCTAAGCGGCTGGGGTGTGCATTTAATTCAATTACAACTTTATTGGCAGCACAGGCATCAATAATTTTTTTATGATCTATTTGGTAGCCTTTTCGGCTTAATAACAACCTGCCCGTCATATGGCCTAGTATTGTAGTGTAGGGGTTTTCAATAGCGGTAACTAAACGGCTCATAGCTTTTTCTTCACTCATTTTTAAATTGCTATGTACACTTGCAATTACTAAATCAAAAGTGCCTAGTATACTATTACTATAATCTAAACTACCATCGTTTAAAATGTCGCTTTCTATACTCTTAAAAATTTTAAAACTGGGGTTTTTAGCATTTAGTTCATCAACATATTTATGTTGCGCTGCAATTTTTTCTTCACTTAAGCCTTGTGCATAGTAAGCACTTTTACTGTGGTCGCTAATTACTAAGTACTCTAGCCCTTTTGCTTGAGCAGCATTTGCCATCTCTTCAATAGTGTTGCTACCATCGCTCCAATTACTATGGCTGTGTATTACGCCTTTAATATCTGTTGGTAAAATTACATTAGGCAAACTGCCTTTTTTGGCCTTTTCTATTACAGATCCAGTTTCTCTAGCATAGGGCGGTATAAATGTAATAGTAGCTTGTTTAAATAATTCGGCATGGTCGTTTTCAATAGATGTAAAGTTTAAAGTAGGGTACTGTTGCAAAAGGCTGGTACAAAATTCTTCACTACAGCTTTTGGTAAATAATCTTTTTTGCCAATCGTTCTCACCAGTAAATAGCCTTAAACGTAAACCATTTAATAATTTGTATAATAAGCTATCTTTTTCTTCTGCTAATAACTCTGGTGGGTTAGCCGATAACAACTTTGTTTTAATTTCTTCATTGTTTAATGCAACAACGTATTCTAATTCGTCTAAATATTCTAATTGCCTTTTAAAACCACCCGTTACAAATGCTTTGTCGTTACCAAAAAGCTTTTTTAGATGAGCAGTTATTTGTGGTTCTACTACTTCTATCTGTGCAAATAAAAAACTCCCCTTATTATTTTGGTAAAATTCAATGGTTTCAATAAGGCTTTGTTGTGTTTTTTCGCCAAAGCCTTTGTATAGTTTTAGTCTATTCTCTTGACAAGCATATAAAAGCTCTCCTACGCTTTCAATTTCCATTTCTTTCCAAATAGCATGTATTTTTTTGGGTCCAATACCCTTAATATTTAATAATTCAACAACGCCTTGTGGAGTTTTAAGTAAAATATCTTCAAGAGCAGTTAATTTTCCTGTTTGCAAGAGCTCAATAATTTTTTTTCCGGTGCTTTCGCCGATACCTTTTGTACTTAAAATTTCTGCATGTTCCATAGTGCTTAGTTGCACCGGCAGTTTTTCAATGTTGTATGCAGTAATAGAATATGTTTTTGCTTTAAAACTATTTTCACCATGTATATCTATCAACTTAGCTAATAAAGAAAATTGATCGGCTATTGAATAATTGTTCATAAATCAAATTTACGATAATCAATATTTTTTTAGGCAGAAAAAGAAGGCATATAAAATTAGGCAGGTGATTTTTTCTTTAATTTTTTATTTTAAGCTTTATGTACTTCTTTAAAAAATTATACGCCTAGCTCTTTAAATCTATAAAAAATTTGGCAAGTAGTTTTGCAAATACATAATGCAGCAGTGACCTTTTTATTTTTGAAATAAGCAAAATAAGGGCTTAAAAATCACCAAAAAAAGTTTAAAAATAATTTTATTTTTTTTCGAAAAAATACTTTTTTTGCACTTTTTTCGCACTTTTATTTACTTTTTTGACATTTTTTAGAAATTACACCCTTTTGTTTTTTGTTGATTATTTATCCTTTAAAATTTATATTTTCT
>CAILUU010000039.1 GCA_903837525.1 uncultured Bacteroidota bacterium | reverse complement strand
GGTTTTTACAAAAATAATTTACAAGATAGTATTTGGACTTATTTTGATACCATAGGAAAAGTAGCGACCACATTTTTATATCAAAAAGACAGAATCGTAAAAAAAATAAATTAAATTATTACTTTTTCCAAACTGTTTTTATAAATTTTGCTGCATTAAATTCTTCGCCATTTATTTTGGTATTACCTGCAATACCACCTAATCGCCCTTTAATATTGCATTTGGAATCGAAAACTGTTGCTGCCAGGTCTGCACCACAAGAGCCGTCTATAAAAACATAAACATATTCTGATTGAAATTGATACTCGTCAACCTGGGGGTCTGAACAAAAAGCGTCTTTTTCGAAGGCACTTATTTTAGACCTAATACAATTCGGTGTCCCTTCTTCGATTTCTAATTTTTTACACCTAGAAAAAAACAATAGCGCTAATAAAAGATATAAAATTAAATTTTTCATATTTAAATTCTAAGATGCAATTTATTGAAAGGAATTAAAATAAATTATAGTTTCAAAGTACAAATAAGGTAAAAATTTTTTAATTATAATAGAATAATGATAGTTGTAATTTTAGATGTTATCTAATATATTTCTTTTTTTATTATCAAATTCTAATTGAGTTATTGCACCTTCAAATTTTAATCCTTAAGGCAACGCACAGACAACCCTGTTTGCTTTTGGCTGAGGTTTCTGATCACATTGTCATTATCGCTATACAAGCTGTGGTACCATGCGCTATAGATATTGCTCTCTAACGGACCCCACCAGTTACCTATAGCGCCAATGTCAAAGAAATTACCATTGAAGTTACGACAACCGCCCGGAAGCCCTGCAAAGCCTGAGGTGTTAGCGCCATTGCCATTTTTTAGCCAACCTCTAGTGCTTTTCATTTTTGTGCCGGCTTCATCTCCTAAGTTATCGGTTAGTAAGGTCCACTCTGAATCGCTGGGTATGTGGTAGCCACTTGGGGCCAAGCCGCGAGGATCGTTAACTGCATGCCAGTTATATAGCTTGCCATATTTTGTGCCATTAGCCGTTTTATTTTCGTAATAACACCAAGCACCTGTTGTTAAGATTGCCCATGCCTCTTTATCTTGAACCTCGGGTATAGGATCTCCATTTCGGTAAGAACTTACATCAAGGTTTTTAGATATCCAGGTTTGGCTGCCTATTTTAATCTCTTGAGCTTTATAAATTTTGGCAACCAAAGCTTCGGATTTGGCTAACATAGTTGCTGCAGTTTGACCAAAACTAGTTAAGCTTAATGTCAATAAAATAAAAAATAGTTTTTTCATAGGTTTTGTTTTTTTATAAATGTAAAACAATTTATTGTTATTCAATAAGTATTTAATCTTCTACATCTAATATTACATCAATAAAATTGGTCGCTCTCTTGTATGCCGCCTTTATTTTAATGAGGTACAATTAAGATATATATTTAAAAAAACAAACAAATAATAACACAAAACAACGATAAATAAAAAATTGCTGTAGATGCTTTGTTTAAT
>CAILUU010000038.1 GCA_903837525.1 uncultured Bacteroidota bacterium | reverse complement strand
TAAATCGCTAGAGGTTCCTTTTGTAGAATTTTTTATACTAACAGATACGCCGGTTAAGGGCAAACCCGTTTTAGCATCGGTAATTTTTCCTTCAATTTTTCCGTTTTGTGCAATAGTTATTAGTGAGGTAACTAAAAATAAGAGTGATAATATTAAACTTCTCATGTTTTTTTTTCTTGATGCAAAGAGATGCTATGCTTATTACCACATTGTTACGCTAATGTTATGCAATTGTTATCTTGTCATAGGTTAAGTTTCGTATGTTAAGAAATTATTACCAATTATATTCCTTTTGATGGCTAGGTTGATAATGATACATTTGCCTAAAATATATAACCATGGCAGGAATTAACTCAATTTTAAAAATCTTTTTACCAAGGGATAGAGTATTTTATCAATTGTTCGAAAGCGTTTCTTCTTCATTAGTAATAATGGGGGAGAAATTAAAGGACGTTGTTAACGAACCCGATTTTGAGAAAAGGGGGAAATTAATAAAGGATTTGGAAGATATGGAGCATACCTGTGACGATTTTACCCATGAAATTTTTACGCAATTAGGTAAAAATTTTATTACCCCATTCGATAGAGAAGATATACATTATTTAGCTAGTGCCTTAGATGATATTGCTGATTATATATATGCAAGTGCTAAAAAAATTAATTTTTATAAGGTTAATCCTGCCGATAGTGGCATTCAAAAAATGGCCGATATTATTGCCCAGGGATGTGTAGCGGTAAACGGTGCTGTGGTTGAGTTACGCAATATGAAAAATATGCGTAAAATAACCGATGCCTTAGTTTTAATAAATAGTATTGAAAACCAAGGTGATGATATTTTTGATTTAAGTATAGAACGCTTATTTGATACAGAGCCAGATGCCAAAGAGGTAATTAAAAAAAGAGAGATTTATCAAGTAATGGAAATTGTTACTGATAAGTGCGAAGATGCAGCTAATGTAATTGAAAGTATTATTGTGAAGTACGCTTAATTAGTTCATTGTTCATAGCGTATAGTTCATAGTATTTTTTTGCTATGAATTATGAACCATCAACTATCAACCATCAACTAAATAAAAATGACTCTAGTAATAATAATAATAGCCCTTGCTTTAATTTTTGATTATATCAATGGCTTTCATGATGCTGCAAACTCAATAGCAACAGTTGTATCAACAAAAGTACTTACGCCTTTTCAAGCAGTAATTTGGGCATCCATTTTTAATGTAGTGGCCTATTTTATTTTTAAAGATCATGCAGTAGCTAATACCATTAGCAAAACAGTAAATAAGGAATTTATAACACTTCCTGTAATATTTGCTGGCTTAATTGCTGCCATTTTTTGGAATTTATTAACTTGGTGGTATGGTATTCCATCTTCTTCTTCGCATACGTTAATTGGCGGTTTTGCTGGTGCAGCTATTGCACATGCTATGTCGTTAAAAGGAATGGGCTATAGTTGGGGGAAAATTGTAGAAGGTAGTATTATTTTAAATACAGTTCTATTTATTTTTTTAGCTCCATTAATTGGTATGGCCATATCCATTTTTATTACCATAGTTACTATTATGCGTAATATTTGGGCAAGGATAGCCATAATAGCGGCCGTTACTTTTTTAACTACGTTACTTTTTGATAAATTTGAAACCAATAAAATGGATGAGGGCGTACAAAAATTATTAAAAATAGATAAGTACAAACAAGAAGTAAATGATTACAAAAAAACTTTAGCTTTAACCCCAACCGATGAAAAATTAAAAACAGCTTTAGCCTCTTCAAAAGATAAGTTAGAAAAAGCAATGCCTAACTATATCAATATTTTAGCACTAGTTAAAAACTTTGATAAGTTGGGTGCGGAAGAAATTGCCAAACAAGCTACCGCAAATGGATGGTTAAAAGATATTGAAGCCAGCCGATTAAAAGATGATATACGTAATGCAAATGATTATTTAATTTTAGAAGCTGCCGCAAATACCGATTCAACTGCAAAGGCTCAATTTACAATTGCTAAAGATGCTACCGAAAAATATAAAGACCCTATAAAAAAGTATTTTAATAAAGAGTTGAGTGTAGATAGTACACTGGTTGCCTTACATGCTATTTACCCAATTAAAGAAGTAAATGCTAAGAAAGTTAAAGCCAAAATTGAAAAATTTAGTATTGAAAAAAACCTAGCAAAAGATATTGATAAAGCAGATAATGGAATGATAGTTTGGGGTATTATTTTCACTTCTATTTTCTTTTGTTTAATTTATTTATATGTTGAAAAAATAAAAACACCTACTGCTTTTACGATTGCTAAAATGTTTAAAAAGCTACAGCTTTTTAGCTCTGCTGCATTTAGTATTGGCCATGGAGGTAACGATGCACAAAAAGTAATGGGTATTATTGGAGCTGCACTAATTGCAAATGGCAATATTCAAAATTTTAGCGACTTACCCATATGGGTACCCATTGCATGCTATATAGCTATAGGCTTAGGTACTTTAAGTGGTGGGTGGAAGATTGTAAAAACAATGGGTACAAAAATTACTAAGGTTACTCCACTTGAAGGTGTAGCTGCAGAAACAGCTGGTGCATTTACTTTATTTTTTACTGGCCAAATGGGTATCCCCGTTAGTACCACACATACCATTACAGGTAGCATAATTGGTGTAGGTGCTACTAAGCGTTTAAGTGCTGTACGCTGGGGTGTTACCATAAATTTACTTTGGGCCTGGATTTTAACTATCCCCGTAAGTGGCTTACTAGCTGCACTAACCTATTGGATTATTAGCTTTTTTATAAAATAATTCTCTATGAACAAAAAATAAAAAACATCCGCAATTGCGGATGTTTTTTATTTACAGGAAAGTAATAGTATTTTTGGGTATACGTATACACTAAATATAATGAGCAAAATATTAGTTACAGGTGGTTGTGGGTTTATTGGTAGCCATACCATTGTAGATTTAGTTGAAAATGGTTACGATGTTATTAGTATTGATAACTATAGCCGTAGTAACGCTCTTATGTTAGATAGTGTGGAGAAAATCATTAACAAAAAAATAAAAAACTACCCCATAGATTTATGTAATTATGCAGACACCTTAAATGTATTTGAACAAAATAATGACATTGTTGGCATTATACATTTTGCTGCCTTTAAGGCCGTTGGCGAGTCAGTTGAACACCCCATGATGTATTACGAAAACAATCTTATCTCTTTAGTAAATATTTTAAAATGTGCAAAAGCATTTAACGTAAACAATTTTGTTTTTTCTTCGTCATGTACGGTTTATGGTAGTCCAGAAGTAATTCCTGTAACTGAATTAACACCGCTAAAGCAAGCCGAAAGTCCTTATGGCGCTACAAAGCAAATGGGTGAGCAAATTGTAAAAGATAATAGTGCCCAAAATTTTAAGAGTATTTTGTTACGTTATTTTAACCCAGTGGGTGCACATCCCAGCAATCATATTGGTGAATTACCCATTGGCAAACCTCAAAATTTAATACCAGCTATTACACAAACAGCCATAGGTAAATTACCTCAAATGAAGGTATGGGGAAATGATTATGCTACCAAAGATGGAAGTTGTTTAAGAGATTATATACATGTTTGCGATATTGCACATGCACATACGTTAGCGTTAAATTATCTTATTCAAAATAGAAACAACTCAACTTGTTCCATACTTAATTTAGGTAGTGGAATTGGATACACTGTTTTAGAAGTTATTACTATGTTTGAAAAAGTAAGTGGGCAAAAATTAAATTATACTATAGGGCCACGACGAAATGGGGATGTTGAAGCCATTTATGCTAATAACCAAAAAGCAATAACCGAATTAGGCTGGCAATGTAAATACACTTTAGAAGATATGATGAAAACGGCTTGGGATTGGGAGAAGCAAATTAGCTAATTCCCTAATTTGCTAATTGTTTTGTAGCTCTGTATCTTCGATGCTCATAAACCAAAACACCTCAGCGTCTTTGGGCCTCTGCGGTAAAAATCAATCATCAAAAAATCACAGATTTCATCATGTTAAATGCAATAGAAGTTACTGGCAATAAAGATACCCGTAGTGGTTTTGGCGATGGCATTTTAGCCGCAGCTCGTAAAAACCCAAACATTATGGCACTTACAGCCGATTTGGCTGGCTCATTAAAACTACAAAGTTTTATGAAGGAGTTTCCAGAACGTTTTGTACAATGTGGTATTGCAGAAGCTAATATGATTGGTATTGCTGCTGGTTTAACTATTGGTGGAAAAATTCCCTACACAACAACCTTTGCAAATTTTAGTACAGGTAGAGTGTACGATCAAATACGCCAAAGTGTTGCCTATAGTGGAAAAAATGTAAAAATTTGTGCTAGTCATGCCGGCCTAACATTGGGGGAAGATGGTGCAACACATCAAATTTTAGAAGATATTGGTTTAATGAAAATGCTACCAGGTATGACGGTTATTGTACCAGCAGATTATAACCAAACCAAAGCAGCAACTGAAGCTATTGCCGATTATGAAGGCCCTGTATATTTACGTTTTGGCCGCCCTGTTTGGCCAATATTTACAAAGGAAGAAGATTTTGTTATAGGTAAAGCCCAGCAACTTTCCGAAGGCACAGATGTTACCATTTTTGCATGTGGCCATTTAGTTTGGAAGGCTGTGGAAGCAGGGAGAATTTTAGAGGAAAAAGGCATTAGTGTAGAAGTAATAAATATTCATACTATTAAGCCGTTAGATGAAGAAGCAATTATAAAATCTATCCAAAAAACAAAATGTGCTGTTACTTGTGAGGAACATAATGTACTTGGCGGTTTAGGCGATAGTATTGCACAAGTAGCTGCAAGAAATTGCCCTATACCCATTGAGTATATTGGTACAAACGATACATTTGGCGAAAGCGGAAAACCAGCTGAACTTTTAGTAAAATATGGCTTAGATACACCCCATATTGTTGCTGCTGTAGAAAAAGTAATAGCAAGAAAATAATTAATCAAATTAAACCTTTACAATAAAATCCAATCAAATCGATTGGATTTTTTATTTTTACTACTGCAATTACTTATATGAATGAGCATTTAGACGATAAAGAGCTACTAGCTCAGTTTAAAGACCCCTCCTCAAAGGAGAAGGGTTACACTCGTATTATAAAAAAATACCAGGAAAAGCTATACTGGCATATACGCCGTATGGTAGTTCAGCATGAAGATGCTAATGATGTACTCCAAAATATGTTTATTAAAGTGTGGAACGGTTTGGACAATTTTAGAGAAGATAGTCAGCTTTATACTTGGATTTATCGCATTGCCACTAACGAAAGCCTTACTTTTTTAGAGCAACAAAAAAGAAAAAGTACGTTATCGTTGAGTGATGAGGAGAGTGGATTAAGCAACAAAGTAAAAGCAAGTGAACATTTTGATGCTAATAAATTAGAATGGAAACTGCAAGTGGCTATACAACAATTACCTGAAAAACAAAGAGTTGTATTTAATTTACGCTACTACGATGAAATGCCTTACCAAAAAATGAGTGAGGTTTTAGAAACCAGTGAAGGGGCATTAAAAGCTAGTTATCACCACGCTGTAAAAAAAATTGAAGGTTTTATATTAAATAATTAAACTTTTGGGTTGTAAAACAGTCTTAAAAGAGAAATGGAAAATAGAACAGAAATATTAAACGAATTACAAAGCCTTAGCCCCACACTTGCTGGGTTGCAAGGTTTAAACGTATATACTGTTCCCAATGGTTATTTTGATGTATTGAGTGAGGATATTTTACATACTATACAACTAGCTCAATATGGTATAATTAATTCAGCACAAAAAAAAGATACTACAGATGTACCCCAAGGTTATTTTGAAAATTTGGCAGATACTATTTTAGCTAAAATAAAACAAGTAGATAATGTTAGTGGGGAGTTGCGACGCTTATCGCCCATGTTGTATAGTGCACAAAACGAAAATGTATACACTGTACCTAAAAATTACTTTGAGCAATTGCATACTGAGTTAGTGGAAAAAGTACAACCACAACAAACAATAGTTATCACCATGCGTAAAAGAAATTTTACCTTTATTAAATATGCGGTGGCTGCTGTATTTATTGGTATTATTACGTTTGGCGCCTTTAAGTTTACCACTACTAATAAGCTAGATGATACAACTAAACAAGGCTTGGCCATAGCAAAAAATAATTCGTTTGATACTGAACTTGATAAACTTACCGATGAAGACATTGTAAAGTATTTATCTAACAGCTCAACCGATGCAGATGTAGCCTTAATTGTTAATGTAGTAGATGAAAATGAATTGCCTACACAAGAAGATTATTTAACAGATGAAAAAGCTTTAGATAATTTTTTAGATAATGCTAATTTAGAAGACCTTAAAAATTAAAAAAATGAAAAAATTTTTATTAGTACTTACAGTAATGGCTAGTAGCTTTTTTACTGCAACTGCCCAAGATACTCAAGTGGAAGATGGGGATGCTAAAAAGAATGAAAAAATACAAGCCCTATATGTTGCTTACGTAACAAAAGAGTTAAACCTTACCTCGGAGGAGGCTCAAAAATTTTGGCCAGTACATAACCAATTTGAAAATGACTTAAAGGGGATAAAAAAAGATTTGCCCGCATTAGATAGAGAGCAGGCTTTACTTAACATAAAGAAAAAATATCAAGGTAATTTTAATACGCTATTAGGCCCAACCCGTTGTGAACGTTTATTTAGAATGCGTTCTGTTTTTCAAAAAAGATTAATGGAGCGTTTAAAAAATCTTAGGCAAGCTGGTGGAGTAAGACAAGGTGGTGTTAGGCCGCAAAACGGTGGCAGTAAAAGAGGGCAGTAATTTAAAAAATTACATCTTTATAACTAAATAATAAAAATCCCAATCATTGTTGATTGGGATTTTTATTAAAAAGAAAATACAGGTGTTTTAATATCATGATAAAATAAGAACGTCCAATTTTCAAGTTCCCCTTGTTGCCACCATTTTTGGCGTAGTTCCATACACAACTTTCCATCGTAATCATATTTGGCAATAAATTTATTTTTCATTTGTTGGTATTGTGGTGCTACATCACCTCCAAAAAATATTTTTTGTCCATCTTCTTCAATTAAAAAGGTTTGATGATAAGGGCTATGTGCCCCACAAACTTCATACGTTATATAGTTATCTATCTTTCCATCTCCTTTAGTAAATAATACATTATCGGCAGTACTTAAAATTTTAAATTCTTCTGGCGTAAAAGAGGGTTTACCTTTTGCCATGGCGAAATCAAACTCATGCTTGTTTACATAATATTTTGCGTTAGGAAAGCTTATAAACGTTTGCCCTAATACCTTATCTTCTTTACTTACACCTCCACTATGGTCTTTGTGTAAATGGCTTAGTAATACTTTTGTAACATCCAAGGGATTAATATTATTATCTAATAAATTTTGATGTATTTGTAGGGTTCCATCTGTATTACTAAAGCCTAAGCCAGCATCAATTAATAAAATATCGTTTTTTGTAACAATACAAAAGGGTTGAACTTCTACCAACAAACTACCAATAGGGCGTTGTTGTAAATCGTCTTTTTCCAGATTAAATGGAATAAATTGTTTAGTAGTATCTATTGTAAAAGAACCTTCGCTAAGTGGAATTATTTGCATAGTATATTATCTAAGTATCATTTGTCTATCGCTGTCTAATTTTATAGCAATAAACAACAAAACAGTAAAAGTAATTAATGAGGAGCCCCCATAGCTTATTAAAGGCAATGTAATACCTGGCGATGGTGCTAAACCAAGTGTCATAGAAACATTTAAAGCTACATGAAAAAACAAAATGCCAACAACACAATACATATATACTCTACTAAAAATACTGCGTTGCCTTTCGGCTAAAAATACTAGCCTAAACATTAGTCCAAAATAAATAATTAATAAAATAAGGCAACCAAAAAACCCAAAATTTTCCCCAACACTACTAAAAATAAAATCGGTGTTTTGTGCTGGCACAAAATCGCCTCTGGTTTGTGTGCCTTGTAAAAAACCTTTGCCAAAAAAACCTCCACTACCAATAGCTATTTTACTTTGTTTTACATTATAGCTTTCGATTTTTTCTCCTGGTTTCTTTTTTGTAGTACCTAATTTAGCAAACTCTTTATTAATTTCTGCTGTACGTTCTTCGCTGCTAAATTTATAATCATCTTTACCAAAGGTGGATAATATGCGTACAATTTGGTGTGGCTTTAAAACTTTATTGAATATTAATGGAACCCCAATTTTTTGAACCCCCACACATAAAAGCCAAACTCCAACAACCGTAATCAATATACTTTTATCTCTTTTTATTTTTCTTTTATTCAAATAGATAAGTATTGCCGCAACAAGGGAAAAAATAATAAATAAGGTATTGGGGCTAATTAAAATACTTGCAATAATTAATATGCCTAACGAAAACACTATAATTAAATATAAGGTGGGCAAACCCTCTCTATAAAATGCTAATGCAAAAGAAAAATAAACAATTGCTGCGCCAGGCTCACTTTGCAATACAGATAATATTGCTGGCGAAAATGCAATAGCTGCCGCTATCAAGTGCGACTTTGTTAATTTAAAATTAGTTTCGGGGAGCGATAAATATTTTGCTAATGCTAAAGATGTAAATATTTTGCAAATTTCTACTGGTTGTACATTCATAAAACCTAAGGGTATCCAGCTTTTGCTACCGCCTACTTCTTTGCCTACAACAAATGTGGCTAAAATTAAAACTATGCCAAACAAATAACCCAAATTAGTCATAGCCGTAAAAAACTTACTATCTGTAAGCAAAATAAAAATGCCTATGACTAAGCTAATGCCAAAAAAATAAAGTTGTTTACTATACTCTTTTTTAAAGCCTAAAAAACTTTGCACTACATTATCCTTACTATTATACTCTACCGAAAAAATGCACAACAAACCTATAGCCACCAAAGTAGCGTATAACCAAATGGTAAACCAATCTACCCCTTTTACCATTTTTGGATTTTGTTGATACATTATTTATTTTAATTAATTGATTAGTGTGTCTGTTAAAAGATTTTTCTTTTTTTCGTTGGGTAGAATTGCTGCTGGCTTTATATTTTGTTTTGTATTGTTACTGTCTTTTGCTGGTATATCATTCTTTGTTGTTTCTTTATCTTTCTTTAATTTTTCTAATGCAGCCTCTTCGTCGTCTTCATCTAATTCCATCGTATCTCTAATAATTCGTATAAAGCCTTTAGCAATTAAATAGGCCAAGTCTCCGGCATGTGCAAGGGAATCTTGTCGACGTATTTCGGTATAAATTCTTTTAGGCATTAGGTTAAGCTTCGATAAGCTTTCGATTTTTGCTATTCGCCCTTTATCGGTTATAGAATCGTTTAAATATTTTTCTATCATTAACCCTACAATTGGTGCAGCATAGGTTCCTCCAAAGCGTCCACTATTTTCCACTACACACATAATAGCAATTTTAGGATTTTCTCGTGGTGCAAAACCGCAAAAGAAAGCATGGTTGGGTTGTTTAACGCCTCTAAAGTAGTTTTCTACTGTTCCTGTTTTTCCACAAATATTTATTCCTTTTACTTTTGCGTTTGTACCTGTACCTCTTTCAACTACTCCTTGCATTCCATCATATACCGCTTCATAAATACTATCTTCAATATCAATAGCGTTATGTTTTTCTTTAAATTTACCTAGCATTGCATAGGTATCTCCGCCCTCTATACTATCTACCAAATGAGGAATTTTATACCAGCCTTTGTTAGCAATATAAGCCATTTCGTTTGCCACTTGTATAGGTGTAGTTACAACTTCGCCTTGGCCAATACTTACACTTCTAAAGGTGCAGTAATTCCATTTGCCATTACCATAGATTTTATTAAAATAGGCAGGGTCTGGTATAAAGCCTTTTCGTTCAGATGGTACATCTACCCCTAATTTTTTACCTAACCCAAATGCATACATGTAATTATTCCATGCACTTAAGCTACTATCTATATTAGGGTACTTAGGGTTGTTAATTACCCGTTGCATTACCGTAGCAAAATAAGTATTATCGCTGAACGTAACTGCACTTCTTAGGTTATAGGTGCCATAGTCAAGGCATTTCATTGGCCTGCCACTACCACAGCCATAAAAGGCACCTCCGCAACTCACCGCTGTTTGTGTATTAATAACACCTTCATGCATACCTACTAATGCTTGCAATGTTTTAAAGGTAGAACCGGGGGAATAGGTTGCACTAACCGATCTATTTAGTAACGGTAAAGCTGGATTTAATAATAATTCGCTAATATGTTTTTTACGTTCGGCCCCTGTTAGTAATTTTGGTTTAAAGCTTGGTGCACTTACCATACATAAAATACCACCAGTTTTTGGGTCAACTGCCACAATAGACCCCAATTTATTTTGCATTAATTTTTCGCCTAATTCTTGTAATTCAATATCTAAACTAGTGTACATATTTTGCCCTGCAATTGACATTGTATCGTATTTACCTGCTTCCCATTTATCGGTTAACCTATTTTTATTATCTTTTTTCCAAAACTCAATACCACGTTGGCCCATTAATACTTTTTCGTATGTTTTTTCTAAACCTACTTTACCAATATAATCTCCCATATTGTATCCAACATATTTTGGATTTTTTAACGTGGTAGAATCTACCTCACTTAAATAACCCAATACATTTCCGCCAGCATCAAACGGATAATCTCTTACACTTCGTTCTTGTAAATAAAAACCAGGTTCAAACTTATACATGCTCTCATTAAGCAATGCCATTTTTTCGTTACTTAGCAATGCTTCAAAAACTGATGGCCTAAAACTTTTATTTTTTAAAATACTATTTAGTACTCTTTTTTTATATTCTGCAGTATCTATTTTTAAAATATTACACAAGGTAAACGTATCTATACCTTTTAATTTTCCAGGTATTACCATCAAATCGTAAATAGTTGTATTTTGCAACAACACTTTTCCATTTCTATCATATACAATACCTCTATCCGGATAAATTACTTTCTTAAAAATGCCTTGATCATCTGCTGCTAATCTATATTTTGAAGAAAATAATTGAAGGTTAGCTAATTGAAAAATAATTAAAAAGAATAAGCCTATAAAAATAAGCAATACTACATTTTTACGTGATGGATTAAATACAGCCACTTTTTTAATGAATAATTAATAATGAAAAATTGGTAATGCTTTGCATTGTGACTTTTGCTAAATAGTATTTGTTTTAAACTTTTGCTTACGTGTAAATAATAACTCTGTAATTATTATTAATAGCAGACTAATAGCTGTAGATAAAAATGTTTTAGCCAGAAAATACCAGCTATTGCCTACTTGCCAAGCTTCTAACAAAAACAACCACGAATGATGTATAATAGTAAGTGCAGAAATAAAAATAAAATAAGGTGTAAAGCCTCCCATACTTTTTATAGAGGGTTCTTCATAGTTGGAATCGATCCCTTGTTGCGGAATTAATAAATTGATGAAGTAAGGGCGGATGTAGGCCATAAGTACACAAGCCGCTGTATGAAAACCAAAGCTATGCCTAAAAGCATCTAAGGTAAAACCAAAAATAAAAGCAATGAGTAACTGCCAACTTCTGTTCATTCTAAAAGGTAGCCAAATAATAAATAATAAATAAAGGTATGGGGTAGCTAATTTGTGCAAGTGTATACTATCCAACACAAATACTTGTATTAGTATAAACAAAATAAACCGAATACTATTTTTTACTAGTGTGCTCATTATTTATTTTACTGCGACTTTTTTTCTGCCTTATTTAATAAATCATTGATAGCAGCTTTTTGCAAATTATCTATTACATATACATATTGTAAATTATAAAAGTCTGCGGTAGATTTTATATTGATTGCAAAGTTGTTAGTACTTTTTTCTGATGTTACTTCTGTAACAATACCAACCATAATACCTTTTGGAAAATAGGTGCTGTAGCCACTTGTAACCACACTATCTCCTTTTGCTACTTTTGCACTTTTAGGAATGCCTGTAAGCTGTAAAATATTAGGTTGATTACCATTCCAAGTTACTGTACCAATTTCGCCACCTTTAAAAAGTTTACTACTTATTCTACTATCTTTTTTATGCAATAAACTAATGAGTACCGAAAAATCATCACTAACCTCCGATACAATACCTACAACCCCATTACTAGCATCTATAACACCCATACCAACTTTTAATTGTTGATTTTTTCCCCGGCCAATTGCTATGTAATTATTTTGGTTAGATACAGAATTAGCAACAACCGTTGCTTGTAAATAATTATATCGTCTAAATTTTAAAAGGGAATCTACTCTAATGGAATCGACTACAATTTTAGAAGCAGTATCGGGTAGTTGAAAATCTTGTTTTAACGTATTGTATAATCTTTCGTTAACCTTTACTAACGAGTCGTTCGTTCTTTTAAGATTGAAATAGTTTTCAATTTTATTGTATTGGGTATTTATTTTTCCGGTATACTGGTTAGCGGTATTACTAAAAACTGACTGATGATATTTATTGTAAGTAACAATTAAATAAATGCTAAATAGCTGTAAAAGTATAAACAGTAAAAAAGTACTGTACCGTCTAATAAAAAGAAAGATGTTACGCATAAAACGTCCCTTTTTGGGATATGGGGCTTTATCTCATTACAAATGGATATCTGTCGTAATTTTTTAGAGCTATCCCTGTTCCTCTTACCACACTTTTTAATGGATCATCTGCAATATGCACAGGTAATTTAATTTTGGCATTAAGGCGTTTATCAAGCCCTCTTAGCAAAGCACCTCCTCCAGTAATATATATTCCACGGCGATAAATATCCGATGCTAATTCAGGTGGAGTAGTTTCTAAAGCTTTTAAAATAGCTTCTTCAATTTTAAAAATGCTTTTATCTAAAGCTTCAGCAACTTCTTGATAGCTTACAAAAACTTGTTTGGGAATTCCGGTAACTAAATCTCTACCATTTACGGGTATATCATCTGGCGGATTTTCTAAATCCTTCATAGCTGCACCAACTTGAATTTTAATTTGCTCTGCAGTGCGTTCGCCAATTAAAAGGCTATGGTAGCGGCGTAGGGCTTCCATAATATCGGCTGTAAACTCATCCCCAGCAATACGAATGCTTTGATCACAAACAATACCTGCTAATGCAATTACAGTAATGCCGGTGGTTCCACCGCCAATGTCAATAATCATATTGCCAACTGGCTCTTCAACATCTATACCAATACCCAAAGCCGCAGCCATAGGCTCATGTATCAAATAAACTTCTTTTGCACCAGCTTGTTCAGCACTATCTCTTACAGCACGTTTTTCAACTTCGGTGATAGACGATGGAATGCAAATCATCATTCGCCAACTTGGAGCAAAAAATGGCTTTTTCGGATAAACTAGTTTAATTAGCTCCCTTATCATTAACTCGGCAGCATTAAAATCTGCTATTACTCCATCCTTCAATGGCCTAACAGTGCGTATACTTTCATGGGTTTTTTCATGCATCATCAATGCTTTTTTGCCCACAGCCAAAATATTTTTCGGATTATTTCTATCCAGTGCAACAATAGATGGTTCGTTAACCACCACTTCGTCGTTATGAATTATAAGGGTATTTGCAGTACCTAAGTCTATCGCAATTTCTTGTGTAAAAAAGTTAAAAAGTCCCATTTGTTATGTAGAGAAAATAAATATGTAAATGATTTTAGCAAAGTTGAGTGAAAAAAATGGATTTAACAACGGTAAATCCTTTATTTTTCAACATTTTACACTTTTTTTTGTTTTAGGTCTTTTTCAAACAATCGCCTGTACAAGTGGCTACTAAGGATTTTAGTAAAACGATGCGGGTAATGATTGAGAGAAAATTTAAATTTTATTGTAGTAATTGCGTTTATACATATCAGATAGTTGACCAAATTTAAACTATTCAAATTCGTACCCAATATCTGTTCTATAATACATACCATCGTAATTAAGTTGTTGTAAAGTATTAATAGAACTTTTAACAGCTTCTTTAATAGTTTGGCCGTATGATGTTGCTGCAATTACTCTACCGCCATTGGTAACCGTTAGTTCATTTTTTTGCAGCGTTCCACAATGAAAAAGCATACCATCTGTTATTGTTAATTTATTTAGCCCTTTTATTTCTTTCCCTTTTTCATATCCCTCGGGGTAACCCCCACTAACAGCAATTACAGTTGTAACGCTTTTAGGATTAATAATAATATTTTTTTCGTGTAGTCGTTGTTGTGCGGTAGCTAAAAATAACTCCACTAAATCACTTTCAATTCTTGGTATTACCGTTTCTGTTTCGGGGTCGCCCATTCTACAATTATATTCAATTACTTTAGGCTCACCATCAACATTTATTAATCCAAAAAACACAAATCCTTTATACTCAAATTTATCTTTTTTAAACCCTTCAATAGTTGGAATTACAATTTGTGTTTTTATTTTTTGCAAGAATGCTTCCGTTACAAATGGCACCGGACTTACTGCCCCCATGCCGCCAGTATTAAGCCCTGTATCTCCATCTCCTATTCGTTTGTAGTCTTTGGCTTCTGGTAGTAACAAATAATTTTCGCCATCGGTTAATGCAAAAATACTAAGCTCTATGCCTGTTAAAAACTCTTCAATTACCACTCGTTTTCCGGCTTCGCCAAATTTACTTTTGTGCAACATTAATTCGAATTCCGATAATGCCTCCATGGTATTGGTACAAATTACAACACCCTTTCCTGCGGCTAATCCATCTGCTTTAAGTACAATAGGCAACGAATGATTTTTTATATACTCAAGCCCCTCTGCATAATTACTATTTGTAAATTCCTTATAGGCTGCGGTAGGAATATTATGGCGTAACATAAATTCTTTTGCAAAGGCTTTGCTACCTTCTAATTGTGCAGCATTTTTTGATGGGCCTATTACATGAATATGTTTTGTGTTAGTGTCATTTTTAAAATCATCATAAATACCATTTACTAATGGCTCTTCGGGGCCAACCACCATCATCGTAATATTATTTTTTAAACAGGCCGCTTTAAGTAACTCAAAATCGTTTACAACTATAGGTAAGTTTGTACCTAATAAGGAGGTACCTGCATTGCCAGGTGCAATAAATAATTGGGTACAAAGATTGCTTTGTTTTAATTTCCAAGCTAAGGCATGCTCCCTTCCTCCCGATCCTACCAAAAGAATATTCATAAAATGTTTTTGGTTTTTTGGTGCAATTTATACTTGTTAAAGCGTATTTCCTTGCCGTATTTATTAAATAATTTTAGTGCCTATTTTAATTATTCCCGTATTTTTTACAATTACTTTAAAACTATAAGTACTGCTTAACAAAAAAAATTACTATTTTGAGGTATTAAACAATTAACCAAACTAACTATTATGAGTGAAATACAACAAAAAGGACACCCAAAGGGGTTGTGGGCATTATCCGCTACAGAAATGTGGGAAAGGTTCAATTTCTATGGAATGAGAGCCATTTTGTCTTTATTTATTGCCGATGCATTATTAAAAGGTGATACTGAAGCTTCCATAATTTATGGGGGCTTTTTAGGGCTATGTTATTTAACACCAATGCTTGGAGGCTATGTTTCTGATAAGTTTTTAGGTAATAGAAATTGTATTATTTTAGGGGGGACAGCAATGGGTGTAGGCCAGTTACTCCTTTTTCTTAGTGCAACTTTATATAATACTAACCTTCCGTTAGCTACTAATGTAATGTGGGTTGCATTATTAGTAATTATTTTTGGCAATGGTTTTTTTAAGCCAAATATTTCTTCAATGGTTGGAAGTTTGTACCCAGAATCCCAAAGAAATAAATTAGATTCTGCTTTTACAATTTTCTATTTTGCCATAAATGTAGGCGCAACCTTAGGTCAGTTTATTTGTCCTTTTTTTGGAGATAAAGAATATGATGGTATCAGAGATTTATCTGCTTTTAAATGGGGATTTTTGGCTGCCGCAATTGCAATGTTTATAGGAACCATAATTTTTTTAATTCTTAAAAATAAATATGTTGTTACTCCAGAGGGTGTTGCAATAGGAGGTAAGCCCAAGGCATCTGATATACCGGATGGAGAATCTGATCAAGCAAAATTTTCTACAACAAGTATTATTATTTCTGCAGTATTGGCAGTTGCACTAACTTATGGATTACATTTGGTTATGGGAGGCCCAGGTGTTTCGCCCATTAAATCATGGTTGTATCCATTTATTTTTGCCGCAGGCATAGCTTTAGGTTATTTAATCATTTCAGATAAAACAATTACCAAGGTTGAAAGAGATAGAATTTGGGTTTTATATATTGTATGCTTTTTTGTAATGTTCTTTTGGGGAGCATTTGAGCAAGCAGGATCTTCCCTAACTTTTATTGCCGATAAACAAACGGATACTAGGCTTTTCGGTTGGACAGTACCTGCTTCGATGGTACAAAATTTTAATGGCATTTTTGTAATGGCATTTGCGTTTCCATTTAGCTGGCTATGGATTTGGATGAATAAAAAAGGAATTGAACCTATCTCTCCCGTTAAACAAGCTTGGGGTTTATTATTAATTGCGTTAGGTTATTGGATTATTGCTTCGCAAGTAAAGGATCTAGGTACTGCAGGAAAAGTAGGCATTATTTGGTTGATTATTTTGTACCTATTACATACTTGGGGAGAATTATGTTTATCTCCAATTGGACTTTCATTAGTTGCAAAATTAGCTCCTAAGCGTTTTGCAAGTTTACTTATGGGAGTTTGGTTTTTGGGTAATGCTGGTGGCTATGCATTAACTGGTGTTTTAGGAGCATTATTACCTCCTACTACTGATAAATATCAAACCGCTAAGGCAAACAATGTTGAATTAGCCCAAATTTTAGAAGGCCAAAAAGATCCTACAGGTAACGATTTATTTTATTTAGCAAAAAGCAAAGTTGCTGCTTCTATTGATTATGAAAAAGGGTTAAAAAACGGATTAGATTTTGAAAAAATATTTTATAAAAAAAGTAAAGCTGATAAAGATTCTTTACTTACGCAAACTCAATATGATTTAATTCAAAAAGAAAAAATTATTAAAGTTGCTTATCCAGAATTTTTAGGATTTCAATTAAAAACTATTTATAATTTCTTTATGATGTTTGTGGTCTTATGTGGAATAGCCGGTTTAGTTTTATATGCTATGAGCCCATTACTTAAAAAAATGATGCATGGTGTTAGATAGGTTTATTTCATAAAATACATTTACTAAAAGGCGACTTTACAAAAAGTCGCCTTTTCTTTTTATCTTCCTATTTCTAAAAACGATTTACTATGTGGAAAAAACACCCAAAAGCATTGCCCTTTTTATTTTTTAGCGAAATGTGGGAACGCTTTGGTTATTATTTAATGATTGGCATTTTTTTATTGTATTTAAAAAATGTAGAGCAAGGTTTTAGCATGAGTAATAAAGAAGCTGCCGATTTGTATGGCACTTTTATTGCCTTAGTTTTTTTAACCCCTTTTATTGGAGGGTTATTGGCAGATCGGTATTTTGGTTACAGAAAATCAATTATTGCTGGTGGTATAATGATGGGTATTGGATATTGTATGATGGCCATTCATAGCTTACCTATGTTGTATTTATCTATGTTTTTAGTAATACTAGGTAATGGTTTTTTTAAACCCAACATTAGCACCCTACTAGGCAATCTATATTCTACAGATGAATATAGAGATAGAAAAGATGAAGGATACAATATTTTCTATATGGGTATTAATGTAGGTGCATTTATTTGTAACTTTTTTAGCGCTGCAATTATTATTGTTTGGGGTTGGAAGTATGCGTTTGTTGCCGCAGGCATTGGTATGTTTTTAGGAGTACTTATTTTTATTTTGGGTACAAGGCATTATAAAAGTGGTGATGTGCTAAAACCAATGACTACTGCAGATATGCCTTTTAGTAAAATAGTACTAACCATTTTTATACCCAGCATAATTGCTGGTATTTTAGGATGGCTTATACCCGGCGATATTTTTAAAAGTGATAGTAATGATGCATTTATTTTTGCTTGTATTCCTGTAATTTATTTTTTTGCTACACTTTACCTTAAAGCAAGTGCAGATGAAAAAAGACCGATAGCTGCGTTACTAGCCATTTTTGCTGCTGTTATTATGTTTTGGGCAGTGTTTAAACAAAATGGTACTGCTCTTACAATTTGGGCAGATAATTATACGAATAGAGAAGTAAGTGGTACTACCGCAAAAGTATTTAAAGGTTTATACCAAGCAGAGGATTTAACCTATAAAAAAGATTCTGTAAATTTTTATGACAATAGTTTTAGGCTACAAAAAAAAGATGGAAAGGTTTTAAAGGAGTATAACTATCCTATTTATTTTAAAAATGTAAAAACAGAAAACTTACCCTCAGATGGTGGAAAAGCTACTTTATGGAGTACCCCTTTAAGTCAATCTATAAACCCTGGTTGGGTAATTTTATTAACGCCTTTGGTTGTTTCTTTCTTTGGTTTTTTAAGGCGTAAACAAAAAGAGCCTAGCACAGCCACAAAAATTGCTTTTGGTTTATTAATTACAGCATTATCAGTATTAGTAATGGTAGGTGCTGCCTATATTACCAATAGTGGTGCCGAAAAAGCTAGCGTTTGGTGGTTAATGGGCACATACGGTGTTGTTACTATTGGAGAATTATTATTAAGTCCCATGGGTTTATCCTTAGTATCTAAGCTAAGCCCAGTACGTATTACATCGTTAATGATGGGTGGTTGGTTTTTGGCAACTTCAATAGGTAATAAACTATCTGGCTTATTAGCTACCATGTGGGATGGCTATGAGCATAAAGCCAATTTCTTTTGGGTAAATTTTGTGTTACTATTAATAGCAACCTTTATAATTTTTGGTATGCTAAAATGGTTAAATAGAATAATGAAGGAAAAAGGAGTGAAGTAATTTTTAGCTAAACATAGAATATTAAGTATAAAAATCGATTTATCTTTTCTGATAAATCGATTTTTTGTTTAACCTCTTTAAATAAAATTCAACTTTTCAAACTTGTTGCCCAATATCATTTTATCATCTGCACCTAACCATTTATTTAAAACAGTAGCATACACATTTTTAAAATCTACGTTGTATTTTAAATCGCCTTCGTTTAAGTCAGCTAAATCGGGCAAGGCATTTATTACTCCTTTTTGTTTTAAACCACCGCCAATAAAAAACATATTATTTGCTGTGCCATGGTCAGTTCCTCCACTTGCATTTTGTGCAACCCTACGGCCAAATTCGCTAAAGGTCATCATCAATACATCTTCAAACCTATTGTTCTTTTTTAAATCGGTCGTAAAGGCTTTTACAGCATCGTTTAGTTCTGTAAACAATCTTTTTTGTGTTACCTCTTGGTTTATATGGGTATCAAAACTACCCAATGAAACATAGTAAACTTTTGTATTTATATCGGATAAAATAAGTGATGCAATTGTTTTTAAATCTTTCCCTAATGCTGTGCTAGGATAGGTTTGATTGGTAGGATGCAATTTACTTTGTTGGTAAATATAATCGGCACTACTCAACGTTTCGCTCATTGTTTTATATAAATAGTCAATACTTTCTTCGCTCTTAACATGGCTAGCATTTAAATCTTTATAAAATTTTTCATTACTACTGGTAAATAATCTTTTAGGATCTTTAAAAGCTAACGCTTTGTTTTGTTCGCCCTTTAGTGCCAAGCTTAAAACATCATCTACCTCTAAAGCTAATGTTGGTTTATCACAGCCTTTACATTGTGCATCTAAATACCTGCCAATCCACCCTGTGTTTAAATACTCACTACTTTCGCTAGCGGTATGCCATATATCCATACTTCTAAAATGACTTCTATCCGGATTGGGATAACCCACACTATTTAATATAGATAAATTACCTTCATCGTATAACCCTTTAAAGGCCTCTAGTGCTGGATTTAACCCAACTTCATCGGTTAAGAGTAAACTTTTATCTTTTGCAATTCCAATTCGTGGGCGCTCTTTATAATAAATATCGTTACGTACAGGTATTACTGTATTAAGCCCATCGTTACCCCCACTAAATTGTATTACTATAACTACTTTATTGCCAGGCGGTACGATTGCTGGTTTTTCAAACGCCTTTAAAAACTTAGGCAGCATAAACGATGCTGTTGCTAAAGAACCTATTTGCAAAAATTGTTTACGTTTTATAACCATAATAAATCTTTGATTTTTTTGATTTATGATTTTTTGATTTGAGGTAATGTTAACTCATGAAAATCGTACATCACCAAATAGTAAATCTAACATAATTGATACTCCGGTGTACTCATTGTATTTACGATAGCACTTTTAATATAGTTTTCTCGACTTTCGTTATTTATATGTTTACCTAATACAGTTATGTTCAATTTATTTTTTGTTTGTAAAAGTGTTTCAGAAATTTTAGCTAATAAATTTTCTCTACTGGTTGATGCATATACTTTATTTACTAACCCCCAATCTACCACACCTATTCCTCCTTTTGTGGCTTCTTTTATTTTTTTTATTTTAGCTTCAATCATTTGCCCCATCATTACATCGTCATCATCTTTTGGTCTAATATTTAATACTTCATTTGCCGTAAGTATTTGTGGTATTCTAAGCCGCAGCATTAGGGTAGTACTATCAATCCAGTTTTTATCCCCAGGCCAGCCTGCCACATTTGGAGGATAAAAAAGCACTTGCCCTAACGTACGTTGAAACAATAATTGAGCTTGATCGTTATTCATTTGCATGGGTAAAAAACGCCTAATGCCTGCTAATAACTCTATAGGCGATTTTATTTTTGTTCCAATATTTTTTTCGGCATAAAACCAATCGCTTATAAATATATCTTCTAACAAATTTTTAATATTGTAACCACTTTGAAAAAAGCGATTACCTAACCAGTCTACTTTTTCAGCATCAATATTTTCATTTACAAAAAATTTATATATTTTTTTTGTTATAAATAAGGCTGTTTTTTTTTGCTCTAATAAAATATCAATAATATCATCGCCATCAAAATTTCCTGTTTTGCCTAATACCGTTTTAGTGCCTGTATCATGTTGGTTTTTTCTAAATACAAAATCGCCACCAACATTATATCCCCATCCAGTAAAGGCTCTTGCAGCTTCTTTAATATCATTTTCGGTATAATTTCCTCTACCTAAAGTAAATAATTCCATTACTTCCCGGGCAAAATTTTCGTTAGGGTGTTGTTTTTTATTTTGTTGATTATTTAAAAATTGTAGCATGGCGGCGCTTTTACTTACCCCACGTAATAAGTCTTTAAAACTACCTAAGGCATTAGCCCTAACAACATCTAACAACTCTTGCTGAAAAAAACTATTAACCACTCTACAAGCAAAATGTCCATGCCAAAACAAGGCTACCTTTTCTCTTAATTGTGCTTCGCTATTTATCATTTCATCTAACCAGCGAATATTTAAGTTTTTTAAATCTTCTCTACTTTGTTCTCTTATTTTTTTTCGTTTTGCTGCATCAATTTCTTTTTTTTGCATTTCAACAACATCTTTTACCCCTTTAAAAAAACCATCTACTAAGTTTTGGACTACATCTATTTTTACAGGACTAGATGAAGATGTTTTTACCAATAGCCCCCACAATTGTTTTTGTGAAAGAGTATCTAATTCAGCAACGTTTTCTGCCATTGGTCCAAAAGCACTTCGCCACAAAAGATGTTGATTTTTTATTCTGTTGGAAAGGGGCATAATAAAGTAGTTATTGTAATTTTTAATATGACTAATTGAAATTCAAAAGGTTTAATAGAAATAATGCTTTCACAAATTACACAACCCTTTGCAAAAATCCTTATCTTGAAATACAAATACAATTCCATGAGCATTAAAGCATTAAAATATTTACTTCCTTTAACAATTTATTATACTTGTTGGCTTTCATTTTCGCTAACTGGCTGGGTCACTTGGTTACCTATGTTATATGCTTGGGTTGCCATTCCTGTTGCCGAATTATTTATTCATCCAAATACAAAAAACTTAACCGCCGCCGAGGAAGAATTGGCAAGGCATAACAAACTGTACGATAATATGTTGTATGCAATTGTACTAGCACAATATGTTGCTTTAGCATATTTTTTGTATTCATTTAAAATTTCCAATTTACTTTGGTGGGAAAAATTAGGACGTGTTTTTAGTATGGGTTTATTATGCGGTACTTTTGGAATTAATGTAGGGCATGAGTTGGGACACAGAGTAAATAAGTTTGAACAATTTTTAGCCAAATCACTTTTACTAACCTCTTTATACATGCACTTTTTTATTGAGCATAACAAAGGGCATCATAAACATGTAGCTACGCCAGAAGACCCTAGTAGTGCTAGATACAACGAGCCTGTATATACTTTTTATTTTAGAACAATATTTTTTTCTTACCTATCGGCTTGGAAAATTGCTAATGCCGAATTAAGCAAAAAAGGCTTGTCTATCTTTAGTTTAAAAAATGAAATGCTACAAGCACATATTATTCAATTAGCCTTAATTGGTGTTATTTATTATTTTTTTGGAGGCCTTATTTTAGTGTACTTTTTAGCTGCTTCATTTGTTGGAATTTTATTGTTAGAAACTGTAAATTATGTTGAGCATTATGGTTTACAACGTAACGAAACTGCAGAAGGAAAATATGAACGGACAATGCCCCATCATAGTTGGAATAGCAGCCATGTTTTAGGCAGAATTTTATTATTTGAATTGAGTAGGCATAGCGATCATCACTATATGGCAAGCCGAAAATACCAAGTTTTACAACATCATATTCATGCCCCACAGTTACCAACTGGTTATCCGGGCAGTATAATACTATCGTTATTTCCCCCTGCATGGTTTTATATAATGAATAAAAAAATTAAGACAATAAAAAAGCAATCCGAATAAGGATTGCGTTTTTATTACTGACTACTAAAAGTCTTATTTTTTTGCATTAGCTTTTACATAAGCCAAAACATTTTCTTTTTCTACATCTGATAAATTTGCTTTAACAGCCATTACTTGCATTACAGTTATCCATCTATTAGCAGTATAATCGGTTGTAACTTTAAAGCTATGGCAGCTTCCACATTTTACATTAAAAATAGCTTGCCCTTTTTGTTCAATAGATAATTCGCCTGAACCTCTTGCTTGCTTTGTCCCTGTTGGTGTAGCATCTGCATTTGTAGCAATTGAAGTAGCTGTAGTAGCCGTTTCCAACTTTTGTTGATTACTAGAAGGGGTTGAAGTAGTATTACCTAAAATAACTGATCCGTTATTAGAGCTAGGAGCTTGGGTAGTTGTTGGTGCCATTTTTTTTGCACAACTAGCAACTGTAGCTGCTATTAAAACTAGTATTATAATTTTTTTCATACTTATTATTTTTTTTTCTATGCTAAGATAATTTTTTTGTGTGACGGTTAACAAGTTTTTTAACATCTACTTTAACTAATAACATTGCTACCAAAATAAGTATGCAACACTTTAGGCAACGCAATACCATCATCGGTTTGATTGTTTTCTAATAAACAAGCCATAATACGTGGCAATGCCAATGATGAGCCGTTTAAAGAATGTACCAACTGTGTTTTACCATCTTCGCCTTTAAACCTAATCTTCATTCGATTGGTTTGAAAGGTTTCAAAATTACTAACGCTACTTACCTCTAGCCATTTTTGTTGTGCAGCACTATACACTTCAAAATCGTAGGTTAGTGCACTAGCAAAACTCATATCGCCACCGCATAAACGAAGTATTCTGTAAGGTAATTCTAACGCTATTAATAACCCTTCAATATGGTCTACCATTTGTTGATGCACTTGATAACTTGTTATAGGATGCACTAATTGTACTACCTCTACTTTATCAAATTGGTGTACTCTATTTAACCCTCTAACATCACTTCCAAAGCTTCCTGCCTCTCTTCTAAAACAAGCCGAGTAAGCCGTCATTTTTATAGGTAAACTTTCTTCCTTAATAATTTCATCTCTATAAATATTGGTAATAGGTACTTCGGCAGTTGGTATTAAATAAAGCCCATCTTCTGTTACATGATACATTTGCCCTTCTTTATCGGGTAATTGCCCAGTGCCATAAGCACTAGCCTCATTAACCATTAGCGGGGGTAAGTATTCGGTATAACCAGCAGCAGTATTATAATCTAAAAAATAGTGTATTAAGGCTCTTTGTAGTTTTGCTCCCTTGCCTTTAAATAATGGAAAGCCACTACCCGTAAGCTTTGCACCTATTTCAAAATCAACTAAATCATACTTTTTTATTAACTCCCAATGTGGCACAGCGGTTGCACTTAGTGTTGGTTTTATGCCAGCTTCTTTTACTACTTCGTTTTCTTCGGGTGTTTTTCCTTTGGGCACACTACTGTGAGGAAGATTAGGCAGCTTAACTAGTTCATCGTGTAATTGCTTTTCGGCATTGCTTAATTGTGTGGTTAAGTTTTGTTGAGATGATTTTTGTTGTGCAACTTCTTGTTTTTTAATTTCGGCAGCATCTTTTTCGCCTTTTGCCATTAGCATACCTATTTCTTTACTAGCTAAATTTACAGCAGCTTGTATTGTTTCGGTTTCTACTTTTAATTTACGTACTTCTTCATCTAATGCAATTATAGTATCTACACTATTTACATCTGTAAAATATTTTGTAGCAATTCTTTCTTTAACAAAATCGGCATTTTGCCGTATAAATCCAATTTGTAACATCTATTATAAACTTTTTGTAAAGATACAAATAGAGACACGGATTTAACGGATTAGAGTCAATTTATACAGATAATTTAGGATTGCTCAAAGATTACTGGGATAGGCACAAAAAAAATCATATTAATACTAAGCAATCAGTTTCATCAGCGTTCTATCAATTATCTTTGCAGTATGCAACAAGCACTTGAAGATATATCTATACGTTGGTTAAAACTTCGGATTAAATTAAAAGAACAGTTTGGTATAAAGCCCGATATGGATGGGGTTTTATTTTTAATTGGTATACAAGAGTTTGGTAGTGGTAAACAAGAGTTTACTAAAGAACAAAAGCAAGATTTAATGCATATAGCGGTATGCTCCTTACTAGCACAAAGTGGTTATTATGTGTTAGATGGGTATGATGAAGAAAATTGGCCCCACTTTACACAACTTAAAGCTTTGCCCGACTTTAACATGTTTGAGCAAGAAAATTTTTTGAAAGATCATGCTTTACTTTACTTTCAACAATTAGGTTTTATTTAGCTTTAAAATTAAAATTGTTTATTATTTTTGCCATCTAAAAAAAGTATTAAGTGTATGAAGTTTGTAAAAATTATATTGTCTATTGTACTTCTAGTTTGCGCTACTAACCTTACCCTAGCACAAGTAAAAAAGCCCATAGTAAAAAAGAAGGTAGTAACTAAAAAGGTGGTAAAGTTTACACCCCCAGTTATTAAAAAAGTACCAGGCACTCGTATTAAATTAACTACCGATAGTGGTGTAATTGTTTTACGCCTATACGATGGCACACCTAAGCACAGAGATAATTTTATAAAGTTGGCAACTGCAAAGTTTTTTGATAGCCTTTTATTTCATAGAGTTATTAATGACTTTATGATACAAGGTGGCGATCCACAAAGTAAAAATGCAGTAGCAGGCTCCATGTTAGGAAGCGGCGATGTTGGCTATACCATACCAGCAGAGTTTGATACCAATTACTTCCACAAAAAAGGCGCTTTAGCTGCTGCCAGAACAAACAACCCCGAAAAAGCTAGCAGTGGCTGTCAATTTTATATTGTACAGGGAAAAAAATATACCGAGCAAGAGATAGGTAGTATGGAAATGCAAATGGGCACCAAGTTTTCGCCAAAAAAACGCAAATCTTATACTGCCGTTGGCGGAACTCCGTTTTTAGATACCCAATACACTGTTTTTGGGGAAACAGAAAGTGGGTTAGATGTTATTGATAAAATTGCAAAAGCTGCAGGTGATGGTAACAACAGACCCAATACCGATATTAGAATGAAAATAGAGGTAATAAAATAGTACCAACATTATTTCTTTAAAAATATGTTGCTAAATTGCATATAAAATAAATTAAACTACTAAAAAAACAGCATGAATTTTCCAGAAAACCTACGCTACACCAAAGATCATGAATGGATATTATTGGAAGGAAATATTGCCACCATTGGCGTTACCGAATTTGCGCAAAGAGAATTAGGCGATATTGTTTATGTAGACATTAGTGCCTTAGGGAAAGCGTTAGCTGCTGAAGAAGTTTTTGGTAGTGTAGAAGCTGTAAAAACAGTAAGCGATTTGTTTTTGCCTGTTGCTGGTACTATTACAGAAGTTAATAAAGCTTTAGAAGCCCAGCCAGAATTAGTAAACAGCGATCCTTACGGAGCTGGTTGGATGGTAAAAATGACTGTTGATAATGCCGATGATGTAGCCGCTTTACTAGGCTCAGAAGCCTATAGCGCAACAGTTGCTTGACATGATTTTTACAAAAAGTGATATAAAACAATTTACACCAGGCATAGCCTGTTTTTTTTTAGTGTGGTTATTAATCACCATGCCGCCAAATAATATCCCCTCTTTAGATAATTGGTTTAATAAAATTTACCCCGACAAATGGGCACATGCTGGCATGTTTGGCGGCTTAGTATTTTTATTTAGTTTGCCCATAACAAAAACACCTCTTACCAAAAAACAAAAAACAAACTATGCTATAAAAATTATGCTTTGTGTAAGTATATGGGGCTTAGCCACCGAGTTTATACAAAAACATTTTGTGGTAGGCCGTATGTTTGATGTTTGGGATTGGGCAGCAGATACTTTTGGGGCAATTTGCGGATGGTTGGTTTGTAAAAAATGGATAATCAACTAACGAATTAGCCACTAAATTGGGTACTAGTACAACAACAGTTTAAAGGGCTATATTAACCCCTTTAACTCATCTATCTTAGGCAAATAAGCCAAAAACCCTATATTTGTAATACTTATGCATGAATTAGAAATGGAGTACAACACATCAAGAAACCACCTATCCATGAAAGAATATGGCAGACATATTCAAAAAATGGTTGAGCATGTTTTAACTATTGAGGATAAAGAACAACGACAAAAAAACGCTTTTGCTGTAATAGAGTTAATGGGCTTTTTAAATCCGCATTTGAAAAATGTAGAAGATTTTAGACATAAGCTTTGGGATCATCTTTTTTTTATTAGTGAATTTAAGTTAGAGGTAGAAAGCCCTTACCCTATTCCTACAAGAGAAACATTAAAGGCAAAGCCAGAGCGTTTACCTTATCCAAAGCGTTATCCAAAGCATAATCATTTAGGTAAAAATATTGAGCATGTAATTGATAAAGCTTTAAAGGAAGAAAACCCCGATAAAAAGCAAGGCTTTGCAAACTCTATTGCTTATTATATGAAGCTTACGTATAGCAATTGGCACAAAGAATTAGTGCATGATGATACGATACAAGCCGAACTTTCCTCTATTACAAAAGGCGAATTAGAATTTAACAACCGCCCCTTTGTAAAACACCGTACCGATAATAGAACAGAGGAATATGGTAGCGGTAGAAGCAATAATAACTATCGTAAAAATTTTAGTGGTAGTAGAGATAACAGAGGAGGAAGTACTGGAAGAGATAATAACAGAAGCTCATTTGGTGGTAATAGAGATAACAGAAGCGGCGGAAGCGATAATAGAAATAGTAATAATAGAAATTTTAAGAAAAGATATTAAATACAATACCACTAATTTAAACGAATTACGTTAATTTTAAAATACCTGATGTTTAACTACGTCAGGTATTTTTTATCGGTAAATATTTAGTGGACGAAAAATTATAAAAAGTAATGCAATCATTTGAAGTTAGAGGTGGTAAAAAATTAAGCGGCGAAATAACACCACAAGGTGCAAAAAACGAAGTCTTACAAATAATTTCGGCAGTATTATTAACAGCCGAAGAAGTAACCATTACTAATATTCCAGATATTATAGATGTTAATTTATTGATAGAGTTATTGGGAGAGATGGGTGTGCAGCTAAATAGAGTAAGTAGAGATACTTGCATTTTTAAAGCCGCTAATGTAAACGTTGATTATTTAAACAGCCCAGACTATCATAAAAAAAGTGGGAAGCTACGTGGCTCTATAATGCTTGCTGGCCCCATGTTAGCAAGGTTTAAAAAAGCTTATATACCAAAGCCTGGTGGCGATAAAATTGGTCGCCGCAGGTTAGATACACATATAATAGGTTTTGAAAAATTAGGCGCAACATTTACATATAATGAAGATGGCTTTTTTCATTTAAGCACCACAGGTTTAGAAGGTACCTTAATGCAATTAGATGAACCTAGTGTAACAGGTACTGCAAATATTTTGATGGCAGCAGTGTTAGCTAGTGGCACAAGCACTATTTACAATGCTGCTTGTGAGCCATACATACAACAGCTTTGTCGAATGCTAAATAGCATGGGTGCAAATATTACAGGCATTGGTAGTAATATGCTTATTGTACATGGCGTTTCAAGTTTAGGGGGCTGTACACATAAAATGTTACCCGATATGATTGAAGTGGGTAGTTTTATTGGCCTTGCCGCAATGACACAAAGTGATATTACTATTAAAAATGCAGGCATAGAACACCTCGGAATTATTCCCGAAAAGTTTCAGCAGTTAGGTATTCAACTAAATTTTAATGGCGATGATATTCACATACCATCGCAAGATAGTTACCACATACAAAAATATATGGATGGTGGTGTGCTTACCATTTACGACCACCCTTGGCCAGGCTTTACACCCGATTTATTAAGCATTGTATTAGTAACGGCCACACAAGCACATGGCAGTGTGTTAATACATCAAAAAATGTTTGAAAGTCGTTTGTTTTTTGTAGATAAGCTAATTGATATGGGTGCCCAAATTATTTTGTGTGATCCTCACCGTGCCGTTGTAATTGGCTTAGAAAGAGAACAAAAGCTACGGGGTATAACTATGAGCAGCCCAGACATTAGAGCTGGTGTAGCTTTGTTAATTGCTGCATTAAGTGCAAGTGGCAAAAGTATTATTCAAAATATTGAACAAATTGATAGAGGATATCAAAATATTGACGAACGTTTACGAAATTTGGGTGCAGATATTAAACGAGTAAATTAAATTATAATGAAACTATTATTAACCATATTAAGTTTTATACTTGTTATTTTTTCTTCTTGCCAAAACAAAACCCAACAACTTATTACCAAAAAATGGGATTGTGTTAAGGTAGATAATTTAGACCCTGTTGACACTAAATTTCAAACCCCAGAAGATTCAGCAAAAGTGGCTGCAATGGAAGCTGCCTTAAAAAGCCTTAGCTGGACGTTTAATAAAGATGGTAGTTATACAACCAGTGCTGCTGGCAGAACCATTGTACAAGGCACTTACACCATTAATGAGAAAGAAAAAACATTAACCTGCATTACAAATGTAAACAACAATACAAATAATTATACCATAAATTCGATTACCGAAAATGATATGACGCTAAGTAGTGTAGCAAATAAAAAAAATATATTAATGTATTTTTTACCTGGCCAATAAATGAATAATACTCAACATAAAATACTCATTATTACCGCCCCATCGGGTGCTGGTAAAACATCTATCACTAGGCATTTAATGCACCAGTTTTCACAATTAGCTTTTTCGGTAAGTGCTGCTACTCGTAAGCCTAGAGCTAATGAAAAAGATGGAGTAGATTATCATTTTATGACAGAAGAGGATTTTAAAGAACATATTCAACATAACGATTTTGTGGAATGGGAAATGGTTTACGAAGGAAAATATTACGGTACGTTAAAAAGCGAACTTCAAAAAATTTGGGATCAACACAAAATACCTGTTTTAGATATTGATGTAAAAGGGGCAATACATGTACAACAGCAATATCCGCATACTTCTTTATCGCTATTTATTGAACCCCCCTCGGTTGGTGAGCTTAAAAATAGGTTATTGGCAAGAGGTACAGAAACAGAAGCTTCTTTACAAGCTAGAATCAACAAGGCTGCTTATGAACTTTCGTTTAAAGAGCATTTTAATAAAGTAATTACAAACAATCATTTGGAAACTGCATGCCAAGAAGCAACTGAAATTGTATCAAATTTCATGAAGGGTTAGCCTTTAGGATAACTTTTGTATTTTTATAGTATGGAATATGTGTTATCCCTAATTGCAATAATTGTTTCTTTATTGCTCATTGGCTTTTTTTCGGGTATAGAAATTGCTTTTGTTTCGGCAGATAAATTATCTATTGAGCTAAGAAAAAAACAAGGCACCTATTCAGGCAAAACTTGGGCCTTATTTAATGAAAAACCAACAAAATTTATTGGCACAACCTTAATAGGATTTAACATTGTATTAGTTATATATGGATTACTATGTAGTGGCTTATTACAACAATTACTTTGGAAAAATTTTAATGGTACAAATACCTATGTACGTTTAGCGGTTGAAACTGCTGTATCTACCCTATTACTTTTACTAATAGAATTTGTTTTTAAAGCCCTCTTTAGAGCAAAATCATCATCGTTATTAAGCAACGGAGTTATTGCAAGTATGATGCAATTTTTTTATTCGCTTTTTTCTGGTGTTGCTTCTTTTTTTGTAAATGCAGCAGAGTGGATGCTAAAATATCTTTTCAACATAAAATTAAACGAAAAAAAAGAGGTATTTAGCAAGGTTGATTTGGAGTACTTTATGCAACAAAATAAAAGCCAAGAAGAGGAGGAAACAAGTGAATTAAATAAAGAATTATTTGAAAATGCTTTATCGCTTAGAGAAGTAAAATTAAGAGAATGCCTTATTCCTCGTAGAGAAATTGAAGCCATTAAAAATAGTAGTTCAATAGATGAGGTAAAACAAAAATTTATTCAAACACAATTAAGTAAACTAGTCGTATTTGATGAAAATATTGATAGCATTTTAGGTTATGTACACCAGTTAGATATGTTTAAAAAACCATCAACCATACAAGAAATTTTATTACCTATACCAACGGTACCAGAAAGTATGAGTGCAACCGATTTAATGAATAAATTTACTAAAGAACGTAAAAGTATTGCTTGGGTAATAGATGAGTTTGGCGGTACTGCTGGCATTGTAACTATGGAAGATTTATTAGAAGAAATATTTGGCGATATTAAAGATGAATACGATACCGAAGAATTTGTAGAAAAACAATTAGCTACAAATGAATTTATTTTTAGCGGCCGATTGGAGCTGGATTATATCATTGAAAAATACAAATTATTTTTTTTAGAAACAGAAGAAACAGAGACGTTATCGGGCTATATTATTCAAAATAACGAACAAATACCTAAGGAAAAAGATAGAATAATTATTGGTAATTACCAATACGATATTTTAAATGTAAGCGATACCAGAATAGAAACCGTAAAAATTAAAGTACTTAAATAGGTGCTTACCACTAAATGATTATTGTTGTAAATACCTCAACACAAAACAGCGTTAACAATGGCTTTATTGTAGATTGTTTTATTGAACTAGCTCAACTAAAACCTACACAACAGTTTATTTTTTTAGTGCAAGATAAAAATACTATTCTACACACCTTACCCAACAATTGTTCCACCTATATTTTAGGAAAACAGCCAAAAGCTGTTTTATTTTGGGCTTATTGGTACAACATAAAAATACCTAGGATTTTAAAAAAATTAAATGCTACTACTTATATAAATACAGATGCTATTGTTAGTTTAAGAACTAATTTACCTCAATTTTTATTTTTAAATAACATAGAAGTAGACGGCCCAACTAAGCTATTTACAGATAAAGTAACAGCCTATTGTAAAAAAAACATAGAGGCTAACTTATTAAAGGCTAAAAAAATAATAGTAACAAGTAAGGCTGCAAAAGAAAAAATTTGTGGTACATTTCCATCAATACAGCCTCTTGTTTGTGAACTATCTGTAGGTGCAAATGCTAATTTTGTTCCTTGCCCTTGGCAACATCAACAAGAGATTAAAAATAGGGTCACTAAAGGCAATGATTATTTTTTGGTTAATGCGACATTCATTGATGAGCAAGATTTTATTATTTTATTAAAAGCCTTTACCCAATTTAAAAAATGGCAAAAAAGTAATTTGAACTTATTAATTGTTTCTACAACAAACAACTTAACTACCAAATTAACACAGCAACTATCTAACTACAAATACAAAGAGGATGTGCAGTTATTAACCAATATTTTTGTTGATGAATATGCAAAAGTTTTATCGGCATCCTATTGTTTTTTCTTTCCATATTGTACAACAAATTTTCCTATCCAAATACTAGAAGCTATGCAATGCCATGTGCCTGTAATTACAAATAAAAATAACGGGGTGCAAGCCATTTTTAACGATAGTGTTGGTTATGCTACATCTATCGATATTACTGCTTATGCCGATAAAATGATTTTGCTTTATAAAGATGAAAACTATCGTAATCAATTAATTAAAAAAGGAGTTGAATTTAGTATTATATATACGATAGAAAAAACAGTTGAGGAGCTAGAGCGTATGGTGTATTAAAATTGGCATCTTACAAAGCTTATCTTTACCTACTACATTTTATTTATAATTCTATTTACATGTTTAAAAAAGTAGTTATTGCTGTGCTCTTTTTGTTGCCTTTTAGTTTAATTGCACAAAAATCTACCCTATCTCTAGGAAAAATAATTTATGATTTTTAATTTTTTGAAAACATAGTACATTTGTAAAAAAAGAATTAACTTATTATGAATCAATCTACCATAAAAATAGATGTACTATTAGACCCTAATAAAGTGCCGGAACAAATTAGTTGGCAAGCTACAGATAGCAGTGCCGATATGGCTCAAAAAGCAAAAGCTATGTGTATTGCCTTTTGGGATGCTAATGATAAAACTGCCATGCGAATTGACCTTTGGACAAAAGAAATGATGGTAGATGAAATGGCCGATTTTTATTACCAAATGCTTATAAGCATGGCCGATACGTTTAAAAGAGCTACACAAAATCAAGAGCTTTGTGATGATATGAAAACATTTGCAAAAAACTTTTTTGAAAAATTTAGGCAAAGCCAGTTGAAGGAAAATGGGTAATAGAAAATAAACAAAAGACAAACCTGATCTTCTTAACCAAGTTTAACAAACACCAAAAAATTAAGAATTATATGAGCTTAGAACAAAACATAATGGCAGAAATGAAAGATGCCATGAAAAGTAAAAACGAAGGTGTACTAAGAGGTTTACGAGCTATTAAAGCTGAAATTATTAAAGCTAAAACCGAACCGGGTGCAGGGGGAGAAATTGATGAAGCAACAGAACAAAAGTTTTTACAAAAAATGATGAAGCAACGAAAAGATTCGTTAGAAATTTTTGAGAAACAAGGTAGAGAAGATTTAGCAGTTAAGGAGAGAGAAGAAATGGCTGTTATAGAAAAATTTTTACCAAAGCAATTAACTGAAGCCGAAATTAAAGAAGCTGTTGCTAAACTAATTACAGAAATTGGTGCAACATCAGCAGCCGATTTAGGTAAAGTGATGGGTGCAGCTAGTAAGCAATTAGCAGGAAAAGCCGATGGTAAAACGATAAGCACAATTGTAAAAGAATTACTAACTAACTAATATGTTAATAGATATAGTTTTTGCAATACTATTAATTATGGCTTGTATTAAAGGCTTTCAAAAAGGGCTTATAATTGCTGTATTTTCAATAGTTGCATTTATTATAGGGTTAGCAGCCGCATTAAAATTATCTACTGCTGTAGCAAGTTGGTTAGGGAATAGTGTAAGTGTAAATACCAAATGGTTGCCCTTTATTTCATTTGCGTTAGTTTTTTTTATAGTTATTTTATTAGTTCGTTGGGGAGCAAGGTTGATAGAAAAAACATTTCAACTAGCCCTATTAGGTTGGGTAAATAAAATAGGCGGTATTGCATTTTACATAGCGCTATACATTATAATTTTTAGCTTATTTTTATTTTACATCGAAAAAATTCAATTGATACAACCCTCAGTTATAGAGGCTTCTAGTACATATTCTTACCTAAGCCCAATAGGGCCAAAGGTTATGAATAGCATTGGTACTGTAATTCCAATTTTTAAAGATATGTTTGCTGAATTAAGTAATTTTTTTGGTAAGGAATCAACTAATATCCCCTAATAAAATAAGTAAAAGAGGCTACTCTATTTATCAATATTACTTTAAATGTACATTTTTGATGTAAATCAATTATTTTGCATAAGAAAGAATGTTTATTTAAACTAACAAATGAGCTACGAAATACGAAAAGACGGGAAATTTAATTTTATTGAAGTAGGAGAGGGTGAACCACTAATGCTTTTGCATGGTTTGTTTGGAGCCCTTAGCAATTTTGAGCCACTGATCGAATATTTTAAAATAAGAAATAAAGTAATTGTTCCAATGTTGCCCCTATTAGAAATGGATTTATTGCATACTTCAGTAGGAGGTTTACAAAAGTTCGTTCAAAAATTTATTGAGCATCGCAATTACAACAATATACATTTATTAGGTAACTCCTTAGGGGGGCATGTAGCTTTAGTACACATTTTAAAAAATCCAGAAAAGGTTAAATCGCTTATATTAACAGGTAGTAGTGGATTGTTTGAAAATGGCATGGGAGATACCTACCCAAAACGAGGCGATAAAGAATATATACGTAATAAAACTGCTTTAACTTTTTACAACCCATCAATGGCCACGGATGAGTTGGTTGATGAAGTTTTTGAAATTACAAATAACCGTTTAAAAGTTATAAAAATTATTACCTTAGCAAAAAGTGCTATTCGTAGTAATTTAGGAGAAGAGTTAAGCCAAATACAACAACCCACTTGCTTAATTTGGGGCAATAACGATATAATTACTCCTCCATTTGTAGGTAAAGAGTTTAACAAATTAATTCCAAATAGCGAATTACATTTAGTAGATAAGTGCGGCCATGCCCCTATGATGGAAGTACCCGTTGAGTTTAATAAAATATTGAGTGGCTTTTTAGATAAATTAAAATCGCCTACAACAGTTTAACAAAAATTTTTGTCTTTATTTGTAATCGTTAATTTTTATTTTACGTTTAACAAGTATTCATTAAATAATTATTATTAAATGCTTACCATAGAGCTAATCAATAACAATATTCCCCGATTACAGTTGCAAGATAGTGTGGGAAAAGCCTTGCAATTAATAAACGATTTTAGAGTAACGCATTTGCCTGTAGTTGCCGATAGTAAGTATTTAGGCATGGTAAGCGAAGAAGACTTACTAGATGTAGAAGAGGAAAAAATGCCAATTGAATTAATGCAAGAAGCCTTTACAAATCCATCTGTTTTTGAAAATGAGCATTTTTTAAATGCAGTAAATTGTAGTAACCAATTTGATACTACTGTAGTTCCTGTTATTAGTCAGGCTAAAGATTTTTTAGGCGTAATTACTACATCCGATTTGTTAAAAGCATTAGGCAACTTTGCCGGAACAAACGAAATTGGCGGTATTATTATTTTAGAAATGGAACGTACTAGTTTTGCTATTTCTGAAATTAGTAGAATTGTAGAGAGTAACGATGCTACTATTTTACATTTAAATACAACCACACAAAAAGATACGGGCTTATTTACCGTAACGATACACATTAATAAAAAAGAAATTTCTTCCATTGTATCTACTTTTGAACGATACGATTATGATGTACTTTACTACTTTGGTACCGAATTATTTGAAAATGAAATTCATAGCAATTACAAGCATTTAATGAACTATCTAGATATTTAGGTTATCTCTTTCCTATACTGTTCGTAATAAATTGTTATCCCCTATTTTTACGCAAACTACATTTAAGCAAAACAAACAAATGGGTGTATTAAAAAATATTATTTTTTGCTTTATATTTTTTGTACTCTCCCAAAACTGTAAAGCACAATTAGCATTTAACGATATTGTTCATACTAAAAGCAATATAGATTCCTCCCTACACCTTCACGTAAATAAGATTACTGTAAAAGGCAATAAAAAAACAAAAGATTATATTATACTAAGAGAAGCTCAATTAAAAGAAGGCGACTCAATTATTATTACAACGCTGTATAAAAAGTTAGAACAAGCAAGGCAAAATATTTATAACACCACCTTATTTAATGAGGTAAAAATAAATACCCTTGCAGTAGATGCATTTACTATAGCAATAGAAATTGAAGTAAAAGAGCGTTGGTATATATTTCCTACCCCACAATTTAAGTTGGTAGATAGAAGTATTAACGAATGGATAAAAACATATAATGCCGATTTACAACGAGTAGTATACGGTGTAAAATTTGCAGATTACAATATAAGTGGCCGAAGAGATCAGTTACGTTTTTACCTATTAAATGGCTACACTAGGGGGCTATCCTTTTTTTACACCGCTCCATACAGCAATAAAGCGCTCACCGAAGGTTTTTCTGTAGGAGTAAATTTTTCTCAAACAAGAGAAGTAAATTACTCAACTTCATCAACGAACAACAGTCTACTTTTTTTCTCCACAAAATCTACAAAAGACGCTTCTATAAACTCTTTTGTAAGTAAAAATTTAACTATTAATGCATCATACCGTATTCGTAAAGGAGTATTTAATACCCACATTTTTGGAGGAGCTTTTACCTATTTAAAAGTTAGCGATTCTATTCACTTAAAATACAATTCAAATTATTTAGGTGCTGCAAAATCCACCATTAACTTCCCCAACTTTTCGTACAATTATATACACTCCAATGTAAATAATGTAGCTTACCCTTTAACAGGTAATACTAGTTTTATGGGCATTTTAAAAAAAGGATTAGGTTTTAGTGGAAAATTAAATATGTTAGCGTTTGAGGGTGGTTATAATAAGTTTATAGATCTTGGTAGAAATTGGTATTTTAGTAATGGTGTAGCAGCTTCTATTAAACTTCCATTTAAGCAAGCTTACATAAACCAACGTGGTCTTGGTTATGGTAATGCATTTTTACGTGGGCTAGAGTTATATACAATAGATGGTGTAGCATACATGTTAAACAAAGCAACCCTAAAAAAGAAAATTGCTGCATTTAAAGTAAAATTGCCATTTGGCATTCCTTTTTTCTTGAAAAAGAATGATAAAATTCCGTTTACCTTTTTTGCAAAAACTTATACCGATTTTGGCTATATTTATAGCAAATACAATGCATCAAGTTTAAATAACAAGCTATTGTATTCAGGTGGCTTTGGTGTTGACATGCTAACCTTTTATGATTTTAGCATTAAATTTGAATATAGTTTTAACCAATTAAACGAAAAGGGTTTATTTTTACGTTTTCAAAGTGGTTTTTAAAATTTCAACTTGTACTAATGCGTATTGCAATTTACAGCAGAGGGATAGAAAATTCTCAACATCAAGATTTTAAATTGTTGTTAGACGAATTAGATAAGTATGGCGTAGAACCTGTTTTTTATCAAGATTTTTTCAACCAATTTTATTCCTCTCTTCAACTAAAAAAGTACAGTACGTTTAATTCCAGTACCGATTTAGATGAAACCATTAGTTGCATAATAAGCTTAGGCGGCGATGGTACTTTGTTAGATACAGTTACCTTAGTTAAAGATACCGGTACACCAGTAGTAGGCATAAATTATGGTAGATTGGGTTTTTTAGCAAACATAGGTAAGGCCGAAATACAAGAAGCTGTAAAGGCTTTAGTCAATCAATCGTATGTGGTTGATGAAAGAACGTTAATACATTTATCAAGTAATACTTCATTATTTAGTGATGCCCCTTACGCCTTAAACGAATTTACCATTCACAAAAAAGATACTTCTCCAATGATAAAAATTCATACCTATTTAAATGGTGAATTTTTAAATACATTTTGGGCAGATGGATTAATTGTTGCCACCCCAACGGGAAGCACAGGTTATTCGCTAAGTTGTAACGGCCCTGTTGTTTTTCCAGATAGTGCAAGTTTTGTAATTACACCTGTGTCTCCACACAACCTTAACATACGCCCAATTATTGTTCCGGATAATTCTATCATTTCGTTTGAGGTAGAAGGTAGAACAGATGGATTTATTTGCACCTTAGACAGCCGTAGAGAATTAGTTGCTAAGGAAATTCAATTGGCAGTAAAAAAAGAAACCTTTGCACTAAACCTTATACGCCTAAACGAAAATAATTTTTTACAAACCTTACGTACCAAACTAAGTTGGGGGTTGGATATTAGGAATTAGCCTTACCACTTTTATACTTTACCTTTGCATTTTATGGCAAAGCAAAAAAAATTAAATACCATTTTTATTATTTATTGGGTTTTACTAGCCTACATTATTGCTGCCTTAGTATGGTGGTTTGTTGCTTTAAATAAGCAAAATAAACAAATGGCAATTTATAAAATGCAGCAATTAAACACCACTAGCATAAGCTACACTAAAGATATTCAACAACTAAAAAACCAACAAAAAAGAAAAACGTTTCAATACCTTGGCGAAGGAATAACTTTTTTTTTATTAATACTAGCTGGTGCTATTTTTATTTTTAGAGCGGTGCGTAAGCAACTACGTTTTAGTAAAGAACAACAACATTTTATGATGGCGCTTACCCATGAATTGAAAACCCCCATTGCTGTAGCTACACTAAATTTAGAAACACTACAAAAAAGAAAGTTAGAAGAGCCTCAACAACAAAAGTTAATACAAAATACGTTACAAGAAGCTAACCGGTTAAATTCGCTTTGCAATAATATGTTACTATCATCACAAATTGATGCATCAAATTATTCTTTAACGAATGAAGATGTGAATTTAAGTGAATTACTAGAAACTAGTATTGCTGAGTATAAAAATAGATTCTCTTCTCACCAATTTATAAAAAATATAAATGAAAATAACTTTATAATTGGGGATAGAATGTTGCTACAAATTGCAGTAAATAATTTAATAGATAATGCCATTAAATATTCCCCTAAAGAATCTGAAATACTAATAAATTTATTTGTCCGTAATAATCAAACTACTTTGCAAGTAATTGATAAGGGTAAAGGAATAAGCCAATTAGACAAACAAAAAATATTCGACAAATTTTATAGGGTAGGTAATGCGGCTACAAAAGGGGCAAAAGGCACTGGCTTAGGCTTGTATTTAACTAAAAATATTATAGGTAAACATAAAGGCAACATATCTGTGACAGATAATTTACCAAATGGAAGTAATTTTGAAATTGTATTACCCTTGAGTACGTAACAATGAGTAAAAAAAAATCGATACTATTAGTAGAAGATGAAGAAAATTTACAAGAAGCCTTGAAGCTTAACTTGGAATTAGAAGACTATGATGTTAGCAGTGCGTACGATGGTGCAGAGGCCTTAAAATTTGTACAACAAGAGTATTTTGATTTAATGATTTTAGATGTAATGCTACCAGAAATAGACGGAATTAGCGTTTGTGAAACGGTACGATTAAGCCATCCAGATTTACCTATTCTTATTTTAAGTGCAAAAAATACAAGTGCCGATAGAATTTTAGGCTTAAAAAAAGGAGCAGATGATTACTTAAGCAAGCCCTTTAATTTAGAAGAACTTTTATTAAGAGTTAATAAACTACTTGTTAAAAGCGAACGGTTAGCCAGCAGAACACCTATTGAAGAAGTGTATAGTTTTGGAAAAAATAAAATAAATTTTAAATCATTAGAGTGTATTGATAAAGAGGGTAAAACTATTTTTTTAACAAAAAAAGAAGTACAGCTACTAAAACTTTTGATTGAAAATAAAAATGAAGTAGTTACCAGAGAAAAAATTTTACAAGCAGTATGGGGCTACAATGTTTATCCTACTACAAGAACAATAGATAATTTTATTTTAAATTTTAGAAAGTACTTCGAGGAAGATAGCCGTAATCCAAAGTACTTTTTTTCTGTAAGAAGTATTGGGTATAAATTTATGGAAGATTAAGTTGCTGTCTTCACTTTACTTATAGCAGTTAAAGACCTTACAATTGCTACGCCCTTTTCGTACATAATTCCCAATGACATTTTTTCTGCAAATGGATTATATAAATACATTTCCAATGCAGTAGCTACTTCCTTGTTTGGTTTATAATATTTACATTTATTTTATCATTTGTAGTTGCGCAATTTGTAGATAGCACTAACCAGTCTTTATTTATCCTTTGTTGTTTTTCCACAATTCCCTCTTGTTCTACTTTTTCATCTTTCCTTAAAACCATTTTTGTGTTTGCAGTAGGTTCGTCTTTTCTGTCGGCATAATACCATCTAATATTTCAACGTAACCCGTTGGGCTACTAATAAAATAAAGATGGTATTACAAATCGCCTTGTTGCGGCCTTAATACAATTTCCTCTACACAGGCACCAATTGATAATTGAGAAGCTGCAAAAACCATATCAGCAATATCATTTGCCTCCATAATTCTATTTTTACTATTATCAAAATTACCCCAACTATTAGTAAGTACTGCCCCTGGGTAAACAGCTGTTACTTTAATGTTGTGTGCTAACATTTCTTGACGTAAGTTTTTACTAAACCCTGCCAAGGCAAATTTACTTATGCTATATGCACCCCCATTTGAATACGCTTGTAAAGATGCTACAGAACAAATATTAAATATATGACCACTTGCCGCCTCCATCATTTTAGGTAATAACTTACGAGTAAGATGGTAGGCGCTGTATAAATTTGTTTCTATTTGTTTTTCTAACAAGCCCTCTGGTTCGTTATAAACATTACCAGGCTCAAAATAACCAGCATTATTTATTAGAATAGTTGGAGTACTATTATTGTCTAATACCCAATCGCCAAATGCTTTAGCATCAATACTTAAATCAAATGGTTTTGCTTTTATTTCTATAGCAGGAAAGGCTGTTTGCAACTCCTGCATGGTTTTATATAAGTCTAGCTCGCCTTTTGAGCACAAAATTAAATTGTAGCCATTTGCCGCAAATTTTTTTGCTAAGGCTTTTCCTATCCCTTTTGATGCTCCTGTAATTACTACGTACATTATTTATAGTTAAGTTATGGTAAGGTTATTTTAGTTATGTAAATTTACACTTCAATTTTCAATAACTAATTTATTAAATGCAAAAATACAAACACCTCTTTTTTGACTTAGATCATACCCTATGGGATTTTGAAACGAACTGCAAAGATTCCTTATCAAAAATATATGCCGAACAACAATTAGGAGAACTGTTATCTACTAGTTTTGAAGTATTTTTTAAACAATATTTATACCACAACGAACTATTATGGAGCAAATACAATACTGGTAAAATAAAAGCCGATGAGTTAAAGTGGAAACGAATGTATTTTGCTTTACTTGATTTTAAGATTGGGAATGAAAATTTGGCCAAGGAGTTAAGTAGCCATTTTTTAGATTTGTTACCTACTAGAGATAAACTTTTTCCGTATACCGTAGAAATTCTTACTTACTTAAAACAAAAAAATTATCAATTACATTTAATTACTAATGGCTTTAAAGAAGTACAACATAATAAGTTAAAGTACAGTAACCTTACTCATTTTTTTACCCATATAATTACAAGCGAAGAAAGTAATAGTGTAAAACCAAATGCAGCAATTTTTGAATACGCCCTAAAAACTGCAAATGCTCCCTTAAAAGAGAGCATAATGCTAGGCGATAATTTAGATGCCGATATTAGCGGAGCAATTAACGCCGGAATGGATAGTGTTTTTGTAAATCATATAAATGCTACTACAAATTTGCAACCCACTTATATAGTGACACATTTAAAAGAGTTGGAGGATATTTTTTGATTTTCTACTGCCTTTGCCTGCCGGCAAAGGCAGGTTTCGCTAGTAGTGCAAATAATAGAAATAAAAAAGCCCCTCAGTTTATGAGAGGCTTACTAACCCAAGGGGTTTAATTACATTTTAACTTCTGCAGTTTTAGTTTCGCTTTGTTTGTCTTTGCAACATGCTTTTTTAGTTGTAGTTACAGCAGTTGCTTTGTCTTTAGCGCAACAAGTTTGACCTTTTGCACATTTCTTCTTTTTCTTTTTGCCATTGTCTGCTATTGCAACACCTGTTACTAATAAAGCAGCAGTAGCTAATAATAAAAACTTTTTCATTTTTGTATAATTTATTGTGATTAATCAATGTAAAAATAGATGAATATAATAGCGTAGCAAAGTTAAAAATGTTAAAATATTGGGATTGAACCACTGATGACACTGATTTTTTCACAGATAGACACAGATTTAAAAAACCTTTATACTAAACTTGTCGTAATATCTGTGCAGTAACCTGAGTAAATATGCGGTTAAATTACGATAGTGTAGCTATTACCGTAACCCCACCTTTAACCACCTCATTTAATTGTACATTAATTTTTGTGCCAACGGGTAATAACAAATCTACCCTGCTACCAAATTTTATAAAGCCAAACTCATCTGTTTGGTTAACTTTTTGCCCAACACTTAAATAATTTACAATACGCTTTGCTAGTGCCCCTGCAATTTGTTTTACTAAAACCTCTGTATTCCCTTTTTTAATAACTACACTATGGCGTTCATTATCTGTACTGCTTTTAGGATCCCAAGCTACTAAAAATTTGCCTTTATGGTATTGATTGTAAACCACCTCTCCACTTAACGGATTACGATTTACATGCACGTTAGCCGGGCTCATAAAAACCGAAACCTGTAATCGTTTATCTTTAAAATATTCTACATCTACTGTTTCTTCAATTACCACTACTTTACCATCGGCAGGGGCAATAAGTTGGTTTTCGTTTATAGTAAACACTCTATTAGGTATTCTAAAAAAAGAAACTAAAAAAAGCAGTACAAAAAGTGTGACAGCAAATATTACCCAACACAAAAGGGGTAGCGATGCACTAAAAAAATACCAACAAACAAAGTTGATTGAACCGAAAATTAGTGTGCCAATGGCAATGGATTTATACCCTTCTCTATGAATTGTCATGCAGTTGTTTTGAGCAGCAAAGATAACTTATAGTTGTTAGTTGAAAATTTTTTTACCTAGGTATTTATTAACTAAGCAAAGTCAGTAGTTTTTAAAGTACTAGATAGTGACCTTACACCTATAAAAACAGCTTTATATAAATCCAAACAGCAGGTACTGCAAATAGTAAACTATCAAACCGATCTAAAAAGCCGCCGTGGCCTGGCATAAAACTACCACTGTCTTTTACATTTGCCATACGTTTAAGTTTGCTTTCGAATAAATCGCCGAGGGTGCCAAATATTGCACAAAGTGCTGCTATGATAGCTGCATTTTTTACTTTGATAAGTTCTGTAAAATAGGCAATTAGTGAAATTACAATAACACAAAGTATTGCCCCACCAATCGTACCCTCCCAAGTCTTTTTTGGTGATATTTTAGAGAAAGGTGTTTTACCAATTACAGAACCTACTAGGTAGGCCATAGTATCGTTTATCCAAATGGAAAAAATGATTAGACAAGGTATTATTTTAAGAAACTCAACATAATTAGTATTATCAGTTGTATATATGTGCCATTTGTGTGCTACATCAATCATCATAACAATTGGCATCGTTATATAAATCAAGCCTAATAAAAAATACAAAACATTTTTGCCGTATATTTTCTTTATCAGCTTTACATATTCATACCAACAACCAAAATGTATAATAGTAAACAATAAAACAAAACTCCAAAAATTCCATAACAACCCCATCAACATTATGGCTACAAAAATTAATGCAGTAAGGCTACGGATTTTTAAGGTATCTATATTTAATGCCATAAATTTATTGGGGGTTATTTTCTTTAGCTACATAATTTTTTTCAAACGGGTTGTTAGGGTTAATATAACCGGGTAACGCTACTTCTAACCCAGGTTTATCAATATCTTTTTTGCTTATTTTATCAAAAGCATGCAATAAGCCAATAAGTGTTGCCAACGCTGCTACTCCTATCAGTATAGGAAAACTTTCTTCCATAGAGTTAGGTGTAATGGGCTTTCCCATCTTTGTCATAACATACATCATAGTAACGCCAAGGGCATTGTTTATAAAGTGGGCTAAAATACTCAGCCACAATTTATCTGTTCTATAAAAAAGCCACCCCAACACAAAACCTAAAACAAACCTTGGTAAAAACCCAATATAACTGCCATGTACAAAACTAAATATAGCTGCCGTAATACAAATAGATAATATGGGTATTTTTGACCAACGGCTTAATAAATTCTGTATGCCGCCTCTAAATAAAACTTCTTCAAAAATAGCTGGTAGTAAGGCTATCATGGCTAACGATAATACATATTCGCCAAAGCTATTCATTTTACCAATTACTAAAATTTGTTTAAAATAATCATCTTCGGCTTTTTGAAATATTACTAAGGTTTCTTTGCTAAAGGGTATTAATTTCATAGCTTCTTGCAAAGCGCCTATTATGGGTAAGCAGGCCAATACAATTAATATAACCATAACGAATTGTGCTACTGTTGGCTTTTTAACTAATCCTAAATGCACAAACGGTTTTGCATGGCAAATTTTGGCATAAATATAGGTTGGCAAAAACATCATTATTAAGGTAGATAAAAATTGGAGTACCCTTAAAAGATTAGCATTTTCGGGTACCAATAATTTATCCATAAATACTTTAGAATCTAACTTATCTAACTCGGCTAAATTTATTGTGCCCGACATACCAATAAACTGCACCAATGCCGCCACAGCTAAGCCACCCACTATTAAACCGCCTAAAATACCTGCTTGCCCCAGGTACGAAATTTTACGTGTAGCTGTATGTGCCATTATTATGTTGTAATTTTGAAGCAAAAATAAGCAATTGCCTCAGAAGCAAAGATTTATTGCCACAGAAACAAAGAAGAAAACAATTTGTGATAATCTGTGTAAAAAATCTTTTTAATCTGTGGTTACATAATCAAACAAAACATGATAAAAATTGGCGATAATATTGAGTTACCAGATTTTCCCTTATTGCTTGCACCTATGGAAGATGTTAGCGATCCGCCATTTAGGGCGGTGTGTAAAGATAAAGGTGCAGATTTGATGTATACCGAATTTATTAGCAGCGAAGGCCTAATTAGAGATGCTATTAAAAGCCGCCAAAAGCTTGATATTTTTGATTATGAAAAACCTGTGGGTATTCAAATTTTTGGAGGCGATGAGGATAGCCTGGCTTTAGCCTCTAAAATTGTAGATGCTACCAACCCCGATTTATTAGATATAAATTTTGGATGCCCTGTAAAAAAAGTTGCACTAAAAGGTGCTGGTGCTGGTGTACTAAAAGATGTTGATTTAATGATACGTTTAACAACTGCTTGCGTAAAAAGTACTAGGCTACCCGTTACCGTTAAAACAAGATTAGGCTGGGATGATCATACTAAAAATATTGAAGAAGTAGCAGAGCGTTTGCAAGATGCTGGCATAAAAGCCCTTGCTATACATGGCCGTACTAGGGCCCAAATGTATAAAGGAGAAGCACAATGGGAGTTAATTGCTAAGGTTAAAGAAAACCCAAGAATTACCATCCCCATTTTTGGCAATGGCGATATTGATAGTGCAGAAAAAGCTGTTGAATATAAAAATAAATATGGGGTAGATGGTATTATGATTGGAAGAGCAGCGATTGGCTACCCATGGATATTTAATGAAATAAAACATTTTGTAAAAACGGGTGAGCACCTACCATCGCCAACGGTTGAGGATAGAGTGGAAGTGTGCAAAAAACATTTACATCGTTCATTTGAGTGGAAAGGGCCTAAAGTGGGTATTTTTGAAATGCGTAGGCACTACACCAACTATTTAAAGGGCTTGCCAGGTATTAAAGATTATAGGTTAAGATTAGTAACCCTTGAAAGCGTTGATGAAATTTTAGCTGTGTTAGATGAAATTAATATAAAATATGCTGGTTACGAATTTGTAAAAACGCCGATTGAATTAATCAATTATCATGAAAAATGCCCAGTTAGTTAGTGTTATTTTTTTATTGATTTTACCAGTTAGCTGCAAGCCAGACAAGCCTTTTATTGAACCCCCTAAAGACATTGTAACTAAAAAAAAGCTAGACTTTTACACCGAAGTACAATACGGTAATATGCCTTTAATTATTAGTGTGCCGCATGGTGGTACTGATAACCCTTCAAGCATTTCTGATAGAACATGCCCTAACATTACAACTGTTACAGATAGCCGCACTATAGAATTAGCTAATGCAATTGACAGCGTATGTAAAGCAGATTATGCTATTCAACCGTATTTGGTAATTAGTTATTTAAAACGTACAAAGCTTGATCAAAATAGAGAAATTAATGAAGCTACTTGTAGCAATAGTTCTATTGCATCTATTTGGAATAATTATCATTTAAGCATTGATAGTTTTATTACAAAGATTTTACTAAAATATCCTCAGGCTTTGTTTGTGGATTTACATGGTCATGGGCATACTAAGCAACGCTTAGAGCTGGGTTATTTAGTAAGCGGTAGCGAATTACGCAATCCCTCTTCTATTCTACCTTCATCAACATCTTACTACAATATGTTGTTGCAAAATCCGTTTTTAAGTAAGAACCAATTTTTAACTACCCCCAATGCTTTTGGCACATTGATGGCAAATAAAAATTTTCCTTGTGTACCATCTGCACAAGACCCTGCGCCTCTTTTAAGCGACCCTTACTTTGACGGAGGCTACAATACACAACGCTACACATCATCAGTATACCCTAAAGTGTATGGTTGGCAAATAGAAAGTAATTTTATTGGTGTAAGAGATAATCAAACAAGCAGAGTAAATTTTGCTAAAGCGTTTTTGCAAAGCATTATGGAATTTTATAGCAGAAATACCAGTATGCAACCGAGTACTTTTGGAAAGTGATTTAGTTGATGTTCTGCCGATAAGGTTAATAACGTAAAAAACAAGTATGGTAAGTTCAATTAATGTTCAATTGCGCTTTTCACTTCCGCATCCAACGGCGTCACAGAGGGATCAAAATAATTTACCAATACGCCGTTTTCATTAACTAAGTATTTACTAAAATTCCAGCTTGGCGCTTTATCATTCCAGCCATTTTTTGTTGCGTTGCTAAGCCAATTAAAAACCAAGTTTTGCTGTGCCGATTTTATTACCACACTTTTTTTAACTAATGGAAATGTTACCCCATAATTAAGTTTACAAAATTGTGCAATATCAGTATCGGTTCCTTTTTCTTGCTCCTTAAAATCGTTTGCTGGGTAGCCAATAACTACTAATTTTTCTTTGTACAACTCACTCAATTTTTGTAAATCATCGTACTGATTGGTGTAGCCACAATCGCTTGCGGTATTTACCAACAAAACTTTTTTACCTTTTAATGTTTCAAAGCTAAGTGCAGTATTATTATTTAGGGTATCGCTTAAGGTATAAAAAGAAACAATGGGCTCTTTTGTGCTGCTTAGTTTTTCTACATTTTTGCCTGCAGCTTTTGTTATCCAAATAAAAGCTGGATAAAGCGTTTTTAAAACTTTTTGCCTGAACGTCATATTTTTTGAATTACGATTTACAACTTGTGCATAAATAGCAAAACTACCTAATAGTAGTGCCATTAGAATAAAGAAATGTTTTAACTTTTTCATTTTTACTATTTTATTATCCATTTAAATATTTTCAACTTACCCTTAAACGGCGGGTACTTTATAGAAGGATCAAACCATGTAGGTGTTTTCATCACTGCTTTTTTATGACTAAATGTATCAAAGCTATTTTTTCCATGATAATTACCTGTGCCACTAAATCCTCTACCTCCAAAAGGTAAGTTATGGTTTGTTAAATGCCAACTAGCATTGTTTACACAGCCGCCGCCAAACGCTACATTATTTATCCAAAATTTTTCGTTGCTACTGCTAGAGGTAAAAACATAAAACGCCAAAGGGTTTTTATTTTTTTCAATAATGGCCAACGCTTCTTCTTTTGTATTGTAAGTAATAATTGGAAGTATTGGGCCAAAAATCTCATCTTTCATTATGCTATCCTCTACCGATACATTGTCTATAATTGTGGGTTCAATAAACAATTGTGTCTTGTTTGTTTTTCCGCCATATAAAATATTACCTTGTTGTAAATAGTTAGTAAGCCTATCGAATTGTTTTTCATTAATTATTTTTCCATAGTTATAATTTGTAGTACTGTCTTCCCCATAAAAAGCAGCAATACTTTTTTTAAGCGCTCCTACTAATTCATCTTTTTTATTTTTATGTACTAATACATAGTCTGGCGCTACACACATTTGGCCACAGTTGCTGTATTTGGTAATAGCAATTCGCTTTGCCGCAATTTTTATATTAGCATCTTCTTCAACCACACAGGGACTTTTGCCTCCAAGCTCTAAAGTAACAGGGGTTAAATTTTCAGCAGCCATTTTATAAATTAGTTTGCCCACAGCTGTGCTTCCTGTATAAAAAATATGATCAAACGTAAAGTTGTTTAGCATTGCAGGTACCACAGTTGCTCCATCTCCTTCTACAAATAAAATATAGTTTGCTTCAAAAGTTTCTTCAATAATTTTTTTTATAACCGCCCCTGTGGCAGATGCAAATTCACTACCCTTTATTACGGTACAATTACCAGCAGCAATAGCCCCTATCAACGGATTTATTACCAACTGAAAAGGATAATTCCATGGCCCAATAATTAATACAACGCCAAGCGGCTCTGGTATTATTCTACTGCTGCTTGGCATATTTAATAAATTGGTACTTACTCTTTCTGGCTCCATCCAATTTTTTAAATGCTTTAAAGCAGCACTTAATTCCGATAGTACCATACCCGTTTCGGTAACCCAAGTTTCTTCCTTACTCTTTTTTAAATCCTTGTTTAATGCATCATATAAGTCATCTTCATGCTTTAAAATACTTTGCTTTAATTTTTTTAATTGTTTTAACCTAAAGGCATACGATTTTGTTTCACCTGTTTTAAAATAATTTTGCAAATTCAATAATTCATTTGTGTAAGCCATTAACGTAATTTTGTTGTAAGTTAATTTAAAAAGTATGACCAATGAACAATATATGCAACAAGCACTGCAACAAGCTAAAAAAGCTTTTGATGCCGATGAAGTGCCTGTTGGTGCCATTATCGTTTTAAACAATACCATTATTGCCAAAGCACATAACCAAGTAGAGTTATTAAACGATAGTACTGCCCATGCCGAAATTTTAGCCTTAACTACAGCCTATAATTTTTTAGGCAGTAAATACTTGCCGCAAGCTACTTTATATGTAACGCTAGAGCCCTGCCTCATGTGCAGTGGCGCTTTATACTGGAGTAAAATTGGTAAAATTGTTTTTGGTGCACCAGATGATAAAAATAGTTACCGAAAATGCTGTGGAACTTCAAATCCATTTCATCCAAAAACCGAGTTGGTGGGCGGTATTTTGCAAGATGAATGCGCTGTTTTAATGAAAGATTTTTTTAAGGCTAAGCGGTAGTTTCCGAAATTGGAAAGAAAATAAAAGCAGTACTTAAATTGTTGCGGCTTATGTGTAATTTTACATTTCTAAATTTTAATTCATTCATTTTTTAATTCTTTAATTATGGCATTCACTTTAGCTCCATTGCCTTATGCACACAATGCATTAGAGCCTCATATTGATACTAAAACCATGGAAATACATCATGGAAAACACCACCAAGCATATGTAGATAATTTAAACAAAGCCATAGCTGGTACCGACAACGAAAATAAAACCATTGAGGAATTAGTTGCCCATGCTGGTAGCATTTCTCCAGCGGTACGTAACAATGGCGGTGGCCATTGGAACCATACATTTTTTTGGGAAAGCCTTGCACCCAATGCTGGTGCTACTCCGCCAGTTGGCGGAAAACTTGCAACTGCCATTAACGAAGCTTTTGGAAGTTTTGATGCTTTTAAAGAAAAATTTGCTGCGGCAGGGATGACTCGTTTTGGAAGCGGCTGGGCTTGGCTTGGCGTTAAAGATGGTGGATTGGTTGTTTGCTCAACTCCCAATCAAGACAATCCGTTAATGGATGTTGCTGATTGTAAATGCAAGCCAATATTAGGGTGCGATGTATGGGAACATGCCTACTATTTAAACTACCAAAATCGCCGTGCCGATTATTTAGCCGCATTTTGGAATGTGGTAAATTGGAGTAAAGTGGAAGAGAGGATGTAACCCCCTCCACACCAAAAGGGGAACTAAAACAAAAATGAATAATAGAATGGTTTTATTGCATTGGGTACTGCTGCTTTGGGTGGTATTATTTGATTTTTTAGGAGTAGGAAAAAGGACAGCAAAACTGTATAAATAAGTAGGTCGAGCTTTCAACCTACTTATAATAATTAAGCTTATAAACTTCTACATATTCCTCCTATACTGGCCACCCACTTCATATAACGCATTGGTAATTTGCCCTAGACTGCAATATTTTACGGTTTCCATCAACTCTTCAAATAAGTTGCCATTATTTATTGCCACTTCTTTTAATTTACTTAATCTGTGGGCACTTGCCTGTTCATTGCGTTTCCAAAAGGCTTTTACGTTTATTATTTGTTGCTCCTTTTCCTTTGTGGTGCTACGTATCACTTCAGTAGGTAAAATAGTAGGACTACCATTTTTACTTAAAAAAGTATTTACCCCAATTAAAGGTAATTCGCCAGTATGTTTTTGGTGTTCGTAAAACAAACTCTCTTCTTGTATTTTATTGCGCTGGTACATACGTTCCATACTACCTAACACACCACCACGTTCTGTAATTCTATCAAACTCTATTAATACAGCTTCTTCAACTAAATCGGTTAACTCCTCAATTAAAAAACTTCCTTGGTTGGAGTTTTCATTTTTAGCAGTGCCTAATTCTCTATTAATAATTAATTGAATGGCCATGGCTCGGCGTACACTTTCTTCGGTTGGTGTAGTTATCGCCTCATCGTAAGCGTTAGTATGCAGACTATTACAGTTATCATAAATAGCATATAAGGCTTGTAGTGTTGTCCGTATATCGTTAAAATCAATTTCTTGTGCATGCAAGCTTCTACCACTCGTTTGTATATGATACTTTAGCATTTGGCTACGCTTGTTTGCTTTGTATTTATACTTCATGGCTTTTGCCCAAATTCTACGAGCTACTCTGCCAATTACACTATACTCAGGATCCATACCGTTGCTAAAAAAGAAAGAAAGATTAGCTGCAAAGTCATCAATATTCATTCCTCTACTTAAATAATACTCTACATACGTAAACCCATTTGATAAGGTAAAAGCTAATTGCGTAATGGGGTTTGCGCCAGCCTCTGCAATGTGATAGCCGCTAATACTTACACTATAAAAATTGCGTATTTTTTGGGTAATAAAATACTCCTGCACATCTCCCATTAATTTTAATGCAAACTCTGTACTAAAAATACAGGTGTTTTGTGCTTGGTCTTCTTTTAAAATGTCAGCTTGTACAGTGCCACGTACTTGTTGTAAAGCATTTGCTTTTATAGTGGCATAAATATCTGCAGGTAAAACATCTGCACCGCTTAGGCCTAATAAGCGTAAGCCTAATCCATCGTTACCCTCTGGCAATTTGCCTAGCATTTCGCCTTTTTGTAATTGAATAGGTTTACCATCAACCCCAATATATTTTGGTAGATTATCAATAGTATATTTTGCTTCAATAATTTTATTTACTTCATCTCTTAAGTTATTTTCAATAATATATTTTTCACATTGTTGGTCAATAGCTGCATTTAAAAAGAAGGCTAATAGCATAGGTGCTGGCCCATTAATGGTCATACTAACCGATGTTTTTGGGCTGCATAAATCAAAACCGCTATACAATTTTTTAGCATCATCAACGGTTGCAATACTTACACCACTGTTGCCTACTTTGCCATAAATATCTGGCCGTGGTGCAGGGTCTTCTCCATATAACGTAACACTATCAAAAGCAGTACTTAAACGCTTTGCTGGTTGGCCTTGGCTTACATAATGAAAACGCCTGTTAGTTCGCTCTGGTCCGCCTTCTCCAGCAAACATTCTGGTTGGGTCCTCGCCCTCTCTTTTTAAAGGAAATACACCTGCTGTAAAGGGGAAACTGCCCGGTACATTTTCTTGCCCTTGCCAGGTAAGTAAATCGCCCCAGTCTTTAAACCTTGGTAAAATAACCTTACGAATACGAGTGCCACTAAGGCTTACAGCCGTCATTGGTTGCCTTATAACTTTATCTCGTACTTTATATTCGTAAAAATCTTTTTGGTATTCTTCTAACTTATTAGGCCAATTGGTAATTAATTTTTTGGCTACTGGTGTAAGTTGGTTCGTAAAAAATTCTATTTGTTGTTCTAATGCACTAATAACATTTACATCTCCTTTAGTTTTTATAACTTCTAACGCTCCATTTAATTGATACAATTTTGTAGCAATAGCACTTTGCTCTATTACTAAATTATCGTAGTCTTTAATAGTTGCAGTTATTTCGCTTAGGTAACGTACACGGCTACTTGGTATTATTGCAGAGGTTACTTTTGCAGTTGCGCCAAAACTATAGTTACCAAATGTTGTAGAGGTTTTTTTCTCAATGGCAACTAATAATTTTTCAAATAAATGATTAACACCTTCATCGTTAAACTTGCTTGCCATTGTGCCAATAATAGGCAACTCTTCATTCGTAGCTGTCCACAAACTATGGTTTCGTTTGTACTGTTTACATACATCTGCAAAAGCATCTAAAGCACCAGCTTTATCAAATTTATTTACACAAACCACATCTGCATAATCAAGCATATTTATTTTTTCTAATTGCGATGCTGCTCCATACTCTGGCGTCATTACATACATACTTACATCGCAATAATCTAAAATACTTACATCGCTTTGTCCTACGCCTGCACTTTCTAAAATAATAAAATCAAAATTTGCTTCTTTACAAATATCTATGGCTTCTTGAACGTAACTACTTAATGCAGTATTATCATCTCTAGTAGCCAAGCTACGCATATATGCCCTGCCATGGCTTATGCTATTCATTCTAATTCTATCGCCTAATAAGGCGCCCCCTGTTTTTTTCTTACTTGGGTCAACGCTAATAACGGCAATAGTTTTATCGGTAAAGTTGTTTAAAAAGCGGCGTACAATTTCATCTGTTACGCTACTTTTTCCTGCACCACCCGTACCAGTTATTCCTAAAACGGGTATAGTATTTGTTTGTGATGATTTAGTAAGTTTTGTTTCTACTCCATTTTCTGCATTGGTAATTTTTCTGGCAATAGTTCGTACATCTTTTACTTCGCCTAACGTCATTGCTTGTTTATATTCTCCATTACCCTTTAATGAAAAGTCGCAACTGGAAATTACATCTTCAATCATTCCTTCTAAGCCCATATGTCGACCATCATCTGGACTATAAATTTTTGTAATTCCATACTTGTGTAGTTCCTCAATTTCGCTTGGTAAAATTGTACCACCGCCCCCACCAAAAATTTTTATATGTTCACATCCATTTTCTACAAGCAAATCTTTCATGTATTTAAAAAACTCTACATGCCCTCCTTGGTAGCTAGTAATTGCAATACCCTGAGCATCTTCTTCTATAGCAGCTTCCACAATTTCTTTTACACTTCGGTTATGGCCAAGGTGAATAATTTCCACACCTTTGCTTTGCATAATTCTACGCATAATGTTTATGGCAGCATCATGCCCATCAAACAAACTGGCAGCAGTTACAATACGAACGTTGTTTTTGGTAGAAAAACTCATAATATTTATTTTGATTTCGCTGCTAAAAAATAAGCTAAAAGAGCTTACGCATCAATACTTAGTGTAAAAGCTGCATTCTCTTTTATGGCAGTTAATTATACAAACAATCTAACCACAAAAATACAACTTAGTTTTACAATACTTTCATTCAAAAACTTGCGGAATACCGTTACTTTTGCAGCCTATTTATTCTACAACATTTAACACGTATAAAAGTGATACATAATTTTAATGCGGGTCCCTCCATATTGCCTAAAACTTTGTTTGAACAAGCATCTGAAGCAGTTTTAAATTATACTAACAGTGGTTTATCTATTTTAGAAATTGGACACCGTACCCCCACTTTTCAAGCTGTTATGGATGAGGCTAAAGTTTTACTTAAAGAATTAATGAAATTAGATAATGACCATGAAGTACTTTTTTTACATGGCGGCGCTAGTACCCAGTTTATGCAAGTACCTATGAATTTGCTTAGTGATAAAGAAACTGCTGCCTATTCCGATACGGGTGTATGGAGTGCAAAAGCCATAAAAGAAGCTAAACTTTTTGGTAATGTTGAAATTGTATGTTCTTCAAAAGAAAGTAACTATACGTTGATACCTAAAGATTTTGCAGTACCTAACGATGCAAAGTATTTTCATATAACTACTAACAATACCATTTACGGAACGCAATGGCAAAAAATACCACATACTAGCAACTCGTTGGTAGCAGATATGAGTAGCGATATTTTAAGCAGAGTTTTAGACTTTAATAAATTTGATTTAATATATGCGGGGGCACAAAAAAATATTGGTGCAGCAGGTGTAAATATTGTAGTTATAAATAAAAATTGTTTAGGTAAGGTAAAGCGTAATATTCCAACAATACTAGATTACCGTAACCAAATTAAAGAGGGCAGTATGTTAAACACACCCCCAGTATTTGCAATTTATGTTTGCATGCTTACGCTACGCTGGTTAAAAGAGCAAGGTGGTGTTGATGCGATTGAAAAAATTAACAACGAAAAAGCCACAACCCTATATAGCGAAATAGATGCTAATCCTTTATTTAAAGGCACTGTAGCTGTTGAAGATAGAAGTAAAATGAATGTATGCTTTGTAATGGATAATGTAGAAATAGAAGAAAGATTTTTACAATATGTTAAAGAAAATGATATTTATGGTATAAAGGGGCATAGAAGTGTTGGCGGTTTCCGAGCATCTTTATATAATGCACTTCCGCTTGAAAGTGTTAACTATTTAGTAGAATTAATGAACGATTTTGCACAAAAAAATGCTTAAAATTATTTGGTGTATTTTTGCAGCTAAGAAACCCTAATCCAGAATGAGTAATATAAAACCCTTTGCATCATTAAGGCCAGAAGCACAATTAGCTAAACAAGTAGCTAGTAAGCCTTACGATGTTTTAAATAGTGCTGAGGCTAAAATTGAAGCACAAGGCAACCCGGCTTCTTTTTTACACATAACAAAAAGCGAAATTGGCTTGGCAGATGATATTGATATACACGCTCAACTAGTGTACGATAAAGCCAAAGAAAATTTAGATGCTTTTATTAGTCGTAATATTTTATTTAAAGAAAGTAAACCTTGCTATTACATCTATCAATTAATCATGAATGGAAGAAGCCAAACTGGTTTAGTGGCTACTAGCAGTATAGATGATTATGAAAATAATTTGATAAAAAAACATGAGTTTACAAGGCCCGAAAAAGAGAAAGATAGAATTGACCACATGAGGACTATTGGGGCACAAACGGGTAATGTTTTTTTAGCCTATAAAAACGTAGCAGACTTAGATACCTTAATAGAGGATTGGAAAAAAGACAAAAGCCCGGTATACGATTTTACTGCAGACGATGGAATACAACACACTATTTGGATTGTAAATGAAGAAACCTCGATAGAAAACATTACCACCATTTTTAGTGAGCAGGTACCTTGCACTTATATTGCCGATGGGCACCATAGAGCAGCAAGTGCTGCAAAAGTGAAAGCTGTTTTAGGTAACGATGCAACGGAAGAAGCAAATTATTTTTTAACAACGTTGTTTCCATCTAACCAGTTAAAAATAATGGATTATAATAGAGTAGTAAAAGATTTAAATGGTTTAAACGAAGCAGATTTTTTAAAAAAAATTGAAGAGAAGTTTGATTGCGAAAAAGTAAGTACAGCCTTTTCTCCAAAAAACTTACATGAGTTTGGTCTATATTTAAATAATCAGTGGTACAAACTAACCTCTAAAGAAAATACGTTTACAACAGACCCCATTGGCATTTTAGATATAACTATTTTAAGTAATAATATTTTAGAGCCCATTTTAGGTATAGCCGACCAACGCACCGATAAGCGTATTGATTTTGTGGGTGGAATTAGAGGATTGGCCGAATTAGAAAAAAGAGTGAACAGTGGTGAAATGGTGGTGGCATTTAGCCTTTACCCCGTAAGTCTTGAGCAATTATTTGATATAGCCGATAGCGGTAATGTAATGCCTCCAAAAAGCACTTGGTTTGAACCTAAATTAAGAGACGGATTATTAACACACCTAATTACAGCGTAATGTTTTTGGGTTGTATCTTTAGTACATGAAAAAAATAGTTGCCTGTATTTTATTAACCTTTTCAATAGCGGTAAGTTATTGCCAAGATGCTGCACAGCTGCATGAAACTGGTCGTACTTTTATGATACAAGGCGATTATGCTAATGCCATTATTGTATTGAATAAAGCTCTTAGTTTACAGCCAAGTAATATTGATATAGCAAAAGATTTATCGCTCAATTATTACTTTAGCAACAATACTAAAAAAGCAATGGAAACCATGAAGCCATTGTTAGATAGAGAAGATGCAGATGATAAATGTTATCAAATAGCCGGTGATATTTTATTAGCCAATGATGATCCTAAAGAGTGTGAAAAATTATACAAAAAAGGAATAAAAAAATTTCCTACTAGTGGATCTTTATATAATGAGTTAGGCAAATTAATGTGGGCACAAAAAAGTTACGAAGCAATTAAAATGTGGGAAAAAGGCATAGAAGTTGCTCCAAGTTTTTCTAAAAATTATTTTAATGCTAGTAAGTATTATTATTTTAGTACCGATAAAGTGTGGAGTATTATTTATGGAGAAATCTTTTTAAATATGGAACCCATGAGTACCTCATCTCCCGAAATAAAAAACATCTTATTAGACAGCTATAAAAAACTTTTTGTAGATGCCGATGTAGAAAAAAATAAAAATGATAATAGCCCTTTTGTACAGGCTTTTTTACAAACTGTTTTTAAACAGTTCAGCGTAATTTCATCTGGCATAAATACTGAGTCGTTAATTATGCTTCGTACCCGTTTTGTTTTAGATTGGTTTAATGATTTTGGCACTAAATTCCCTTACCGTTTATTCGATTGGCAAAAACAATTATTACAAGAAGGAGTTTTTGAAGCCTATAATCAATGGATATTTACGGCTGCAAATAATTTACCTGCCTATCAAAATTGGACAACCACCCATTCTAGCGAATACGAAGAAATGAATCGTTTTCATCGAGGCCGAATTTTTAAAGTCCCTAGCGGAGAGTATTATAAATAAGTATATTACGCAAATAAAACTATAGTAAAAGCTATCCTAATTGAAGTAAGATGGCTTTTTTTTATTACCTTAGATACATAACGATTATATATGAATTACACAGATTGCTTATTTAACTTTTTACAACACCAATTAACCAATTTTCCTAAGCCAGATATGTTTGCGGCAAAAGAAAATGGCAGCTGGAGACTGTATAGTACACAAGAAGTAAAAGATACCGTAGATAAATTAAGCCTAGGCTTATTAGCCCTTGGTATTGGTGGTGGAAATAATATTCCTGTTGAGCAACAAGATAAAATTGCCTTAATAAGTAAAAACAGGCCAGAGTGGTTAATGTTAGATATTGCATGCCAACAAGTTGGAGTTTGCCTTTGCCCTATTTACCCTACAACCAATGTAACGGAGTTAGAATTTATTTTTAATGATGCTGAAGTAAAATATGCTTTTGTTAGCGATGAAGAAATTTTAGCTAAAACCAATAGTATAAAAAATAAAGTGTCAAGTTTAAAAACAATTTATTGCTTTGATAAACTAGAGGGCTCCACCTACTGGGAAGAAATGTTGCAAGAACCAACACCAGAAAAGATAGCTACCTTAACAAAAATTAAAAGCGAAATAGTACCACAAAATTGTGCCACCATTATTTATACAAGCGGTACTACAGGAACACCTAAAGGCGTAATGCTTAGCCACAGCAATATTGTTAGCAATGTGCTTAATGCAAAAAAAAGCTTTCCTTTTGAAGTAGATAGTACTAAAAAAGCATTAAGTTTTTTACCGCTCAACCATATTTTTGAGCGAATGGTGAGCTACATATACATCTCCAGTGCAAATAGTATTTATTATGCACAGAGTTTAGAAACCATTGGAGATGATATAAAAGAAGTGAAACCTAATTTATTTACAACTGTACCTAGATTATTAGAAAAGGTATATGAAAAAATTGTTGCTAAAGGCACAGCGCTAACGGGTATTAAAAGAAAACTATTTGATTGGAGTTTGGCTTTAGGTGACCAGTATGATACCAGAGGAAAAAGTGCTTGGTATAAAATACAATTAGGCATTGCTAATAAACTTGTATTTAGCAAATGGAGAGAAGGATTAGGCGGAAATGTTGAATTAATAATTACAGGAGGTGCTGCTTGCCAGTTACGTTTATTAAGAGTTTTTAATGCCGCAAAAATACCCATTAGAGAAGGATATGGCCCAACTGAAAATTCGCCAGTAATTACTGTAAACCCAAAAAACGATTTAAGAATAGGCACTGTTGGTCCATGTATTGTTGGGCAAGAGATAAAGTTAGAAGCCGATGGTGAAATTTGTGTAAAAGGGCCAAGTGTAATGCTGGGTTATTATAAACGCCCCGAATTAAATGCCGAAACGATTATAGATGGATGGTTACATACCGGAGATATTGGAGTGCTTGAAGATGGCAAGTATTTAAAAATTACCGATCGAAAAAAAGAGTTATTTAAAACAAGTGGCGGGAAATATGTTGCCCCATCTCCTATTGAAAATAAAATGAAAGAAAGTCCTTTTGTTGAGCAAATGATCATTATTGGTGCAGAGCAAAAATTTGTTGGGGCTTTAATTGTACCTTCTTTCCCTAGCTTACAGGAGTGGATGAGGCATAAAGATATTCCTTTTACCACCCCCGAAGATGCTATACATAATCCAAAAGTTTTAGCACTTTACAGAGAGTTGATAGACTCTTTTAATAAATTTTTTAACCATGTAGAGCAAGTTAAAAAATTTGAATTACTCCCAAATGAATGGACCGTAGATACTGGTGAACTAACACCAACACTTAAACTAAAACGAAAAGTAATTATGGAAAAATATAAAGAGGCTATTGAACGAATTTATAGTTAAATAAAAAGCCATTCATTTAAATTGAATGGCTTTTTTGTAGCCCCTACAGGAATCGAACCTGTATCTTCAGAATCGGAATCTGAAATTTTATCCATTAAACTAAAGAGCCAAGTGATGTAGGATGGTTGATGTACGATGTTAAGTAATGCCTTATTATTTACGACACCCCTATATCCCAAATCGTATACTTTATCACGTACTAAACTTTACAATATTACTACCAAATATTTTTACCGCAATTGCGATAAGTATTACACCAAAAAATTTACGTACAACAGCCATCCCATTGGGTCCAAGTACTTTTTCAATCCACTTTAACGAGGCTAATACTAAATAAATTACAATACAATTTATTAAGATACCTATTAAAATATTAGCATCTGCATAGTTGGCTTTTAAACTCATTATAGTAGTAAGGGTACCGCTACCTGCAATTAATGGAAAGGCTATTGGCACAATATTTCCACTTTTAGCATTTTTATCTGGTTTAAAAAATTCTAAGCCAAGCACCATTTCTAACCCCAAAATAAAAATAACTATACTACCAGCAACTGCAAAGCTTTTAACATCTAACCCAAGCACTTTTAAAAACTCTTGCCCTAAAAACAAAAACAAAATCATCAAACCTCCACTAGTAAAAGTAGCCTGACCTGATTTTATTACTCCGCCCATTTTTTCTCTAAGTGCTGCTAAAATAGGTATAGAGCCTAGCATATCAATTACTGCAAACAAAGTAAATGACACGGTTAGTATTTCTTTGAATGCTATTTCGCTAAAATTCATATCTGCTAATTTTTACAAAGATAAAAGGGGATTTTGTAAATGTTATACTTATTAGGTTTTGATAGCTAAAACTTAATTTTTACCCTTACTTAATTGTACTTTAATTTTTTGCAAACAATTTATGCAAAGGCAGTCCGAATATTTATTTTCGACATAATTTTTTTCTTTCTCAGATAGCTTAATAGTGCTGCATTGGCATAAATAAATACTACCCACTTTACACTCAAATTTTTGATTACAAGATGGGCAATATTTTATTTCGTGTAAACTCATAGTTAAAAATTAAAGCGAACCCCACCAAAGAAGGTCGTACCTAAAGCATTGTAGCCACTTACTTCTATATAACCGCTATCTAAAATATTTCTTACATCAACAAAGACAGTGACCTTGTTTTTATTAAAAGAGAATTGGGTATATAAATTAAGTAACGCATAGTTTTGTAGTGTAACATATTTTGTAGTAAATGTTGTGTTATCAAAATAAGCATCTTCTCTTTTGCCAAATGCAGCAATATTAGTGCTAACATAGAGTTGTTTGGTAACCTGATAGCCAATGTTTAAACCAAAGCTAGTTTTTGGCCTGCGTAGCAAATTAAAGAATGTTGTATCTTTTCCTGCGCCTGTTTTAGTACTGATATTTCCATCTACAAAATTAAAAAAGCCTTTTAACGATAAATTTTTTACTCCTGTGTACGCTGCTTCTAATTCCAAACCATTATCTTTTTGTTTATCTTGATTTATATATTGAGCTTGAAATGTTGTTGAATTAAAATAGAAGAACATTACATCTTTAATCGTTCTATTATAATAAACCACTCTTGCATTAAATTGATTATTCTTACTAAAGTATTGTACACCAAGTTCAGTATTTAAGGAAGCCTCTGGCTTTAATTGTTTATTACCATACTCGCTGTATAATTGATATAAAGAGGGCACTCTGTAACCACTTGATAAGTTTGTAAATAATTTTACTTTATTATTTATTAAGTAAGAGGGATTAATATTAAATACATAATTACTTCCGTACTCCGAGTGAATATTTAAACGATTACCAAACTCTATATTAAACCCTTTTTGTGTAGCAATAGTTGCAGCAACGTATAAACCTACTTGGTTTTGTTTTAAACTGTCTTTCCCTAATGCTGTTTTAAATGGACCAAAAAAACCTATTGAGTTATACAATTGATCGCTATTAGATGCTCTAAAATCTCCACCCACTGTTAGTTTAACGGTCTTGTTAAGATCAATCCCTGCAAAGGCTTCAATATAATGCTCCTTACCTTTATAAGCTCCTTTACTGTAGGCATCAAAACCATTTCTGCTTTTAATACTATCATCAATAAATACTCTATCAATAATATTGTGACTATATAAAATATTTAGTTTTCCTTTATTTAAGTCAACAGCTGATTTAATACCTAATTGTGTACTTTTTTGTTTGTAGGTATAGTCTTGTTCATCTGTAAAAGCGCCTTGGTCAATATCTCCGTTTACTTGTGTGTATCTAAAAAATGGTTGTAAATACACTTTATTAGTAGGTTTAAACCCTATATTAGCTTGTATACTATTTTGATTATACCCATCTCTATCCCCATTTACAGATATTGTTTCGTTTATTCCTTTTGTTGTTGTATTAGAATAGTTAACAGAATAATCAATTTTATCTTTTGTGCCATTTACACCCATATTTCCTCTAAAAGTATTGTTGCTACCATAGCTTGCTAAGCCATTTACACCAAGCGCTTTAGTACCCCCTTTCTTTGTAATTATATTTATTACACCAGCTATAGCATCGCTACCATACAATGTACTTTGGCTGCCTTTTAAAATTTCAATTCGTTCAACATTATCAATAGCCATATTGCGTAAATCAAAATTACCCCCAATGCCACTTGCATCATATACTGGTATGCCATCAATAGTAATTAAAGTAAAGGCTGGGTTTGCTCCTCGTACATACACACTTTTATCTTTTCCAATATTACTATTAAAGCCATTGATATACACTCCAGTTTTTTCGGTAATCAGTTGTGTAATATCTCTACCACCTGCTTTTTGTAATTCCTCTTGCGTAATTACATTTAATACTTTACCCGTAGCAGAAGTTTTTAACGGGAATTTTGTGGCCGTAATAACCACTTCATCTAAAAGTTTGGTACTGTCTTGTGCTTGTGCGTAACTACTGATAAGTACAGCAGCCGCAATAAAAATTTTCTTTTTCATTTTTTGAAAAATTTTTTTGTGACTGCTTTCTGGAAAAATGTAATTGAAGAAAATCAACTACGGCGAAATGTAAATGCCTTACGGCTTTTAAACTTCATGCCTTTCACCCGAAAGCTTTGAATGATTGTTTATAGGCCTGGCAGGTCTTCTGGCTTAACCCATTTCTAACTTCCTTCCCATTCAATTTTAGTTAATGAACAGTGGTTTATTAGTTAGAAACCAAAAGCCCCTCCTAAGCAAAGCCGAAGGAAGAGGGGTTGGGGTTTTACAGCTACGGGGATAGCTCCTGATTTTAACAGGATTCCCTTTTAATTCCGATTTTGACAATCGAAAACCAAATCTGTTGCAAATGTAGGGAGATTGAAATATAAATTAGCGTAATAAAAGAATATTTCCTTTTTAAACTCTAGACGTGGTTTTTTATTTTGTTACATTAAAAAAAGTGTATTCGAATTTTATCATAAATCCGTTTGGTGCTGTCCTCGTCATCGAACTGTATAATTCTTTTCGATAGGCAACATCTATACGGGCTTGGCTACGTATAATAAATTGTAACGATGGCACTATATCTAAATTTGACTTCCCGTTTTGATTTAATGTTTGCCCTAAAAACTCACACATTAAGTTTATGTTGGTTTGATTTAAGCTTGTATATGTTTTAGGATACATTAACTTACCAATAGATAATGTGTAGTTGGTAGCATTGTTACTTTGTGTAGAAGGAAATTTATAATCTGGCTTATTATCCAATGCTCTTTCATAACTAAGCGATGAACTTACCGCCACTTTATTTACCAACTTAGTTGCAACTAAGCCTCCTTCATAACCGGTGTTGTGTCCCATTGTTTCTATTTCTTCTTGGTGCAAATCTGCTCTATTTTTACTATACCTACCATAAAATGCCATTCTAAAATGTTTATGTATATCATCGCTACTAAAAAACCGATATTTAGCATAAATACTACCGCCTTCTGTTTTTAAACCTCCTGTGCTTCGGTTGCTATGAAAGCTTTGTACATGCACCATCCATTTGGCACTTATGCCCCACATTAACTCGGGCATAACATGATAGTTTAGTGTGCCATTTTTTTCGTACATAAAGCTATTCATTGCTCTTATGCCTATGGACCCTGTAGGCATATTACTTGCAGGTTCTGTCATTACAAAAAGCTCTTGAGCGTTGGCTTTAAAAGTTAGTAAAATAGAAATTATACTGATTATTTTTTTCATTTGTTATATTGTTTTTAAATGAAAAATACCTTCATTGTCTTTGCTGTACGTTGTATATTTTGCAAATGACTTTACCAATTTTTTGTGTTCTTTAGTGGTAACATAACCTTTATCTAATACCCTTACTTTGGCAACACCATTTAATGTTTGTGCTTTTGTATCAATAAAAATATACTTATCTATTTGCTTATTGTCTTCTACAGTTTGATTTCTAAAATTAATAAATAGCACCATAGATCCAACAAAAAAACCTGCTTTTTCTACTTTGTCCTTAAACATTTTTGGAGAAAGGGTATTGTTGTTTTTTAAACGTACAATAAACAGATTTTTGTTCAAATCAATATCTACGTTTTCTACCTCATCTATTGTTTTCAACTGCTTATTTATTGCATTGCTACACATAGAGCAAGTAAGGCCTGTAGCCATTATTTCTACTTTTGTTATTTGTGCATTGGCTATAATTGCAAATACAAAAGACGGTATTACTAAACTAGTTTTTTTCATATAAAAATTTTATACGTGAAGGCTTTTAGAAGTCTGCACAATTTTAATGTACTTATTTAATTGTTTCTGTTACTTTACCACAACCCAACATCATACTACCGTAGTATGGATTTTTAACTACATTTTCTTTACTTAACCAATCGGCTCCCTTGCCATCATTTGCCATAGGGCAATGTTGCAAATACACTGGTGTTGAAGCTTTGGTAACTTTTATAAAAGCAACCATATTAGTAGACAAATTGCTAAATGCATCTCTTTGTGCAGCCACATCTTTGTTTGTGCTAATTAGTGCAGCATCTGCTTGTAATGCTTTCTCTGCTTTCATAAAAGCCATATGGTCGTCCATTTTCATTTTAGCCATATCAATACCATTTAATGAAGCTAATAATGCAGTAGCTTTTTCCGCAGCAATTTTTGCATCTGTTTTTACCAAGGCGTCTTTTACTGCAAAGTAATTATCGTAAATAGCTTGTACCTGATTTACATCTTGCTTAGCTTCTACAGGCTTTGTTTCAGTAAGCGTAGTAGGTGTTGCACCGTGGTTATGTCCACTATGTGTATCTTTTGGTTCAACTTTTGGAGCGGCTATAGTTGCAGCAGGTTTTGCTTTTCTTTCATATTGGCAGCAGCCGTGTAGGTTTTCATAAACTGCATCTGGTGCTAAAAAATTATCACTATCATATCCAACTAAAGCAATATTTTTTAAAATATCATTTGCTGTTGTTTTTTTGCTATCATAAGTAATGGTTGCCATTGCGGTTTCTTCGTTCCATACTGTTTTACTAAGCTTTTTTTGTGTGCCTGCTTTTTCAATTTTTGTTTTACACATACCACAGTTGCCATATACTTTTAACGTTTCGGTTTTACTATTTTTTATTTGTGCAAAAGATATTGTTGATAGTACCATTAATGCTACTATTGAAAATAATAATTTCATTTTTCTAAATTTTATAGTGTAAAATAATTTTATTGCGTAAATGCATGATAGCCTAAGCACATTTAAGTGTAGGCTTAAAAAAGAAAAGAATAAATCAAATTAAAAAAGTGCAATACAAAACATTAAAGCTTTGTTTATGTATGTTAGGGGGGGGATGGTAATTTGAATAGGTAAACTGATCAATAGAATTTAATTGATACGGGAATGTATTTACTGTTGTATTTACTATTTGTACATAATTAGTCGATAAAAAATCGGATATCGAACTTTTTTGGTGATCCGTTTTTAATTTAAAGGCTTTGTGTTCATCTTTACAACACCCTCCTTTTTTTTCCTTCATTCCGCACTTTCCACATTCTGATGTATCGTCCCCATCCCACAAGCTAGCGCCTACATACTCATTCATACAATAATGCAAATGCATTGTTGCACCCATAGTTGCAAAACTATAGGTAATAAGTATTAATATAACTAAGGCCTTTTTCACAATACAAAGTTACATTATATTTATCTTGTAAATGTTAAAGTTTTGTAGTTTTAAAAGGGTTGAATACGTTAAAAAAATTATCTTTCAGTATGGCTACAAAATCAAAACTAACCTTATTCGACTTTACCATGATAGTGGTAAGCCTTGTAATTGGTATGGGCATTTTTAGAACGCCAGCTAATGTGGCGAAAGCATCACCAGATACCTTTTTATTTTTTGTTGCATGGATTGCTGGTGGCTTAGTTGCATTTTGTGGTGCACTTACGTATGCCGAAATTGGCAGTCGACTACCGGTTACAGGAGGCTACTACAAAGTATTTTCGTATGCCTACCACCCCAGTATTGCCTTTGCCATAAACTGTGTAATATTAGTAAGCAATGCAGCATCCTTAGCTATGGTGGCGTTAGTTGGTGGCGAATATATTACGGCCATTTTTGTTCCATTAAGTAAAGATGTTGAATGGATAAAAATTGCAGCTAATGCCAGTTACATTCAAACTATACAAATAACTATTGCAATAGTAGCTATTCTCCTTTTTTACGGAGTAAATTTATTGGGTTTAAAAATGAGTGCAAAAACTCAAAATGTTTTAACCCTTATTAAAATTATTTTAATCTTATTATTGATTACACCTTTATTTTTTGCAGATGCTCAAGCCAGTAGTCAGGTAATAAACACATCAACTATTTCGCCAACTTTTATGGAATATATAAAAGCATTTGGAATTGGCTTAGTAGCTGTAAGCTTTACCTACGGGGGTTATCAGCAAACCATAAATTTTGGTGCAGAGGTAGATAAGCCTACTAAAAATGTACCAAGGGGTATTTTTTTAGGTATTGCCATCATTATTATTTTATACTTAACAATAAACTATGCCTATATAAAAGTAATTGGGTTTGAAAACCTAAAAGACACTAAAAACATTGCTGCAGTAATGGCCTCCAAAGTATTTGGTATAAATGCCGAACGTATTTTATCAGGCTTTTTATTTTTAAGTGTATTAGCTTATGTAAACGTACTTTTAATGAGCAACCCAAGGGTTATGTTTGCAATGAGCGAAGATAAAATTTTACCCCCCCTATTTGGAAAAAGAAATACTAAAACAGATGTGCTTACCACCTCGTTAACTACGTTTGCAGTACTCTGTATTTTTATTGTTTTTTGGGCAAAAGAGTTTGATAAAATATTAAGTTTTACCATTTTTTTAGATTGTTTTGGAATGGTTCTTTCGGCAGCCACTATTTTTATTTTACGTAAAAAAACAAAGTATTTAGATGATACAGGTATTTATAAAATGAAGTTATTTCCTTTAATGCCTATTCTATTTATTGCCGCCTATGTTTTTGTAGGCATAAGTATTTCGTTAGATTATAAACCAACCGATATACTAGCTAAATTTGGCATAGCTAATGCTGCTACTATTGGTTTAGCTGTAATGGTTGGGTTTATTGGGCTGTATTTTTTACTTAAAAAACTTACTAATACCCATAAATAACCGTTTATATAAAACACTACGCTACTTTACCAAATACTGTTATATTTTTGTTGTATGCGTTACATTTTTAGCTATTTAGTATTTAGTATTGTTTTTATTACCCATGCCACCGCCCAAAAAAAATGGAGCTTGTTGGAGTGTGTTAATTATGCCATGGAAAATAATATTGGTATAAAACAAACTGCCTTGCAAGCCAAGGTTAGCGATTTACAATTAAAACAGGATAAACAAGGGCAATATCCAACCCTTAATCTTAATAATAATTATGGTGTAAGTTTTGGGCGACGAGAAAACCCAACCACTGGTATTTTTGAAGACCAACGTTTTTTTAATACCGGTTTAAATATGCAAAGCAGTGTTAGCATTTTTAATTGGTACAGTCAAAAAAACAGAATAGCAGCAGATAACTTGGAAGTAAAGGCCAGTTATGCGCTAATTGATAAACAAAAAAATGATATAGCGCTTTCGGTTGCATCAAGCTATTTACAACTACTACTTAATGTAAAACAAAGCGAAATTGTAAACATACAGCTTCAACAATCAAAACAACAACTTGTAAACACCCAGAAGTTAGTAACTGCAGGTACTTTGCCAGAATTAAATGCAGCAGAATTGGAAGCCCAAGTTGCAAGAGATAGTGCAAATTATATAGCAGCTAAAGGCAATACAGAACAAAGCGTTTTAAGCCTAAAAAATTTAATGAATTTTGATGCTGCCCAACCTTTTGAAGTAGATACGCCGCCGGTTGAAAAAATATTTATTGAAGATATTGCTTCCTTACAACCAGATGCGGTTTATAATTTAGCTTTAGCCAACATGCCCCAGCAGCAGTTTAATAAGTATAAATACCTAGCAGCAGAAAAAAATAAAAACGCTGCAAAAGGTGCAATGATGCCCTCTATTGGTGCATTTGGAGGCCTAAATACAAATTATATATATTTTAAATCTGCTATTCCAAATTTTGCGGCTACAGGACAATTTATACCATCTGGCTTAATTGTAAATAATGGTGCCAATACGTTAAATGTTTTACAACCCGAAATTAAAGAAAATGGAACCTTTAGAAATATAACTCCTAATCCATTTTTCACCCAATTAAGTGCAAACTTTGGACAAAATATCGGTATTGGTATTAGCGTACCCATTTTTAATGGTGGCGCCTTAAAATCTACTTACCAAAGAAGTAAACTTAGTTTAAAAAGCTTAGAACTTACCAAAGAGCAAGACAATCAAAAATTAAAACAAGATATTTACACAGCACACTCCTTAGCAGTTGTTGCCTTAGAAAAATTTAACGCTAGCAAAAAAAGTGTAGAAACAGCAGAACGTAGTTATGGCTTTGCCAATAAAAGATATGCTATTGGTATGCTTACTACGTTAGAGTTAATTACAAACCAAAATAATTTATTAAGAGCAAAATTAGAGTACAGTCTTAATCAGTTTGATTATGTTTTTAAAATGAAGGTGTTAGAATTTTATAAAGGAATGGGGTTAAAATTTTAAGAAAGAGGAATTACATAAAAAGGTTAAACGAACTACAAAAAAAATAGTATGAGTAAAAAATTAAAGTGGATTTTGATTAGTGTAGGCGCTTTATTAGTGCTGTTAACTATTTTATCTAAAGCTGGTATTTTTGGTAAAGATGAAGGTAAAAAAGTAACTGCCGAAAAGGTACAAAAACGTACCATTATTGAAGTAGTAAATGCTAGTGGTAAAATTTACCCAGAGATAGAAGTAAAAGTTAGTCCGGAAATAAGCGGCATAATTACAGAGCTAAATGTACTAGAAGGCGATACCGTTAAAAAAGGACAAGTGTTAGCCAGAATTGATGCTGACCAATATAATATACAGCGTAGCCAAGCAGCTGGTGGTGTGGCACAATCCCAAGCACAGGTAAATGCATCGCAAGCAAATGTAAGTAACTCACAGGCTGCACTAGACGCATTAAATGCACAGTTGGAACAGAGCCAACGCAACTACACCAGATTAAAACAATTATTTGATGAAAAAGTGATAAGTCGTAGCGAATTAGAGTTAGCCGAAGCAAGTTTACGAAGTGCTAAAGCTAACTATAACGCAGCTTTACAAGGCATAAAAGGCGGTAGTGCAAATGTACAAAGTGCACGAGCAGGTGTACAACAATCGCAAGCAACATTACAAAGAGCAAATAAAGATTTAAGCAGAACTATTATTACTGCACCAACAGATGGAGTAGTAAGTTTATTAAATGTAAAAAAAGGAGAGAGTGTATCGGGTAATAGCTTTAATGTAGGTACCGAAATTTTACGTATTGCAGATATGCAAAAAATTGAAGTACGGGTTGATGTTGGCGAAAACGATATTCCTAAAGTAAAATTAGGCGACAGTGCTTTAATAGAAGTTGATGCTTATACCGGAAGAAAATTTAAAGGCTTAGTTACACAAATCGCTAGCAGTAACAATGGTGCGGCGGCTCAAAATGCACTAAGTAATGTAAGTAGCGATGTTACGCAATACAAAGTATATATAAGAATTTTAGCAGAAAGTTATATGGACTTATTGGGTAAAGGAACTTTTCCTTTTAGACCCGGTATGAGCGCTAGTGCCGATATTCAAACAAAAACACATAGTAATGTGTTAAGCGTTCCTATAAATGCTATTACAACAAGAGAAAAAAGGGATACGCTAAATGCCGATGTTGTAAAAAAGAAAAAAGATGAAAGTGATATTAAAGAACAAACTATAAATGCAGATGATTTAGATGTTGTTGCTTTTATTTTACTAAAAGATGGTACTGTAAAAAAAGTAAAAGTGAAAACCGATATTCAAGATATTAACAACATTGAAGTAACAGAGGGTTTAAAAGAGGGAGATGAAGTAATTACAGGCCCTTATGAATTAATAAGTAAAACACTTAAAGAAAAAGATAAAGTGAAGAAAGTAGATAAAAAAGACTTGTTTGATAAATAAGTTATTTGATCGTATTGGTAGAAAAAAGCCGCAATAAATAGAATTAAAATGAATTGTTCGTATTATTTTACATCAACTCATTCTAAAGGTAAGAGCTGCAAAATCTTCTACACTTAACGCTTCGGCTCTTTTATTAAAAAGTTCATCTTGCAAAACTTCGGTAGTAAATAAACTTTTTACGGCATTACGTAACGTTTTACGGCGTTGATTAAAGGCTGTTTTTACTAAAATAATAAATGCTCGTTCGCTCTTGGCTTTTAGCATTTCTTTTTTTAGAGTAAGCCGTATAACTCCACTTTGCACTTTTGGCGGAGGTGTAAAACAGTCGGAGTTTACATCAAACAAATACTCAACATCATAATAAGCTTGTATTAATACACTTAGCACCCCATATACTTTACTCCCTTCTTTTGATGCTGCCCGTTGTGCAACTTCTTTTTGAAACATACCAATTACAACAGGTACATCATCCTTCCAATCTAAAATTTTAAACAATATTTGGGTAGATATATTGTAGGGGAAATTACCAATTACAGTAAACGGTTCTTTAAATGGTTTTTCAATATCTAAAAAGCTTTGATGAATTATTTTATCCTCCAACGTTGGATATGTTTTTTTTAAATACTCCACTTTTTCAGCATCTAACTCAACTGCTTTAAAATTAATATTAGGTAGAGTTATAAGATGTTTAGTTAATGCACCGCCACCAGGGCCAACTTCTAATAAATTAGTAAAAGGGTGCTGTTGTAATGCCTCTATTATTTTTGTAATAACATTTTCATCTTTTAAAAAATGCTGGCCTAACGATTTTTTGAGTGTGTACATTAAAGCAAAAGTAATCTAAACGAAACAATCTAGTAAGTATTGATATAATCAACTGGGCAAAGGGGAAATAGCCTGTTTAAATAAGTGTTGCTAAAATTTATATTAGAAGAGTACTTTAATAAATGCAATCACTATTTTAAGTTATAAGCTTAAACATAACAAAAATCTCAAAGGGTAAAAACAGCTTTCGGATATAATGATATATAAGTAACCATTACTTTAAAAAATAAAAAATGACTTGTTAATTTAATTGCTGTGGTTTAGATAGCGTTATAAAGCATTTACTCAACAAAGTATTGTATTTTTACAGTTCAATTATATGCACTATGAGTACTGTTTTGGATAAAAAACCTATTATTGGCTTTACCTGTGGCGATATTAATGGAATTGGTACAGAATTAATTATAAAAACACTTGCAGATACTAGAATTTTAGATTTTTGTACGCCTATTATTTTTGCAAACAATAAAGTGCTAAATTTTTATAGAAAGAGCTTACCCGATATAAATATAAACTATGCTACAATAAAAGAATTAAATAAATTTAATCCTAAGCAAGTAAATTTATTTAATTGTTGGGAAGAAGACGTTGACATTACCCCTGGCAGCCTTAATGATGTTGGTGGAAAATTTGCAGTACTTAGCTTACAAATTGCAACTAAGGCTTTAAAAGATGGTTTAATAGATGGTTTAGTAACTGCACCCATACACAAAAAAAATGTACAGTCTGCTACGTTTAATTTTACAGGGCATACCCCATTTTTAAAAGATTTTTTTGGGGTGAAAGACGTGGTAATGTTTATGGTTGCCGATAATATGAGAGTGGCTTTACTTACCGAACATTTACCTGTTAAAGATATCAATCAACACATAACCAAAGAAAAAATTATTAGTAAACTGCAATTGGTAAATACTTCTTTAAAAAAAGACTTTGGTGTTGCCAAGCCTAAAATTGCCCTTCTTGCTTTAAACCCTCATGCCGGAGATGAAGGTTTAATAGGTAAAGAAGAAGAAGATATAATAAAGCCCGCTATTAAGGAAGCCATACAAAAAGATGTTTTTTGTTTTGGCCCATACCCAGCCGATGCATTTTTTGCCAGAGGTCAATATGAAAAATTTGACGCTGTATTAGCACTTTATCACGACCAAGGTTTAATTCCATTTAAATCCTTAGCAATTGGTGAAGGTGTAAATTTTACTGCTGGTTTAAATAGTGTCCGTACCAGCCCCGATCACGGCGTAGCCTTTGACATAGCTGGTAAAGGCAAGGCTGATGAAAGCAGTTTTAGACAAGCCTTTTTTACTTGTATTGATATTATTGTTGCCAGAAAAGAAAATGCTGACCAATACAAAAACCCTCTTAAAAAAGTTAGTGCAAGTATGTTATCAAGAGTTGTAGATCAAAAAAATTCAGAAATACCTGAATAAATTATTTTATTATCTTCCTCATATAAATTTTAAAGACTTATTTGCTGGATAAATAAGAGTTACAAATAAAGATGAAAATCAAGTTAAAAAATATTTTAACTACTGCATTCGAATTATTTTTAAAATTTAAAAGCAACTAAATTACTTTACAAAAAAACACTATCTAGTACACCTTTATTTATTATGTAAGAGGATAAAACAATTTCTGCCCTTCCTTTTTTATTTTTCTCTACCGGTTTTTTTACAGCACCATCATCAAAATCAAACGTTATGCCTTTGGGTAGTTTATAATCTTTTGTGTTAAAAGAAAAAATAACTTTATCGGGTAAGCCATATGCGGTGTACTTGCCATAAGTCATTTCTAACTCATATGTACCATTATCTTTAGTAGTAGTTTTAGCTTTTTTTATTACTAAGTTTGTTTCGTCTATATACAACGTACTTAAAATAATGTCTGCATTATCATCATCTGGTAAAAGCTTTACCACTCTAACCTTTGCACCGGATATTTTATCTTCACCAATATCTATTACGGTATATTTATTTCCACTAAGTATATTGTTTAAATTAATACTTACTGCACCCCTGGGTACAAATGAAATACCCTTTTCATTTTTAATTTTGAGCTTGTTAGGTTTTTTAAAGTACATTTTAATAGTTGCAACGGGTACTTTTAAAAAGGCAACATTGGTTTTCATTTTACCATTGGCTTCGTAATCATTTACTGATTCTATTTTAGCTTTTACTTTTTGCAATAACACATTTACATCTTGCTGAGCAAATGTTGGCAATTGGTAACAAGCAATGAAAAATAGGCAAAACAAAAATTTACCTACTACTAATTTAAATTGAAAATTCGAAATCCAAAATTCGAAATTTTTATATTGAATTTTACTCATGTTAAGAAAGAATATCTTTTCGTTTAAAAATAAGTATAGATAGCGTTACTAAGCCTACAATGTGCCCAATTAATATAAACAAACTGTTTCGTATTGCTGACCAATTTTCCAAACTGCCTTTTATAGGTTCCCCATCCTCCGTAGTAGCAATATAAAAAAAGCCCTTCCACCCCACTAAGTAAGAGGTAAACAAAAAAGGCTTTACGTTATTATCAATTATAGGTACATTAATATTAGAAATTATTGTGCAAACAATAACAATACATACTGTTGCAATTATTGGTCCAATTGAGTTTTGTGCAAAAATAGAGAGGAGTAATGCCAGTGCTGCTATTACTGTAAGTGCAACCGTTGCATAACCAAACGCAGCAAAATATCGCCACATTACATCATCTTTAGTTATTTGTAAAATTTGAGATTCATCTCCCTTTACTCTAAATATTAGCATGTCATCTACCCCAAAAATGAACATACTTAAAAATAAGGCGGTAATAGCCATCCATACTAATAGTAGCAAGGTAAAAATAGTAGCTGCAATAAATTTTACTATAATTATTTGCGAACGGCTAATTGGCTTACTTAACATTAAGCGTAAGGTTCCCATATTTGCTTCGCCACTTATACTATCGGCAGCAACTAAAGCCACCAAAATAGGCACTTGTATTAATAAGGTATTTAAAATTATGTAACACATAAAATAGCCGTTGATGGCTTTTACTCGTTCAAAAGTAAAATCATCTTTAACACTTTGCAGCATTAAATCCATATAGCTTTGACCATCTGCCTTAAAAGCAAATTGAAAAATAAAAACAATGGCAGCTATAGCAATAAAGGCAATATAGGTACGAGGGCGTTTAGATATTTTAAACAACTCAATTTGCAGCAGATTCCACATGGGTAGTAGGGTTATTGGTTAAGGATAAAAAATAGTTTTCTAACGCATGCATTGGCGATATGGAAAGTAATTGTACATGTTTACTTACTAAGTCGGTTATTAATTGGGGCACTTCGTTTTTAGGCATTACCAATTGTAATTTGGTTGTGTTTGGTTGTAAAAACTGTATCCATTTTGTTTGTTGTAATTGTTGTTGAGCAAAAATATCGTCGGTAGTTTGTAGTTGTATTAGGGCTTTGCTAGGGTCTAGTAATTCGGCAACATTACCCTCTACCATTTTTCTACCATTGTGTATAATTATCATTCTATTCGCTACTAATTCTATTTCGCTTAATAAATGAGAACTTACTACTACAGTTTTACCCCTGTCTTTACTAAGACTTAAAATTAAATTACGTATATCGGTTATGCCTTGAGGGTCTAACCCATTGGTTGGTTCATCTAAAATAATTAGATCGGGGTTGTGTACTAATGCAACAGCAATACCTAAGCGCTGTTTCATTCCTTGGCTAAAGGTTTCTACTTTATCCTTTGCTCGTTGTGCCAGGCCTACCATTTCCAGCTGGTTCATTAATAGCAGCTTAGTAGATTTTATACCACTCATTTTGGCAAAAATGGAAAGATTATCATAGGCAGATAAATATTTATACAAATCGGGTTTTTCTATTACTGCGCCTGTCTGTTGTAAAATTTTTTTACGATTGGTTTGTAGATTTTTTTCAAAAATAGTAATGTTGCCTGTAGTTGGTTTTATAAGTGTTAACAACATTCGTATGGTGGTACTTTTACCAGCACCATTTTGTCCTAAAAAGCCATATACATCGCCTTTATTTACAGTAAATGATAAATTATTTACAGCAGTAAAATCCTTAAATTTTTTGGAAAGATTATCTACCTTAATTACTACGGACATGAAAAATAAATATGTACAAAAGTATAACGTTGTACTGATAAAATTGTTTAATTCTAAACCACAACCCTATTGTTTAAAGAAGGTTTACTGGGATCATTATAATGTATTTGGATCAAACTCTTTAAACATTTACCGTAGTAGCTTTTTTATATTTAGCCCATAAAATAATACCCGGTATAAGCCAAGCCATAATTGCTGCAAATGCAATCAATAGCATATCCCATTCGGATTTGGTATATACAGACACTAAACAACAAATCCAACAGGTAATTCCACCCCACAACATGGGTTTAAGGGTACGAGCAGCATCAGTTACAAATGTTGGTATAGCATAAAGCATTAAAAAGAAAGATGCCATAAAGCTGTCCTAATCTAGTGGCGGTCTTTCGCCTTTTGCGCCAATATATACCCTAAAAATAGAGTTTAAGCACCGTAAAAATATATATAAAATATTGATTATCAAATAATTAATTAACAAATTAGCTATGACTTACTAACAGGTAGCATACACGAAAACTTATTAACATTGTACAAAATTTATTTTTTTATGTGCGGTAAAATTGTACTTTAGTAATAGAATTTAATGGGTTAGTAAGTAAACGGGCTATCAGAAATGGTAGTCCTTTTGCTTTTAAATAACCACAGGTTACACAAATTTTGTCACCCTTTTTTTTAAATAAATATTGATAGTACCAATCCCTAATTTTGAATTCCTAATTTTAAAGAATGAGTAAAACAAAGTCGGCATTTTTTTGCCAGAGTTGTGGGTACGAAAGTACAAAGTGGGCAGGTAAGTGCCCGAGTTGTAATGCTTGGAATACATTTGTAGAGGAAGTGATAATAAAAGGAACGGATAAAAAAGAAAAAGATGAATGGGCAGATTATAAAAGAGATGCCAAAATAAAAACAATTGCACTAAATGAAGTTAGCAGTGCCGAGGAAAAAAGAATAGTTACTAGCGATGAGGAATTAAATAGAGTTCTTGGTGGTGGAATAGTTTTAGGTAGTATTGTATTGGTAGCAGGCGAGCCAGGTATTGGCAAGAGTACCTTGTTTTTACAAAATGGTTTACAATTAAAAGATTGCACCACCCTTTATATTAGCGGCGAAGAAAGTGAACAACAAATAAAAATGAGGGCAGATAGAATTATAGGTCCATCATCTAGCCTTGGCGAAAATTTTTATTTACTTACCGAAACGAATACTCAAACCATTTTTCAAGAAATAAAAAAACTAAAGCCACAGGTTGTTATTGTTGATAGTATTCAAACCTTACAATCGCCTTTTGTTGAAAGTGGCCCTGGCAGTATTAGCCAAATACGAGAGTGTGCTGCCGAGTTGCAACGCTTTGCCAAAGAAACAAACACCCCTGTTTTTTTAATTGGGCATATTACTAAAGATGGAAATATTGCAGGCCCAAAAATTTTAGAGCATATGGTAGATACAGTGCTTCAATTTGAAGGCGACCGAAATTATACCTACCGCATTTTGCGTACCCTTAAAAACCGCTTTGGTAGCACTGCCGAGTTAGGCATTTACGAAATGACGGGCAGTGGAATGAGGGCTGTAAGCAACCCGTCGGAATTACTGATATCCCAAAAAGATGAACAACTTAGCGGTATTGCCATTGCTGCAACAATGGAAGGGCAACGGCCTTTATTAATTGAAGGGCAAGCCTTAGTTACACAAAGTGTATATGGCACTCCGCAACGTACCGTAACTGGGTTCGATTTGCGCCGCCTACAATTATTACTAGCCGTTTTAGAAAAACGTGGAGGCTTTCATTTTGGTATTAAGGATGTATTTGTAAACATTGCAGGTGGATTAAAAGTAGAAGATCCCTCATTAGATTTAGCCATTGTAACCGCTTTGCTTAGCAGTTACGAAGATGTTGCTATTAACCCAAAATATTGCTTTGCAGGAGAGGTTGGCTTAAGCGGAGAAATAAGAGCTGTAAACCGCATTGAGCAGAGAATTGCCGAAGCAGAAAAGCTAGGTTTTGAAAAAATTATTGTAAGCAAGTACAACATAAAATCATTAGCCAATTTAAAGTATGGTATTGAAGTTGTGCCCTTAGCTAAGGTGGAGGAGTTGTATCAGTATTTGTTTTAAGACCCCAAACCCCTAAAAGGGCTTTAGTCCATAACTATTTGGTTAATATTCTAAAATTTAACAACGAATACAAGTGCAAGCCCTCAAAAAAATTATCTCCTCTACCCTACATCTTTTTTACCCACACCTTTGTAATGGATGCAACAGCGATGTATTAAATAAGGATAATTTACTTTGTATAGAGTGCATCAATAATTTACCACATACCAACTATGCTAAATTTGAAAAAAATCCTATTGAAAAAATATTTTGGGGACGTTTACCCATAAAAGCCGCTTTTGCTGAGTTTTATTTTGATAAAGAATCGCTACTACAACATTTAATACATCAACTTAAATACAAAAGCAATACACAAATTGGTATTTTTTTAGGAGAGATGATGGGTAATAGTATAAACAATTCTACTTTATATAAAAATATTGATGCCTTAATACCTTTGCCGCTTTTTGCCGATAAAGAACGTAAAAGAGGCTTTAACCAAGCCAAGGTTATTTGTGATGGAATTAGCAACACAACTAATATTCCTATATTAAATAATAGTATTATTCGCAAGCGCTTTACCGAAACGCAAACTCGTAAACACCGAACCGAACGTTGGCAAAATGTTGCCGAAAGTTTTGCACTAAACAATGCACAAGCTTTGGCTGGTAAACATATTTTATTGGTTGATGATGTAATTACAACTGGCGCTACATTAGAAGCTTGTGGTAACATCATTTTGCAAATACCTAATACTACATTAAGCATTGCAACTTTAGCATTTGCAAGTAAATAGTTTTAAGTAAATTTGATTAATGAAAAAAGTAGTTGTTTATTGTCTATTGCTTATCACTTATTGTTGCATTCAAACCTCTTGCAAAAAAGATAGTTTTATTACTAGCAACCAAGCAAGCGTAAACATTACAACAGATAGCTTAAAATACGATACCGTTTTTACGACCACTGGCTCAATTACCAAATCGTTTAAAATTATAAACGAAAACAATCAAAAGCTTTTACTAAATACTGTAAAACTAATGGGGGGAATTTCATCTGCTTATAAAATAAATGTAAATAGTGTTCCCACCACAGAAGCTAGTAATATTGAGCTTGCTGCTAACGATAGTATTTATGTATTTGTATCGGCTACTATAAATCCATCAGGGGCAAATTTACCTTTTATAGTGAGCGATAGTATTCAAATAAAGTATAATGGCAATACTCAGTATGTGCAGTTACAAGCGTTTGGGCAAAATGCTATTTTTTTACGCAATCAAACCATTAGTACTAATACTACCTGGAGCAATACTAAACCCTATGTAATTTTAGATGGATTAAAAATTGCTGAAAATGCAACCTTAACTATACCGCAAGGAACAAAAATTTACTTACATGCCAATGCTCCTATTTTAGTAGATGGTACGTTAATTGCCAATGGCACAAAAAATAACGAAGTAGTTTTTACAGGAGATAGGTTAGATGAAAATTATAAAGATTTGCCTGCAAGCTGGCCAGGTATTTATTTTAGAGAGTTTAGTAAAAATAATTTTTTACAATTTGCTGTAATTAAAAACGCCTATCAGGCAGTAGTAGCCGAAAAGCCAAGTGTAAATATAAACCCTAAATTAATTTTACAACAGTGCATACTTGATAACGCTTTTAAAGAAGGTTTGCTTTTGGTAAACACCTTTGCTCAAATAAATAATAGTTTAATAAGCAATTGTGGCAACAATGTTTTTATTAGTTATGGCGGTAATTATTCGTTTACTAACTGTACCGTGGTAGCTTATAGCAGTAAATATATTACACACAAAAACGAGGTGCTAGGCATTACTAATTTTGCTAACACCATTGGTGGTGTGGTTACTGCAAATTTATCGGCAACATTTCGTAATACTATTTTTTGGGGCGATAATAGTTTTGTAGATAACGAAATACAAATAGCCAAACAAGGGGCTAACCCGTTTACTGTTTTATTTGAAAATAATTTGTACAAAAATGCTACCGACCCAGTCAATGCAACCTTAACCAATAACCTTAAAAATATAAACCCTACTTTTAATACTGTTGATGTAAATAAAAATATTTTTGACTTTAGAATAACGAAAGATGCTGCAGCGCCAGGCATAAACAAAGGCGTAGCAACAACTTTTGCAAAAGATTTAGATGATAAAGCAAGAAGTGTTGGTTTACCAGATATTGGGTGTTACGAAAAACAATAATCAATAAGTTTTGTTGTATACATAAATAAACTAAAATATGTTAAAATTAATAGCTATTACTGCCGCTTTACTCTCCTGCACTCAGGGCAACACAACAAAAACCGATAACGGATACGATAAATCATACGCTAATACCTCAGCCATGGTAAAAACTAATGAAATGACCTCTATACATACTTTTAAGGTAGAAGCTTTAGATGGCACAACTATAAACTTTGCAGATTTTAAGGGAAAAAAAATATTAATAGTTAATACCGCCAGCGAATGTGGTTACACACCACAATACAAAGAGCTGGAAGCCTTATACCAAAAATTTAAAGATAAATTGGTAATTGTGGGCTTCCCAGCAAATAATTTTGGCGGACAAGAGCCAGGCACCAACACCGAAATAAAAGCGTTTTGCCAACAAAACTACGGTGTTACTTTCCCCATGGCGGCAAAAATTAGTGTAAAAGGCGATGATGCTGCTCCTATTTACCAATGGCTTTGCACCAAAACCGAAAACGGAGTGTTAGACGCCGAAATAAAATGGAATTTTAATAAGTTTTTATTAGATGAAAATGGAAATATGATCGCTTATTTTCCAAGCAAGGTTACTCCAATGAGTGAGCAGATTACAGGGAAATTGTAGGTTATAACCGCAAAGTCGCTAAGGCACAAAGAAGTAAAATATTTTCAATACAACTTAGCGTCTTTGCGGTGAAAAAAATCCCATCTCTTATCTTTGCACCATGTCCTTTCAATCCATCATAGGCCAAAAAGCCGTAAAAGAGCAATTAGTTCACATGGTACAGCACAATCGCTTAAGCCATGCCTTATTGTTTCTGGGTAAAGAGGGCAGCGGAGCACTGCAGTTAGCAATTGCATTTGCACAGTATATAACTTGTGAGGTTGTAAATGGAAAAAAGTTGGCAGTTGGCAGTGTGCAGTTAGCAAATGAGCCATCTTTATTTGGAGAGCCAGAACCTGCACCAACAGCTAACATCGTACCTCAAACATCGTACAATGACAGTTGCGGCACTTGCCCATCATGCAAAAAAGCATTAGAAATTGTACATCCCGATATTCATTTTAGCTACCCCGTTATTCCACGTAAAACCGGTGATAAACCCATAGCCACCGATTTTATTACCCAGTGGAGAGAGTTTGTAAAGCTAAGTCCATATGGCAATGTGTACGATTGGCTACAATTTATTAATGCCGAAAATAAACAAGGAAATATTACAGCACACGAGTGCAATGATATTTTGCGAAAGCTTAGTTTAAAAAGTTTTGAAAGCGAATATAAAATACTAATACTATGGATGCCAGAGTATTTAGGCAAAGAAGGTAATAAGCTTTTAAAGCTAATAGAAGAGCCCCCAGCAAACACCTTATTTATTTTAGTGGCCGAAAATGAAGACCAAATTTTACCCACCATACGTAGCCGAACACAATTGGTAAAAATACCCATGCTTATTAAATTAGATATTGAAAGCGCTTTAGAATTACGGGCAGGCGTACCTATGCAAAAAGCACAACAAATTGCAGCAGTTGCCGAGGGTAATTATAGAGAAGCCCTACAAATGATAGAGCATAGCGAAGATGATTGGCAAACTATGCTAAGAGAATGGCTAAACGCTGTGGTAAAATTTAACCCACAAGCTCAAGTAAAATGGATAGATGAAACCGCAAAAATTGGTAGAGAAAAGCAAAAACAATTTCTTCAATATTTTACACATTTGTTAGAGTTGGCCGTACGAATTAGCACTACAAATGAACAGCCAAAAGCCAATGCCGAAAACGATTTTGCACTACGTTTAAACAAAATAACCCAACTGCACCAGCAAGAGGCTATTATAAATGAGCTAAACAAAGCCAGTTATTATATTGAGCGTAACGCCAATGCAAAAATGCTGTTTCATGCCCTTTCTATTAAGTTATACCACATTATTAATAACAATTCGTTAATTTTGGTTAATTGAGGTGGAGGATTGTTGAGGAGTTTATGATTTCTAGCTAATTGTTTTTTCTAAACTATATTTTTAGGAGAAACTTTTACAACTATATTGAACATTGTTGTGAACGTAGTATTGTTATTTCTTTCTTTTGAGAAAAGAAAAAAATAATTTCTCTTGTACCGCATACCAATGTGCAACGCTTTAGGCAGCAAGCACATTAAATAATAGCAAAGAGTTAGCATTTGCCGGCTCAATAAAATTATCACTGTACAAGAGTGCCACGCCACAAATACCAAATAGTAGTGCAAAAGCTAGGCACATAAAAATCTTCCACACAATCAATTCCTAATTTTTAATTTTTAATTCCTAAATAATATGGGTTGCGGAAGTTGCGGTACTAGTAAAGATGGAGCGCCAAGCGGTTGTCAAAGCCATGGTAATTGTGCCAGCGGCGGTTGTAATCGAATGAATGTGCATGATTGGCTGGCAAATTTACCCTTTGCCGATCCTGAAAGCAATTGCAAAATTGTAGAAGTGAGTTTTAATAACGGTAGCCGAAAATTCTTTTTTAAAAATACAAGCACTAACTATTACGAAAAAGGCGATATGATTGCCGTAGAAGGTGTAAGTGGTTTTGATGTGGGTATGGTTAATTTAACTGGCGAATTAGTAAGAATACAACTAAAAAAACATAAAATAGATGAGCAAAGTGTAGATATTAAAAGAATACTACGCAGAGCATCTACAACAGATTTAGCTAAACTTAAAGAAACAAAAGCTAGAGAAGCTGAAGTTTTAATACGTAGCCGGGCCATGGCAAGGCAATTAAAGCTTGAGCTTAAAATGGCTGAAGTAGAAATACAAGCCGATGGGCGTAAAGCCACTTTTTTTTACATTGCCGATGATAGGGTAGATTTTAGAGAACTTATAAAATTATACGCTGGGGAGTTTAAAGTAAAGGTAGAAATGAGGCAAATTGGTGCAAGGCAAGAGGCAGGAAAAGTAGGCGGAATAGGTAGTTGCGGGAGAGAGCTTTGTTGTAGCAGTTGGCTAACCGATTTTAAAAGTGTAAATACAAATGCAGCCCGATACCAAAATTTAAGTATAAACCAAACCAAATTAAGTGGGCAGTGTGGCCGCTTAAAATGTTGCTTAAATTACGAGTTAGATACGTACATGGATGCACTTCAATTTTTTCCTGAAAATGCCGATGTTATTGAAATGGCTAAAAGCCGTGCCTTTTTAGTAAAGAAAGATATTTTTAGAAATTTAATGTGGTACACCATGCCAGATAGTAATAAACAATACCCACTTACTATTGAACGTGTAAAAAAAATAAAAGAATTAAATAAACAAGGCATACGGCCAGAAGATTTAGAACCTGCAGATGTAACTAGCAACAAACCTAAAGATATTGAACCTGTTTATGCCGATGTGGTTGGGCAAATTAGCTTAAAGAGTTTAGAAAAAACTAGCCGCAAACGCAGAGATAATGAAAGGCAAGGAGGCCAACAAGGTAATAATAGACAGGGTAACAACAGACAACAAGGTAATAGTCAACAGGGCAATACTCAACAAGGTGGTAATCAAAATAGAGGTAATCAAAATCAACAGTGGCCAAACCCAAACCAACAAAACAGACCACAACGACCACCGCAAAATAGAAATAATGAACAACAGCGGCAACAACAAAAGCCAAATAACGAGGGCGATAAAACTTCGTAATACATAAAAACGCTGGTTTAAAAAACCAGCGTTTTATTTTACATTTGTTTTAGTAAATATTTATATGTCAATAACAGTTACTAATCTTTCTAAAAACTACGGAGCACAAAAAGTAGTAAACAATATTTCATTTACTATTAATAAAGGCGAAATAGTTGGCTTTTTAGGCCCTAATGGTGCAGGTAAAAGCACAACCATGAAAATGATTACTGGCTACCTACAAGCCGATGGTGGTACAGCGCAAGTTTGTGGCATAACTGTACATATTAATAACAACGAAACAAAGAGTAAAATTGGTTATTTGCCAGAGGCTAATCCGCTTTATGTTGATATGTATGTAAGAGAATACCTTGCATTTGTAGGCAGCATACACAACGTTGAAACGAGTAAACAAAAAATAGAAGAAATAATAAATACAGTTGGTTTAACGCTAGAAGCCAATAAAAAAATTAGCCAACTTAGTAAAGGTTATAAACAACGTGTAGGCTTGGCTGCAGCATTATTTCATAACCCAGAAGTGTTAATTTTAGATGAACCAACTAGCGGACTTGACCCCAATCAAATTATAGAAATACGTGAAGTAATAAAACGTTTAGGGCAAAACAAAACTGTACTTTTCTCCTCTCACATCATGCAAGAAGTTGAGGCTATTTGCGATAGAGTAATTATTATAAACAAAGGCAATATAGTTGCAGATGATACCTTAAGTAATTTGCAAAAAGGCAACACATCTACCCAAAATATAACAGTAGGCTTTACTGAAGATATAAATATGGAGTGGTTGCAAAAACTACAAGATGTAACATCAGTAACCACAGGTTCACCATTCACCTATCAACTTTCAACTAATAATAGCGATGGTGTTAAAAAACAACTTCTTCAATTAGCTATTGATAAAAACTTAACTATTCAAAATTTACAAAGCCAAGCTAGCAGCAGTTTAGAAGATGTGTTTAGGAGTTTAACTAGTTAAATTATTTTGAATTTTTATAAGACCCGTAGATCCAATTTGCATTTTTGGCTTGACAATTGATGTTAACCTGATCACCTAAAATAAGGAATGCTTTTATGGGAATAAAACTAAGTTTACCATTTACGTTTATGCGGTCATGAAAATATGCCCTATCATTTTTTACATTCAAAATGCATTGAGAAGACTGGCTGTATGCACTTCAACAAATAAAAAGCCCAATTGAAGATTTATAATAATAAAATACTACATTACAAAATAAACAAAGCCTAACTTTTGTCAGACAAAGCGACCCAATTTAGGGTATATAAGTCTGACTTTGTCAGACCTATATATTAGTTATGGGCAAGTTTAAAAGAGAGAGTATGTTCATATCTTAAATAATAATTTGATATATTTATAAAAAAAAGTGGAGTCCGAAACCCACTTAAAAAACAGGGAGTAATCTAAAAGTCCATAAGAATAAAAACATAATTTAAAAACTAAAAAATGAAAAAATTATTAATTTTAGCAATTATTTTGCTAACTTTTAATTTCGTGAGTGCCCAGTACATGTATGACGGAAATGGAAAAAGGATAGGTCGTGTTGATGGTCAATACTATTACGATGGTTCTGGTTCAAGGGTAGGCCGCGTTGAAGGTGAATATATTTACAACGGTTCAGGCTCAAGAATTGGACGTGTTGATGGACAATATATTTACAATGGTTCAGGATCGAGAATTGGTAGAATAGATGGGGACTACCTATACAATGGATCTGGGTCAAGGATAGGGCGAATGGATGGAGATTATTTATATGATGGTTCTGGTAGCAGAATAGGAAGGGCAGATGGTCTTCGGAGAATGGAGATTATTTTGTTTTTCTACTTTTATATGTAACCAACCCATAACAGCGTGTAAGCGCCATAACCCTTCCGCAGGCGCAACCAAGGCAACATCGCCTACACGCAAAACGTTATTGGAAGTAATATTCCAGTTTATAGTATGTAGGATAACTTTATTAAATCAGTTCCTTTAGCTTCAATAAAAACGTCAATAATATTCATACATCCGCTTACTGGTAATTATCACTAAGTATACATAACTTGTGGCTTGATTATTGTACCTTTTTTTGTAAAAAAGGTACAATATAGATTACATATTAAAACATACTGCTATGAAGGTGCTTTGTAGTTTTCTAGTTTCATTATTTTTTATTGCAGGTATTTATTGTCAAACAATAAACCCACCCGGGCCAATAAATTTATGCCAGGGAAGTAGCCAGGCACTAACTGTTACAGCTGTACCAGTTGGTACAACTTTTCAATGGCAAAATCCGCTTGGTACAAATATTTCAGGGGCAACTTTAATTTCATATACAGCCAACTCAGCAGGAAATTATTATGTAAGATTAAATGAAGGGTTGCCAGGTGATACTACATTAGGTCCGGTTATAGTAAATGTTCTTCCAAAACCAACAGCATCTTTTACTTTTAATCCTAATAACGTTTGTGCCACAACTCCAGTAATTTTTACAAATACATCAACAGGGTCAGGACTTACTTACCTGTGGGATTTTGGGGATCCAAATTCAGGAGCTAACAACACTTCAACATTAATCAATCCTGTGCATAATTTTATTGGCACCACAGGAACCGGAGCGGAGTCATTTACAGTTAAATTAATTGCTACCAGTAGTAATGGTTGTAAAGATTCGATTACAGCTACTGTAACAAATTTGCAACGTCCAGGAACTGAATTAGGGGGAACCGGGGCTACAACCTACAATGGGTTACCATATTTTCAAGTCTGTTCATCAAATACCAATTACCTTTTTACTTTTATCAATCAGTCTAGTACAGTCCCAAACACCTCCTATAGAATTGTTTGGGGAGACAACTCCACTGATTTTATTAACACTATTTTTACAACTACTTCCCATACTTATAATGCTGGTACCTATACATTGCGTTTTATTGTAACAGGAATTAATGGATGTACTGATACTGCTATGTATACTGTTTTCTTAGGAACAAATCCAGCTATTGGATTTGAAAATCCAGGGTCTACATCTATCTGTACTGGAACCTCTCTTACTTTTCCAATAACGGGAACTGCTTCAAATACACCAGGAACGATTTATACAGTTACTTTTAATGATGGCTCTCCTCCTGTAGTTTTCCCTCATCCCCCTCCTGCTAGTGTAACTCATCAATTTAATTCTAGCAGTTGTGGCACAAATAGTTCTAATGGAACGTTAACTTTTAACAATTCATTTTCTGCAAGTATAGTTGCCTCAAATCCCTGCGGTACCTCATCAGTCAATATTGTTCCTATATATGTTTCTCGCAAACCTGTTGCTTCTTTTACCATTGCACCAAAAGATACAGTTTGCGTAAATACTGTTGTTACCTTAACTAATACTTCGGTAAATGGAACTGCTACTCCCTCTTCTCCCACAGGTTCGTGTACAAATGGCAAACAGGTATGGTCTGTAACGCCGCCAACAGGATGGACTATTTCAAGCGGTACAAGGGGGAATGATAATGGGTTTAACGATCCCGCTTTATGGACAAACGGAACAGCAGTTTTACAATTGAATTTCACTGCTCCGGGTGTTTATACAATCAAACTTAAGGTTGGCGCAAATACGCTTTGTGGCATAGATTCTATAATAAAAACAATCTGCGTTAATCCTACTCCAACAGCTTCATTTACCGTTAATCAGAACATCGGATGTGCCCCGCTTACAGTTAACACCACAAATAATTCTCCAACTCCATCGTGTGGACAAAATTCATATTTATGGTCGGTTTCATACTCTTCAACAGCAGGGTGTTTGCCTAATACTAATGGCGCCAGTTTTATTAATGGAACAAATGCTTCATCAGTCAATCCGCAATTTCTATTTTCTAATCCCGGTATTTATACAATCAGCCTAACAACGATTGCACCCGCTGCAGCATGCTCTTCACTTGTGTCAACTCAACAAATTACGGTAAAGGGTAAACCTGTAGTCTCTATTAATGCATTGGCTCCAACTTGTGCAAATCAATCTGTGAATCCAAATGCGGCAGTTACCTGTTATATCAATACTGCAACAACATATTTATGGTCTTTCCCGGGAGGTACGCCATCTTCAGCTACTACATTAAATCCGGGTACAATTGTTTATTCAACTCCGGGTACATATACAATTACATTATCGGTTACTAATGAATGTGGAACAACTACAACTTCTATTCCTGTAACAGTTAATGTAACACCATCTCCTGTTGTACCTGCTAATATTATTGTTTGTGCAGGTGCGACTGTGGGACCCTTGAGCTTTACAAGTGTACCGGGTGCAACATTTACCTGGACGAATAGTAATACATCAATAGGACTTGGGGCAAGTGGTAGTTCTAACCCTATCCCTTCTTTCGTAGCAACGAATGCTACAGGCGTGCCAATTACTGCTAATATAAATGTAACTGCAACTTTAAGTGGATGCTCGAGCTCTAATATATTTACTATTACTGTGAATCCTATACCTACTGTAAATGTTATTCCCAATCAAACTGTTTGTGCAGGAGCTTCAACAGCTGCAATAGTATTTAGTGGAGCAGTAGCTGGCTCCATCTATAACTGGACGAATAGTAATACATCAATTGGTTTGCCAGCAAGTGGAACTGGAAATATAGCATCTTTTACAGCCATCAATGGAGGAACAACAGTTGTAGTTGCTACCATAACTGTTACCCCTGTATTTACAAACGCTGGG
>CAILUU010000037.1 GCA_903837525.1 uncultured Bacteroidota bacterium | reverse complement strand
CAAAAAAAAATAAAAAATGACTACATATAAAATATTTATTTAATACAATAAGCAATAAATATATAATTGTATAACATTTTGTTAATAAAAGTTGGGGGTAATTAGGAAATTATTTGCTTTCTTTGTAATTGAAAAAAAACAAAAAACTATGTATTTCAAGAAAATTTTATCATTTTTTATTGCTTTTACAGCAATGGCTATCATAGCCAAAGCACAAGTAACCACCAGTAACATAAGCGGAATAGTTATTGGTGCCAATGGGGCTCCTTTAGAGGGTGCTTCGGTTAAAATTGTAAAAATTACAAATGGAGCAACTAAAAATTCAAAAACAAACAAAAACGGACAGTATTTTGTTCCCAATTTAGACCCAGGTGGACCATATACCGTAACTATAACTTTTGTAGGTCAAACTATTCCCGAAAAAAATAATATTATTTTACAATTAGGCAACACAGAAGTGCTAGATTTTACAGCCGAAAACTCTACAAATGTTTTACAGAGTATTGTAGTTAATAGTAAAGTAAATCGTACTTTGAAGACAGGAACATCCTCTAACTTCAATCAAAGATTAATTAACTCTTTGCCCAATATTGGAAGAAGTATTAGTAGTGTTACAACTTTAACACCCCAAGCAGGTGGAGGAAATTCATTTGGGGGTAGAGATGGCAGGTATAATAATATTCAAATTGATGGATCAAGCTTTAATAATAATTTTGGTCTATCTAACGCTCTTTTGCCTGGTGGTGCCATTTCACCAATATCTATTGATGCAATAGATGAATTATCCGTTAATGTTAGCCCTTTTGATGTAAGACAGGCAAATTTTACTGGTGCCGGTATTAATGCTACAACAAGAAAAGGAACTAACGAATATAGAGGAAGTGTTTATGGTTTTTATAGAAATGAAGGTTTTTTAGGAAGAGAAGCTATTGGAACAAAAGTTCCTACAGTCGTAGAATCTACATCTAAAACTACAGGAGCATCAATAGGCGGGCCAATAATAAAAAACAAACTTTTCTTTTTTGTAAATGCTGAGAAGGTAGACATAAATGTACCAGGTATTGTTTGGAAAGCAAGAAGAGGAGCAGCTACAACAGACCCTAACGAATCAAGAACACAAGCTGCAGATTTAGATGCTGTAAGTAATTACTTAAGAACAAATTATGGTTACGAAACCGGTCCTTATGAAAATTTAGGCAACTTCTTTACAAAAAATCAAAAAATATTGGGTAGGTTAGATTGGATAATTAATGATAAACACACTGCCTCATTTAGGTATAATTATTCTAAAACTGATGATGACCAATTGTTAAATGGTAATAGTGCCCCTAACCCTAGAAGTGCAAGTAACAGATGGAGTCAAAATAGTATGAGCTATGAAAACTCAAACTATGCTAACACTAACATTTTATCTTCTTACGCTTTCGAGGTAAAAAGTAATTTTAATAATCGCTTATCTAACCAATTTATTGCCTCTTATACACAAGCAAATGACCCTAAGCGTAGCAGCAAATCTTCACTATTTCCATTTATAGATATTTTGTCTGGAGGCGATGCTTATATTAGTGCTGGTTACGAATTATTTTCTTATAACAATGATGTTCAAAACAATACTTTCACATTTAATAACAACCTAACCTATAACGCTGGTAAGCATACTTTAACAGGTGGTATTGCTTACGAAAATATATATGTTAAAAATCAGTTTTTAAGATATGGTACTAGTTATTATCGTTTTGCTTCTGTTTCAGATTTTTTAACTAATCAAGCTCCTACGGCATTTGGTCTAACCTATCCTTATGCTGGGCAAAAACCATTTGTAGAGTTAGATTTTGGACAAGCAAGTATATATGCACAAGATGAAATAAAAGTAAATGATAGACTAAAATTAACTATTGGTATAAGAGCGGATAGACCATTATTTCAAAATGAATTATCACCCAACCCAGCCATTTCTAATTTAAATTTTCGAGATTTACAAGCAAACTCACTAAAATTAGATGTTGGAAAATGGCCAAAAGAACGAACTTATATTAGTCCAAGATTTGGTGTAAACTGGGATGTTGATGGTACAAAAGACTTAATTATAAGAGGTGGTTTTGGAGTTTTTACAGGCAGATTTCCTTTTGTATGGTTTACCAACCAACCATCAAACAGTGGTGTTATACAAAATACAGTAGAATTAATTGCTCAACCTCTTGTTCCTTTATCTGGATATTTATTCAATCCAAATCCACAAGCATACGTTGGTAACTTCCCTTCTGCTCCCGGTACAACATCACCTGGATCAATAGCAACTGCCGATCAAAATTTTAAAATGCCACAAGTTTTAAGATTTAGTGCTGCTGTTGATAAAAAGTTAAATAACGATTGGACTTTATCTCTAGAAGCAATTTACAATAAAGACATTAATGCTCTATTACAATATAATGCAAATCAGGCGTCTCCAATTGGTACAACTTTTGGAGCCGGAGGAAGACCATTATTTGGTAATTCAAATGCAACGAGAAGGGTAAACTCATCAATTTCGGAAGCTATGGTTTTGACGAATACTTCTAAAGGAGGGGCTGGAATTTTCACTGCTCAATTATCAAAAAGATTCTTAAAAAATTGGGAATTTTCTCTTGCTTATACCCATACTGAATCATTTGACATAAGTGGAAACCCAGGTTCTCAAGCTTCTAGTGCATGGAGTAATATACAAAGTTCAAAAGGCAATAATAACTTAGATTTAGCGTATAGTGATTTTGGGACTCCAAATAGAGTTGTTGGTTTTGCTTCATACAAGCTAAATTGGCTTAAGCATTTTAGTACAAACTTTGTTCTTGTGTATACAGGATATGAGCAAGGTAGATATAGTTACAGATATTCGAATGATTTCAATCAAGATGGTATATCAAGTGATTTAATTTATGTACCAAAAGATGTATCTGAAATTACTTTTGTGCAAAATGGAGCGTTTACTCCTGCCCAACAAAGTGCTGCTTTCTTTTCATATGTTGAACAAGATAAATATTTAAAGGCAAGAAAAGGGCAAATTACTGAAAGAAATGGAGGTAAATTACCTTGGTTTAGCAACTTAGATTTAAGGATTTTACAAGATATTATGCCTATTGCTAAGCACAAAAATTATGGCTTACAATTAAGTATGGAGATTGAAAATTTTACAAATTTAATTAATAGTGACTGGGGTGTTACAAAAAGAACAGTTTATAATAATGGTGCCATTTTAGCTGTTGTTAGTGCACCAACTGCGACAACGCCTGCAACCTATAGAATGAATTTAGTTAATGGAGCTTTACCAACTAGATCTTTCGACAATAATATTACAGTAGGTAATACTTGGAGAATGAACCTTGGATTGAGGCTTAATTTTTAATTAAATTATAATATTATAATAAAAAGAGGCTGTCTTAAAAAAGCAGCCTCTTTTTATATAGTTATACTTTTAACCAAAAACGTCTCTTTTATAGCCAAGTGGGAAAGCAAAAGACGTTGTATTAAAATTAAAATAAACGAATTAATCCATCACTTCCTTCTCTACCCCCCAACCCCATTTTAAAAAAGCCGGAAAAGCACTTGCCCAAGTAGGCACATCATGTGTTCCATCTTTTAGCTCTACATATTTTATATCACGTTCTTTTTTATAGCCAATTTTTTCTAGCTCGGTAATTAGTCCAAGGGTATCGTCAATAGCATCTATTATTCCATTGTTATTTCTATCGGCAGTTTCGTCTTTAGTACCTACTTCAAAAAAGAATTTTAGCCATGGAGCATAGTTCCCCTCTCGTATTTGGCGATGCATAATTCTATCTGTGTCTTCATTAAAATCTTCCGCATCTTGGTCTTTATTTCGCCACCAAAACGATCCACTAAAAGCGCCTACTTTAGTAAATTCAATTGGGTTATTCCACACAATATCCATAGCACATAACCCACCTAAGGAAAAACCTGCATAAGCTTTATCTTTAAAAGAGTTGGTTTTGTAGGTTAACCGAATAAAGGGTAATAATTCTTTAAATACAAACTGGTTAAACAACGGTGCTTTTACACCTCTGCCCATAAAGTCTAAATATTTTGCGGTGCCGTACTCATTTTTTCTATCTGCTGCACAATGTATGCCTACACAAAACAGCGGCTTAATTTCATCGTTTTGGTTTAGTTTATCCAATATTTTATTAAAGCCCATGGTTACTAAATCTTGTCCGTCGTTAATGAGCAATAAACTAGCTTCCGAAAAATTAGTTACTTGTGGAGGTAAATAACAATCTATGCTAACATCTCTGCATAAATAGGTAGAAGTAAGTATATGTTTATCAATAACAACAGCTTTCTGTTTCACATTCATCATATAGTTCAAAAATAAGCAAAGAAGATTTATAAACAGTCTTCCTTTTCTAAACATTATTTTTTTTATTGGATACGAAAAAATATATTTGAATAGTTTTATTTATAACTAACAAAAAATTGTTTATGAAGAAAATAGGCATGTTATTCGGAAAAGAAAGAAGTTTTCCGGAAGCTTTTGTAGCAAGAGTGAATAGCAAAAATGTACCTGGTATTATTGCAGAGGCAGTTAGTATTGATAAAGTAATGCAAGGCGAACCTAGCGGCTATGCAGTAATATTTGATAGAATTAGCCAAGATGTACCCTTTTATAGAGCGTATTTAAAAAATGCAGCTTTGTGTGGAACTACAGTAATAAATAATCCTTTTTGGTGGAGTGCAGATGAAAAGTTTTTTAATAATTGCTTAGCTACAAAAATTGGAGTACCTGTACCCAAAACAGTTATTTTGCCGAGTAGAGATTTGCCAGCAGATACAAGCGAAGAAAGTTTTAGCAATTTATCATACCCACTTGATTGGGATGGAATTTTTAAATACATTGGTTTCCCGGCATATATGAAACCTTTTGCTGGTGGTGGATGGAAGAGTGTTTATCAATTAAATAGCATGGAAGAATTTTTTGAAAAACATGCCGAAACAGAGCAACTAGTAATGATGTTGCAAGAGGAAATTAAATTTGAAGAATATTATCGTTGCTACTGTATAGGTGGTAAACATGTACGTATAATGCCCTACGAGCCTCGTAATCCGCATCATTTACGTTATGTAGCCGATTTTAAGCCTACCCCAGAAAAGTATAAAGAAATGGAAGATATTGTATTAAGAATTTGCCAATATTTAGGCTACGATTTTAATACCGTAGAATTAGCGTTAAGAGATGGTGTGCCTTATGCTATTGACTTTTGTAACCCTGCACCCGATGCCGAAGTAACTAGTGTTGGCCAAGAAAATTTTGATTGGGTAGTAGAAACATTAGCTAACTATGCTATAGAAAAAGCTCAAGAAAATGTAGATGCTGCTGATAATTTAACGTGGGGTAAGTACATTACTAGAAGTAGTAATAAACAAAAATTATATTAACAGGTTTTATTAAGGTACTATTTTCTTTGCTAAATAAATAGTACTTACCAATGAATAAAAATATTAAATAACTTAAATGACAAATTTATCATACAAACATTTTACAATAGGTGTTGAGGAAGAGTACATGGTTATTGATCCAATAACGAGAGAGTTAAAAAGTCATGAACAAAAAATTGTGCATGAAGGTCAAAAAGTTATTAAGGATAAAGTAAAAGCAGAAATGCACCAAGCTGTTGTAGAAGTGGGAACAGATATTTGCCAAGATGTGGATGAAGCTTTTATGGATGTTAGTGCATTACGGAAAACTATTAGTGGAATTGCGGAAAGTCTTGGGCTTTGGGTTGGGGCTAGTGGAACTCACCCTTTTAGCCATTGGCAAAGTCAATTAATTACAGAGCATGTTCGCTATAACGAAATAGTAAATGAATTACAAGAGGCCGCTAGAAGCAATTTAATTTTTGGTTTGCATGTTCATGTAGGAATGGATAATAGAGAAATGGCTATACATATTGCTAATAGTGCAAGATATTTTTTACCCCACATCTATGCATTAAGTACTAACTCTCCATTTTGGGAGGGCCGTACAACAGGTTATAAAAGCTTTAGAACAAAAGTATTTGATAAATTTCCACGTACAGGCATACCCGATTATTTTGAAAGTATTGAAGCGTATGATAGTTATATTAAACTATTGGTAAAAACAAATTGTATAGATAATGCTAAAAAAATATGGTGGGATTTAAGAGTACATCCATTTTTTAATACGGTGGAGTTTAGAATTTGCGATATACCTATGACTGTGCAAGAATCCATTACCATTGCTGCATTGTTTCAAGCAATTTGTGCAAAATTGTACAAGTTGCGTACACAGAATTTAAATTTTATGATGTACAGCCGAGCTTTAATTACAGAAAATAAGTGGAGAGCAGGTAGGTACGGAATTGATGGTAGTTTAATAGATTTTGGCAAAGAAAGTGAAGTAAATACTCGCATTTTAATTTATGAATTATTAGATTTTATTGATGATATAGTACCTCATTTGGGCAGCCGACATGCCATTGCTAATGTACATAATATGCTGGAAGGCGGCACTGGCGCAGATAGACAGCTAAAGAAATATAGTGAAACGAATAGCCTGGTAGATGTAGTGGATTTAATACACAACAGTTTTTTAGCTGGAATTTAATTTGACAAAAAATAAAATTAATAGAATTTAAATGCTCTTATAAATTGAAACATGAAGCTATTGCTTTTAAAAAAGCAAAAAAAATTTTAGAACAATTAAATTTTGACATTGTAAGTCAAGATACTACTAGGCCTTGGGGAGGCTTTTATGTAATCAACGAAAACCAAGCCCAGGATTTTGCAAAATATTTTTTTCCAGACGAAGATGTTGAATCATTAAAAATTACTGAAAAACTAAGCCCTAAACTACTAATAGTAGCCCCAAATAAAAGACTAAGTTGGCAATATCATCATCGCCGTGCAGAAATATGGCGTTGTATAGATGGGCAAGTTGAAGTTATTACTAGCCTAACAAATGAAGAAGCTGTTAAACAAGTTTTAAAAGTAGGTGACAAAGTTAAATTACAACAAGGCGAACGTCATCGAATTATTGGATTAGATGATTGGGGCATACTTGCCGAAATTTGGCAACATTCCGATGTTAATAATCCATCTAACGAAGAGGATATAATAAGATTGCAAGATGATTTTGGAAGGTAAAAGGCTTACTTAAGATTCCCGTTCCATTAAATAAATTGCCAATTCATAAAGTGGCTTTTTACGAATGGCAAGTACAGCTATATCCGCTAAGTTTTTAAGTGCCGTTTTATAATATTTTTCTTTTAATTCCTTAGCCCATTCATCAACTTTACAATCTTTATAAATGGTCAACATTTTTTCTACCTTATCCGTTGGGTTGGTAGAAATTAAAGTGTCTATTTCTTTCTTTTGATTAGCCGTTGCAACTTCTAATGCATGCAATAATAAAAATGTTTTTTTATTTGATAATATATCGCCTCCAATTTGTTTACCAAACTTTTCAGGGTCGCCAAAAGCATCTAGGTAATCATCTTGTATTTGAAAAGCTATACCAAGGTTTTTTCCAAAAGAATAGATATGTTGTTGATTACCCTCACCTGCACCACCAAGTATTGCACCCAGTTGCAAACTAGCGGCTAATAATACCGATGTTTTAAGTGTTATCATTTGTATATATTGCTCCATTCCCACATTTTGCATTTGCTCAAAATCCATATCAATTTGCTGCCCTTCGCATACCTCTTTACTAGTTTGATTAAATAGCTTTATAATTTTTTGAACATAGCTTAAATCAATACGAGTAAGGTAATCATACGCTTGTGCAAACATTACATCTCCTGCTAATAGAGCAGTAGCATCGCCATACTTTGCATGTACGGTTTGCATACCTCTGCGTAATGGAGCTTTGTCCATTATATCATCGTGTATTAAACTAAAATTATGGAATAATTCTATTGCAGCGGCCACTTGCCAGGCATCTTGATTTATGTCGGCAAATAACTCATTACCCATCAAAACACATACTGGGCGCACTCTTTTACCACCAATAGCTAAAATATATTGGGCAGCATCATAAAGTGTTTGTGGCTGTTTAGGGAAATGCCTTACATTAAATTTGGTTTCAAATTGTTGAGCTAATTCTAAAAAAGACTGCATACTTATTTTTTCTTTGCCTTTATAACTTTATTACTTTTTATTGCCTTTCCCACTTGATTTGTTGTACTAATTTTTCCTACTTTACCATCAATCCACATATAATCTAACTGACGTTTTCCTAAATTAGCTGCCGCTACCTTTATAGTAACTGCATCTCCCATTCTAAATTTCTTTTTTGTGCTTAAGCCAACTAAAGCATAATCGGTTTCATCTAATCTAAAATCATCATACTCACTTAAATCTCTAACAGATACCATTCCTTCGCATTTGTGCAAAACAGTTTCTACAAAAAAACCAAATGCAGCTACCCCGCTAATTATACCTTCAAACTCCTCCCCTAAATATTGTTGCATAAATTCTACTTGCTTATATTTATTACTAGCTCTCTCTGCCTCCATTGCTTTACGCTCTCTATCGCTACAATGTTTGCATTTCTCATCCATTTTTTTATCAAGCTTCAAGTTTTTTTCCAAACATTCTTGTAAAATTCTATGTGCCATCACGTCCGGATAGCGGCGAATAGGTGATGTAAAATGACAATAATGCTCAAAACCCAAACCATAGTGCCCAATATTTTCGCTAGTGTAAACTGCCTTAGCCATTGTACGAATACCTAATTGTTCAAGTACATGTTGCTCTGGCTTACCAGCCACATCCTTTAATAGTTGATTGAATGATTTTGCAATAGCCTCCTCATCTTTCAAATCAAACATGTAGCCAAATTTTTTGGCAAATGCCGCAAAGGGTTTTAACTTTTCTTCATCAGGAGTATTATGTATGCGATACGGAAAAGGGATAGGCTCTTTATTTACTTTTATTTTAGAAATATACTCTGCAACTGTTCTGTTTGCCAACAACATAAACTCCTCAATTAATTTATGAGCTTCCTTACTTTCTTTTATTACAATACCCAAAGGCTTTCCTTTTTCATCTAATTTAAACCGTACTTCTTGGCTACTAAAATTTATTGCACCTTTATTAAATCGTTCTTTTCTAAATTGTTGTGCCAAATCATTTAAAAGTAAAATGGCTCTGTGATGAAGACCATCTTTAGTTTCTATAATTTCCTGTACATCTTCGTAACTAAATCTGTGATCGCTATGTATAATTGTTCTCCCAATCCACTTATATTTTATTTCAGCTTTGTTCGTAATTTGAAAAATGCAGCTAAAGGTATATTTATCTTCATTTGGTCGTAAGCTACACAACTCGTTACTAATTTTTTCGGGCAACATAGGGTTTACTCTATCTGGCAAGTACACACTCGTTGCTCTTTCATAAGCACTTTTATCTAAGATGGAATTGGGTGTTACAAAATGACTTACATCAGCTATGTGAACGCCAATTTCGTAACAGCCATTATCTAAATTTCGAATAGAAATAGCATCATCAAAATCTTTTGCATCAATAGGATCTATAGTGAATGTTAATATATCTCTACAATCTTTTCGCTTTTTTATTTCTTCTCTAGTAATATTTTCAGATAATGCATTAGCAGCTTTCATTACTTCATCATCAAAGCCAATGGAAAAACCGGTATCTGTCAAAATTTCCCTCATGGCAAAATCGTTAATGTTTTCGGCAGTAATTACACTTAATACTTCACCTTCAGGTTTTTTATCTGCCTTCCCCCATTTTATCATTTTTACTAAAACTCTGTCACCATCTACAGCTCCATTAATTTTATCAATAGGAATAAAGAAATCAGGCATTAATTTTTCAGTATCTGCAGTAAAAAAAGCAAAATTTTTACTAATACTTAAGTTTCCCATAAATTCACTTTGCTTTCGTTCAACCACTTCTACAATTCGTCCTTCTATGCGTTGGTTACCACTGGTATGCTTGTCCACTTCTACCCTTACTATATCTCCATGAAAAGCTCTACCAAAATCGTTTGGCTTGATTTTAATATCCTTTGCTTGTCCTTCTACAAGTACAAACCCCATACCGCTTCGGCTAATATCTAAAACGCCTTTTAGTAAGTGTAGGTGAGCCGTTTTTTTTGACCCTTTTTTTTCTTTATTCATAATTTTGAATATGCACAACGTTTTAAATCTTCTCTAAACTTTAAAGTTTTAGGCTGTACAATTTTTCTTTATTACCTTTTATTTATATAATTTTAACAGAAGCGTAAAATTCATATAATGTTGCAATTTACCAACTAATTCCTACATTCAATAAATCATACACAATTGCAACAACTAACAACTTCCCCACAACGTATAATTACAAAAACAATTTGGATACTTTCTTTAGTTAGTTTATTTAACGATGTAGCCAGCGAAATGCTTATTCCTATAATGCCCATTTTTTTAAAGCACATTGGCTACGGTGTAGTTTTTATAGGTATTTTAGAAGGTATAGCCGAATTAATAGCAGGTTTAACAAAACCCTATTTTGGAAAACAAAGTGATGCGTTAGGCAAGCGTTTACCCTTTGTGCAATTAGGCTATTCATTAAGCGCTGTGGGTAAATCTATGTTAGTGTTATTTGCTTATCCCTTATGGATATTATTATCAAAAAGTATGGATAAAATAGGCAAAGGAATACGCACTGCTGCTAGAGATGCTATGCTTAGCGATGAATGTACAAAAGAAACCAAGGGGCAAGTTTTTGGATTTCATCGGAGTATGGATACCTTAGGTGCAGTTATTGGGCCTGCCATTGCACTTGTATACTTATATATTTTCCCATTTGATTATAAAACCTTGTTTTTATTTGCAATACTTCCTGGCGCATTTGCTATTATATTAACGATGCTTATAAAAGAAAAAAAAGATAAAGCACCAGTTCAAAAACACAATTGGGCATCTGTGCAATTTTTTGCCTTTACTTCCTATTGGAAAAAATCTCCAGCTCAATATAAAAAATTAGTAATAGGCTTAATTTTATTTGCACTTTTTAATAGTAGCGATGTTTTTTTGTTACTTAAGATGAAAGAAAGCGGATTAACAGATACCTCTATAATTGCCGTGTATATTTTTTATAATTTAGTATTTGCTTTATTAGCATACCCCATTGGCATTTTAGCAGACAAATTGGGCTTTAAAAAAACATTGATTACTGGATTAATTCTTTTTGCATTGGTTTATATAGGCTTTGCATTTACCAATAATTTAATAGTTTTCATAGTGCTATTTGGCATTTACGGCATTTATGCAGCTGCAACGGATGGCATTAGCAAAGCTTGGATAAGTAATATGGTTAATAACGATGAAACTGCTACTGCTATTGGTACATTCACTGGTTTTCAAAGCTTAGCGGCATTATTTGCTAGCAGTTTTTGTGGTGCTTTGTGGTACAATTTTGGCTCACTTACTACTTTTTTAATAACCGCCTTAGTAACTATTATTGTTGTAATTTACCTAACTTTAAAGGGAAAAAATAAGAGCTATAGCCTAGTTAATTAATTTATTAAAATGATAACATACAATACCGTTACAAAAGCTTTAATAGATTTAAAAAAGAGAAGATATATCATCGATTTTAATATTGCTTTAGACAAAATAATTTGCACAAAATGAACTTTACCTTAACATTGAAGAGTTTAAAATTGTAGAAATATATAGATTTTAAGGTGACCCAAATCCAAGTGATGAGGATATTATTTATCCATTAGAATCTAGGGATGGAACCATAAAAAGTACGTTAACAAGTGCCTACGAAATGTATGCAGAATTAAGATCAACACAAATGATTAATTAAATTATCAGTCCATAAATAAAAGAAATAACGTATGCCATTTAGCAGAAGAAATTTTATTAAAACATCTACACTTACAGGAGTTGCACTTACTTTAACAAATCAACTAAAGGCTTTTTCATCTTCAAAAAAAGATAAAGTACGCATTGGTATGATAGGTGTAGGCTTTAGAAGCCACGAACATATGGGCAATTTTTTACAAAGAGAAGATGTGGAAATAATAGCTTTTGCCGATCCTCAACAACGTAGTATAGACGAAGCCTTAAAAGAATACAAAAAATATCGAAAAAACGAACCTGCTATTTATAAAAATGGTAATGAAGATTATAAAAATCTATTAAAAAGAGAAGATATTGATGCCGTTGTTATTTGTAGCCCTTGGGAATGGCATAGTATACAGGCTATTGATGCAATGAATGCCGGAAAAATTGTAGGCATTGAAGTTTGTGGTGCTATGAAGTTGCAAGATTGTTGGGATGTAGTGAATACGTCTGAAAAAACAAAAATGCCTTTAATGATGATGGAAAATGTATGCTATCGAAGAGATGTAATGGCGATTATGCATATGGTAAAAAAAGGGATGTTTGGCGAATTGATACATGGGCAAGGAGGCTACGAACATGATTTACGTGGTGTACTATTTAATGATGGCAAAACAGCATACAACAGCGGAGTTGAATTTGGTAAAAATGCTTACAGTGAAGCGCAATGGAGAACACAGCACTATATAGATAGAAATGGAGAACTATATCCAACACATGGAGTTGGGCCAGTTGCTATAATGATGGATATCAATAGAGGAAATAGAATGACCAAACTATCCTCAATTGCAAGCAAAGCAAGAGGTTTAACTAAATACATAAAAGAGCATAAAAACGGTGGTGAAAATCATTCTAATGCAAAAGTAAAATTTAAATGTGGCGATATTGTAACTACCCAAATACAATGTGCCAATGGCGAAACTATTTTACTTACACATGATACCAGTTTGCAGCGCCCTTACAATTTAGGATTTAGAGTGCAAGGCACAGAGGGTATTTGGCAAGATTATGGTTGGGGAGAAAACAATCAAGGTTTTATTTATTTTGAAAAACAAATGAAACATAGCCACCGTTGGGATAGTACAGAAAAGTGGATTACAGAAAACGATCATCCGCTTTGGAAAAAATATGGCCTTATTGCTGAAGGAACAGGGCATGGTGGTATGGATTTTTTTGTTGATCATGCTTTTATAGAATGTATAAAAAGAGGAACCGATTTTCCGATGGATGTATATGATTTTGCAAGTTGGTATGCCATTACACCCCTTAGCGAAAAAAGTATTGCCGAGGGCGGACAAGTACAGAACATCCCTGATTTTACCAGAGGTAAATGGAAAACAAAGAAACCAGTTTTTGCCTTAACAGATGACTATTAATCACTTCAAAATTTCTACCTATTTTCTTAAATAAGTTTGAACAGCACTAAAAAATTATCACTTTCATGAATAGACGAAAATTCTTAAATCTTTCAGCACTAACAGCACCTTTGTTACTATCAAAAAATGCGATAGCCCATTCAGCACAACAAAAAAATAAACCTATAGTAATTAGTACTTGGGATAGTGGAATGCCCGTTAATGCAGCAGCTTGGAAAATTTTAGAAAAGAATGGAAGTGCCCTTGATGCAGTTGAGGCTGGAGCAATACATATAGAAAATGATATTAACTGTTGTGTGGGTTTAGGCGGTTATCCTGATAGAGATGGCATTGTTACGTTAGATGCTTGCATTATGGACCACAACGCTAACTGTGGTGCTGTTGCAGGTATAGAAAGAATTAAGCACCCCATTTCGGTTGCAAGAAAAGTAATGGAAAAAACACCGCATGTAATTTTAGTAGGCAATGGTGCCCAACAATTTGCGCTAGAAAATGGCTTTACGTTAGAAAGTGCAGCATTATCTACCGATGCAAAAAACGCTTATGCCGAGTGGATTAAAAAAAATGAATACAAACCTGTTAGTAATATTGAACGCAAACAAAACGGCCCTTTTGCTCCTAATTTTTTTGAAGATGGAACACCTAATCATGATACGATGGGGTTAATAGCAATGGACATTAAAAATAATTTATCTGGGGCTGTAACTACTAGTGGTATGGCATATAAAGTGCATGGCAGAGTTGGCGATTCGCCAATAATTGGTGCAGGGTTGTTTGTAGACAATGAGTTTGGCGCCGCAACAAGTAGTGGCACAGGCGAAGAAGTAATAAGAATTTGTGGAACCCACTTAGTAGTAGAATTTATGCGACAGGGATACAGCCCAGAGCTGGCTTGTAAAAAAGCAGTTGAACGAATTGTAAAGAGAGATAGAGAAAAAGCAAAAACGTTTCAAGTTGGTTTTTTAGCTATGAATAAAAAAGGACAATTTGGAGCTTATGCCATACAAAAGGGGTTTGTCTTTAGTGTAAAAAGTACTAACGAAAATAAAATATATGATTCTAAATTTTTAATTTAGAAATATTTAAAGAGCAGAAAAATAAAAGTTCATATGAATGAAGAAGTTGTAAAAGCGCCTGCAGCGGTTGGGGTTTTAGAGGTTATTGGTTTTGATATTAACGGTTGTGTTGCAGCACAAAATGCTGGAGCAGATAGAATTGAATTATGTGCTAATCCAATGGAAGGAGGTACTACCCCATCGTACGGATTAATAAAAATGGCTAGAGATATTTTAACTATTGATTTATTCCCTATTATTAGACCAAGAGGTGGAGATTTTTTATATAATGATGCTGAGTTTGATGTAATAAAAGCTGAAATAAAAGTTTGCAAAGTTTTTGGATGTAATGGTGTTGTAATTGGTATACTAAATGTCGATGGTACAGTTGATAAAGAAAGATGCAAACAACTCGTTGATTTAGCGTATCCTTTACAGGTAACCTTTCACCGAGCATTTGATAGAGTTGTAGATACCTCAAAAGCATTAGAAGATATTATAGAAATTGGATGTACAAGAATACTAACATCTGGCCAAAAACCAACTGCCTTAGAGGGAGTAGATACAATTACAGATTTAATAGTTCAAGCTAAGAATAGAATTATACTTATGCCAGGTAGTGGTGTACGCAGCGATACTATTTTGGCATTAGCACAAAAAACTGGTGCAGTTGAATTTCATACTTCTGCAAGAATTTTTACAGAGAGTAAAATGAACTTTAAGGTAGATGGTATGAATGAAAATTTAAAAACAGTAGCTGTAGATGAAGGTGAAGTTAGAAAAATAAAAACCTTATTATCCTCAATAAATGCATAAACTATTTTTATACAATCATAAAAGCTCAACGAAAAAATGCTGGGCTTTTATTTTAGGTTATCGTAAAATTATTTCTTTAAACTATTAATAATTACTGCAAAATCTGCTGCAACTAAACTAGCACCTCCTACTAATCCCCCATCAACATCTGGTTGGGCAAAAATATCGCCAGCATTGGTAGCTTTTACACTACCCCCATATAATATTGAAATAGTATTAGCAACATCTAGTCCATAATTGTTTGCTAAAACGGTACGTATATGTTTATGCATTTGTTGTGCTTGCTCATTACTAGCTGTTTTACCTGTACCTATCGCCCATATTGGTTCGTATGCAATAATAAAATTAGTAATTTGTTCTACAGTTAAATGAAAAAGACTTTCTTTCAATTGCGTTTCTACAAAACTGTTCTGTGATTCTGCTTCACGAATTTGCAATGGCTCTCCACAACAAAAAATTGGTTTTAAATTATTACTTAAACAACAATTAATTTTTTCTGCAAGCATTGCATTACTTTCATTAAAAAACTCTCTACGTTCGCTATGTCCAATTATTACATATGTTATACCTATGCTAGTAAGCATTTCTACACTTGTTTCGCCAGTGTAAGCCCCACTTTTTTTGGTATAACAGTTTTGTGCAGATACGTAACAATTATTTTTTCCAATAAATTTATTATGTATAGCAATTAAGTATGGAAAAGGAACTCCAAAAACAGCTTGTTGATTTTCATTTAAAGAAAACGGGGTTGCTAACAATTCATCTACCAAGGCTTCTGCCTGTTGTAGTGTTAAATTCATTTTCCAATTAGCTGCAGCAATTTGTTTACGCATTGTTAGTTAGTTTAGAAAGTTTAGTTAGGATATAAATTTTTTAATAATTCTCTTTCTTCTTTTGATAAAGTTTCTCCTTTCATTATTTTCCAGTTTTCAATATCGGTAAATGCTTTTGGCAATTCATACCTTTCACCTTTGCACCCCCAGCTAAAATTAGGAATATATTTTGGTGTTAACCCCTCAGTAAAAATGTTACAACAAGTACCAACAACCGTTCCTGTATTAAAAGATGTATTTATTGCACTCCTACTATAATCTCCCATTAATAATCCAAATTTATTACCTGCATTTAGTTCTGCATTCGCTAATTGAAGCATAACATCGCTTCCATTATTTTTAACGTTACTCGTACTTGTGCCTGCTCCTAAATTACACCATTTACCTATTATGCTATCGCCCAAATAACCATGATGTGCTTTATTGCTAAAATTATTAATTATACTGTTTTTAATTTCGCCACCTACAACACAGTTTTTACCAATACTTGTGCCTCCATAAATGGTTGCTCCCATTTTTACAATGCTTCCTTCATTAATAAAAATTGGACCTCTTAAAATTGCACCATCCATTATTTTGCAATTTTTTGCAATATAGATAGGGCCTTCGCTTGCATTTAAAATGCAGTTTTCTAAAATTGCTCCTTCTTCTACAAAAATATTGTACGGATGTATAATTTGGCTGGAGCTGTTGAGTTCTAACGTTGCTTTATTGATTTGTTTTATAGCTACGTCTCTTACAATTGTGGCCGCATTAATTTTTACAACATCTACACAGTTTTTTACCTCTACCAAATAAGGAGACCCTATGCCAAAACTATTTCTTTCGGCAAATGAAAAACAGCCCATTAAAAAATCGCTATCATCATCTACCACTTTGGTAAATGGATAAAAATTAGTGTTATGCATACTCTAAAGTACAACTTAAATAAAAAATCCCCCCGGAAAACCGAAGGGACTTAAAGTATAGCCATGAAAAACAAATTTCGAGAGTAAATGTAAATAACTTACTCCAATTATTTTGCCTTTTTTTCGTAACGTTTTTTAAACTTATCAATACGACCTGCAGTATCTACCAATACATTTTTTCCGGTATAAAATGGATGAGATGTATTTGAAATCTCTAATTTAATAACTGGGTAATCTTTACCATCTTCAAAAGTAACGGTTTCGTTTGATGCAGCAGTTGAGCGACTTAAAAACTGAGTACCATTACTCATATCTTTAAAAACTACTACTCTGTAATTTCCTGGGTGAATGCCTTGTTTCATATAATTTTTATTTTTTATACGGATTTTGCCGTATTTTTTATTATTAAGTGCGCAAAGATAAGGATTTTCTATTTTCAATTCAGTGTTTTTGGCAAAAACTTAAAACCAATGAAAAAGTACCCTATTTATTAGAATTAGTTAAATCTTCAAAACTACACGTAAAAGCAGCAAACCATTAGCTCTTCATATTTACAAATTGCATAGCAATACCTACATTCCAGCTTTTAGTAGCCTGCATAACTTCTTGTAAATCATCTATTTTTTTACCTGTTACACGTATAATATCATCCATAATTGCAGCTTGCACTTTTAGTCCGCTATCTTTTATTAACTTAACAATTTTCTTAGCGTCTTCTTGCTTAATTCCATTACGTACAATAATTTCTTTTTTGGTAATTTTTCCACTAGGGAAGGGTTCTTTGCTTAAATCGTAAATTTCTGCAGCTAATCCTTGTTTCATACTTCGGCTAATAAGTACATCAACAATTTGGTCAATCTTCATTTCGCTATCGGCTTCTAAGGCTACTTTAAAATCTTTTTTATTTAACTCAATTACTACATGGCTTCCCTTAAAATCAAAGCGATTGGTAATTTCTTTACTTACCACATTTATGGCGTTATCTAAGGTTTGTAAATCTACTTTACTGGTAATATCAAATGATGGCATAGCAGTGTTTTTTTTACAAAAGTAGAGTTTTAATGGGGTAATTTATAAAAATGACTTATCGAATACTTTTTTGTGTGCTTTTAATGGTTTACCAAAGCAGCAACTAAAACTTAGGGTTGCAACTTGATTATTTTGTCGTTGACTAAAGCTAGCTCTTGTATTTTGAAAATCTATGTTTCCTTTTGGGCGCATAGTGTTTAACAAAGTTTTGCATAGTACATTGTAATAGATTGAACAGCACTATTTATTGATAGGTGGGAAAAAGTAATGGAATTAAATAGAAATTACATGTTTGAAGGAGCTTTTGATTTTGAAATACTCCAAAATGTGAGTAAAAAACCTCCTAAAATTAGTGAAATAGCAATTATTTGAGCTTGCGATAAACTAACCCCTGCAGTATCATAATGATCGTTTACTCTTATTTTTTCGATTAAAAAGCGTTCTGTACCATTTAAAATTAAGTACAAACTAAACATTACGCCAGCTATATTTATTTTTTTTCGTATTGCCCAAAGTATAAAAAAGAAGAAGGTACAAATAATTATTTCGTAAAGTGGAGTTGGAAATACAGGGCTAGGTAAAACTTTATTATGTTCATCCTTATCACCCTTAATAAAAATACCATCTTTATTTACATTTTTTGGATAAGGATATGCAAATAACCAGTTAGGTAAAAAAGATGGGCCTTTAAAATATTTACGAGGTACATCTTGCAATGTGGGGTATGTACGATTGGTTACAAAAAGCTGTTTACCTGTACTATCTGCTACACTACCATTTAAAAAATAGGTTTCGTGCTGTTTTAGTTTATTTTCAAATTCATTAGACGTAGCAGCTATTATTTTTCCATTTTCATTTAAAGCGTAAGCTGAGTTATAAACTCCCCAATCACCATCGCCTGCTACTTGGCAGCCAATGCGGCCAATGGCATAAGCTATCATTAATGCGGGAGCAGCACTATCTACTAAATGTATAAGTTTTATTCCTTTTTTATAACCGTACCAACATATTGCTATTGACGCTAAAATTAATCCCCCGTAAAAAGTTAATCCACTTGCAGAAAAAATAGTTCCAATAGGATCTTCAATTAGGCTCTCCATATTTTCAACAGCATCAAAAAGCTTTGCCCCTAGTATTCCAAAAATTAAACCTAATACTATAATATCTCCTACTCTATCGTGTGGCCAAATTCGCACAGTTCTTCTTTCGGGCTGAGCAAGTTTTTGTTTATTAGCATCCCACCATTTTACTCCAGCTAATAAAGCAGCAATTAAAATTCCGCCAACAATATTTCCTTGTTTACTAAAAATATAATCTTGTGCATTTACTTCAATAGGTTTACTAAACAATAAGCCAATTATTTTATAGCCAAAAACAAACCCTACTACTCCATTTAATATTAAATCTTGAATAGATGCAGGTTTGCCAACCATTATAACTTCATCTCTCGACGTTAATAATCCTTGCTTTTCTTTACGTTGCAATTCTTTACTTATAACCCATGCAGCTGCGGCAAATGCAAATGCAACCATTAAACCAAACATATTAATAAATTCAAACTTATGCCACTCTACTCCAAACCAGTCTTTTAAAACGTAATACAAATTGGGATACATGTTAATAATTAATTTTAAAATAAATTAGGAATAGATTGCAAGTTAATTAATTAAAAATAGTGAAATAAAAATCCCCTTGCAAAAGCAAAGGGATTATACTTACTAACCCATTAAAATAATGGTAATCTACCGGTAACCAGCCGATAAATATCTTAATTGCAATATTGTTCAAAAGCTCCAATCAAATTCTCAGCAATCATTTGGGCGCTTCTTCCTTCTATATTATGTCGCTCAATAAAATGCACTACTTCTCCATTTTTAAATAAAGCAATCGATGGCGATGAGGGAGGATAAGGCAATAAATGCTCTCTTAATTTTTTAACCGCATCTACATCAAACCCTGCAAAACTAGTTGCTAATTGTGTAGGCTTTATTGCACTATTATGAACAGCCATTAAAACCCCAGGCCTAGCAGTACCTGCACTACAACCACAAACCGAGTTAATAACTACTAAAGTGGTTCCTTCAATAGCTAATTTATCCTCTACATCACTCGGAGATAACATTTCTGCAAAGCCATTTTCAGTTAGCTCTTCCTTCATTGGTAATACAATTTCTTCAGGATACATATTCGCTTGAATTTTTATTGAGGAACAAAATTACAAGGTTTATTCATTCATTCAAACATCTGGTTTAATAATTTCGGTTTTGGTAAATATTAATTTTAGTGCCTTTTTGGCATTAAAAAATTAAATTAGCGTCACTATGGCATAAATTAGTTTAAAAAAATGAAATTTTAACAGCTAAAAGTGGCTGGAATACTATTTGCAAATGATAAGTAAATTATTAAACATAAAAAAAATATAACTATGACACTCGTAAAAACACAACATCCATTTGCAAAATCATTTGATGGTTTAATGAACGAAATTTTTAATGAATTGCCAACATCTTTTGGCAAAGCTATTAGAGAAGATGTATTACATTTTCCACCAGTGAATATTGTAGAAAAAACAAATAGCTACCATATTCAATTAAATGCACCTGGTTTTGATAAGGCAGATTTTTCTGTAAAATTAGATGCCAATATTTTAACTATAAGTGGCGATAAAAAAGAAGAAGTGAAAGATGAAACGGCAAAAAGCATTAGAAAAGAATTTACCCTAAAAACATTTAAACGCAGTTTTACAGTTGATGAAAAAATTGATTCAACAAATATTTCGGCTAAATACGAAAACGGAATTTTAACCGTAGAGCTTCCTAAAAAAGAAGAAGCCAAAGTTGCCGCAAAAGAAATTGCAATTCAATAAGAGTTTTGGTTTTTAAAACATACAGTTGGTTTAAAAAAATCCCCTCTAGTCTTAGCGGGGATTTTTTTTAGTCGCAATTATTTGTTCGCCGGGTATCCAAAATGTATTGAATTTTCCACTCACCATCTAGCTTTACTAATTGAAAAGAATTTACGCCGCAGCTATAAAATTTACCATCAAAGTACAATTTAAAAGGGGTCCACACAGCAGCCATTGATCCATCTATTTTTAAATCTTTAAAAACAATTTGCTCATCGGCAACCATTCCTTTGGGTATACTTGCAATTGCTTTACAAAAATCGGTTAAGCTTTCTTTTGTTAAGCCCATTTTACCATCTTTTTGTCGTACAAAGGTTTGCAAAATTGCCCCTTCGGTAAAGCATGTTTTTATAAGATTGGTGTCGCTATTCTTCATCCCTATAAAAGTTTTATTAATAACAGCTTTAATAGAATCTTCAGCCGTTTGTGCTTTTACGGTAATTGCAAGAGCTGTTAAAAGAAATATAAAAACAACTTTGTTAAACTTGTTTCGCATTTTTTGGTCTTTTTATTGAAGTATAAATATAAAAACCTTAGCATACGCCTCCAATAAATTTATATAAGTGGTATTTTATTATAGCAGTAATAGCTTTACTAATAGTAACTTGTAGTATTAAACAGCGTACAAAAAACTAAGCAGGTATAAGATTTTTTTCCAAAACCATAAATTCTAGTTTTTGCAAATGCTTACCAGTTTCGTCATCTTCAATAAAGGGTTTTCTTTCTCCGGTATCATTGTAGCCATGGCGGTTGTACCAATTTATTAATTCTGTTCGTTGAGTAATAACCGTCATATAAATAGATGAACAATTTTGTTGCAAAGCATATTCATCTGCGGCAGCTAATAATTGCTTGCCAATACCTGCTTTTTGTAAAATTGGCGATACGCTAAGCATTCCTAAATAAATTGTAGCCTCATGTTGTTGTAAGTTTACACATCCCACTATGTTTTTAGTTGAATCCGTAAATTTTAGCATAACGCTATTAGGCTGCTCTATTATTTTTTGTAAACTTTCGCTGCTAGTTCGTACTTCGCCAGCAATTAAATCGGCTTCGGTTGTCCATCCTTTTTTTGAGTCTTCGCCACGGTAGGCACTGTTTAGTAATGCTGTAATAGCTTTAACATCTTGAACTGTAGCACGGGAAATTGAAATATTTTTGAAATACATATTGATTACGAATACCCCAATATTTTAAGCATACTTTGGCTAGTTTGTTCTTTGGCATAAACCCAATCTACTAACTTACCTGTTTTTGCATCTTTTTCAATAATAATATGTTTTGGCGATGGTATAAGGCAATGTTTTATTCCACCATATCCACTAATTTGATCTTGATAAGCACCGGTATGAAAAAAGCCTACATACAAAGGTTGTTTATTGTTTAGCTCATTATCTTTTTCAGTACTTTTTATTTTTGGCAAAAATACTTCGTTAATGTGCTCTTCACTATCATAATAATCATGCCCATCACAAGTAATACCGCCAAGTACTACTCGTTGATATTCGTTATCCCATTTATTTATGGGTAACATTAAAAACTTTTCTCCAATACCCCAAGTGTCGGGAAGTGTGGTAATAAAAGAAGAGTCTATCATATACCAAGTTTCTCTATCGTTCTGCATTTTTTCGCCAATTACACTGTAAATATGTGCCATGCTTTCGCCTACAGTATAACTACCAAACTCCGTATAAATATTAGGCATGGGTACTTTTGCTTTTTTACAAGCAGCTTTAATATTACCTACTATTTCGTTTATCATGAACTGATAATCAAAATTAAAACCTAGTGAATGTTTAATAGGAAAGCCACCACCAATATTTATAGAATCTAACTCGGGGCAAATCTTTTTTAACTGGCAATACAACGAAATACTTTTTTGCAATTCACTCCAATAATACACATCATCTTTTATGCCTTTATTCAAAAAGATGTGTAGCATTTTTAATTGAAATTTATCTTCGTATCCTTCAATTTCATCTACATAAAAACCTAATACATCTTTTGCTTTTATACCTAAGCGGCTGGTGTAAAATGGAAAAGAGGGCTCTTCCTCTGCAGCAATTCGTATACCTAATTGAAAAGGTTTACCTGTGCGTATTCCTCTTTTATACATTTGTAATTCCTCCATATTATCTAATACGGGAATTACATTTTTAAACCCATCGTTTATTAACTTAACAATACGTGTAGTATAGTTTTTTTGCTTAAAGCCGTTGCAAACAATATTTATATCTTTTGTAATTTTTCTTTTTTTATACAACGCATTAATAATATCTATATCGTAGGCAAAAGATGTTTCTAAATGAATATTGTGCTTTAATGTTTCTTCTACAATAAAACTAAAATGGCTGCTTTTTGTGCAGTAACAATAATTGTACTGCCCAGTATATTTATGCTTTTTTATAGCATTAGCAAACATGGTTTTTGCCTTATTTATTTGGCTACCAATTTTTGGTAAATAACTTATTTTTAATGGAGTACCGTATTTATCAATCAATCCTTTTACATCTACATTATTATACTGCAAATAACTATCCTTTACTTTAAAATCTTCTTGCGGAAAAACAAAGGTTTGATCAACTAAATCTTTATAGGTATTATTCATTTACAGAAAATTAGATTAGTGGTAAAATTAGTTTTGCAAATGTAAATGAATGTTAGTTATATTTTACTATTTGTAAAACTTCCTAAAACAAAGAAGACTGCATTTACAGCAGTCTTCTTTGTTCTTTTTTCGTTTTTATATTCTATTTAACGGAGTCTACTAGTTTTTTAAATGTTTCTGGCTCGTTCATAGCTAAATCTGCTAAAACCTTACGGTTTAAATCGATATTTTTTGTAGCTAATTTGTGTATGAATTCGCTGTATGTAATTCCTTCTGCTCTTACAGCTGCATTAATACGTGCAATCCATAAAGTGCGGTAATCTCTCTTTTTAATTTTACGACCAACGTAGCTATACGTTAATCCTTTTTCCATTACGTTTTTAGCAACGGTATATACATTTTTACGTTTACCATAGTAGCCTTTAGCTTTCTTTAGTATATTTTTTCTTCTGGCTCTTGATGCAACTGCATTTTTTGAACGTGGCATTTCTTATAAATTTAGAAATTTTTTAAAATTTGTTAATTCCCAAGGGATGATTGTGGGTTTATTTTAACCCTAATAAACGTCTTACAAAGTGCATATTGCTATCTGCAACCACACCATCTTTACGCATATTACGTTTGCGCTTAGTACTTTTTTTGGTAAGAATGTGACGTTTGAAAGCCTTTTGAAATGTAATTTTACCGGTACCGGTAACTTTGAAGCGTTTTTTTGCGCTACTGTTGGTTTTAACCTTTGGCATTATATAACTTATTTTTAGTTACTCCCTACTGGCGGTTTCTAAAGGAAGAAACACTTTTTGAGCCTTGTGGGAAATGTGTAAAAAAGAGTTTATCTCTTTTTTGGTCGGCAAAGGTATGTTTTTTTTGTAAAATATACTAAACTAACTTGAATTTTAGTTTAACACTCACTCAAACTCAATGGTATATTTATAGCTAGGCCTCCATCGGCTGTTTCTTTATACTTGCTATTCATATCTAAAGCAGTGTCCCACATGGTTTTAATAACCCCATCTAAACTAACTTTAGCAAAGTCTGGCGTGCTTTGTAAGGCCAATTGTGAGGCTGTTATGGCTTTTATAGCACCCATAGTATTTCGTTCAATACAAGGTATTTGTACCAACCCTCCAATTGGGTCGCAGGTTAGTCCTAAGTGATGTTCCATGGCAATTTCTGCTGCCATTAACGCTTGACGTTGAGTGCCCCCCATACATTCGGTAAGTGCTGCTGCTGCCATTGCACTGCTAACACCAATTTCTGCTTGGCAACCACCCATAGCTGCAGATATAGTTGCCCCCTTTTTAAAAATACTGCCCACTTCGGATGCAGTTAATAAAAATTGGATTATTTTTTCGTTGTTAGAGCCCTTACAAAAAGCTATGTAATACTGTAATACCGCTGGTATTACACCAGCTGCACCATTTGTAGGGGCAGTTACTACCCTGCCAAAACTTGCATTTTCCTCGTTTACTGCAAGGGCAAAACAACTTACCCAATCTAAAATATATTTAAAGTCGCTTCCTCCATTTTTTATTACTTGTAACCAGCTGTTATAATCGGTGTATTGGTTGCCAATCGTTAAGCGATTGTTTAACGCATTAGCCCTTCTCTTTACATTTAACCCCCCAGGCAAAATACCTTGGGTATGGCAACCCCGATAAATGCAAGCTGCCATTGTATCCCAAATTTTTAAAACACCTTCTTTCGTTTCATTTTCTGTATGCCAAGTGTTTTCGTTTTCTAATACAATTTCACTTATGCTCATTCCTGTTTTTCTACACCAATGCAATAATTCATCAGCTGTATTTGTAGGAAAGGGTAATGTTACGTCATCTTTTTTATCAGCCTCGCCGCCTTCTTTAAGTACAAAACCGCCGCCAATAGAATAATAGGTTTCGGCAAATGTATCCTCGTTGTTAAGCTTTACTAAAAATGTTAATGCATTAGGGTGATAAGGTAAGGCCTCTCCAAATAAAAACTGAATATCTTCTATAGGATTAAAATTGATTTGATGATTGCCCGCCAATACCAATTTTTGGCTAGTTTTAATAGCTGCTATTTTTGGTGTTATTTTGTTTACATCAAAGGTTACTGGGTCATCTCCACATAAACCCAGTTGTACGGCAATATCTGTACCATGCCCAATACCCGTTTTGGCTAATGAACCATATAATAATACAGTAATACTTTTTACGTGTTGTAAAGTATTTTTTTGTTGTAAAGATGCGGTAAATTGTTGTGCAGCCCTCCACGGACCAAGGGTGTGACTACTACTTGGCCCTACACCAATTTTAAACATATCAAATACTGAAATGGACTCGTGGCTCAATTAAAAGTGGTTTATAGTATATCTACTAAATCGATTGTAAAAATTAAAATTGAACCTTGGGGTATTGAACCTACTGCTGAACAGCCATATCCTAGGGTTGGAGGTAAATATAAGGTAATAGACCCACCTTTTTTAATTAGTGGAATACCAAATTGCCAACCTTTAATTAATTGTGTAAGTGGAAAGATTTCACCTCCAGGGTTATTATTTCTGTCAAACACGTTACCATTTGTTAAAGACCCCACATATTTTACTACAACGGTAGAAGTTGGAGTTGGATTAGCCCCTGCTCCTACATTAGTTATAGTATAAAAAAAGCCTCTAGTATCTTGCACGGCATTTGTAATATTTTTTGAGGTTAAATAAGCCTGTAAATCTGCAATTTCAGCACTTGTAGGTACACCTGTTGTGTTGGTTACACAAGTACTAGCAGGAGTTTTAGCTTCTTTTAAACAACTTGTTAAAAAAAATAGTGATGTTAGTGCTACTGTTAAAATTAATTTTCCAATCATTATAAATAATTATTTTTTACGAAGTTACTTCTTTTTTTTGTTTACTTTTTAACTCTTGATAGAGTTGTTCATTCATTTCCCATTTGTATTGCATTCTAAAATAAGAAAAAAATAACATTGATAAAATTACTGCTAAAAAAATTGTAGGTAAAATGCCTTTAGGCAAATTAGATATTTTTGTGTACCACTCTGGAAAAAATAAATAAACTACCGTAATGCTTAATAAAATAGGCAACCCAAATAAAAAAGACATAGGTATGCCACTTAACAGTTTATTAGAGAATTTTGCCCTTTGTTCTCGTTCAAGCTCCCAATAGGTAATAAATTTTATTTCTTTTTCGGATACCATTACTCAAAATTACTTAAAAAAGGCTTACTTTTTGTTATGTAGTTAATTACTTGTAGGTTTGTTCTTCTCAATTGATTTTAATGAAATTAGAACACTTATTAATACAATATTTTTACACATCAAAAGAATTATCCCTACAAGGTATTGGTAAATTTCTTTTATCCCAAGATCTTGTGCTACCGGCAGATACAGAAAAGGAAGTAGTAATGCCAGAAAATGCAATTGGATTTGAATATAATATTAAGTCTACTGAAGATGAAGGACTAATAAGTTACATTGTTGAAAACACCAAAAAAATACGTCCACTGGCATCAGCCGATTTAGATTCGTTTTTAACACTTGGCAAACAATTTTTAAATATTGGTAAACCTTTTAAAATAGAAGGGATTGGTACATTAGAAAAAAAACAAACAGGAGAATATCAATTTACCCAAGGTGTTTTTACTAATACTAAAGCTGAAACTGTAATTGCTTCAAACATAAAAGAAAAAGCAGATGTGGATATTTCATTTGCTAGTGTAGTAAAAGAAAATAAATTGCCTAAAAAAGCATTATCTAATGTAGCATTAGTAGCAATTATTTGTTTAGTAGGTTTTGGTATTTGGTATTTTATATTTCACCAACAAAGTGTTACACCTGCAACAGTGCCTAAAAAAGAAGCTACTGAAATAGAGGCTAATTCAACAAATAGTCCTCAAGTAAATAAAGATTCAGTTACAGCAAATCCAAATATTACTGTTGTAAAAGATAGTTTTACGTTTAAGGTTGTATTAAAAAATTACCCAAATTTTGAAGCAGCAAATAAATCTTTTTTAAAATTAACCAGCTACGGGCATAAGCTGAAACTTTATACAAGAGATTCTATTACGTACAAGATAGCTATGCCATTTACAAAACCACTTTCAGATACGGCTTACTTAAGAGATAGCATACGCCAAAAACTATTTGGAGGAAATCCCTACATAGAAATAAATTAGATTATTCTATTTGTACTTCTTTTTAAAATAAAAATAAAACGGAATACCAATTGCGGTAAGTGCAATGCCAAACACCGAATTTATTAAATTTATTTTACCACTATTATAGGCAGTTATATCGTTATACAATGTAATAATTAAATATAACGATGTACATAATAAGGCAATAATTGGCACAAATGGATACCCCCAAACTTTATATGGACGAATTGCATTAGGCATTTTTTTTCGTAAAATAAACACACCTGCAACTAGCATTAAATTAAAAAGCCAAGTTATAAAAATGTACAAATATTTTAACATGCTTTTTAGCAATTATTTTTTTTTAAAAATACAATTGATTACTTTTGAAAAATGAATAAAGCAGACTTATTAAGAGAACTAAACAACCATACTTATGTAATGCTTCAGCCCTCTCCCATTAGTGGTATTGGCGTTTTTGCTTTACAAAATATTCCTGTAGGTTGCAGAGAAATGTTTAGTAAGTCCAATATAAATGATGAATGGATAACGCTTAGCAAAAATGAAGTTGATGACCTGCCTAGTCATTCTAAATTTTTAGTAGGCAATTATTGTTTGTACGATGATGATGAAAATTATTTTTTACCTGCAGAAGGATTTAAAAAGATTGACCTTTCTTTATTTATTAATCATAGCATTACCCCAAATATTATTTCTATAAATGATGGAGATTATTTTGAGGCAATAAAAAACATTGAAATTGGTGAAGAGCTGGTGTTAGATTATGGGCAAATAGTATAATGATTATACTACTTTAATTATTTAAACTATTATAAAGTATAGAATGAAAGACTTTAAAAAATATTATATTATTCCTGCACAGTCAGAGGATATTTATTTAGCCCTTACCAATCCAGCAACTATACAATTATGGACTGGCGAACCTGCAGTAATGAGTACAGAACCTAACACAGAATTTTCATTATGGGAAGGCAGTATCGAAGGGATGAATATTGCATTTGAACCAAACAAAAAAATACAACAAGAATGGTATTTTGGCGAACAAGAAAATGCATCTATCGTTACTATAAAACTACACCAACATAAGCAAGGTTGCTCTGTTGAGCTAGTACACACTAATATTCCTAACGAAGCCTACGATGATATTGTAAGCGGTTGGAATGAAAATTATTTTGGTGCCTTGGAAGAATTTTACAGTTAGAAAGTAAAAAAGCTACTGCAGGAAAATTCCATAAAGATTTAATTACTTTTTATTTCCGCAAGTTGCTTTTTGCAATACTCGTTAAATTTTATCTCGTCTACCACTTCTTCAATAGCAATATATTTAACCCTATTATTTTTAAAATCAAAAGTGAGTAACCCGTCTTTTATAACTACATTATTAAACTCATTCCAGAGATATTTAGTATTTACAAAAATAGATTTTGATGCTATCCCAGTTTCATTTATAATAAATTCTATCCCTTTATTAAGAATTTTTAAAAGACCCCCATATAGTAAAATTATAGCTGATAAAGCTATTTGTCCAGAGATAATGAAAAGAGATATTACAGAAATTAGTAAAAAAAGAAATTTATTTAACTTGAGTTTTTTAGTAATTTTTTTTACAAACATTGATGCCACAATAAAAACTATAGAACCTATAAGACTTATGGAAGGGTATTTTTCTTTAGCATAAACAAAACAAGCAACTGCTGTAATGGCCAATATAGCTCTGAGGAGAGCTATTTCAATAACGGTTTTATCGACCTTGATTACAAACGTATACATGGGCAATTAACTATTGCTTGCTGTAAGTAAATTACACAACTTAAATAAACATCTTGCTCCTACGTTTTCATCCCATTCATCATGACTTACCCCTACTTCATTTAAGTCGAACCCTATTAATTTTCTGCCAGATTGTAATACTTTCTTAAATAAATAAAAAATTTGCTCTGTTTCAAAACCTCCTTGTACTGGTGTACCTGTGTGTGGGCAAAGTTTTGGGTCTAGGCCATCAATATCAAAACTAATAAAAACTTTTTCGGGTAAATGGTTTACTATTTCATCAACAAGTTGTTTCCACTGTTGACCTTCGTATTGACGCTCCTTTATATCTTTATCAAAATAAGTAACTATCCTAAAATTACTGTTACTTATATACTCAAATTCTTCTTCGCAATAATCTCTTACACCAACTTGTACCAATTTGGTTAACTGTGGTATTTCTTCTAATGCATTATACATAACCGAGGCATGAGAATAATTAAAGCCCTCGTAAGCTACTCTTAAATCACAGTGTGCATCAATTTGTAAAATTCCAAAATCACCATGCTTTTCGGCAATGGCTTTAAAAAAGCCAAGTGGTGTGCTATGGTCTCCTCCCAATAAAGCAACCAGCTTCCCTTTATTTAACAACTCGATCGTTTGTTCGTAAACCCAATTATTTAAAAAAATACTACCCTCATTAATTTCCTTTAGTGTTTTGCACATAAATTTGTTATCCCCAACTATATCTCCATCCGCAATATATTTTATGTATAGCTCAGCTTCTTTTCTCAAATAGTCACTCTTCATTAATATTTTTTTATCCGTTGGTCGCATGTAAAAGCCCTTTTTCCAACCGTCTTTAACATCGGGGTCAAATAAATCTACTTGCAAACTTGCAGTAAAAATATGCTCTGGGGCTCTTGCTGTACCTGCATTGTAGCTTACCGTTACTTCCCAAGGTATGGGTAAAATTATTAATTGGGCATCGTCCTCTTCAAAAGGCAAACCAAAAATATTATTGCTAGGGTTACCCACGCTGTTGGGGTCAAAAGTAGATAAATCAGTCATTTTAAATATTGTATTGAAAGTGAGTTGCCCATTTTTTCCAAAGAAAAAACGCTGCAAAGATAGGCGACTGCTCATCAAAATGAATGTTAAGTAAAAAGAAATTACCAACATGAAAGCTTACTAAACCGAGTAAAAGCCATTTATCAAATTTTTTGGTAAAAAAGCCAACTATAAAAGCTGCCTCAAAAATTGGGCTAACCTATAAAAAGCTGAGCAATGCAGCGGTTTTCAATAAGGTAATGCAATAGCGTATGTTTCTACCCATCTTCTAAAAAAACATTGCCAAGGCATGATGTTGCAATAAAATATTACTCATTGTACCATCAAAGGAAAATCCTCCATAAAAAAATTTTGATAACCCAGCTACTGCGTATAAAAACAAACCCAATATCTTACCAAATTCCATAGTAAATCAAACTTTTTTTCGTTTATAATTACAAAAGCAAGTGGAGTAATTTAGTAACATTTCTTGCTCTCTTCCACTTAATTTATTTGTATTAAAATATCCTGTAGGTGTTTTAAGCAGAATTACATCTATTGGTTGTTTTTGGGGTGCTTTTGTCCATACACATAATATAAAAAAAGGGAATGGTACTAATGCCTTTATACATAAAAAAACATTGAACAGCTATAAAAAATAAAACAGCCCAAAATAGTAAGCGCCACTCTTTATATATCTTTTGTAAAAACAAGTTGTTACAAATTTTATATAAAATACAACTCAATTAATAAACATAAACAAATGAAACAAAAAACTGCTTTTGTGTTACCTTTGCAAATAATTTAAAACCATGAAAAGGACACATATTATAATGCTAGTTGGTATTGCTTTAGCAATAGTGGCTTTAATAGTATTTTCAGTAGGCGATTTCTCTACGTACGATACGATTTCATCTGCACATAAAAAACAAGGTAAATTTGTTCATTTAATTGCTAAGTTAGATAAAACCAAACCTATTGAATACGATGCTATTATTAACCCTAATTATGTAACTTTTTATGCTATAGATAGTCTTGGAGGAAATACTAAAGTTGTTTACCATAATAGTAAACCACAAGATTTAGAAAAAAGTGAACGCATTGTACTAAAGGGAAAAATGCAAGCAACGCATTTTGAATGTAAAGACATTTTATTAAAATGCCCTAGCAAATACAAAGACGATAAAACTCAACTAGAAAAAACGTTAGACGAAACCACTAAATAATAAAAATGGAATTTGAAGGAGAACATTTATGGATTGGAAAGCTTGGTCATTTGTTTATAGTATTGGCATTTGTTACCTCTATACTTTCCACTATTGCCTATTTTATTGCAGCAAGAAAAACAGATATATTAGAAAAAAATAGTTGGCTAAAATTTAGCCGCATAGTGTTTCTTACACAGCTATTTTCTTTACTAGCAGTATTTGTTATTATTTACAGCATTTGTGCCAATCATTATTTTGAGTATATGTATGCCTATAAGCATGCAAGTAAAGAGCTAGAGCCAAAGTATTTACTAGCCTGCATTTGGGAGGGACAAGAAGGTAGTTTTTTATTGTGGACCTTGTGGCATTGTATGTTAGGAGTTATACTTATGTTTAAAGCAAAAGAATGGGAAGCGCCTATAATGACGGTTATAAGTCTTGCACAATTTTGTATGCTTTTTATGATGCTTGGTATTTATGTATTTGATGTTAGATTAGGGAGTAGTCTATTTACCTTAACTCGTAACGAAATAAGTGGCCCCATATTTAGCCAGCCTAATTATTTGTCTTTTATAAAAGATGGAGTTGGTTTAAATGTTTTACTTCGTAATTATTGGATGGTTATACACCCTCCTATTTTATTTTTAGGATTTGCAACTACCATAGTTCCTTTTGCTTATGCATACGCTGGAATTCAAACCAAGCGCTTTGGCGATTGGGTAAAACCAGCATTACCTTGGGCCCTTACAAGTGCTTGTATACTAGGTGTGGGAATAATGATGGGCGGAAAATGGGCTTACGAATCGTTATCTTTTGGTGGCTATTGGGCTTGGGATCCTGTAGAAAATGCTTCCCTAGTACCTTGGATGATTTTAATTGCGGGACTTCATACCATGGTTATTTATAAAGCTACTGGGCATTCACTAAAAGCTAGTTATATCTTTTGCTTTTTAACGTTAGCCTTTATATTATATTCTACTTTTTTAACTAAAACGGGTATTTTAGGCGACTCCTCTGTACATTCCTTTACCGACCCTGGTATGGCCACCAATATTATGATTGGTTTCTTTGTTTCCTTATTTTCTATTACCCCATTAGTATACTTTTTTATACATAGTAAAAAAATACCACAAGAGCATAAAGAAGAACGTTTGGATAGCAGAGAGTTTTGGATGTTTATAGGTTCGTTAGTTTTCTTTTTATCGGCCATGTTTATTATTGCCAAAACATCAATACCCGTTTATAATAAAATTTTTGGCAGCCATATAGCAGAGCCAGAGGATAGAGAATTTTCGTACAATAAAGTAATGATTATGGTGGCCATAATTATTGGTACGTTAACGGCCATTACTCAATATTTTAAATACAAACAAACGCCCTCTACCTACACCATAAAAAAAATTGCTTTGCCTACTTTAATTGCAGCAATTATTACTGCGTTATTGGTCGTATTTTATCCATTTACGTATACTAAGCAAGGGATAGGGTTTTTAGCAGCAATATATGTTGCATCATTTGCTAGTATTTATGCTGTTGTAGCAAATGCCAATTATATTTTTGTTGGCTTAAAAGGCAATTTAAAATCGGCTGGTGGATCTGTGGCACATATTGGGTTTGCGTTAATGTTATTAGGTATGCTTGTTTCGTCCAGCAATAAAGAAATAATTAGTAGCAGTAGAGTAAATGGTATTAATATACCCATGGGTAAAGATCCGTTAACTAAGCAACAAGATAACCCATTAGAAAATTTAACCCTTGTACGTCAAGTACCAGCCCGTTTGGGTAATTATGAGGTTACGTATTTAAATGACTCTTTAGGAAATGAAAAAAACAGACGTTTTTATAAAATGTTGTTTGTAAGAAAGGATAGTACAAATAAAATTACCGAGCAATTTACTTTACAGCCCGATGTGTATTTAATGAAGGATAATAATATGAGTAGCAACCCCGATACAAAGGCTTATTTAAACAAAGATATTTTTACCTACATTTCCTATACATTAAATAAAGGACAACAAAACGACACTGCACAATTTAAAATTACTGAACTAGCCGAAGGTGATACTGCCTTTTACAGTAACGGCTATATGATTTTAAATAAAGTAATTAAAAATCCACATACCGAAAAATACCACACCCCAAAAAATGAAATTGCTTTAATGGCAGATGTAACCATTTACAGTAAAGATAGTATGCGTTATAAAGCCCAACCCGTTATTCAAGTAGATGCAATTGCGGCAACACCTATTGATGATACTATTTATGCACAAAATTTATTTGTAAAATTTGCTGGTGTAACCGATAACCAAAAAATAAAATTAGGCATTAAAGAAAGCACCGATCCCATTGATTTTGTAACCCTTAAAGCCTATGTTTTCCCTTATATAAATTTGGTGTGGTTAGGGTTAATCATTATGGCTATTGGGTTTACCATTAGCGCTATAAAAAGAGCAAAGCTAAACACTGTTTATGCTGCAATTGCATTGGTATTAGTAAGTGTGTTTATGTTTTATATGTTTTTACTAGCTAATTAATGTTAAAATTGGCAAAAACTATTATTTCGGTGGTATAAATATGTATTTTTATATTCGATTGATAAACATCTTTTCATACAAATTCCTTTTTTTCTTACTCCTATTTATTGGTGTGGGTAAACGATCCTTTTCGCAAACTAACGTTTACGATACGGTTATTACAGGTGCTGTAGTTTACAATGGCGATACGTTAGAAGCTAAAACACTGGATCTTGTAGAAATAAATGGAAAACTTACCCCAGCACAGCTAGAGGCCTTAGCTAAATGGACAAGAATACGTAATGCTGTTTATATAACCTATCCTTATGCTAAACGAGCAGGTAGTTTAATGAACGAAATGAATGTAGTACTTGCTAACATTACAGAAAAAGAAAAACGAAGAGAATATATTAAATCCAGAGAAAAAGATTTGAAAAAGGAATTTACTACACCCCTCACCAATTTATCTGTTTACCAAGGTAAAATATTAATGAAGTTGATAAATAGAGAAACGGGTAATAATTGCTACGAAATAATTAAAGAATTTAAAGGTGGGTTTATGGCAAGGTTTTACCAAACAGTAGCCTTTTTCTTTAACAGTAGTTTAAAGCAACCGTATAATGCTGCCGGCGAAGATGCCGAAATTGAAAAAATAGTACAAGATGTACGACGAATGTATGGGTATACAAATGGTTAAACATAACACTTTCTCCGTATAAAAAAGGTTACTTTTACACAAATTTAAAGTTAAATGAAGCTAGATGTATTGGCCTTTGGTGTACACCCAGATGATGTAGAACTAAGTTGTGGTGGTGTATTATTAGTAGAAAAAAAACAAGGTAAAAAAACAGGTATTATCGATCTTACACAAGGCGAATTAGGTACTAGAGGTACGGCTGAAACTCGTTACACAGAGGCTACAGAAGCAGCTAAAATTTTAGAGGTAGATGTTAGAGAAAACTTAAAGATGGCGGATGGTTTTTTTGAAAATAACGAACTTAATCAACTTAAAATTGTTGAAATAGTAAGAAAGTATAAACCAGAAATAGTACTATGCAATGCTCCAACAGATAGGCATCCAGACCATGGCCGATCTGCAAAATTAGTAGCAGATGCTGCTTTTTTAAGTGGATTGCAGAAAGTTGAAACAAGGTATAATGGGGAAAAACAATTGGCTTGGCGTCCGAAATATGTTTTAAATTACATCCAAGATAGGTTATTAATGCCTGATTTTGTGATAGATATAACAGAAGTATTTGAACAAAAATTAAAATCGATTCAGTCATATACAACACAATTTTATACCCCAAACGAAAACGGACCACAAACGTATATAAGCACACCCGATTTTTTAGATAGTGTTATTTATAGACATAAATGGTTTGGCAAAATGATAGGCGTAAAATATGCTGAAGGATTTATTAGTGAAAAAACAGTTGGCTTTAAAAATTTTGATGCCTTAATTAAAGAAAATACTTAAAAAAATATAAATGGCAACTCCAAAATTTGCAAATATTGCAGGATCTACCTTTCATCAAGAACTTAAAAAAAGAGTAAGCGAATATTTTGTACATGCAAAAAAATTACCAACAGGAAATTTTGGGCTGTACTTTAAAGCTATTCTTTTTTGGAGTTTATATGTTGCTTTGTATGTGCATGTTGTTTTTTATACCCCCCCAACATTGTGGGCAATTTTAGAATGTTTGTTAATGGGTGGCTTAACAGCTGCTATTGGATTTAATGTAATGCATGATGGAGGACACGGTAGTTTTAGTAACAGTAAATTTTGGAATAAAGTTGCCGCATTTTCAGTAAATGGTTTGGGGGCAAGTGCAATTATGTGGAATAATAAACACAACATTATTCATCATACCTACACAAATATTGATGGCGTTGATGATGACATTGAAATTAAACCAATGCTACGCATGTGTAGCACACAAAAAAAATATTGGATACACAAATACCAACATATTTATGTTTGGTTTTTATACACGTTACTTTTAGTTATTTGGGTTTTTGCTACAGATTATACTAAGTATTTTAGAAAAAAAGTGGGTAGCGTTCCTATTAAAAAAATGAGTTCGTTTGAGCATTTTTCTTTTTGGGCAGCAAAGGTTATCTATTACGGCTTAATGATTGTGTTACCTATTTATTTGGTAGGCTTTTTACCTTGGCTAGTAGGTTTTTTTACTATTGCTATGTTTGCAGGTTTAATATTAAGCGTAGTTTTTCAGCTAGCACATACCGTTGAAGAAACTGCGTTTCCTATACCAGATGGTGATGCTAATAGAATTGAAAATGAGTGGGCAATACATCAAATACAAACTACTGCAAACTTTGCCACAAAAAACAAGTTAATTAGTTGGTTAGTAGGTGGCTTAAATTTTCAAATTGAGCATCACTTATTTCCTAAAGTTTCACACATACATTATCCAGAAATAAGTAAAATTATTAAGCAGACTTGTCATGAGTTTGGTGTAAAATATATTGAGTATCGTAGAATGCGCCATGCTTTAGTATCGCATACTATGCATCTTAAAAAAATGGGAAGAGCTTAAATAAAAGAATACCTAATTTACTTGCCTTTATGTTACCTTGATATTCCAACGGATAATGTAAAGGCATCTTTTTTTATAAGTATTTAACCAAAAAATGAAAATGAAAAAATGGCCTCAAAAAAAACGTAGAAAGTTACAGTGTAGGAGATAATGTAGCTTCAGGTATGGGTAGTTGCAAATTTATTAGTTGGCAAAGTATTTTTGCTGTGTTATAGATGATTACCAATGTTATTGGTTTTATTGGTCAGTGGGACGCTTATCTATTTATCTTACTAAACCTAATATTTTCTATCCAAGCAGCGTATAGAGCACCCATAATTATGATGAGCCAAAACAGGCAAAATGCAAGAGATAGAACTGGGGCGTAAGAAAATTACACCGTAAATCAAGAAGCTAAAAAAGAGATAGAAGCCTTGCAATTACATCTAAATAAAATTGAATTAGAAAAACTAGACAAAATAATAATCTTACTAAAAGAGTTAAAGAAATAAGTACAACAAGTAATTGAATTATAAAACCACACTTTTTCGTAAATTTGTTGCTCAACTACGACTATGAGTGAAGAAAAAAGTTTGAATTTTTTAGAAGATATTATAGAACAAGATTTAAAAGAAGGGAAATATCAATCGATTGTTACCCGTTTTCCGCCTGAGCCTAATGGATATTTACATATGGGGCATGCAACATCTATTTGTTTAAACTTTGGCCTTACAAAAAAATACCCTGGATATACCAATTTACGCTTTGATGATACCAACCCACTTACAGAAGATACAGAATATGTAGAAAGTATAAAAGCTGATATTAAATGGCTTGGCTTTGAATGGAAGAATGAATTATATGCCTCCGATTATTTTGAACAGCTATATCAATATGCCATAACATTAATAAAAAAAGGGTTAGCCTACGTTGACGATTTAACCGCAGAAGAAATTGCTAAATTAAAAGGCACTCCTACTGAACATGGAAAAGATAGCCCACATAGAGGCAGAAGCATTGAAGAAAATTTAGATTTATTTGCCCGAATGAAAAATGGTGAATTTATTGATGGAGCAAAAACCTTGAGAGCAAAGATAGATATGGCCCATACCAATATGTTGATGAGAGACCCACTACTCTATCGTATTAAACATGCACACCATCACCGTACGGGCAACGATTGGTGTATTTACCCCATGTACGATTTTGCCCACGGACAAAGTGATAGTATAGAAAATATTACACACTCTATTTGTACATTAGAGTTTATACCTCATAGAGAATTGTACGATTGGTTTATAGAAAAATTAGAAATTTACCCATCACATCAATACGAATTTGCAAGGCGTAATTTGAGTTATACAGTAATGAGTAAACGAAAATTATTGCAATTAGTAAATGATAAGCATGTAAATGGATGGGATGATCCTAGAATGCCTACCATTAGTGGTATGAGACGTAGAGGCTTTACTCCGAAAAGCATTCGTACGTTTTGTGATAAAGTGGGTATTGCTAAAAGAGAAAATATAATTGATTTTAGTTTACTTGAATTTTGCTTAAGAGAAGATTTGAATAATACTGCTCATAGAGCAATGGTGGTGTTAGATCCTATAAAATTAATTATTACAAATTATGAAAATAATAAGGTAGAAGAGTTACCAAGTGAAAATGGCCCTGATGAAAATTTAGGAACAAGGCTACTACCCTTTAGTAAAGAACTTTGGATAGAACGTGAAGATTTTATGGAAATACCAGCAAAAAAATGGTTTAGGCTTGCCCCAGGAGCTATGGTTCGTTTAAAAAGTGCCTATATAATAAAGTGCGATAATTTTATAAAAGATATTGATGGGAATGTTACAGAAATACATTGTACTTATTTTCCTGAAAGTAAGAGTGGTAGCGATACAAGTGGCTTAGCAACAAAAGGAGTAATACATTGGGTTAGTGTTGCTCAAGCTTTAACAGCAGAAGTTCGTTTATACGATAGATTATTTAAAGTAGAAAATCCTAATAGTGATTCTGAAGATTCGGGAGGTGATTTTAAAGATTATATTAATCCGGCCTCATTACAAACCATAACAACTGCATACATTGAGCCTTCTTTAAAAAATGCAACAGAAACAATGCGTTATCAATTTATACGCAAAGGATATTTTTGTTTAGATAAAGATGCTACACCAGAAAAATTAGTATTTAATAGAACGGTAACCTTAAAAGATGCTTGGGTTAAAGAAACAAAAAAGGAAGGTTAATTTTCTTTTTTAACCGAAACTTTTAAATTAGGGAAAACAGCAGCTAACATTAATACAATTGAACTAATTAGCATAATGTAAAGCCCTGGTAGTCTTTGAGGGCAATACGCATTATAACAACCAGTAAATAATACAAATGTTTTAATGGCGTACCCCATACCCAATGCAGCTAGAAAAAGGTTTACTCGTTTTGCCCAAACTTTTGGCAATAACACAAAAATAAACCCAAGTACACCTACTACTAATAAAAATTTACTTGGCTTACCGTAAGTATTTTTAAAACTATAAAATCCTGTAAAACTTTCGTTTACATCTGCATGAAATGTCCAAGGAATAAAGCAGGCAGTAATAAGTAAAACTGCAGCTAGTAGACCTAACCAATGTAAAATTTTTGTACTCATAATATATTAAAAATTAAAATCGCCAGTTAAGGATAACCAGCGATTTTTGGAGGTCCCTAGCAGATTCGAACTGCTGTAGAAGCTTTTGCAGAGCTTTGCCTAGCCACTCGGCCAAAGGACCATTTAAACGAATGCAAAAATAAGGGAATTTTTTCTGTATTTTGTTAATAGTAATGCCGAAATTCGAATTTCAAAATAAAATTATTATGAGCCGTATAGCCGAGTCAGAATTAATTATAAATAATAGAGGTGCAATTTATCATTTAGATTGTATACCAACAGAAATTGCGACAAATATAATAACCGTTGGCGATCCAGATAGAGTTAAGGAGGTTAGCAAACATTTTGATAAAATTGAATGCAAAAATCAACATAGAGAATTTGTAACCCATACTGGCTACATTGGCAATAAAAGAATAAGTTGTATAAGTACAGGCATTGGTACAGATAATATTGATATTGTATTAAATGAGTTAGATGCTTTGGTAAACATTGATTTTACTACAAGACAAATTAAAGAGCAACTCACGCATCTTAATATTATACGCATAGGCACTTCTGGATCGTTACAAAAAAATATACCAGTTGATAGTTTTGTAGCAAGTAGCCACGGATTGGGTATAGATAATTTATTAAATTTTTATCTTTTACAAAATAATAATGAAGAGGAGCAATTAGTTCAGCAGTTTATAACACAAACTCAATTGCATAATAAGTTTGCTCATCCATATATAAGTAGTGCTAGTGGATTTTTACTTAAACATTTTGTTACTGGTTTTCATCAGGGAATCACCGTAACTTGTCCGGGGTTTTATGGACCACAAGGCAGAGTTTTACGTATGGGTTTGGCAAATGCTGCATTAATCGATAATTTAACCACCTTTAGTTTTGGTAATCATCGTATTTCTAATTTTGAAATGGAAACTGCTGGCATTTATGGGTTAAGTAAAATTTTAGGGCACCATTGTTTATCGTTAAACGCAATTGTAGCAAACCGCATTACAAAAGAGTTTAGTAAAGATGCAAATGCTGCTGTCGAAAATTTAATAAAAAAATCTTTACAAATACTAACTGAAAATATTTAATGCAACGTACGTTTTACAAATATCAAGGCACCGGAAACGATTTTATTATTTTGGATAATAGACTATATGAAGTAAATGGATTATCTAAAAAACAAATTATTTTTTTATGCGATAGAAAATTTGGCATAGGGGCAGATGGATTAATGTTATTAAATAAAGAAGAAGGATACGATTTTAAAATGGTTTATTTTAATGCCGATGGCAATGAAAGTACAATGTGTGGAAATGGAGGACGATGTTTAGTAAAATTTGCTTACGCTATGGGCATACATAAATCGGTATATACTTTTTGTGCAATAGATGGTGAGCATAATGCAGAAATAACAGATAAAGGAATTGTACGCCTTAAAATGAATGATGTAAACACTGTAGAGAACCATGCTACTTTCTCCATACTTAATACGGGATCGCCACATTTTATAAAATATAGCAGTAATGTAAAAGATATTGATGTAGTGGAAATGGGTAGAGATATTAGGTACAGTAAAGCATTTGAAGCGGAAGGCATAAATGTAAATTTCGTAGAACGGTTAAATGAAGACAGCATTTTTGTGCGTACCTACGAACGTGGTGTAGAGGATGAAACGTTAAGCTGTGGAACAGGTGTAACTGCTGCAGCACTTGCAAGTGCTCATAATGAAAATGGTTTTAATTTAGTGAATATTAAAACACTGGGTGGGCATTTATTTGTAGAATTTAATAAACTAAGCGATACACATTTTCAAAATATTTGGCTGTGTGGTCCTGCAGAGTTTGTTTTTGAAGGAACTATTTATATATGACAAAAGAAGAAATAATAGAACAAACAAGTACGCAATTTGAAAAGATAAAAAGTATAACCACAACAATGGATGATGCTTTCTTTTTTACAAAACCATCGAATAAATGGTCTGTTGCAGATAATGTAAAGCATTTATTAATTTCTACTAATATATCTGCTTTAGCTTTTTGGTTACCTAAATTTCTAGTAAGATGGATTGGAGGAACACCGAATAGGCCATCAAAAACATTTGAGGAATTGGTAAACAAATACACCTTAAAATTAGCGGAAGGTGGAGTTGCAAAAGGTAGATTTGTTCCAAAACTAAATAAAAATTTAACCTCAAAAGATAGGTTATTAAAACAATGGAATAAAGTATCAACACAATATTTAGATTCCTTAGAAAAAAATAAAACAGAGGAAGATTTGGATAATTTTTTAATAAAACATCCACTACTCGGTAAAATTACATTAAGAGAACTTTGCTATTTTACCATTTACCATACGCAACATCATATTAAAATTATTACAACCCTTACCCAAGAAAAAAATGATTCAATATTTTAAAATTATAGAGCACCAAACCATTGCTATAGAAAAGCCTGAAGCAGGTAGCTGGGTAAATGTACTACCCCCGTTAAAACAAGAAGAGTTTACGGAGCTAAGCGAAAGCCTTGATATACCTATTGATTTTTTAAAAGACTCGCTAGATATTGATGAGCGTAGCCGCTACGAAATTGATGACAATGTTAAGTTAATTGTAATAAAAACGCCAACAGAAAATAATTCATTTAACGAAAGTGATGCATTTTATATAACCATACCCATTTGTATTATACTTACACACAACCAAATTGTAACCGTAAATTCGTTTGAAAACGAGGCTATAAAAAAGTTTTTAAATAGTTTTCAAAACCGTCATCCAGATAAAAAAAATATGATGGTACTTAAAGTATTTGAAAAAGTAACCACTAATTTTCAAGATCACCTTAAAGAAATAAATCAGCGAAGAAATATATTAGAGCATAAGTTATACGATGCTAATAGAAATGAAGAGTTATTCCAGCTAATGCGTATTCAAAAAAGTTTAGTTTACTTTATTACAGCCTTACGAAGTAATGAGTTATTGATGATAAAATTATTACGTACGAATATTTTACAACTAACCGAAGATGAAAAAGATTTTTTAGAAGATTTAGTTGTTGAAACGAGTCAGGCATTGGAAACAGCAAATACGTACACAACAATTTTAAGCTCCTCGTTAGATGCGTTTGCAAGTATTATTAGCAATAATCAAAACGAAGTATTAAAGCGTTTAACTACCCTAACTATTTTTCTTAGTATACCTGTTTTAATAGCAAGTATTTACGGTATGAATGTACCTATACCCTACCAAACATCTCACTACGCTTTTTGGGTACCTGTTATTTTGGCTTTTGCAATATTAGCTTTTGCAATTTTTAATTATTGGAAAAGATTTAAGAAGTAATAAAGAATTAGGAATTAAAAATTAAAAATTAAATGAGTTTTAATCTTAGAGTTTACGGCATCTTAATAAATGAACAAAACCAACTATTGGTAAGTGATGAATACATTCGTGGAATGAAGATTACTAAATTCCCTGGTGGTGGTTTAGAGTTTGGGGAAGGAACTAGAGATTGTTTAAAAAGAGAATTTTTAGAAGAAATGAATTTAAATGTAGAAGTTGGCAAACATCTTTATACAACAGATTATTTTCAACTAAGTTCCTTTAATTCGTCGCATCAAATAATTTCTATTTATTACTTTGTTAATGCGCTAGAAAAAATTAATGCCCCTATTCGTACTAAACCATTCGATTTTGATGAAGAGCAATTAAAAATTTACGAACAACAAAAAGAAATAGAAACATTTCGATTTATTGATTTAGATAAATTAACCATTAAAGATGTTTCGTTACCTATAGATAAACTCATTGTACAATTATTATTAACATAAAAAAAGACATCTTTTACAAGATGTCTTTTTTTTTAATAATATTCTAAATTTCTTATTGAGGAAGTAAAACTCCATTTAATTTATGTAATACCCCATTTACAAAGTGCTGATCGCTTGCACCAAACGGGTTTGGTGTAGGGTTAACAGATACAGGGAAAGCTGATGGATTACCCAACCCTTTAACTGTAATAGCAGTAACACCTAGCCCTGTAAATGTAGCAGTAATACCTAAACCTGGATGTGGAGGAACTGCACTGTTTAATAACGTTCTTATATTAGTTGTAGTTGTAGGAAAATTTACACTAAACGCCCTATCACCTAACACATGATAAACTACAATTCCTTTAACAGCTTGTGCAGTTAATACACTAAAAAGTAATGGATTTCTAAACACAGTTGGACCATTAGCATCTGTTGCAGTTGCTAAGGCAGTAGCTGTTGCTAAAGTTCCAGCACCTGCAGGAAAACCCTGTGCAACTAATCCTTGATAAATAGCCCCTGTTAATGTTGCTGAAAATGCAGCATTTGTGGGTGCAAACACGGTTAAATTAGGCCCAAACTCAGACAAAACAGATTGTAAATTAGCCGAATTTAATGTACCTGGTGTTGACGTTGTGCCACTATCCGCTCTTAAAATTGCAGCTCTTAAATACGTCATATCTGCATCTGTATTAATTCTACTCCATAAGAATGATGTTGGTGGTGTACTTACTGCAGCTGTGTGGTGTATAACGCCATTTGCAGCAGCAACGTCTATACCTGGCACTAATGGAATATTATTTAACCAAGCACCATTACTTCTTTTGCTAGGATAGTTATTTAAGCGTAATAAAGCACTAGCCGCAGGGTTTGGGTTAACAATCGACGGATAAGCAAAATTTGGAAATAGGCTCGTAATAGTAGCAGATGTTACTTCTTGTGGTGATATATTATACTGTACAATTCCTCCAGCACTAGCAATAGGCAAGATTGTATTCAAAAAATTGGAGTGCACTGCATCAGGTGATGCCACTGGAATTAATCCTCCAGATGCCGCATTAACAAAATTTCTCATAGCTGCATTGTTAGGTACATATACTGTATACCTATTTAGTGTGTTATTAAGTACAGCTTGTGTACCAGTTCTTATCACTAGCCTATTAAATAAACTATCATCTGCATTTGCAGTGATAGTTGCTGATAATGAAATACCACTTGCAGGATTTGGAGGAATTACACTTGGAATTGGTGTTTCGGGCACCTTATTACAAGATGCAAATAATACCCCAGCAACTACAAAAAGGGATGCATTATTTTTTATTTTATTAATTAGTTTCATATTTATTATTTTATAGTAATTAAGCAATATTAAAATACATTATAAGCAAACGATACATAGTATAAACCACCTACAATTGAATTACCTGGCGCATTTACATAATATTGGTTTAATAAATTATTTGCCCCAAGTTTTAAAATTGATTTAGTTTTTGGCAATTTTAAACTAACCTGTGCATCAACAGTATGAACTGCAGGAAGAAAATCATTGGCAAAATCTGCTTGATACAAGAAAGCATCTTGCCATCTGTACGAAATATTAAAGCCTAATCTTTTCTTTGGACCAAATCCAGAATTAGCAATACTAAGATTTGTTCTGTATTTAGGCGTACTAAAATAAGCTACAAAATTTGTAGGCACATCTGTTAACTCATCTGAATACACGTTACCACTAACAGAAAAGTTTGAAGGTAATCTATAATCTAAACTAAAGCCCCAACCAAATGTTTTTACTTTGCTTGAAGAATTTACAGGGATAGAATAAATATTACCAACATTACTCACCGGTATTTTATTAGCCAACGCATTTACTACATCTGCAACATTACCACTAGTTGGCTGTATTAATAAGGTACGAGTTAAGAAGTCTTTATACTCCCCAAAATAACCATACGCATCAATTAATAATTTATCATTCATCAACAATCCTTTATAGCCAATTTCGTAAGTAGATACAGATTCTGCTTTAAATTTATTTACTTGATAGGCTGATGTTGTTGTTGGCAAAGCAGCAAGTTCAAACGTTGGTTTTGTACTTAATTGGTATGTGGTATTGAAGTACTCAGCTCCACCTAATAATCTTGTATTTGAGCCAACGCCTAAATCGATCCACTGTTGCTGTGTTGTTGGAAAACGATAAGCTGTTTGATAACTTACACGAATATTATTGTTTTTAGCTACTTTAACAACTGCAGTTGCTCTTGGAGTAAATCTACCTACAAAATTTTCGTTTTTATCGTATCTACCACTTAATGCAACTTTAATTTTATCTTCTAAAAAAGACCTTGTAGCTTGAATATAGCCACCAAATTCATTAATACTTATTTTTTGATTTTGATCTGCAAACAGGGTTCCTTCACTATTTAAGGCATATTGTTTAAAGTTTGCTCCAATTAGGATATCTGCAAAATCATGTGTAATAGACGATAAATTGTATTGACCTTCTACCATATATAAATCAGATCTATCTACAAATAAACCACCACCGGCAGAAATTGGTACGCTTCTTACTTTATCAAACAATGATTTAAAAGCTGCGCTACCAGCTGCTGGTCTTCCAACATCAGCAGTTTGTCTTGCAACCGTTTGAGCATTAAAGTCTGTTGCTCCATTTAATCTTGCTCCTAAATAAGTTTGTGCGTATTGAGAAAACCATCCTGTACTTCCACCACTAGGCTTCCACGCTTCATTAGTTAAACGAGTAGTAACAGTAGCATTAAAACTTTCACCAGCATTTTCTTGTGTGGTATATGCCTTTAAAAACCAATTTTTACTATTTAATTCAAATTTGTATTGGCCTATTTTAAAATCTCTTAAGCTATACCTTTCGCTACCTGTATATACAGTGTTACCAGTACCCCAGTGGCCTGCTAAAACTGCCTCAATTTTAGACGTAATTTTATAATGTAATGCACCAGATACTTTATAGTTTATTGTATTAGGGTTTACAATATCCGATTCTGCATATCCTGTACGAGATACATTAATAGGCCTTCCATTATTTAAGGTATCAATAAAGTTTTTTAAGAATGGGGCAGCGGATGCACCAATTGGATTCAACACGTTTGTTCTTATATCAATGGTAGTTTCATCCCCATATATATTTACTCCATCATAGTTAGGATCTGATGCTCTATCGCCAGCCTTGATAGAACCCAATGTGCCATTTCGGTCATAATTTCTTCTATCATAACCTAGCCAATCTTTAGCGGCAACTATTTCTGTGCCTATTTTAAAGGCAAATTTTTCACTGACCTTTTTTGCCCAACGCATACTCCAGTTATGATAAGGAGAAGCTGAGCGGTAACGCTTATCCGTATTCATTATACCTGTTTTTACTTGAAAAGATAAACCTTGATACTTGAACGGATTTTTACTTGCAATTAATATGGTACCATTCATACCACCCGGACCATACAAGGCAGATGAGGCACCTGGTAATAATTCTACATTATCAACATCTAATTCAGTTAAACCGATTACACTTCCTGCAGAAAAATTTAAACCAGGTAACTGGTTATCCATTCCATCCATAAACTGTGTAACTCTTGGGCTACCACTTCCACTAAATCCACGAGTAGTAGGTGTTTTAAAGGTTAACGATGAAGTAGTAATATCTACTCCTTTTAAAGAAGATATCACATCGTAATAAGTTACAGCTGGTGCATTTCGTATAGCCGTTGTATTTATACGTTCAATACTTACAGGGCTTTCTAAAATACGCTGCGGTACTCTACTTGCAGATACTACTATCTCTTGCCCTAAAGCATTCGATGGTATGAAGTCTATTTGTACCTTAGATGTGTTGCTTACAGTTATTTCTTGTAATTCGTAACCAATTGACGATACTAGTAAAGTAACGGGTAACGTTTTTACACTTAATTTAAAATTTCCTTTGTCATCGGTGTACGTTCCGGTAGTACCATCTTTTAGAGTAACCGAAACTGCTCCAGCATTTTCTTTGGTAGAACTGTTTCTTACATTACCGCTTATGGTGGTATTTTGTGCAAGAACGGTAATACACAAAATATTAGCTAGCAAAAAAGTAACTAAATAATTTGTAATTTTCTTCATATTGCGTTGTTTTGTTTTTTAAATATACAGCAAAATACGTATTGTTACAATTACATAAAAATTTTATTTGTAAACATGTGTTGAAATCTAATGTGTTACATTTTTAGGTAGATACTAATCTTCGCCTTATTTTAGCAAAATGACACCATTTAATTTTCCCAAACAAGTAAGTTTTTATAAAGGAAAAGTAAGAGATGTTTATTATTTAAGCGACAATTTGCTTGTTATGGTGGCTAGCAATCGTATTTCGGCTTTTGATGTTATTTTACCTCGGACTATACCCTGTAAAGGACAGGTTTTAAACCAAATAGCTGCTTATATGCTTAATGCAACTAAAGATATTTGCCCAAATTGGTTATTAGCTATACCTGCTCCAAATGTAGCAATAGGTAAAAAATGTACCCCCTTTAAGCTTGAAATGGTTGTTAGAGGTAACTTAACTGGCCATGCTTGGCGTACCTATAGTAGTGGTAAAAGAACACTTTGTGGTGCACTTTTGCCAGAGAATATGATAGAAAATGATTTCTTTTCTTCCCCCATTATTACACCTAGCAATAAAGCAAGTGAAGGCCATGATGAGGATATAAGCCCTGCAGAAATAATTCAACAAGGATTGGCTACCCAAAAAGAATGGGACACCCTTTGTCAATATACCCTGGCCCTTTTTGAAAGAGGTAAAAAAATAGCTGCAAAACAAGGCCTAATTTTAGTAGACACAAAATACGAATTTGGTAAAATTGGTGACGAAATTGTGTTGATGGATGAAATACATACACCCGATAGCTCAAGATATTTTTACGCCGATGGTTTCGAGCAAAGACAAAAAAATGGGGAAAAACAAAAACAATTGAGTAAAGAGTTTGTGAGAGAGTGGCTTATTGAAAATAATTTTATGGGGAAAGAAGGGCAAACCATACCCGTTATGACAGATGAATGGATTGATACCATCAGTAATAGATATATTGAGTTATACGAAAAAGTTATTGGAGAAAAATTTATACCTCAAAAATTAAGTGAGCAAGAAACCTACAATAAAATAGTTGCTTCCTTATAAAAAGACTTTACAAAACTGAATACTGCACAAAAACTATACTAAAAGTTTATTTAATTTTTAAACCAATCGCCTAGTCTTCATTAAGCCTAGGCCTCAAACGTTGTTTACTTTTATTAAAAACCATATTGCCTTTATCAATACCTTTTCGTAATTGTTTTTGCTGCTCTATGGGTAATTGATAAATAGTTTTACATTTTACTGTACAACAGCTATCAAACTCTATTTTACATGTATTGCATTGTATAAATAGTAAATGACAACCATCGTTTAAACAATTGGTATGTGTATCTGCTGGCTTACCGCATTGGTGGCATTTAGAAATAATATCTTCTGTAATTCGTTCCCCTAGCCTACCATCAAAAACAAAATTTTTACCAATAAATTTACTTGGTAAGCCTTGTTGTTTAATTTGTTGAGCATAATTAATTACGCCACCTTCTAAATGAAAAACTTTAGTAAAGCCATTATGTAACATATAAGCACTTGCTTTTTCGCATCGTATACCACCTGTGCAATACATAATTATATTTTTTTCTTTTTTATCTTTCATCATATCTACCGCAATGGGCAGTTGCTCTCTAAAGGTATCACTTGGTATTTCTAACGCCTTATCAAAATGCCCAACCTCGTATTCGTAGTGGTTACGCATATCAATAACCACTGTACTTTCATCATTTAACAACTCATTCATTTGTTGGGCATTTACGTAGTTGCCCTTGTTTTCCATACTAAAGTTTTTATCTACAATTCCATCTGCAACAATTTTTTGGCGCACTTTAATTTTAAGCATCCAAAAGCTTTTCCCATCATCATCAAACGCATTGTTTAAGCGTATATTATTTAGTTGAGGTATAGAGTATAAATAATTTTTGAAGACTTCAACATTATCTTCGGGTACACTTACTTGTGCATTAATTCCTTCATATGCAAGATAAACTCTACCAAATACGTTTAATTCCGAAAAGTTTTTGTAAAGGGTATCTCTTAACTCTTGTGGATTGTCTATTGCAAAGTATTGATAAAAGGAGAGGGTAATTCGTTTGAATGTTTCCTTATTCAATAATGCTTTACATTCTGCCTGGTTAAGACGGTTGTGTAGTACTGCCATATTTTAAAATTTGATTCTACAAAAAGTAGAAAATCGTTTAAAGATTGGATGCTTGCAGGGCAAACCAAATTAATATGCAAATATAAAAAATTATAAACTAATATTTACCGAGCGGTTTCTACCAGTATTGCTCATTTTAATACCTCCACCAATAACCCCACCAAAACCAAGTCTAAAACCACTTAAGCCAGTTTTACCATTATTGTAGCCTACTACATAATCAAGTCTGATTATTTTAAAAATATTTTCAATACCTATAAAGGCTTCTACATAATTATTAGTTGTATTTACAAAAAATGCATTGCCACCTGTTACCAAATTCCAGTTTAATTTTTTAAAGAATGGAATTTTATTTGTCAACAATCCATTAAAGTGATGCTCCAAATGTCCTATAGTATAAAAAGATGCATTTGTACTATTGGCATAAAAAGATGCCAATTGAAAACTGTTTATATATTCGGATGCTAGTAAAGAACGGTTACCGTTGAAATGCTGATAATCTTGTAAATAAACATTTTTGTTAATTAAAAAACCACCAATACCTACTTTGTAGCTTAATTTTCCAGCTAACTTTAAATTTTTATCATCATTTATGGTTAAACGCCATTTATCAAAATCACCATCGCTACCCAAAATATTTTTTACCCCTTTGGTATAATTAAAACTAAAAGTTGGATACTTTGACCCTATACTTATTTTATTATTAGGAAATTGAATAAAGCGCTGCCCTGGCTTAATACTTAAATCTAATGAAAGTATAAATACTTGATGCGGTAAAAATTGTGCTATTAATTTTTCGGCAGGATAATTAGGAGTAATATTTATTTTATTTTTTTTGATAATGGTAAAATCCCTTGTATTATCAAGCGGAATTCTATCTTCATACAATCCGTTTATAGAAAATCTAAACCCGCTTTCATAACGCTTGCTAAACCCTAAACGTACAAAATAGTTTTCATACGTTTTCATAAAATTATCGCCATAAAATAATGTTCCAATACTATTCGTCAAAGGTAAGTAAGTACTTTCTTTGTTAAACTGGCTAACTCGTTTACCTCCACTAAAACTCCAAGTTTGTCTTTTTATCTTTTTATCTGTACTCCAATCTCTAGTACGCAAATTAACATCAACCCAAGCATTTAAATGTGCATTACTGGATCCATATCGTACTGTTGGTTCTATACTTAAATTTGTTTTAGTTTTTTTTAAATATTTTTCAAAGTAGATGGGCACATTCATTACCAACCCTTCTGCTGGGTTATATTCTACATTGTTAAGTAAACTACCAACGCCCCACTTGTAGGTGTTTATTTTACTATAATGAGTTCTATTAATTCCTTTTAAAAAAATAGTTAAGGGCTTAATTTTTCCCTGCTTTTTTTTGAGCGAATCTATTGATCGTTTGCTTAGTGAGCTATCTTTTTGCAATTGAAAAATACTATCTTTTTCTATATAATCTTTTTTCTCCTCTTGCTCTAATGGAACTGGGCGAATAGTATCCCAATATTCCTTTGATTTTTTGTTTACAGCCGTATCATACTTTATAATAATTTTATCAAAAAACTTTTTAGTATGTGTTGGGTTGATGGAATAGTTTGTGTACACATTTAAAAAATTACCAACTGCATCTACTCCAAATTGATTAAAATTAAAATGAATAAGTTGATTTTTTACTCTCCAAATACCATTGTTTAAGGGCACATATATTTGTGTTAATTGTAAGGTATCTAATAATTCTAGTTGTGCTTTTTTTGTAAGAATTAAATCAAAGCTATGTATTCGCCAACTGCCTTCGCAAATATTAATAATACCACTAAAACAAGGCTCATAAGCCCTTCGTGGTATAACTTTTATACTGTGTACATCTTTTCCATCTTCATAAAACGTTCCTAAATATTGGTATTTGTATAAACTTATAGCACCCTCTGCTATGGGGCTCATAAACCCTCTTGGATTAAAACGCTCTGTAAAAATAGTAACATTATTATTATATAAGCTTATAAACGATGGAAACGTAAAGCCAAAACCATTGCTACCACTAACTCTACTGCTTAATACGTCCATTTTAAATTTATCAGGTTGTTGAGTATATACTTTTGCAACTGATTCACTTAAATAAATTATCCCTTGACCACTAGTATCTAAACCCATTTCTTGCCTATCGGCTTCAGGTATTTTTTTACCCATTATTTTTTTGGGAAGGCTTCGTAGTTTTAATAAGTCTTTAGTGTATAAATCGCAAGTAAACCCGTTTACCTCTTTTGCATAATAGGCTCTTTTTTTTATTGCATTTCTAATTATTCCATAAGCAGGATTTTCTCCACCGGATTTTATTAATACTTCATTTAAGTCAAGCTTTTGTTCCGATAAAATAAAGGCTAATTCAATATCATTTTTTTCTACGGTAACTTGCTTTTCTATTTTACTAAAGCCAACATGCTGGCAAACAAGGGTGTAGTTACCCGGTGCTAAAGTAAATGAATAGCTACCTCTATTATTTGCGCTAGCACCAAGCGATGTACCTTTAATGGTAATGGAAGAATACGGTAATAAATCTCCTTTAGTAGTAAATACAGTACCGTATATTTTTTGAGCGGATGAAGATGTAAAAATTAATAGAAAAAATAGAATAGATAAAAGTACTTTCATTAAGTGATTCTTTAGTATCTACGAAAATAAGTTGGAATATGTTAGTGAAAAACTAAAGTTAATGTAATTATTTACTCCTTCTCAAATAACTACCACTTAAGCCTGCCAAACCTGCTACCAAAGAACCTATTAATGCAGAAACAGTCATTAATAAATAAGGTTTATCCATTTTAATAATTAAAATAGATACCTTATGTGCCAAAACATTATTATTAGCACTGCTTAAGAAAAAGCATAAAGCAAACCACAAAATAAATAAGGCAATAAAAGCTGTTAAAAAAGCTTTACCTGGCTTTTGTGGTATTAGTGCTGCCACTATAAAAGCAACAACAGCAATACTCCACCAAGGTAAATATAAACAAGCAGCAAAACTTAATAAAGCAGTTAGTAGTATAGATGTTAAAAATTTCATTGTAGTATTAATTTATCCCTTTTTAAAATTTATTGTTGCCATTACTTTTTTATCTGTTGCCTCTGCTTTGTTCATCATCCACAATGGAAAATATTTCCCCTCAGCCCAGTTATTTATATAGTCATCGTAATATTTACTACCTGGGTTTCCACTTTGCCCACCAGGATATACACCATAGGCTTCTGTTTTTTGCGTAAGGCTTACAATCATACGCCAGCTTGGGCCATGGCTATCATGTATGGCATTAATTATATCATCGTTGCCTCCAACATTTAAGTTTGGTCGGCTAAAGCCTGGCATATTTGTTTTTAATAAATGATACACACTTCCTTTATTAATTTTACCCCATTCTAACCCTCCATTTGCTTCGTATCTAGCTAGCATAGTTGCAGCTGTTTTAAAAGATGTTGTTACAGCCTGAATAATTGTTTCTTTTTGCGGTGTGTTAATATCATCAATAAATATTAAAGCTGTATCTTTTATTAGCAACTCCATAGTAGTTTCGGAAGTTGGGTAAGCTACGTTATTTTTTGATTTCTTTAACTCATCGTCCCAAATAAATTGTTGCAAATTTTTCCACCAAACATTGTAAACAGTTTGCCCCTTGCTATCAGCATTGGCCATAAAATTCCAACGTTTGATATTATCTAAATACTTTTTTTCATTTTCACCTAGCTCTATTTCATTTACATATTTTAATAAGGTTGGTACTATATTTTCGGCAGTAATATTGTAATAATTATTTTGCAATTCCATCATATCCTTTGTTGTTATACTATTCATTGTTGTTAAATAGTGTTCAATAGCTCTTCCTCTTGGAATTAGGTATTGGCCAGGAATAAAATATGGATATGTACTATCAACAGGGCGTTGATTGGCACTTTCTATAAACCCACGTTCAGGATTTTTTATATGAGGGTTTTCACTTTGCGGAATAAACCCTTGCCACATAAAGCTACTATCTTGCCCAGGCATTATGTACAAGCCTTGCCCAGTCCATCTTGCAGGAAATTTAGCTTGCTGCCATAAAGCAATATCGCCTGTTTTACTAGCAAAAATAAAATTTTGACCAGGGCATTGAAATGATTTAATAGCGTTTAAATAATCATCATAATTTTTTGCTCTGTTTAAATTATAGAAGGTACTAGCTTCATCACTTGGGTCATGTGCTACCCAACGAATAGCTAAATTTCTATTTTCAGATACATTTGTAGCCATACCATTATAGCTAGCATCAAACATTACCGGACCAAAAATAGTATATGCAATGGTATCAAAAACGCTAATGCCTCCTTTTACTTTTATTTCTTCTATTCGTAATTTAGAAGCTTGCCATTGGTTGTTAAACCAATATTCCTTTTTGCTAGCATCTTTAAATTTTATTTCGTAGTAATCTTTTACATCTCGTTGTGCATTAGTTACACCCCAAGCACAGCTATCGTTAAAACCAATTATTACAAACGGGCTACCTGGCAATGTAGCACCATACACATTACAAGTAGGTGTATTTAATTGCATTTCGTACCAAATACTTGGTAACGATAATTCTAAATGTGGATCGTTACATAAAATGGGTGAACCCGATTGTGTTTTACTACCACCTACAACCCAATTATTACTACCGTTATTTATATTTGGTTTATAGGCTTGCTTTGCTGCTACTAATTTTTGATTGTTAAAATATAAACTATCTGCATTTGCAGGTTTAATGGGAACTATTGCAGGCTTTTCAAATACTGTACCTTTTGGTATCATGGGTACTAACGAATCATTTACTTGCGGATAAATTGCTTTTAATTCATCTGGCATAAAAATATTTTTTGCGTTAGTGCCTTCTAAATCAGCCTCGGTACCGCTACTTAACATTTTTGCCATCATTTTTAATAACATGGCAGTACGAATATTTGTCCATTTTTCTGGCTCAATGTTTAATACTTTATATTCTAAGGGATAATTTTTGGGAGCTAATTTTTCGATATACGCATTTACACCATTCGTATACGCATTAAATAATGCTTTTTGCTTAGGCTCTTTTTCCATTTCTATTAGAGAGTTTTCAGCGGCATAACGCATACCTAATCTGCGTTGCTCTCTATCAAACTGTATAGCTTTACTCCCAGCAATTTCACTGGCTCTTCCTTCGGCAGCTTTGGTTTGTAAATCCATTTGAAATAATCTAAATTTTGCATGTAAGTATCCCTGAATAAAATAAATATCTTCATCATTTTCTGCAAATACATGGGGCACTAAACGTTCATCGAAATAAACATTAGCATTACCTTTTAAAGAGGGAAAAATAAGGTTTGCATTAAAGTTTTCGTTAGCACTTTCGGCATTTTGCCAAACACCACTTTGAGGGTTTAAAATTTTACCCAAGGGGGCTGGTAAAACTAGCGTAGAATTTAAAACAGTTACTAAACCTACTGTGGTGGCGGCACTTATAATAAAAGGAAATAGCTTCATAAAAAAATTTATACTGTAAAATACAAAACCTAAATGATAAATGCTTAAAAGTTTGTTTTATTTTTGTAGGATGAGAGAGGATACAATTGATGTAAAAAATATTTTGGGTTTACAATTGCCTACAGACCCTAGGTGGATAAACTTAGCCGAGATTAAATTGGAAGAAATTTTAACCGATCATGCTTATTGTGAGCAAAAAGCAGCAACCACTTGTATAACATTAATTCAAAAATATTCTGATAGAGTAGAATTGGTAGAAGAGCTTAGCCCAATTGTAACCGAAGAATGGGGACATTTTAGAGCCGTATTAGCAGAACTTAAAAAACGTAATTTTCCCTTAGGCAAACAACGAAAAGATATTTATGTAAATAAATTATTAGAGTTTCAAAAAAAAGATGGAAGCCCGGAGCAACGTTTTTTAGATAGATTATTAATTATGGCTTTAATAGAAGCTAGAAGTTGTGAACGTTTTAAACGACTTAGTGAAGGGCTTGATGATGAATATATGCGAAAGTTTTACAGAAAATTTATGGAGAGTGAGGCAGGGCATTATACCTTGTTTATAAACTTATCGGAATTATACATGCCTAAAAAAATGGTTCGTACTAGATGGGCACAGTGGTTGGCTTACGAAAAAGAATTAATGAATAGTAATGAAGTAAGGGGAGATAGGATACATTAAAAAGTATACTTTTTTATTTACGATTTTTGTGCTTTCAAATAGCTTTCATCGTTACTAAAATTGATATGAGGGTGTAATTTTTTAATAGTGTTGATTTTGCTTAATGTACTATCAATAAATTTTTGGTGTGCCTCGGTTGTTGGATTAAACGATTTGTGATTTACCGCTGCATTAATTTCATTAAGTTGTTTCATTAGCTGAATAGTATTTTCATCAATACAACAATCAACTAATTTATCCCAAACATAGTTAGTGGCTGAATAATTTGGATGCACCAAATCTTCGGCATAAAAACGATAATCTCTTAAATCATCTATAACTAACTCATATGCAGGAAAATAAAATAGCTTGCTAAACTTATTTACTAAATGATGTACGGCTTGTATTAAAACTGCTTTACTTCTATTATTTTCTACAAAACCATCTCGTAAATGCCTTACTGGGCTTATGGTAAACATTATTTTTACAGTTGGATTATGCATAAATATGCGGTGCATTACATTATCTAAAACCGCTAACACATCTTCAACACTTAGTAATTTTTTTTTGAATTTATCGGTATGTACCTTATGGCAATTTGCAACTACACTTTTATTTTCTAACTCATATACAAATGCAGAACCTAAGGTGATAAAAACCCAATCGGCTGTTTTTAAAAACTGATGAGCTTGTTGTTGCGATGCATTAATTCTATTTAAGCAAACATCTAAGTCTACATCCGAAAAACGAGTATGATGCTCCCAACTATTCCAAAGTTCGTATTCGTAAAATAGATCTTCTTGCTTAAACGTTTTATTTTCAATGTAAGAGGTTATTGACTTGGCTATGCTTATTGGATTAAATAAAATTCCGTTAGGGTTTTCTAACACAGAAAATTTATGTAGCTTAAATTTTGACCCAATGTTTTCGGTAAAGCAGGAGCCTATCAAAAACAAGTTGTCTTGATGTACAATTTTAGTGTTGAAAGGCTTGGGAGAAAACTCCAGATGAAAATTCATACCACGAATTTAATGAATTACACTAATTGCACGAATTACTAAATTTTTACAACCGCACTTCAACAAGCTCAGTACAGAAATTTTCACTGATCGATTTTATTAGTGTTCATGGGTGAAATTCGTGGCTAACTATATTTCGCCGAAGGCAAATAAAACTAAATAAATATTTCTGTAGCCAATTTGCTTGCATGGGCAAGTGCTTCTTCATTTAAAGGTTTTAATAAATTTAGTTGTTTAAAATAGGGAATCATTAATTCTGTATCCATATTTCCAACTAGTTCATCATCTGCCATTGGGCAACCTCCAATTCCTTTTAATGCACCATCAAAACGTAAGCAACCTGCTTCTAAAGCTGCATCCACCTTAACTTTCCAATTAGTAGTGGTAGAGTGTAAATGCACACCAATTTGTATTTGGGGTAAAGTTTGTATTAACTGTTTGATAAACATTTGCACTTGGGTTGGGGTTGCTATACCTACCGTGTCGGCTAACGAAATTGTTTTAATATCCATAGCCACTAACTTATCAATCCAATTAAAAACAATTTCATCGTTATATACATCTCCATAAGGGTTACCAAAACCCATAGAAATATATACCACCAACTCCTTTTTATTTTTAATACATAAATTTTGTATCTCCTCTACTCTATTTAAAGATTCTTCAATAGAAGAATTTGTATTACGTTTTTGAAAGGTTTGGGAAACAGAAAATGGAAAACCTAAATAGCTTATTTCATCATATAAAACTGCATCGGTTGCCCCACGTTCATTAGCAATTATCGCTAACAACTTTGTAGTTGTATTTGTCAATTGCAAGTTACCAATTACTTCTTTTGTATCTGCTAGTTGAGGGATAGCTTTTGGACTTACAAAGCTTCCAAAATCTAAGGTGTCAAAACCAACTTTAAGTAATGCATTTAGGTATTCTATTTTTTTTATTGTGGGAATAAAATTTTTCCAGCCTTGTATAGCATCACGTGGGCATTCAACAAGGTGAGTGGAGAGTGGTGAGTGGTGTATATTATTCATTTGTAGCTATCTTTATTAATTACCGACTACAGCTCTTTGTTTGCTTACCTCATACAAAACAACACCTGTTGCCACACTAACATTTAAACTATCAAAATCGCCTGGCATAGGTATTTGAAATTGCTCATCGCATATTTTCAATAATGCTGGATAAACCCCATGTTCCTCGCCACCCATTACTATGGCACAAGGTTCATCAAAATTTAGTTCATATACTTTTTTGGTAGCTTTCATTTCGCTTGCAAAAACTTTAATACCATTCATATGCAAATCATCAACTGCCTTCATTAAACTATTAACTCGGCATACAGCTATATTTTCCAAAGCCCCTGCACTAGTTAAAATAGCATCTTCATTTAAACTTCCTACTCCTTTATCAGGAATAATAATAGCATTTACGCCAAAGCAAAAAGCGCTACGGGCAATAGCTCCAATGTTTCTTATATCAGTTATTCCATCTAAAATAATAAATAAGGGTACTTCGCCATTTTCTACAATAAAAGAAATTACATCTTGCAGATTTTGGTATTGAATTTTTGAAATTTGTGCTACACAACCTTCATGATTAAATACATTAAAGTTGTTTAATTTTTCTGCCGGCACATTATTAATGGGCACATTATGTTGTAAAGCCAATGTTTTAATTTCATCTATAAAACTTCCATGCACTGCCGTTTGCATATAAATTCTATCTAATTGCTTACCTGTTTTTAATGCATCTACAATTGCTTGTCTGCCTATAACTAAGGTATTTTTTTTAGGCCGCTGGTGTTGGTGTCTAAAATTTTTCACTTTGTAAAATTAGTTTTTTATATGCAATAAAAAACCATTCCGAAATAATCGGAATGGTCCTCCAAATACCTTTAAGGTATTTCTAGCTATTTATTTTAATCCAAATACTCTCTTTACTTCTTTAACAGCATCTAATTTTTCCCAAGTAAATAATTCTACTTTTTTCTTTACCACTTTTCCATCAGGAGATGTAAACGTTTTCTCAACGGTTTCATTCTTCCGCCCCATATGCCCATAAGCTGCAGTTTCGCTATACATAGGGTTACGTAATTTTAAACGTTTCTCAATAAAATAAGGACGCATATCAAAACAGCTCATCTTCATTATTTTATCGGCAATTTGCCCATCGGTTAATTTAACTTTAGCTGTACCGTATGTTACCACATTTATAGAGGTTGGCTGTGCCACGCCAATAGCATAACTTACTTGCACCAACACTTCGCTACACAAACCTGCAGCTACTAGGTTTTTAGCAATATGTCGGGTTGCATAAGCTGCACTTCTATCTACTTTACTAGGATCTTTACCACTAAATGCTCCTCCACCATGTGCCCCTTTACCACCGTATGTATCTACAATAATTTTACGACCAGTCAAACCAGTATCGCCATGTGGCCCACCAATAACAAATTTACCTGTTGGGTTAATGTGGTACTTTATTTTGTTATTGAATAAATGATGGTATTTAGGAAACTTTGCTTTTACTCTTGGTATAACAATATTGATGATGTCTTTTTTAATTTTGGCCAACATAACTTCATCTTTACCAAAATCATCATGCTGTGTAGATACCACAATTGCATCTATACGCATGGGGTTATTATTATCATCATACTCTAATGTTACTTGGCTTTTAGCATCGGGACGTAAGTATTTTATTTGCTTATTTTCTCTACGTACCACAGCAAGCTCCAATAAAATAGTATGGGCCATATCTAATGCCAATGGCATATAATTTTCTGTTTCTTTTGTTGCATAACCAAACATCATTCCTTGGTCGCCAGCACCTTGCTCCTCTTTCTTCTTTCTATCTACACCTTGGTTAATATCGCCACTTTGCTCATGTATGGCACTTAAAATACCACAAGAGTTTGCTTCAAACATATATTCGCTTTTGGTATACCCAATTTTACGAATTACCCCTCTTGCAATTTCTTGTACATCTAAATAGGCCTTGCTTTTAACCTCACCTGCCAATACCACCTGGCCTGTGGTTACTAAGGTTTCGCAAGCCACTTTACTTTGTGGATCAAAAGCCAAAAAATTATCGATTAGTGCATCACTTATTTGATCTGCAACTTTATCTGGATGTCCTTCACTTACTGACTCCGAAGTAAACAAATATGCCATATTTTTTTTTTAGGATGCAAAGATAAGGTTGTAATTCTAAAACACAAAGGTCATTGATTGGTTCAATGGGCTTTGTAGGCTTATCACAATAAGTAAATTATATTTTTGAATAAATTACTCTTACAAACATTTTATAATTGGGGTTTGTTCCACTACCTAATCGTACCCTTCCAGTAGCTAAATTAGGGTTATTATAGGTAATTGGAAAAGGGAAAAGCTGAGGATAAAACAATTGTATTGGCGCACTTAAACGTAATGCATAATTTGGGGTACGTTTTGTTACAATTCGTTGCACATGCCTTGTAATATTAAAATTATAATACACAATGTTGTTGCCAAACTTATCTATTTTATTTCGCCTGAACCCTCCGTGGTAAATAAAATCTATTTGATTAGGAAAGGCGTTTGCAGAGGTAAACGGACTGTAGGGTACATCCGGACTATATCCATAATTTGGATTTAAGTCAATATACAACGGCTTCCATAAATCTGTTGCTGTGGTATCTTTTAAATCGATATACAAATAATTAGGAGAGGTAAAATATTTATCTAAATTTGAATTTACAAGGTCTGGTATTTGCTCCATTACTAACTCGGCCCTATGTACAATAATATTTGGGTAAGCCGCAATTGCAGGTATTTTTAAATTGGCAAACGTACCTGGTGTAGTTTGAATAAATATTTCGTTTGATGAAGGGCTTAGAACTGAGGCTCCAGTTCTATCTCTTACCACATTGTTGGCGGCAGCAGACCTTTTTTTATCTAACGTATTTGTAAGTGCATCATTTGTAAATTGTGTTGGCACAAATGTGCTATACACTGAATCTAATTTTCCTAGATTTCTTCTTTTAAAGTGAACCTCTAGTTTTGTATTTGCATCTAATAAACTGGTAGAGATTATTAATCCATTACTAATTGTACTGGCAAAAATTCCTAACCCTTTATTTCGAGCAGTATAATTTTTGTCTGAATAATATTGATCGACAGCTGTGGTATCGCTGGCTTGTAATTTGGAGGGATATAAATTATTAAGATAAGGACTATTTAAATCTAGCTTTATACGAATTTGATTTAGTGCTAATCCATTTTTTCCATTGTAGTAAACTGTATCAACTAAACTTCTAACTTTAATTGTTTTAGTACCTAATAGTGCATTGTTTGTAGTAGGAGCAAACGTAATTTTATAGCTAGAATCTTTAAAAGCAGGATCGTTAACTTCTTTAACATCTATCTTAATAGCAGATGAGCTATCGCCCCAATAACCTTTGAAGCTTAGGCAAAGTACAACAGAATCTAATTGTGCACCAAAACCATTTAATGTATCATTTGCACTTCCAAAATAAAATGGGTAAAAGGGGGGCTTAAATTGTAAAAAAATATCGGCTTTTGTTTTACCAAATAATGGATCGTTATTTATTGCCCCTAACGTATTTTGATCGAATAGTGTATTTCTAGTACTATCCAAAGTAAATATGCCTTGTGTTGTTGTAACCCCTAGCGTATCTGCAAAGGTTTTTACATTGTCTACAGCTGGTATTAAATCACTACCAATAGTTGTTGTATCGAATTTACTACAACCATAAATAAAAAAAAGAGTTACTAAAAATAAAGCCGAAAATTTATGTATATGTCTTTTCTGCACAAAAATAATTTTAAATAAATGAGTTAATTTTCTACTTTGCAAGGTCGGTAAACAATTGTAAATAGTCTGTTAAATCACTTTCCGGATCAAACTTTAATATTTTTTTGCCTTTAACTTTTGAAAACTCATCCACCAACTTTTTATCAATTTTATCTGCTCCAAAAGTAATGGCATCTGCAAATGTTGCACCACCTCTAAATAAGGCTACGTTATTGGTATCTTTAAAATGATCTAACTCCTTTTTAGTTACATGATCGTTAATAGCAGCCAATTTCAACAACTCTGCTCCCATTTTTTCTTTAAATGTATTTTCGCCAATGGTATATACCACTTTACTATTGCTAAATACAGCCTCTTTTTTGTAGGCATTTTTAATAAACATAGGTATTAAACCGGTCATCCACCCACTACAATGAATTATATCTGGAGGCCATCCAAATTTTTTAACCGTTTCTAAAGCACCTTTACAAAACAAAACCGTTCTTAAGGCATTATCATCAAACCATTTTTCATTTTCATCATGAAAAAGTGATTTTCTTTTAAAATAATCTTCATTATCTAAAAAATAAATTTGTAACCGGGCATTGGGTAAACTGGCTACTTTTATGGTTAAAGGATAATCATCTCCCCCAATAGATACATTAATACCTGATAAACGAACTACCTCGTGTAAACGATGCCTCCTTTCATTAATAACCCCAAATCTTGGCATAATACAACGAACCTCCATCCCACTATCATTGGCTTTTACAGCTAACTTATTCATTATCTCAGAAAATTCTGTCAACTCTAAATAAGGCGACATTTCGTTTGCAATGAATAAAATTCTTTTTTTTGTTGACATGTAGTTATAAGTTAATTTAGAGCTATTTTTTATAAGGTGTGCAAAGGTACAATTTTTTTTTCTATTTTAAGATTGCATATACTGCTGACAGCCAATTAGTTATAAAATGATAATTTTCAAAAAAAGAATTGATATATCTAATTATATCGTAAACTATAAGAAAACAAGTGGTAAAATTGGTTTTATCCCAACTATGGGAGCTTTGCATAAAGGTCACATTTCTTTAATAGAAGCCTCTAAAAAAACTGATACATTAACCATTTGTAGCATTTTTGTAAACCCCACTCAATTTAATAATACAGCAGATTTTGAAAAATACCCTGTTACTATTGAAAAAGACATTGACATGTTAGAAAAAGCTGGTTGCAATGTATTGTTTTTACCTTCGGTAGAGGAAATTTACCCTGCAGACTCATCAACTACTTTACCCTATGAATTAGGGTTTATAGAAACAGTTTTAGATGGTAAATATAGACCCGGGCATTTTCAAGGGGTATGCAACGTTGTTCAACGCTTATTAGATATTGTGCAACCCAATACGATATATTTAGGCCAGAAGGATTATCAACAATGCATGGTTATAAAAAAATTGACCGAATTAATTCAATCCCCTACCCAAATAATTGTTTGCCCAACTTTACGAGAAAGCGATGGCTTAGCAATGAGCAGTAGAAATATGCGTTTAACCTCCGTTGAAAGAATAAAAGCCATAAGAATAAGTGAAGTTCTTTTATTTATTAAGCAAGAAATTAAGCCGGGTAATTTACAAGATTTGAAACAACGCTGTATTAACTATCTGACTAACGAAGGCTACAACGTAGATTATGTAGAAATTGCTGATGCTACTAATTTAATATTACTACAAAACTGGGATGGCAAAACAAAACTGGTAGCTTTAGTTGCTGCGTTTTTAAACGAAGTACGCTTAATTGATAATAGGATAGTAAATGAGGACTAATAAAAAACATATAATTTTGCTTAATGACCATAGAAGTTTTAAAATCTAAAATACACCGCTGTACGGTTACAGAGGCTAATTTAAATTATGTTGGTAGCTGTACAATTGACGAAGATTTGATGGATGCTGCAAACATGATAGAGCATGAAAAAATTCAAATTGTAAATGCCAATAATGGCGAACGTTTAGAAACATACATTATTAAAGGTAAAAGAGGCAGTGGCGTTATTTGTATGAATGGCCCTGCTGCAAGGTTAGTAATGACGGGAGATATTGTAGTAATTATGAGCTATGCCCGGTTAACTTTTGAAGAAGCCAAATCATTTAAGCCAACTGTAATTTTCCCTACGGCAGATAATAAACTGTAACAAGTTTTTGCTTTATACTTTCCTATTCGTAATTTGTACAACATTATGAAGAAAAGGCTTATATCTATACTTCAATATACCCTCTTTTTAGGAGGAGGTATATTTTTGGTATGGTGGCAATTGAGTGCAATGACAGCCGAACAAAAAGTTCAATTTAAAAATGCGTTGTTTAATGCAAACTATTGGTTAGTAATACCCATTGTATTTATGAATTTAGCCAGCCATTTGAGTAGAAGTTATAGATGGAAATTGTTGTTAGAACCAATGGGCTATTATCCAAAAATTAAAAATGTATTTGCAGTAACCATGATAGGGTATTTGGCAAACTCGGCTGTACCAAGGCTTGGCGAAATTTTAAAGTGTACCTTTTTATCAAAGTACGAAAAAATTAAAGTAGATCATTTAATTGGCTCAATAGTTATTGAACGAACGTTTGATGTTATTTGCTTTATTTTTTTTATTGCACTTACTGTTGTAATGCAAATTAATAAAATTGGCAGCTTTGTTCAACAAAAAATAAATGAGCTTGGAGGCAATAGTTCTTTTCCATTTTGGGCTAAAGCTATATTGGGTTTGCTCTTTATCACCCTATGTTATATTGGTTTAAAATTTTTAAGCAAACGCTACCCACAAAACAAACTATTACAAAAAATTAATGGCTTTGCTGATGGTTTGCTTACTGGTTTTGCCTCAATAAAAAATTTAAAAAAACGCAAAGCATTTTTTGCCCATACTGTATTTATTTGGAGTATGTATTTGTTACAAATTTATATTGCATTTTATGCAATTGAGCAAACACAACATTTAAATTTAAAGGCAGCATGCTCGGTATTAACTATTTCTACTTTTGCAATGATTATAACACCAAATGGTATAGGTTTATTCCCACTATTTGTAAAGCAAACGCTTGTTGCCTATAGCATTGGAGAAGTTTATGGTGAAGCATTAGGTTGGTTAATGTGGAGTGTATCTACCTTAATTATTATTGTTGTTGGCTTAACATCCTTACTACTACTCCCCTACATAAACAAACATAAAAATGAAAGCAGTACAGGTGATACCTAATAAAATATTTACTCTTACGAGTATAATTTTACAATTAAATAGATGGCGATTATTAGGTAAAAAAATTGTGTTTACTAATGGCGTTTTTGATATTTTACACCAAGGTCATATTGCATCCTTAAGTGAGGCTGCTAGTTATGGCCACATTTTAATTGTTGGTGTAAATGCAGATGCCTCTGTAAAACGATTAAAAGGAGAAACTAGGCCAATAAATGGCGAACAAAGCAGGGCACTTCTTTTAGCATCTTTAGTAATGATAGATGCTGTGCTTATTTTTGAAGAAGATACCCCATTACATTTAATTACAAACATACTACCTGATGTATTGGTTAAGGGTGGCGATTATACGGTGGAGCAAATTGTAGGTGCAAAAGAAGTCATAGCAAATGGAGGAGAGGTAAAAATTGCACCGATAGTAGAGGGGTTTTCAACTACACGTATTATTGAAAAAATGAGAAAATAGCATTTTTGCTCTATTGTTACAGTCTCGTTAATAACAAAAAGATAATATCCAAAAAAAAAGAAATAAGGATAATCCTATTAATTTCAAATAAAAAAATTTGTACAAAAAGAAAATTATAGTTAGAGATATTAGTTGGTTATCTTTTAACAACAGAGTACTGCAAGAAGCTGCAGATGATACGGTACCTCTTTTAGAACGCATAAAGTTTTTGGGTATTTTCTCTAACAATTTAGATGAGTTTTTTAGAGTACGTGTAGCGGCACTACAACGCATGGCAGAATTGGGTAATAAAGCCAAAATGCATTTAGAAATTAATCCGGAAAGTATTTTAGAAGATATACAAGAAATAGTATTAAATCAACAAAGAGAGTTTGATAGAATTTGGAATGAAATTTTACGAGAGCTAAAAAAGCAAAAAATATTTTTATTAAAGGATACTCAATTAAATAAGACACAGCAACAATTTGTACTAAATTATTTTAACGATGAAGTACGGGGTAATGTAATTCCCTTAATTATTGAAAGTATCCACTCATTCCCTTTTTTAAATGATAAATCTATTTACTTAGCATGTACATTATCAAAAAAAGACAAGTCGGTTACTAAACGATTTGCCTTATTATCGGTACCTGCAAGAAGATTACCAAGGTTTGTTGTGTTACCTAGCAAATCAACCGAAAAGCAATTAATTTTATTAGAAGATGTGATTCGTTTTTGTTTGCCAACTATTTTTTCCTTTTTTGGATACGATACTTTTTCTGCTCACATTATAAAAGTTACAAGAGATGCCGAAATTGATTTAGATAATGATGTATCCACCTCACTTATTCAAAAAATAGAAAAAGGTTTAAAAAATAGAAAAAAAGGCAAACCCGTTCGTTTTGTTTTTGATAAAGCTATAGACCCATCACTACTAACGTATTTGGTTAAACGATTGGGATTAAGCAGGAAAGATAATTTAATTCCAGGTGGAAGAATTCATAATTTTAAAGATTTTATGAATTTTCCTTCCGAGGTTTTTAACGAAAAAAAAGTTAGAAAAAAACCCTTTATTCACCCTAAATTAAATAATGTAACAAGTGTAAGTCATGTTGTTTTAAAACAGGATATACTCCTCAATTTTCCATACCACTCCTTTGAAACTATAATAGATTTATTGAGGGAAGCCGCAATTGACCCTACTGTACAAAGTATTAAAGTTACGTGCTACCGTTTAGCCAGTAGAAGCAAAATTGTTAATGCCCTAACCAATGCTGTACGCAATGGAAAAAAAGTTACGGCTGTTATAGAGCTTAGAGCTAGGTTTGATGAAGAAGCCAATTTAGAGTGGAAAGAAGAATTAGAAGAGGCTGGTGTCAATGTTTTATTAGGTATCCCAAATATGAAAGTACATGCAAAGCTTTGCATTATTAAAAAGAAAATAGGCACTAAAATTATTGAGTATGGCTTTATAAGTACAGGCAATTTAAATGAACGTACAGCTAAAGTTTATGGCGATCATTGTTTGCTAACAGCCAATGCCTCAATTATGGTTGATATAAATAAAATTTTTAGGTATTTAGAGAACCCAGCAATAAACTTACCTATATTATCTACGTGTAAAACCTTATTAGTAAGCCCAGTTAGTATGAGAAAGCAATTATTACAGTTAATTAATAAAGAAATTTATTTTGCAAAAAAGAAAAAGCATGCTTCAATTACATTAAAATTAAACTCGTTAAGTGATGAAGTAATGATAGATAAATTGTATGATGCAGCAAAAGCAGGTGTTGAAATTAACTTAATAGTTCGTGGAATATTTTGTATGCTTACGCAAAATAAACAATTTAAAAAGGTTGAAGCCATAAGTATTGTAGATGAGTATTTAGAGCACGCAAGAGTAATGGTATTTAACCATGGAGGTAACGAAAAAGCATTTATAAGTAGTGCCGATTGGATGACTAGAAATATCGATCATAGAATAGAAGCTGCATGCCCAATATTAAGCAAAGAATTAATTGAAGAAATAAAAGATATTTTAAAAATTCAACTAAGCGATAATATTAAGGCCCGAATACTGGATAATACCTTAGCCAATAACTACGTAAACCCTCGAAACACCAAAAAAGTGCAAAGCCAAGTAGAAATTTATAATTACCTACGCAAAAAAATTTAAACGTCAGTCAGTTTAATTGTTAATCCGTAAATTCGTACTCAACTTTTACAAAGTAAAAAAATATACTACTAAACAGTCATACAGATTAACTAATTAACGGATATACAAATTGATACTAGCAGCAATAGATATAGGCAGTAACGCAGCAAGGCTGTTAATTACCGAGGTTGTGATTGATGAAAAAGGTTTTACACAATTCAATAAATTAAACCTAATAAGGGTACCCCTCCGATTGGGGTTTGATGTTTTTGATACTGGAAGCATATCAAAGCAAAAGAGAGCAATGATGATGCAAACCATGAAGGCTTTTCAACATTTAATTAATGCGTACGAAGTAAAACACACCATAGCTTGTGCAACAAGTGCCATGAGAGATGCAAAAAATGCAACAGATATTATTAGAAAAGTAAAATTAGAAACGGGTATTGAAATAGAAATTATTAGCGGCGATTTTGAGGCTCAAATTGTTTACGAAAATCATTTTGCAGAAAAATTAGATAATGAGCATAGTTATTTATATATAGATGTTGGTGGAGGAAGTACGGAGATTTCTTTTTTTACAAACGATTTATTAACCTTTAAAAAATCATTCAACATAGGTACCATACGCTTATTAAAAAATATGGTTACAACAGAAGAATGGGATGAACTAAAAGAGACGATAAGATTATTTACAAAAAACCAAAAAGAAGTAATTGCCATTGGTAGTGGTGGAAATATTAATAAAGTATTTAGCTTAAGTAAACGTAAGGAAGATAAACCCTTGTCCTTAGAAGCATTAAGAGATTATTACAAAGAATTATCTGCCGTAGGTGTTGAAGAAAGAATGATAAAATATAATTTGCGGCAAGATAGAGCAGATGTAATTGTACCAGCCTTACAAATTTATACCAATGTTATGCGTTGGGCAGATGCCGCGGAAATTTATGTACCAAAAATTGGATTGGCAGATGGATTAGTAAAACATTTGTGGGATGAAGTGAAATAACTAATTTTATAAAAAACTAAGCATGTCTGTTCAAAAAGAAATAAAAAAAATAACTACCAATACACTACTAAAAATGAAAGCAGGTGGCGAAAAAATTAGTATGCTTACCGCCTACGATTTTTCGTTTGCAAAAATAATTGATGGGGCAGGTATAGATATTATTTTAGTTGGCGATAGTGCTAGTAATGTGATGGCAGGCCATGAAACTACCTTGCCTATTACACTTGACCAAATGATTTATCATGCACAAAGTGTTGTAAGAGGTATTGATAGATGTTTGGTTGTGGTAGATATGCCGTTTGGCACTTATCAATCCAACTCCGAAATTGCCTTAGCCTCTGCCATAAAAATTATGAAAGAAACGGGTGGACATTCCGTAAAATTTGAAGGTGGCGAAGAAGTGGTTGACTCAGTAAAAAAAATTGTAAGTGCTGGTATACCTGTAATGGGGCATTTGGGTTTAACACCACAAAGCATTTATAAATTTGGCACATATACGGTAAGAGCAAAAGAAGAAGATGAGGCTGAAAAATTAAAAAAAGACGCCTTACTTTTACAGAAGGCTGGGGCATTTGCAATTGTGCTAGAAAAAATTCCAGCAGCATTAGCTAAGGAAGTTTCTGAAAGTTTAACCATACCTACCATTGGGATTGGTGCTGGTCAAGATTGTGATGGCCAAGTATTGGTTATGCATGATATGTTGGGCATTAACACAGAGTTTAAACCTCGTTTTTTACGCCAATATGCAAACGTAAATGAATTAGCAACTGCCGCAGTACAGCAATATATTAAAGATGTAAAAAGTAAAGATTTTCCAAATAAGGAAGAACAATATTGATGTTAATATACTATTGTATCAAATTATATCACACTTGAGTATCATCATAAGTACTATCATCCGCATCTTTATTACTCCAACCTTGTAACTCACTTTTAATTCGTTGCCATAAATTAGATTTCTTAATTGGAAGCATATTAGTTGTTACTTTTTCATCATCTTGATTTGACTTATTGACCTTAATAGGAGTATTTAGTATATTTTCTCAATAAAGATCATGTATAAAACGGTTAAGCAGTTTCATACTATAATATTTTATGATTGGTAATACTATAAATTTAGTTGTCATTTTATGAAATAGCAATCAACTATTTTTTATTCCCAATATTCTGTTTTAGTAACAACTTAAAAAATAATAACTTGCACAAAATTTAAGGTATATGAAATTTCTTTCGCAACTAAAAATTAATAAAATAAATAATGGCGTTAGCACTGGTTTGCAATGGATAAAAAGCAAAGGTGCAAAACTAGATTCATACTCTCCCGTTGATAGTAAATTAATAGCATCGGTAATTGGTGCAGATAAAAAAGCCTACGAACAAACACTTACAAAAGCACAAACTGCATTTACAACATGGAAACAATGGACGGCGCCAAAGCGTGGCGAAATTGTACGACAAGTTGGCGAAGAGCTACGTAAAAATAAGCAAGCCCTAGGCGAATTGGTAAGTTACGAAATGGGTAAAAGTTTGCAAGAAGGTTTAGGAGAAGTACAAGAAATGATTGACATCTGCGATTTTGCTGTGGGTTTATCTCGTCAATTACATGGATTAACGATGCATAGCGAAAGACCAGGGCATAGAATGTATGAGCAATATCATCCACTAGGAATTGTAGGCATTATTTCTGCATTTAACTTTCCAGTGGCAGTGTGGAGCTGGAATGCATCATTAGCTTGGGTTTGTGGAGATGTATGTGTATGGAAACCTAGTGAAAAAACGCCCTTATGTTCAATTGCTTGTCAAACTATAATACAAAGTGTTTTCAAAAGAAATAGTGTACCCGAAGGCGTTAGTTGCTTAATAAATGGAGGTAGAGAAGTTGGCGAATGGATGAGTGCAGATAGCAGAGTTGCATTAGTTAGCGCTACTGGTAGTACAAAAATGGGTAAAGCAGTTGCCAAAACAGTAGCAGAGCGCTTGGGAAAAAGTTTATTAGAATTAGGTGGAAACAATGCCATAATTATTACAAAAAATGCCGATTTAGATATGGCATTAATTGGTGCAGCTTTTGGTGCTGTGGGTACAGCTGGCCAGCGTTGCACTAGCACCCGTAGGTTAATTATACACGAAAGTGTTTACAATACGTTTAAAGAAAAACTAGTAAATGCTTACAAGCAATTAAAAATTGGAAACCCGTTAAACGAAAAAAATCATGTAGGCCCATTGATTGATACTGATGCTGTGAAGATGTATTTAATTGCAATAGAAAAATGTAAAGCCGAGGGTGGAAAGTTTATTGTAGAAGGTGGTGTATTAAAAGGTAAAGGTTACGAAAGTGGTTGCTATGTAAAGCCTTGCATTGCCGAAGCAAAAAACAGTTTTGATATTGTACAGCATGAAACCTTTGCTCCAATTTTATACATAATGAAATATAAAACCTTAGACGAAGCTATTGCCATGCAAAATGGTGTACCTCAAGGATTAAGCAGTGCAATTATGACCAGTAATTTAAGAGAGGCCGAAGCCTTTCTATCTCAAAATGGTAGCGATTGTGGAATTGCAAATGTAAATATAGGTACAAGCGGTGCCGAAATTGGTGGCGCTTTTGGCGGCGAAAAAGAAACTGGCGGTGGTAGAGAAAGTGGTAGCGATGCATGGAAAGTATATATGCGTAGGCAAACCAATACTATTAATTATACCAATAAATTACCTTTAGCGCAAGGTATTAAGTTTAATTTACAGTAAAAACTACTTTAAATCTTAATAAAAATATAAAACTCATCAATTTACTAAAATACGTGTTAAACGGTACACTACGTAACTACAGTTTGCTTATTTTCGTAATCTAAAAACAGATAAAATGAATAAATTTTCTTCGCTTATTTTATGCTCCGTAATTTTTGCTACATCAGTTATAGCCCAAACTAGTAAAAAAGAAGCTCCTAAAGGATGGCACTTAATGGACAAGGAAAAATCAGGCTTTTATGGCGTAAGTATAGATAAGGCTTACGATTTTGCAAAAAGCAAAAATTTAAAAAGCAAAACGGTTATTGTTGCAGTTATTGATAGTGGTATAGATACCTTACACGAAGATTTAAAACCTATACTTTGGGTAAACAAAAAAGAAATACCAAATAACAATATTGATGATGATAAAAATGGTTATGCAGATGATGTACATGGATGGAATTTTATTGGAGGTAAAGATGGTAGAAATGTAAAAGAGAATAGCCTTGAAGTAAATAGAGTTTACCATATGTATAAATCTAAGTACGAGGGTAAAACCATTAACGAAAACGAATTGAATGCTGCTGATTTGGAAGAATATGCCATGTGGAAAAAAGCAGAGAAAAAAACAATGGGTAGCCAAGAGGGTGGTGCAGATGTTGTTATTATGAAGAAATTTTTAGCCAATACTAAAAAGGCCGACAGTACCCTAAAAGTTGCAATGGGAAAAGAAATTTATACCGGTACAGAATTGGATGCCTACACCACAAAAAACGATGCAGAAAAAAAAGCGAAAGTTAATTTATTAGGCTTAATGAAAGGTAACAACCAAATGGAGGCTACCAATAAAGAGTTTATTACTGGTTTTGAAGATTATGTTAGTGGTGAAGAGAGAAAGCAAGAAGCTAAAACAAAAGCACCATTTGATTACAGAGGCGATATTGTTAAAGACAATCCAACAGATTTTAATGATAAAAATTATGGCAATAAAGATATTATGGCTGCTACCTCTTCCCATGGTACACATTGTAGTGGAATAATTGGTGCAATACGTGGTAATGGTAAAGGTGTAGATGGTGTAGCCAGTGATGTACGTATAATGACGATAAGGGCTGTGCCTGATGGAGATGAGCATGACAAAGATGTGGCTTTAGCTATACGTTATGCAGTTGATAATGGTGCACAAATTATAAGCATGAGTTTTGGAAAAGATTTTAGTCCTAGAAAAGATTGGGTTGATGATGCAGTAAAATATGCAGAAAGTAAAGACGTTTTATTGGTACATGCTGCTGGCAACGATGCAAAGGATGTAGATACCGAAGATAATTTTCCAAGTGCATTATTTAAAGATGGCAAGTACCGTCCTAATAATTACATAACTGTAGGTGCTAGTGGCGACCCTACAAATGGTGGACTTACTGCAAATTTTAGCAACTATGGTAAAAACGAAGTAGATGTGTTTGCACCTGGGGTACAAATATATTCATCGGTGCCTGGTGGTAATACTTATGGTAACGCAAGCGGTACAAGTATGGCTTGCCCATTAGTAGCTGGTATAGCAGCGCTTACGCTACAATACTACCCTAACCTATCGGCTAAGCAATTAAAATATGTAATAGAAAAATCGGCAATACAACCCGACCAAAAAGTTATGAAGCCTGGTAGCGATGAAAAAGTAAACCTAAGCGACCTTTCTAAAACTGGTGGAATTGCTAATGCATGCGAAGCATTAAAATTAGCAAGCACTATAAAAGGAGAACGTAAGGTTTTAAAACCAGCTTTACCTAAGCCCAAATTAACAAAAGGTAAAAAAGAATAAAAAATTAAAATACGATTACTACAAACCTCTTATTTTAAGAGGTTTTGTATTTTGTGCAATCCTTTAGTTTCTAAATACATTTACTAAAAATAAACAAATGCAAAAGCCAACCCCAACTACTTATTTAGCCTATTTTGAGAAGTATGTAAATTTAGTACCAGAGCAAGATTTATTTGAAGCCTTTGCCAATCAATTTCCTATCCTAAAATCATTTCTAGCAGCTGTACCAAGTAACAAACAAGAATATGCATATGCCGATAGTAAATGGACAATGAAAGAGATGTTACTACATATGATAGATACAGAACGGATTTTTTCTTACAGAGCATTATGTATTGCAAGAGGTGAGCAGGGCTGTTTATTAGGGTTTAATGAAAATAGATATGCCGAAAACTCTAACGCAAATAGCCGAAGTTGGCAAAGCTTGGTGGATGAATTTTTAATTGTACGACAAAGTACCGAACATCTTTTTAAAAGCTTTAGAAAAGAGGCTTTAGAAAAAAAAGGTACGGCGAATGATAATCCTTTAACCGTTATTAGTGCTGGGTATATTTTGCTTGGCCATTTTTATCATCATAAAAAAGTAGCAGAGGAAAAATATTTATAAAATTTAAAGCCCTAATAAATAAAGCCGCCAATTAAATTAGTGGTTTTGTTTATATAGTTCAATTTTTACTTAATTAACCTTTGCTGTGCTCCTTTGAGCAATCATATTCTGCATTATTTTTACACTTTCATCAATATAAATATCATTACTTAAACGTTTTAGCCAAGCATTATTTTTCTCTACTTTATCTTTTGCAGCATCAACAGGTAAAGCATCTGCAGCACTGTTTTTAACTACCAATTCTTTTTGTAATTTAAATAGTGAATCTAAAACCTTGTATGTTGCGTTTAATTGCTTTTTCTCTTGTTTAAATTTTGTACTGTTTAATGAATATTCTTTATCATTTAATTTATCCATTTCTAAAAGGGTAGTTTTTATTTTACCCAACGTTGTGGTTTCACTATTTTTTAAATAAGAAGATGGATCGTCTGTTAAAGTTGACGTCCATGTAGTATAATCAACCTTTGCAATTTCATCCCAAGGTAAACTTAACGTATTGTCTTTTTCTCTAAATTTTAAACTTTCAAATCTATCGGGCAAAACAATATCTGGTGTTACCCCTTTTAATTGAGTACTGCCGCCATTGACTCTATAAAATTTTTGTAAGGTTAATTTAATACTTCCTAAGTCATCTTTATTTTCATTTCCAAATAACTCGTTTTCCCTTTCTGGGTTTAAAGGAATGGTTCGTTGTACTGTGCCCTTACCGTATGTTGATGTGCTTCCAATTACAATACCTCTTTTATAATCTTGTATGGCTGCGGCAAATATTTCCGATGCACTTGCGCTAAATTCATTAACCATAACGGTTAAAGGACCATCATATAAAACAGTATTGTCATTATCTTTCCAAGTATATGATTTTTCGCCACGGCTTTGTACTTGACAAATAGGCCCTTCCTGTATAAATAAACCAGCCATTTTTACAACTTCGGGTAACGACCCTCCACCATTATTTCGTAAATCCATAATTATTCCGTCAACATTTTCGGCTTTTAACTTTTTAATTTCATTAGCCACATCTTCGGAACATTTATGGCCACTTGCATCATTAAAGTTTAAGTAAAATTCAGGTAAATAAATGTACCCAATTTTTTTATCACCATTTATAATTGCACTTTTTGCAAATGTATCTTCCAAATCAACTTTACCTCTTAAAAGGGTAATTACCTTTATACTTCCATCGGTTCTTTTTACGGTTAACCTTACCTCCGAACCCTTTGTTGCACCGCGTATTAATTTTACCGCATCTGGCACATCATAGCCTGTAACATCTACAGGGTCTGCATTTGCTTGAGCAATTTTTATTATTTCATCATCTACTTTTAAATCACCTTGCTTCCAAGCAGGGCCACCACTTATCAAACTGGCAATTTTTATTTTTCCATCATCATCTTTTAATTGAGCTCCTATTCCAAAAAAACTTCCACTCATGCCCTCATTAAACGAACGCATATCAACAGGTGCAAAATAAGAAGTGTGCGGATCCATTGTGCCAGTGATAGCATTTATAAAAGTGCTAAAATTTTCTTCCTTATTTTCTCTATTAATTTTTGTTGTAAAATATCTAGCCATTTGTTTACGCACCGCATCTCTTGCTTCTCTTTCTAAAGTGCTATCTGCTTTTGCCTTAAAAGGCACTTTATTTATACTATCTGCTACACTATTAAAAATTTTCTTTGTTGCACTACTTTTTTCTCTTTCCTCTTGCATATCAACAAATTTACTAAGCACTAAATATTTTAAGTACTTACGCCATAAATCTGTACGATCGGCTATTGTTTTTGGGAAACTTAATTTTTCAACATCGGTTTGTATGGCTTCGTCTTTTGTGAATTCAAATGGTTTTGCCAAAATAGCATTAAACAATATAGATGCTTCATTTAACCTTTTTAAAT
>CAILUU010000036.1 GCA_903837525.1 uncultured Bacteroidota bacterium | reverse complement strand
TATTTATTTATTATTAATATTAATCAAGATAATAAATATTGTTTTGCAAAAGTAGTAAAAGAAAGTATTTCTTTTTTTACTCAATAATTTTAAAAAAAGTGAAGAAGATTTTTTAGGAATACTAACTATGGAAAATGTAACTTATTTACTTACTGTTGCTCTTATAGCTTTATTCCACCCTTCTACTAATGCATTTCTTTCTTCGACCTTCATTGTTGGAGTAAATTTTTTGTCTATTTGCCATTGTGTTTGCAATGCTTCAATATTTTCCCAAACACCTACTGCAAGCCCAGCTAAATAAGCAGCTCCTAAAGCTGTAGTTTCGGTAATTATTGGGCGTATAACCGTAGTGTTTAGTACATCGCTTTGAAACTGCATTAATAAATTATTTTCAGTTGCACCGCCATCTACTCTTAATTCTTTAATATTAATACCACTATCAGCTTCCATTGCTTTTAAAACATCGTAAGTTTGGTATGCAATACTCTCAATTGCAGCTCTAGCAATATGCCCGGCTGTGCTGCCTCTTGTTAATCCTGTAATAGTCCCTCTAGCATCCTGGGTCCAATGTGGGGCGCCTAATCCTACAAATGCTGGCACTAAATACACTCCATCATTATCTTTAACTTTTAATGCTAATGTCTCAACATCAGCACTCGTTTTAATTATACCCAATCCATCACGTAACCATTGTACTACAGCCCCACCAATAAATACACTTCCTTCTAGTGCGTAATGTGTAATTCCATTTATTTTCCAAGCTACTGTTGTTAGTAAATTATTTTTTGAATGTATCATTTGCTCACCTGTATTCATCAACATAAAACAGCCTGTGCCGTAGGTGTTTTTTACCATCCCCGGGTGTGTACATAATTGCCCAAATAATGCGGCTTGTTGGTCGCCAGCAATTCCAGCAATTGCAATACCATTTAAAGGTTGCAAATTTTCAACATGTCCATATACTTCGCTACTACTTTTTATTTGAGGCAACATATTACCAGGTACATCCAATATTTTTTCAAGCTCTTCATCCCATTGTAATGTTTCAATGTTGCACAGCATAGTTCTGCTTGCATTACTAACATCTGTTGCATGAATTTTTCCATTGGTTAATTTAAACAATAGCCAAGTATCAATCGTACCAAAACAAAGCGCTCCATTATTCGCTTTTTCTCTAGCTCCTGCAACATTGTCTAAAATCCATTTAATTTTAGTACCGCTGAAATAAGCATCAATTACCAGTCCTGTTTTTTGTTGTATGGTTGAGGAATAACCTTTAGTTTTTAATTCATCACAAAAAGATGCCGTTCTTCTGTCTTGCCAAACAATTGCATTATAAATTGGTATACCCGTTTCTCTTTCCCAAACTACTGTAGTTTCTCGTTGGTTAGTAATGCCAATAGCAGCAATGTCTTTAGCTTTTAAATTGGCTTTGTGCAGTGCCTCTACTGCAACTATAAATTGCGTATCCCAAATTTCATTGGCATCATGCTCTACCCAACCTGATTGTGGAAAATATTGTGTAAATTCTTTTTGTGCGGCCGAAATAATTTCGCCTTTATTGTTAAAAATTATTGCACGGCTACTCGTAGTACCTTGGTCTAAAGCTAAAATGTATGTTGTCATTAGTTAGATGTAAAAAATAAAATATTAATAGCTCCTAAATATACTTAATAACTAGTGTGGAAATTAATATTTTGTATTAATAAGTTTTTATCGCAATTTTAATCAAATAAATATTTTTGATAGAAAATAAAGAAATATCATCACTTTTTCATTTAATAGACGACCCCGATGAGGATGTGTATAGCACCGTTAGCGACAAAATAATTTCGTTTGGAAAAGCGATTATTCCCAACCTGGAAAACCTATGGGAAAACACCCCCGATGAAAGTTTGCAAGAGAGAATAGAGCTGCTAATACATAGAGTACACTTTAGAGATTTATGCGACGATTTTAAACATTGGAAAAGTGGTAATGCTAATTTATTAGATGGTGCATTGCTGGTAGCAAAATATCACTACCCAGATTTGCAAACCACTCCAATTGTGCAGGAGCTTGAAAAAATAAGAAGAAATATATGGTTGGAGTTAAACAATTATTTAACTCCCATGGAGCAAGTAAATGTGCTTACTAGCATTTTATACAATTATTACAAATTAAAAGGAGTTGAATTTGCCTACGACAATCCAGATGATTATTTAATAAATAAAGTGGTAGAGGGTAAAAAAGGAAATGCTTTAAGTACAGGTATCCTTTATTTGGCCTTGTGTGAGTTGGTTGATATTCCTGTGAAAGCCCTCAATATCCCTAAGCAATTTATTTTAGCTTATGTAGATCCTCAATACGATTTTTTAAACCCAGTTGGACATACTTCGGAAAAAATAAATTTTTATATTGATCCAATAAATGGTCAAATGTATAGCCATAAAGATGTAGAAAATTATTTTAAACGAATAAACGTACCACAAACAGCTTCTTACTTTAGGCAACTTTCAAATAAACGAATTATTCAGTTTTTGTTAGAAGAGTTAAGTAAATGTTTTGATAATGATAGAAACCGATATAAAATGGAGGAGCTTTTACAATTAGCTAAATTACTAAGCGAATGATATTTCATGTATGTGCAAAAGAAAGTTGGGAAACTGCACAAGAGCAAGGGTTTTACCAAGCCGATTCTTTATTAAGTGAGGGGTTTATGCACTGTAGTACTATAGAACAAGTACCAGGCGTATTAACTAGATATTATAAAAATGTACCCAATTTAATGTTGTTACATATAGAAGAATCAAAATTGACTGCACCTTTGAAATACGAACTTGCACCAAGTGTTAACGAAGAATTTCCTCATATTTTTGGCCAACTGAATTTGGATGCTGTTATAAAAGTTGAAACGATAACGCTATAAGTAAATTACAAATAATTTGTCTAACTAGTGACTTACATCTTTAATATCGTTGGGGTTGTGTTTGTGTTTAAAAAAAACAGCAAATAATACACCCACTACTAATACATATATTGAAAAGGCTAACCATATGCCATGCCAATCTCTATTACCATCGGCAGAAGTGTAATATTTTTGAATGAGCCAACCACTTACTAAACTACCCAATACCGCACCTACTCCATTTGTAACCATCATAAAAAGACCTTGAGCACTAGAGCGTATGTTTGAGTTGGTTGTTGTTTCAATAAATAAAGAGCCTGAAATATTAAAAAAGTCAAATGCCATTCCATAAACAATACAGGAAATAATAATCATCCATAAACCACTTGCAGGATCACCATAAGCAAATAAACCAAAGCGTAAAACCCAAGCTATCATTGATATTAGCATTACTTGCTTTATGCCAAATCGTTTTAAAAAGAAAGGAATTGCTAAAATAAAGAGTGTTTCCGAAATTTGTGAAATAGACATTATAATAGTAGAGTATTTTACTACAAATGATTCTTTATAAATAGGAATTTTTTCGAACTCAGATAAAAAAACATCTCCATACATATTTGTAAGCTGTAGTGCGGCTCCTAAAAACATAGAAAATAAAAAGAACAAAGCCATTTTAGAATTTCCGAATAATGAAAAAGCATTCAATCCTAATTTTTCTGTCATTGTTGCATTCTCCGAAACTAATTTTGGTGGTGGGCATTTTGGCAATGTAAAGGAATATATACCTAAAGCCAAAGCAGAAAAAGCAGAAATATAAAACATGTTTCCTGAGGCTTTATTACCTGTGAGGTTAGTAATCCACATGGCTACAATAAAGCCAATTGTGCCCCAAACCCTAATGGGTGGGAATATTTTTACAACGTCATACGCATTATTTTTTAAGATAGTATAAGAAATTGAGTTAGATAAAGCGATGGTGGGCATATAACAAAGCATTGCACCAAATATTACCCACCAAAAGGTTGTAGGGCTTTCAACAGTAGGGATATAAGCTAAAAAGAGCGCCCCAAGTATATGTAGTATGCCGTAAAGCTTCTCTGCATTTATCCATTTATCTGCAATTATACCAGTAAGTGCCGGCATTATTAAAGAGGCTAAACCAAGGGTAGAGAAAATTGCGCCAAACTCGGCACCTCCCCATTGCTTTGTACCAAACCAATAATTGCCTACTGTAATTAACCATGCCCCCCATACAAAAAATTGCAGAAAACTCATTACGGTTAACCTAAACTTTACACTCATAGTTAAATTTTAAAAAGGTAAGATACTTAATATTCAAATTGTAAAAAATAATTGTTAATTCTTTCATGTTTATTAATGGCACGATAATTGGACTATATAATTAAACAATTTTACAAACTAAATAGTTACACATGAAAAAAATATTTGCACTTGCAACGATATTTATTGCATTAGGCTTAACGAGTTGTAAAAAAGATGAACCTAGCACATCTAACATTACTACTTCAAATGTAACAACAACAGTTAGCGCAGGTACGTGGCGAGTTACCTATTATTGGGATACAAACAGGGATGAAACAGCTAATTTTAATGGATTCAATTTTACATTTGGTACTAGCAACTTAGTATCGGCATCTAATAGCCTTTTTACTATTAATGGTACATGGTCTACAGCAAACGACAATTCTAAAGTAAAATTAATTTTAGCCTTTACAACCAACGCTAATTTTATTGAAATAAGCGATGATTGGCATGTAATTGAACGTACAGAAACTAAAATACGCCTACAAGATGTTAGTGGTGGAAATGGAGGTACAGATTATTTAACATTTGAGAAGAATTAAATTTAATTAAAAGATAGTTTTATAGCCTAACCATTTTGTTAGGCTTTTTCTTTTTAGAACACCTTATACATATCCAATAAACGTACCTTTGCAAAAAGTATTAAAATGAGTATTTCAATAGATGTTTTAATAGAATCTACCAAGGATATTGACCTTAAAAGCATTGCCCAAAAAGTAAAAGATAATAAGCGCATAACCGATGAAGAAGGCCTAACACTTTTTGAAAAAGGCGAACTTCCTTTTGTTGGGGCATTAGCCAATTTTATTAGAGAACGTTTGCATGGTAACACCACCTATTTTAATAGAAATTTTCATATTGAGCCTACGAATGTTTGTGTGTTTAGTTGTAAATTTTGTAGCTATAGTAAATTGTATGCTAATAAAGAAGATGGTTGGGAGCTAAGCATTGATCAAATGTTGAACATTGTAAAATCGTACGATGGAAAACCCATTACCGAAGTACATATTGTTGGCGGAGTTCACCCAAAAATGAACATGGCTTATTTTATAGAGTTGATGCAAAAAATAAAAGCACATCGTCCTAGCTTACATGTAAAAGCTTTTACAGCCGTAGAGCTAGAGTATATGTTTAGAAAAGCAAAACTTACTATTGAAGAAGGAATGAAACAATTGCATGATGCTGGTTTAGATAGCTTACCTGGTGGTGGTGCCGAAATTTTTCATCCAGCAATACGTGAGCAAATTGCAGCTGATAAAGTAGATGCTACTGGTTGGTTACGCATACACGAAGTTGCCCATGAGTTGGGTATGCATAGCAATGCCACTATGCTTTATGGCCACATTGAAAAATACGAGCACCGAATAGACCACATGAGAAGATTGAGGGAGTTGCAAGACAAAACAAAAGGGTTTAATACCTTTATTCCTTTAAAATTTAGAAACCAAGATAATGATATGAGTAATGTTGCCGAAAGCACTATTACCGAGGACATGCGTTTATATGCCATTGCTCGTATTTACTTAGATAATTTTCCTCACTTAAAAGCCTATTGGCCTATGTTGGGCAGGCAAAATGCTCAATTAAGTTTAAGCTTTGGCGTAAATGATATTGATGGTACCATTGATGATAGTACAAAAATTTATAGCATGGCAGGCAGCGAAGAGCAAAGCCCAAAAATGAGTACCGAGGAACTAGTACAACTAATAAAACAAGTAAAACGTAAACCTATAGAAAGAGATACACTTTATAATGTAGTAAAAGATTATAGTGAAGTGGTTGAGTTTTAAGTATTGAATTATAGATTGGAAGTAAACACATAATTTCAATAACATTTTTGTATTCTCAACATTTTTCCCTTACTTGCTTACATGAAAAATTTTAACGAATTAGAAAACATACTTGATGAAAATGAGTCCGTAAAACTTACAGACTCTTTTAGTTACTCTTGGGCAGATTTTGGTAGACAAGCAGGCTCTTATATTGGGGTTTGTGTAATAGTGTTTGTTGGGTTGTTGGTTTTATCTGTTTTCCCTTTGGCATCAAATATTGTATCTCCATTTATTGCACTAGGTTTTGCTTCATTTGTTTATAATGAAAGAGTGAATAAAAATGTTGAATTCGGTAATTTTTTTAGACCATTTCAAAAATTTGGTCCGGTTATTTTAACGTATTTATTAACTGCTGTTGCTTATATTGTTGCATGTGTGCCTTTAATAATATTTGGTGGCATTACTTTTTTTAATGAATTGCTTGATGCTAGAACAGATCCAACTAATTTTAATCCAATTTTTACTACCGCTTTATTAATGAGCGGATTGGTAACTTTTGTTTTGGTATTACTAGTTGCAACATTTACCTATTATGCAACTTACTTTGCTTACTTCTATGATGTAAAACCTATGGAAGCCATTAAGTTGAGTATAAAGATGGGCACTAAAAACTTTGGGCATTTAATAATGTTATTTTTATTTAGTGGATTTATTGCGGTTATAGGTGTACTTCTTTGTGGTGTTGGGTTACTGGTTACTATACCTCTATCTCACTTAATTAAATATTATACTTTTGAGGGGCTAACAAAACTAGAAAAATAACGAGCCCGATTTTGATTTTGATAATCGTTCGATTTAATGTAAATATCTTTCCTTAATTATAGTTATGTGGTGCCTTTCATGCCCACAAATTATCCATACACAAGCCCTTACGCTCATGGTGTAATTGCTTGCAATACCTGTACGCTTTAACGTTGCTGCTGTTTGATTTTCGAAAAAAGCTAAGGTGCTTTGCCTAACAGCTTTATAATCTTTCAGTAATTTTTTTATAGATTGCTTGGTAGCATTGGCTTGTTTAGCATATTCGTTTTCATCAAAAAAAGGTATAGGGCGTTTATCGTTTCGGGCAAAGCTCATAGCCCTATAAATTAATACTCGTTCAAAATCTATTAAATGTTGCAGAATATCTTTGATTGACCATTTACCCGGGGCGTAAGCTGTAGTTAATTGTTGTTCCGTTAAGGTTGATAAAAGAAGCTTTAAAACTGTAGCATTTTCTTTTAGCTGTTTAAAAACATTGGTATTGGCAGGTAGTTTTTTTAAAAAGGGTTCATAATAAACAGCGTATTCTAAATCGGTGGGTTTATTAATTTTTTTCATAGGTTTAAAAATAATAAAGATTTAGTGTGGCTTTATAGTTTACAAATACTATCAGTTAGCTTAAAATGTACGTTTTAAAACAAAAAATTAGTATTGCTTAAGTTTAATACCTAGCCCAGCATAATCGGTGTAACAAATTTTCCCTTGGTTAAAAGTTACCCCTTCTGCAATATCTTCATTTAATAACAAAGGTCCATCCATATCAACATAATCTAGCAAGGGAGCAAGTTGTGCTATGGCTGCTGTACCAACACTGCTTTCATTCATACAACCAATCATTACTTTTAAATTTAATTCTCTTGCCTTTGTTATCATTCGCCTTGCTGGTGTAATTCCACTACATTTTGTAAGTTTTATATTTATTCCGTCAAAATGATTAACACATTTTTCTACATCACTTTCTACCACACAACTCTCGTCTGCCATTAAGGGTAACGAAGATTTTTCTTTCAATACTTTCATATCATCCCAAGCATCTTTTACTAAGGGTTGTTCTACAAACTCTACCCCTAACATTTTTAAAATAGGAATTTTTTCTAAGGCCTCCTCTAACGTCCATCCTGCATTTGCATCTACTCTAAAAATTGCGTTTGTATGCTTTCTTAATTCGGTTAGTACTTCAACATCGTTGGCAAATCCAACTTTTATTTTATAAATAGGCCAAGGGAATTCTTGCATTTTAGCTACCATTTTTTCAATAGTATCTATTCCTATGGTATAATCTGTTAGAGGAGCTGTTGATGTATCTAGATTCCATAATTGATGCAATTGTTTTTTCTTTATTTTACCATATAAATCCCAGCCAGCCATATCTAAAGCACAAACTAAAAAATTATTGATAGGAAAAAGATGATGCAGATAATGCCAATATCTTTCGGGATCAGTAAAGGCAAATTTTTCTACAAATATTTTTTTTCGTTCTAAATCTTCAATCATTTTTTCAATAGTAATAGTATAATACGAAATTGCCGGAGCTTCTCCATATCCTTTTACTCCAAAATGATCTAATTCAACAATAAAAGTTGGTTGATGTGTTTTTGTACCCTTAGAAATAGTGAAGGGATGCTTAAAAGGTAGATTAAATGTTTTGTAAGAAACTTTCATAGGCCAAAAGTACTTTATCTTCCGGATGCACTTAATAAATCTTTTATTTCTTTA
>CAILUU010000035.1 GCA_903837525.1 uncultured Bacteroidota bacterium | reverse complement strand
AAATTATTATAAATAAAAAATCCTTTCTTTTGAAAGGATTTTTTTTATGGACTAATCTCTTGTTTATTTTTCCATTTGCTCAATAACGCTTTGCGTAACCCCTGTAAAGCTAAAGCCACCATCATGAAACAAATTTTGCATGGTTACATATTTAGTTAAGTCGCTAAATAAGGTAACAATATAATCGGCACAGGCCTCTGCACTTGCATTACCTAAAGGGCTCATTTTTTCGGCATAATTTATAAATCCATCAAACCCTTTTACACCACTACCTGCAGTAGTACGTGTAGGCGATTGAGAAATAGTATTTACCCGTACTTGTTTTTTTACTCCGTATTGATAACCAAAATTACGAGCAATACTTTCTAACATTGCTTTATTATCGGCCATATCGTTGTAATCTGGAAAAACCCGTTGTGCAGCAATATAACTAAGTGCTACTACACTACCCCATTCATTTATAGCATCTTGCTTCATTGCTGCTGCTAGCACTCTGTGTAAACTAAGGGCAGATATATCTAATCCTTTATGGCTAAAGTCGTAATTGTTTTCGGTATAGGTTATTCCTTTACGTACATTAATACTCATACCTATGGAGTGTAAAATAAAATCTACTCCACCATCAAAATGTTCTTTGGCTTGAGTTATAAGGTTGGCTACATCATCGTTATTGCTTACATCGCAAGCAATAACTGGAGCACCTATAAGTTCTGCTAATTTATTAATTTCGCCCATACGCATAGCTACAGGTGCATTGGTTAACACAATTTGCGCCCCTTCTTCATGGCAACGTAATGCGGTTTTCCAAGCAATAGATTTTTCGTCTAACGCACCAAATATTATTCCTTTTTTCCCTTTAAGTAAGTTGTACGCCATAGTAGTTTAGTAGTTTTAGTAAAGATAAAATTATTTATGTAAAAATCTATTGTAAAAGCTTTGCTATTTTAATTATCAAAAATACACCCACAGTTACATATACAAATATTGCTAAAATTACTATTAAAAAATAAAACGGAATGGTCATTAAGAATGGTATTCCAATTTTAAGAAGCAAATATGGTACTATTAAAAAAACATCGGTTTAATTTCCTACCATTTCTCTTGCATTTTCTAGGGCTGCAGCAGTTGGTCTTTCACCACCTAGCATTTGTGCAATGGTAGTTATACGTTCATCATTATTTAGTAATCGAATATTAGTTACTATTTTATCCTCTTTAATAGCCTTATACACAAAATAATGTGCATAGGCTTTTGCTGCAATTTGTGGTTGATGTGTTATGGTAATTAATTGATGATTAGTAGAAAGCTCCCTCATAATATTACCTACCTGTTTGGCTGCCTCTCCACTTATACCCGTATCTATTTCATCAAAAATTAATGTAGGCAGTTGTAATTTTTTTGCAACCAAACTTTTTATACAAAGCATTAGCCTACTAAGCTCTCCGCCACTAGCTACTTTACGTAAGGGCTCAAATTTATTACTTTTGCCTGCCTGTCCGGTAGGCAGGTTCGCATCAAATAAAAACTCAATACTATTGTTGCCTGTTGCATTTAATGCTACATCATTTACTTCTATTTTTAATTGAGCATTGGGCATACCTACTTGTGCTAATAATGTATTTACATGTTGTGTAAAGGGCTTACTTATTTTTTTTCTATTAGCTGCAAGTTGTTCTGCACTATTTATGCATTTTAAAAGCCAATCATTTGTTTCTTTTTCTTTTTTTGAAATAGCATCACTAATATTCAAAACATCATTAAGCTTATTTTCTAGATCGTTTTTGATAATAATGAGTTCAGTGGTAGTAGTAACATTGTGCTTTTTTAAAAGTTTGTAACCAATAGCAATTTTATCATTTACCAATTGTAATCTTTCAGCACTGTAATGTATGGTGTTATTTATTGCATCAATTTCATTGGCAATATCTTGCAACTCTATTTGTACAGCTTGTGAGCGTTTAAATAAATTTTCTATATTAGGGTGATATTGTGTTAAGGACTGTAACTTATTGTTCAGCGATTTTATTTGCTGTACAACAGGCTGCTCACTTTCATTCAATTCAAAATAAATACCATCTAATTGCTGTTTTACATTTTCGGCATTACTTAACAATTTTAACTCAGCATCTAAATTTTCTAACTCATTTTCTTTTAAATTAATTTCATTTAATTCATCAAATAAAAACTGATTATAATCTAGTGTTGTATTGGCTTTGGCTTGCTCTTCTTGCAAAAAAAATAATTCTTTTTTACAAGCTATATAAGTTGAATAGGCTTCTTTATACGTTATTAATAAAGTAGCATTATCGCCTAAGGCATCAACAACTTCTCGTTGAAAATCATTATCGCCTAATTCTAACGTATCAAATTGCTGGTGCAAATCAACCAGCATACTACTCAACTCCTTTAATTGATTAAGATTTACGGGTGTATCGTTTATAAATGCTCTTGATTTTCCATTTACTGCTATCTCTCTTCGTATTACCAATGCCTCTTCGCCATCTAACTCATTTTGCTTTAGAAAATAGGATATTTTTGTATTTTTATTTGTAGAAAAATAACCTTCAACAATACATTTTTTTTCTTTTACTTGTAGTACGCTACTATCTGCTCTATCGCCAAGGATAAGACTTAACGCTCCCATTAAAATACTTTTACCAGCTCCTGTTTCGCCAGTTATACAATTTAAATTAGTAGAGAAATCAATTTCAATTTCATCTATTATTGCGTAGTTGAGTATGTGTAATTTTTGTAGCATATATGTTGATACGAATGTATACTAATTACTCGAAAAAATGTAATAAAAAAGCACCTCAAAATGGAGGTGCTCTACTTATTTTTAGGTTAACTATTAGTAAATATTATTTAACTACAATAGAATCATTTAAATCATTATCTACCAAAATGCGGCCACAGTTTTCGCAAACCATTACTTTTTTGTGTAGTTTAATTTCACTTTGCTTTTGAGGAGGAATTGCATAGAAACAACCCCCACATGCATCTCTTTCTACTGCTACAACGGCTAAACCGTTACGGTAATTTTTTCTAATTCTATCGTAACTTAATAACAACCTTTCATCTACATGAGTTCTAGCCTCATTAGCTTGTTTATTATATTGTTTTTCTTCTTTCTCTGTTTCGCTTATAATTTTTTCTAACTCACCTTTTTTACCACTTAAGTTAGTTTCTTTAGTGGCCACCGCTTTTTTAGCTGCCTCTAATTGCCTTGCCTTTTCAGAAATTTCCTCTGTTGCATCTTTTATATGCTTTTCGAAAAGTTTAACTTCAAGTTGTTGCATTTCAATTTCTTTATTAATTGCTTCAAACTCTCTGCTATTTTTTACATTATCGCTTTGCTTTTCGTATTTTTTTACAAGCTCATCTGCTTCTTTAATACCTGCTTTTTTCTGCTCAATAAATTCTTGAATACCATTTATTTCTTCTTCTACCCTTGTTTGACGGGCATGTAAACCTTCAATTTCATCTTCTAAATCTTTTACTTCAATAGGTAATTCACCTTTTAAAATTTGAATTTCATCTAATTTACAATCTACTTTTTGTAGTTTAACTAGAGAAGTTAATTTTTCTTCAACTGAGAAATCTGCAACTTTTGCCATAATGATTGAATATTTTTTTAGCTCCAATATTGTACAGGGTTGGTTTTTACCGCTGTTTTTAGGACGGCAAAGGTAGGGAATTTTTCTTGTAAAACTTCAGCTAAAAGCTCAATTGTAAACTGCTCACTTTCCCAGTGGCCAATATCGGCTAAAACTAGTTTACTTTCTGCATCAAAAAACTCATGATATTTAACATCGGCAGTAATATAAAAATCGGCCTTTGCCGCAATTGCTGTTTTGGTTAAAAAACTGCCACTTCCGCCACAAACAGCTATTTTTTTAACCTTTTTCCCCAAAAATGGGGTATGTTTTATCACTTTTAACTCAAATTGAGTCTTTATTAATTGTAAAAAATCTTCCTCCCCAACTTCCATTTTTAGCTCCCCTATTACTCCACTACCAATAGTTTTGTTGGTGTTATCTAGTCCTATTACTTCATAGGCAACCTCCTCGTATGGATGATTTTTAATTAAGGCATTTAAAATAGTATGGTGGTTATGTTCCTCAAAAACTACCTCTAGCTTTTTTTCTTTTTCGTAATGCCGTTGGCCAATAGTACCCACAAAAGGATTTGTGCCTTTGGTAGCATTAAAACTACCAATACCCTCTGTAACAAAACTACATTCCACATAATTGCCAATAGTGCCACCGCCAGCGGCAAAAATGGCATCTTTTACCTTATCAGCAAAATCAACAGGGATATAAGTATATAGCTTTTTTATATTGCCAATTTTAGGCTGTAAAATTTGCCTATTTACCAACCCTAACTTATCGGCAATTTTTGCATTTACCCCATGCAGTACATTATCTAAATTAGTATGTGTAGCATAAATAGCTATATCATTTTTTATAGCCGCAATAATTGTTTTTTCTACATAATTTTTACCCGTAACTTTTTTTAATCCAGTAAAAATTATTGGGTGATGTGCTACAATAAGATTACATTTTTTTGCAATTGCCTCCGTGACTACATCTTCGATAGCATCTAACGTACAAATAACACCTGTGCATTCCCAGTTTAAATTTCCTGTTAACAAGCCAGCATTGTCATAGCTTTCCTGCAAAGAGGGAGGTGCAATACTTTCTAAATGACTTATTATATCTGCTAATTTCATTCGTTAAAAATAAACAATTTAGGCTTATTGTTTCTCATAAATCAAATATTCCCAAGGCTGCATTTTAAAAAACTTCTCTTTAGTAAAGTCATTTTCGGCTTTACCAAAAATGCTTTTGTATTTGCCGGTAACATGTTGGTCTTTTATTTCAAAGCGAATTGTTTGTTTACTCATATTTAATAAAACCAATACTTCGTTATTACCATTTTTTCGTAAATAAGCAATTACATTTGGATTATCGGTAGCTAATAAAAAGGTAACAACATTAGCATCGGCAGTACGTAAAGCACTATTATTTTTTTTAAGGGTTAGCAAAGTTTTATAAAATTCTTGCAAGGCATATTTACCATCCCAAGCAATTACATCTTTATCAAAAAATTTCAAACGCTTTAAATTAGGTAGCTCTTGTCCGCTGTAAATCATAGGCATACCATTCCAAGTAAAACTAAATACCGCTAAAGCTTTGGCCATATCTCCATATTTTTCGTACTCGGTGCCATTCCAACTATTTTCGTCGTGATTTGTGGTAAACCAAAGTGGAATTTTTTCACTTCCACAAGCAGCATCATATTTTTTTAAAACGCTATCTATTAAAAATGATAACGTGAGTTTGCCTTCATAAAATTCTTTAGTCGTATGCATCCATTTCCAGGTGTAGCAGGCATCAAATGCCTGGTAATAGGTTGGTTTTTCTAGTGGGTCACTTTCGGCTAACCAAAATAGTGTTTTTGTTTTTTCTAGCTCTGCTCTTGCCTGTAACCAAAAATCAACTTCAACCCAACTAGCTAAATCGCAACGGTAACCATCAATGTCACACTCATCTACCCAAAATTTCATGGCATCAATCATGGCATTACGCATATCATCATTGGTGTAATCCAATTCAATAATATCATCCATACCGCTAGCAATTTTAAAAGTGTTTGTGGTGCTATCTTTTAAATAATATGCTGGGTTAGTTTTTGTCCAAATATGATCCCAACCTGTATGGTTTGCCACCCAATCAATAATTACTTTAAAACCCATTTCGTGTACATGAGCTACTAATTTTTTAAAATCTTGTACTGTGCCAAACTCTTTATCAACTGCTGTGTAATTGCTACAAGCATAATAACTTCCTAAACTACCCTTTTTACTCTTTTGTGCTATAGGTGTTATAGGCATAAACCAAAGTGTTTCTACTCCCATATCCTTTAATCTTGGCAGTTCGTTAAAAAAAGCATTTATAGTGCCAGCATTGGTATATTGCCTAAGATTTACTTCGTATACATTTGTGTTATTGATCCAATTAGCTATTTTAAATTTATTGGGTATCATTTTACTTTTTACGTTTGTTTTTATACATGGGTTGACTATTGGCATCTTTACAAGCAATTAAGCTTATTAAGAAACAACATACCAACCAATTTTTTTATCATGCTTTATGATTTTTGATACTCAAATGTAAGCATCAAAATACAAAAAAGTAGCCTCGGCAAAATAGGTACAACCTTGTACCTTTGTATTTGTTATACAATTATGAAACAATTTGATATTCCAATTATATATAGGAGCCCCTTAATTACGGCTATAAAAAATAAACGTAAGGTAGTGGATAAAATGAAAAAAGATTTTACCCCAACCCTCCTCGACTTTGGTTCAGTACAAATTTATTTAGCCAGGCATTTTGGGTTTTGCTATGGGGTAGAAAATGCTATTGAAATTGCTTTTAAAACAATTGAAGAAAACCCGAATAAGCGTACTTTTTTATTGAGTGAAATGATACATAACCCACAAGTAAATGCGGATTTACAAAAACGTGGTGTACAATTTTTGCAAGATACCTACGGTAACCCCTTAATACCTTTTGATACATTAACTAAAGATGATATTGTAATTATTCCGGCCTTTGGTACCACCTTGGTAATGGAAGAAAAATTAAACGCCCTTGGCATAGCTACAGAAAAATATAATACTACTTGCCCTTTTGTAGAAAAAGTTTGGAATAGAAGTGAACAAATAGCTCAAAAAAATTATACAGTAATTGTGCACGGCAAACCAACACATGAAGAAACAAGAGCAACTTTTAGCCATGCAGCTAAGCATACACCAACAGTAGTTATTAATGATATGGCAGAAGCTATTTTGTTAAGCAAATTTATTACTGGCGAAAAAGATGCACCTGAATTTTATGAACTATTTAAAGGAAAATATAGTGATGGTTTTAGTACAGAAAAAGATTTACAACGTATAGGTGTAGTAAACCAAACTACTATGTTAGCTAGTGATACACAAGCTATTTCCGATTTTCTTAAAAATAGTATGCAGCAAAAATATGGTTTAGATAAAAATACCATTGAGGAACGTTTTGCTGATACAAAAGATACCCTTTGTTACGCCACTAACGATAATCAAACGGCAGTAACAGGTTTACTAGAAATAGAGGCTGATTTTGCACTTGTAGTAGGTGGGTATAATAGTAGCAACACCTCTCACTTGGTAGAGTTGTGCGAAGAAAAACTCCCTACCTATTTTATTAATTCAGCTGAAAAAATAATTTCATCTACTCAAATAAAGCATTTTAATTTTCATACCAGTACAGAAGAATATACAACTAATTTTATTCCAATAAAGACTCCCGTTAAAATTTTAATTACCAGTGGTGCTAGCTGCCCAGATGCTCTAGTAGAAGGTGTTATTGAAAAGCTAGCTACCTATTTTACTATTAAAAATAGTATTGAAGATCTAGCTAAAACATTTCAATAAACTATTCAAATTTTATTTTTTCATTTAAATGCAATGTATTTGCAATGCAGTATAGTCCAATATTAGCTTTGCCTCATTGTACTATTTGTTCTTATTCATCGGCATTTATCACTGTAAGATTTATAAAATATTGGCATATTATATAAATCACATTAGTATAATTTATTTAAAGCTCCTTCAATTCATTAAATAAAAGTGCTCCCGCCAGGACTATCTGTCGTCAAAACATTTATGCTAATTTTTCGTCTACTAGTTTTTTCGCAATTTTAAATTGTTCTTCCATACTCATCATAGTATTATCTAGCACATAAGCATCATTGGCTTTTCGTAAAGGGCTAATTTCTCTATTACTATCTATATAATCTCTTAATTCTAAATTACTTTTTACCTCATCAAAAGTTATATTTGGATTTTTTTCAAAAAATTCTTTAAAGCGCCTCTCAACTCGTACAGAGCTATCTGCCGTCATAAATATTTTTAATTCGGCTTTAGGGAATACAGTTGTTCCAATATCTCTCCCATCCATAACTATCCCTTTTTTATTCCCCATTAATTGTTGTTGAGCTACAGCAAAAGATCGAACTTGTTTTATGGCTGCTACATCACTTACTTTTTCGGCAATTACTAAATCTCGTATTACGTATTCTACATTTTCGCCATTTAGTATAATTTCGGATTGTTGTGTTTTTGGATTGAATTGAAAATCTAAAATTATATTTTCTAATGCAATTACAACTTCTTTTTCATCTGTCCAATCAATATGATTACGTAAAAAATAAAGCGTAATAGCTCTATACATAGCTCCACTATCTATATAAACATAACCTAATGCTGTTGCTAATTGCTTGGCCAAGGTACTTTTTCCGCAAGATGACCAACCATCTATTGTTATAATTATTTTTTTACTCATTGTAGTATAGCAAAGGTGTGTAAAAAAAGTTAAACTAAAAAGAGGTAGATGGTTTTTTATACTAAAAAAAGTGCAGTAAACTGCACTTTAATAATACTTATTTTTAGAAATTTAAACTTCGGAACCTTCTTTGGTTTCTTTTCCCGCACCTTTAAATGTAAAGTTTATTTTTTCTTTTGACTCATCTAAATTGGCAATTAAAATATCTCCACTTTTTATAGTCATATTTAATATTTCTTCTGCTAAAGGGTCTTCCAAATATTTTTGAATAGCTCTATGCAAGGGTCTTGCACCAAATTGACTATCGTAACCCTTATCGGCAATAAATTGTTTGGCCTCTGCACTTAATTCCATACTAAAGCCAAGATTTACTAAGCGTTTCATTACACCTTTCATTAAAATATCTATAATATCAAAGATATTTTCTTTGGTTAACGAATTAAATACAACCACATCGTCAATTCTATTTAAAAACTCCGGGCTAAAGGTTCGTTTTAATGCTTTTTCAATTACGGCTTTATTATTTTCATCGGCATTTTCCATTCTGGTTGCAGTAGCAAAACCAACACCATCACCAAAATCTTTTAATTGCCTTGCCCCAATATTTGAGGTCATAATAATTAGTGTATTTTTAAAATCAACTCTACGCCCCATGCCATCAGTTAATTGTCCATCATCTAATACTTGTAACAAAATATTATAAATATCTGGATGAGCTTTTTCAATGTCATCTAATAAAATTACACTATATGGTTTTCGTCTAACCTTTTCAGTTAATTGCCCACCTTCTTCGTAGCCAACATAACCTGGAGGAGCACCTACTAATCTACTCACTGTAAATTTTTCCATGTACTCACTCATATCAATACGAATTAACGCATCATCACTATCAAACATATGTTTAGCTAAAGAACGAGCCAATTCTGTTTTGCCCACACCTGTAGGGCCTAAAAAGATAAATGTACCAATGGGTTTTTTAGGATCTTTTAACCCAACCCTATTACGTTGTATAGCTTTTACTACTTTTAAAATTGCCTCTTGTTGCCCTACTACAGCACCTTTTAAATCTTCGCCCATACTTCGTAGTTTTTCTGTTTCGGCTTGTACCATACGCTTTACTGGTATACCTGTCATCATACAAACTACTTCGGCAATATCTTCTTCTTCTATAGGAAAACGTTTATTTTTACTATCTTCTTCCCAATCAACTTTTGCTTTTTCTAATTCTTCTTGTAACCGTTTTTCGGTATCTCTTAAGCTTGCAGCTTCTTCAAAGCGTTGGCTTTTAACTACCTTATTTTTTTCTAATTTAATATCTTCTATCTTCTTTTCTAACTCTATAATTAATTCTGGTACGTTAATATTTTTAATATGTTTTCTTGCTCCTACTTCATCTAATACATCAATGGCTTTATCGGGCAATAACTTATCTGTCATATATCTATCACTTAATTTAACACAAGCTTCAATGGCTTCTTGACTATAGGCGACATTGTGATAATCTTCGTACTTACTTTTTATATTATTTAGTATTTGAATCGTTTCGTCTATGCTTGGCTGCTCTATCAATACTTTTTGAAAACGCCTATCCAATGCACCATCTTTTTCAATATGCATTCTATATTCATCAAGGGTACTAGCACCAATACACTGCAGTTCACCTCTTGCTAAAGCAGGCTTAAAAATATTACTAGCATCCAACGAACCACTTGCCCCGCCAGCACCAACAATAGTATGTATTTCATCTATAAACAAAATAACATCTCGATTTTTTTCTAGCTCTGCCATTATAGCTTTCATTCTTTCTTCAAACTGCCCTCGGTACTTTGTACCTGCAACTAAAGCGGCTAAGTCTAAACTAACCACTCTTTTATCAAATAATACTCTACTTACTTTACGTTGTACAATTCGTAGTGCTAACCCTTCAACAATGGCTGTTTTTCCTACACCAGGCTCTCCGATTAAAATAGGGTTATTCTTTTTTCTACGACTTAAAATTTGCGATACTCTTTCTATTTCTACTTCTCGTCCAACGATTGGATCTAAGGAGTTATTTTCGGCTAATCGTGTAATGTCTCTTCCAAAATTATCTAACACTGGGGTTTTAGATTTTGGCTGATTTGTTGTTCCTCCTTTAGGTGATTTTGATTGACCATATTGTTTTTTTTCTTCGTCAAAATCATCTTCCCCTTCGTCATTAAATTCTGCTTTTGGAGGAGTGCTTGTTACAAAACCTAATTCGTTTTTAAAAATATCATAGTCTACATCAAACTGATTTAAAATTTGTGTAGCAATATTTTCTTTATTTTTTAAGATAGATAACATTAAATGCTCACTCTCTACCAATGCACTTTTAGTTGATTTTGCTTCTAACACAGTTATGCGTATTACTTTTTCGGCTTGCTTGGTTAAGGGTAATGAGTTTATATTGGCAATATTTTTACCCGTTTTATCCTTTACGGCTATTTCAATTTCTTTACGTAATTCAAAAACATCAATATTAAGCGATTTTAAAATTCGAATAGCCGTATTTTCTCCATCTCTTATTAAGCCTAAAACCAAATGTTCTGTACCAATAAAATCGTTTCCCAGTCGTAAGGCTTCCTCTCTGCTGTACGATATTATTTCTTTTACTTGGGCAGAAAAATTATTATCCATTTGTTTATAAATTTAACTATACAATATTAACGAATATTTTAAGAGAAAGGTTGTACTATAGTTTGAATGTTGATATGTTGAAAAGTTGATATTTTATAAAAAATAACCTTATTTTACAATTATATTTAGCTCATACACCTTTCTGCTTATTATGATAGATATCAAAATAGATACCAAAGAGAAATTTACGGTAATTACGCCACAGCAAGATAATTTGTATGCTAATATGGCAGCGGATTTAAGTAAAACCTGCACAGCCTATTTAACAGAACCAATACCACATATTATTTTAAATTTAACTAACATAACTAAAATAGATGAAGAAAATGGGGAAGTTTTAGCAATACTTCAACAAAAATTTTACGAAAAAAATTGCTCTTTTGTTATTTGCAACCTAACTAAAGAAGTTGAACAATTACTAGATGAAAACGAATTATTAGAAGTAATGAATGTTACACCCACAGAAAGCGAAGCCTGGGATATTGTACAAATGGAAGAAATAGAAAGAGAACTATTGGGGGGATTTTGAATTACCAATTTTTAAATTTCGAATTTAAAGCAGCATATCATAAATAAATAAACTCTTGTTTTTTAGAAATTATCTATTTTACAATTATCAAATTATCCATTAAATAAATGCTTGTTTTAACCATACTTGGTAACAATTCTGCCATACCAGCTTTTGGTAGGCACCCTACTGCACAAGTTTTACAAACCGATAATGATAGTTTTTTAATTGATTGTGGGGAAGGAACTCAAACACAATTAACAAAATACAAAATTCGAAGAAGCAAAATAACTGCCATATTTATATCGCACCTACACGGTGATCATTACTTTGGATTGATAGGCTTAATAACTAGCATGAGTTTGCTTGGCCGAACACAGCCATTAAATATTTACGGACCAACTGCATTAGAGCAAATAATTAATTTACAACTATCCGTTGCCGATACTACCTTATCTTTTCCAATATCCTTTTATTCGCTTACCGAAGAAAAAGTGATTTTTGATAATAATAAAATAACTATTGAATGTTTTAGAGTACAACACCGCATTGAGTGTTGGGGTTTTTTATTTAATGAAAAGAAGAAGCCTAGAAAGGTGGATGCTGATAGAGCCAGAAGTTATGAAATACCAGAAGCTTATTTTGGCAAACTTCAACAAGGGGAAGATTATGTAACCAAAAGGGGAACCATAATACCCAATGTGGAAGTTACTGTAGCTGCTACAAAAGCAAAAAGGTATGCCTATTGTGCCGATACTATTTTTGATAAAGACTTAGTGCCCAAAATTAAAGAGGTAGATGTATTATATCATGAAGCTACGTACTTAAAAGATTTGGAAGAAAGAGCTGCAAGCCGCTATCATAGCACCACACATCAAGCAGCCACTATTGCAAAACTTGGTGATGTAAAAAAATTAATTATCGGACATTTTAGTAGTAAATACGAAACAGTAGATGATTTTTTAAAAGAAGCCAAAGAAGTTTTTGAAAACACCGAGTTGGGGTTAGAGGGGATTTGCTATAGAATTTAGGGTTTATTCCTCTTCTCCCTTTATTATATAATTATACCCATCTGCCATTATCCATTTATAAAATTCTGCAAATAGAGAACGCCAATTTTTTTCGTTGTGGTTTTGCTCTTTTGCCACTAAGGTATAAATCATTGTATTAGATTTAGTACCTAAATGCTCTGCCATATTTTGCATATCATCAATATAATTTTGGCTTTCGCTATCTCCTATACTAAAGAAAAACTTACTATTTACTTTAGTTGATAAAGAATCGGTAAAGTTTTTTAATTGAGGAGCTATCCGAAATGAAGGAGAAAATATACCAGCTTTTCCGAAAATGTTTGAGTATTTAAGTGCAGCATAATAACTAATCAACCCTCCCATACTGCTACCTGCAATGGCGGTATTTTCTTTTGAAGGTAGCGTTCGGTAATTTTTATCGATAAATGGTTTTAACGTATTTACTAAAAAATCAACATATTTATCCCCTTCTGCATCGCCAAATTGATCATTCGTATAGGGATTATACTCTGTCATTCTATATCTACTTCCATTATCAATAGCAACAACAATGCTTGGGGTTATCCCTTTTTCAATAAGCGTATCAAGGCATTCATCAACACCCCATTCATCTATATAACTTGTGGTTTTATCAAATACATTTTGTCCATCTTGCAAATAAAGTACAGGGTATTTTTTTTGTGAAGATGAATACGCCTTTGGTAAATAAATCCAAATTCTTCTATTTCTATTTAATTGAGGAATAAAAAAAGCTGTATCAATAATGTGCACATGTATTGATGCGGTGCTTTGTTTATGTTGAATAAACTCATTGTTTTGTGCTTTTACATAAAAGCATAAAAAAAAAGCACCACAGTATAGTATTATTTTTTTCAACTATTTAAAGCATTAGCTTTTTTATATTTTCCATCATTGCATCGCTTACGCTAACTACGGGTAATCTAAATATATTTTTACAAATACCCATTTGGCTCATATAGGCTTTTACCCCACTTGGGCTTCCTTCTACAAACATACTATTAATAATATCGGTTAGTTTGTAATGCAAGGGCTGTGCAGCTGTAAAATCACCTTTTAAACACAGGCTAACCATATCCGAAAACTGCTTTGGGTAGGCATTTGCCACTACAGATATTACTCCGCTTGCACCACAAGCTATCATTGGCAATGTAATTCCATCATCTCCACTAATAACATTAAAGCCAGTTGGCTTATATTTTATCAGTTGCATTATTTGATCAAAGTTTCCACTTGCTTCTTTTGTAGCAATAATATTTTTACAGTTTTCTGCAATTTTAAGCGTTGTTTCTGCACTAACATTCATACCGGTACGGCCTGGTACATTGTACATAATTACAGGTAGTGGTGCAACATCATTTAATGCCTTATAATGTGCAAACAGCCCATTTTGACTAGGCTTATTGTAGTAAGGGCTTACACTAAGTATAGCACTATAGCCTTCTAAATTTGTTTTGTTATACCCCTCTATAACGTCTTGCGTATTATTACCTCCAATGCCTGCCACTAAAGGCAAGTTATTTGTATTATTTTCCGCAACAAAACTAAATACTTGTTGTTTTTCTTCTTTACTAAGTGTAGCAGTTTCGCCAGTTGTGCCAAGCACAACAATGTAATTTATGCCGCCAGTTGTAAGATGGTGTATAGTGTTTTTTAAACTTACCCAATCAATACTACCATCTGCATTGAATGGTGTAATCATTGCTACTCCCGTACCTTTAAACATATTCATCCTTATTTTTTTTGTGAAGTTATTAATACTACTGCTAAAATTCAACTAAAAAATTCAACTAAAAAAAATGCCTCAAAAATTGAGGCTATTTTTAAAACGATATGTGTAATTTATTATGATCCTTTTTCAACCTGCATATAACTTAATTCAACAGGTGTTGCTCTACCAAATATTTTAACTTGCACTTTAATTTTTTTCTTTTCATCGTTCACTTCTTCAATTACGCCGTTAAAGTCATTAAATGGTCCATCTATAATTTTAATAGTTTCGCCTATAATAAATGGTTCATTCATGGTAACACCACCAGCATCACTCATTTCATCTACCTTACCTAGCATTTTGTTTACCTCTGCTTTACGTAAGCTAATAATGTTTCCTTTACTACCCTTACCATCTGTTAAAAAGTGCATTACATTACTTACATTACTCATACTTTGAATAATATCGTCGTGTAAATTTCCTCCAGCTACTTCAATCATTATGTAACCAGGATAAAAATTACGCTCCCTCATTACTTTTTTACCATTAGCAACTTTATATACTTTTTCTACTGGTAAAAAAATTTGTATAACCGTGTTACTCCAACCATTACGCACAATATCTTTATCTAAATATTCTTTTACTTTACGCTCTTTACCACTTACTACCCTTAGTACATACCACTTACTTTCCTTTACAGGTTTACCTTCAGGCTTAACTTCAGCCTTTACTTCTGCTTCAATTACTGGAACATTTTCTGCACTAACTTCTGCGGTATGTTCGGTTAGTTCAGCACCCTCAACCACTTCCACATTTGGTGTTGTTGTTTCTTCCATTATGTAGTTTTAAAAAGAGAGTAAATAAATTTTAAAGATCCATTAGAAGCAAAATCCATAATACCAACTAATAGGGTAATTAATAGTGTAGCTCCAAGCACAATCATAGTGGATTGTGTTAATTGATCCCAATTAGGCCAAGTTACTTTTTCAACTAATTCTTTGTAAGAATCTTTGAGGTATGTAATTAATTTATTCATATAGATAATTTGTTAATTAGCAAATACGATAATATGCTAATTTATTAGAGCCTAAATACATAATGAATGCTCGTAAACAGTATAGTTTAACAGCATATTAGCTAATTATCGAATTAGCTAATTAAATAGCACGGGCACTAGGATTCGAACCCAGATCAAGGGTGTTGGAGACCCGTATGCTAGCCGTTGCACCATGCCCGCTTTTAATACCCACCACCCCGCCGAGGCGGGGAGCTGAAAAGGTATAATTATTTAAAGAACTTTTTAAAGAACAAAGTACCCAAGGTTGAAAACCAAAGGTACTTTGTTCTTATTTAAATGCTTTCAAAATCCTTTTCAGAATTTTTATGCATCGCTTATTTTACAATTTCAGTAACCTGACCAGCACCAACGGTACGGCCACCTTCACGTATTGCAAATTTCAATCCTTTTTCCATTGCAATTGGTTGAATTAACACAACATTTAATGAAGTATTATCACCAGGCATAACCATTTCTGTACCAGCATTTAAAGTAACTTCTCCAGTTACATCTGTCGTACGGAAATAGAATTGAGGACGGTATTTGTTAAAGAATGGAGTATGACGACCACCTTCTTCTTTGCTTAATACATAAACTTCACCTTTAAATTCAGTATGAGGGGTAATAGAACCTGGCTTGCAAAGTACCATACCACGACGGATTTGAGTTTTTTCAATACCACGTAATAATAAACCTGCGTTATCACCAGCTTCACCTTCGTCTAATAATTTCTTAAACATTTCTACACCTGTACAAGTTGTAGCTAATGGTTTTTCCATTAAACCTACTATTTCCATTGCCTCACCAACTTTAATTCTACCTCTTTCAATACGACCAGTAGCAACTGTACCACGACCAGTAATTGAGAATACATCCTCAACACTCATTAAGAAAGGTAAATCAACTAAACGTGGAGGAATTGGAATGTAGCTATCAACGGCATCCATTAATTCGTTTACTTTAGCTATCCATTTTTCTTCGCCAGCTAAAGCGCCAGTTGCAGAACCTTGGATAATTGGAGTCTTATCGCCATCAAAACCGTAAGAAGTTAACAACTCACGAATTTCCATTTCTACTAATTCTAATAATTCAGGATCATCTACCAAATCAACTTTGTTCATAAAAACAACGATTTGAGGTACACCTACCTGGCGAGCCAATAAGATATGCTCCTTAGTTTGTGGCATAGGACCATCTGTTGCAGCACACACCAAAATAGCACCATCCATTTGAGCAGCACCAGTAATCATGTTCTTAACATAATCAGCATGGCCCGGACAATCTACGTGTGCATAGTGACGAGTAGCTGTAGAATATTCTACGTGTGCAGTATTAATGGTGATACCTCTTTCCTTCTCTTCTGGAGCTCCGTCGATATCATCATAATTTTTTTTCTCCGCTAAACCTCTTTTTGACAAAACATCGGTTATAGCGGCTGTAAGTGTTGTTTTACCATGATCCACGTGACCAATAGTACCAACGTTTAAATGGGGTTTATCCCTTTTGAAAGATTCTTTTGCCATTGTTTAAATTTTAATATTTGTTTTGAAATTGGTTGTCATTTTATAGTCTGTAAACCATTGACTTTTTATTTTTTCTACGTTTTTTAATTTGTTTTATGCTTCTTCAGCATTGAATCTATCTGTAATCGAAAAAACAGTTAGACTTTTTGCCTTAAATTGTTGTTTACCACCTCAACACAGCCCCACTATTAATACTTGAGCCATCAATGAGAATCGAACTCATGACCCCTTCCCTACCAAGGAAGTGCTCTACCCCTGAGCTACGACGGCAAACCCAGTTTGCAGTCGGCAGTTCGCAAGTAGCAACAAATGGTACTGCCAATTGCTACATGCAAACTGTTAACTGAAATGAGCGGAAGACCAGGCTCGAACTGGCCACCTGAAGCTTGGAAGGCTACCGCTCTACCAAATGAGCTACTTCCGCTTGTTAATGTGATAATTTGCTGATTAGCTAATGTGCTAATACAAACTCACCATTTAAAAGAACTTTCCAAATAGCATAATAGCAAATTATCGAATTAGCTAATTATGCTTCGTGGGCAGAGTAGGTTTCGAACCTACGTACTCCGAAGAGAACAGATTTACAGTCTGTCGCCTTTAACCACTCGGCCATCTGCCCAAAACTAACTGAGCCGAAGACTGGAGTCGAACCAGCGACCTGCTGATTACAAATCAGCTGCTCTACCAACTGAGCTACTTCGGCAATATACTTTTACCTAAAAAGAACTTAAAACAGGGCAGATAATTCTTTACCTAATTTTTTGGACGGCAAAGGTAAGTATAAATTTTAAATAGAAAAAGTTTGTAAAAAAAAGTTTTTATCTTTTTTCAACAAATTTTAAAGCCAACAAAAAAGCCTTTCCAAAATAGAAAGGCTATTATTTCAAAAAATTGTGTTTAGGCCGCCATTTTGGCTTTTTTGCGCTTAATTTGATTTATTAGTGAGCCCAATGCCGAATCAAAGCTTTCTTCAAATGATTTGGATGATTGCTTTACAAAAAAATCGTAACCGGGAATATGCACTTTTATTTCTGTTACTTTATCCTTTATGCTATGTACTACATTATCTAACTTTAAATAAACATCTACTTTAGTTATTTGCTCATGAAATTGGGGTAATTTGATCATTTTTTTTTCAATATAGTCCACCAATTTAGAGTCTGCATAAAAGTGTACAGTTTGAATGTTTACGTTCATAACAATCTAATTTTAATCTATTAAAAAATAAGAGAAATCGTTAAATGTAAAGGGCCTACATAGGCAATATTTAGGGGTATTTATAATAGAGCTTGATTTTTCAGAAATAAAGTTAATAATTGAAACGCATTTTTTAAAATAAAATTTTGTAAATGGTAGTTTATTTGTTATAAAAGGTAATCTTTAAATAATTATGCTTTTGGATGTGCTTTTTTATGTGCATCTTTTAGTTTTTTGATAGTGTTATGGGTATAAATTTGGGTAGCTGCAAGGCTACTATGGCCAAGTAGTTCCTTCACTGCATTTAAATCGGCACCATTATTCATTAAATGTGTAGCAAATGTGTGCCTTAGTATATGTGGACTTTTTTTTGATAGTGTAGTTACTTCACCTAAATATTTTTTTGTTGTATTGTATAAATATTTAGCATACAGTTTTTTACCCTTTTCGTTTACTAATAATACTTCAGTATTAGCTTCTTTAAGTTGTTGTTTTTGTGCTATGTATTCTTCTATTGTTTGCATCAACTCTTTGCTTACAGGTATTATTCGTTCTTTGTTGCCCTTACCTAATACTTTTACAGTGCTATTGTATTTATCTATTTGCCTTTCTTTAAGTTCTAACAACTCTGCCCTACGCATACCCGTATTGTATAATAATTGAAGAATAAGCATATCTGTTTTGCCTGCCCAAGTAGTTGGAAACTCAACATAATTAAATAAGGTATTAGTCTCTTTTTCTTCGATAAATATGGGTAACCGTTTGCTTACTTTTTGCGTACTTATTGTTGCCATTGGGCTTACGGTGATAGTCTGTTGCTTTAATTGATATTTAAAAAAAGATTTCAAGGTAGATATTTTCCGATTTATGCTTTTGGATTTAATCCCCTTTTCTTTTAGTTGTGCTAGCCAACTTCTGATAAAAGTGGGCTTTGCTTCTGCAACGGTTGTTATTGAGAATTGCGTTACCAAATAATCAAAAAAATCAGTAAGATCGTTTTGGTAAGATAAAATAGTGTTTTGGGAATATCGCTTTTGAAATTGCAGATATTGTATAAAGGCTTGTTGGTAAAATTGATTCCTATGCGACATAAAAAAACTGATACCTAAAGTTACATGAACTAGATATCAGTTATATATTTTTATTGTTGAAAAATTAATCTAATTTTCCTGTAGCCAATAGTTGCTTGTAAATAGCCTTTTTTACTTGTGTTCTTCTAACAATAGAAGGTTTTGTAAAAGATTGTCTATCTCTTAATTGTAATAAAGTTTTACTTTTTTCAAACTTTTTCTTATACTTTTTAAGTGCTTTGTCGATGTTTTCGCAATCTTTAGAATCGATAATTAACATAATTTATACCCCATTTAAATGATTTGGGCTGCAAAGATAGGGATTATTGAATATTTTTGAATGAATATTTAATATTTTTTGCAAACTATTTTTTAGGGTAGATATTTGCCAAATGTTTACTGGTATTATTGAGAATTTAGGGCAAATTGTACGTATTAACCCAAATGGATCTAATGTTTCATTTTGGGTAAAATCGGCTATGTCAAACCAATTAAAGGTTGACCAAAGTGTAAGCCACAATGGGGTATGCTTAACCGTAGAGCAAATCATGGATGATAGCCATAAAGTAACGGCCATTGAAGAAACCTTACTAAAAACAAATTTAAGCAAGCTAGTGGTAGGCGATTGTGTAAATTTAGAAAGATGCCTGCAAATGAATGGACGTATTGATGGGCATATAGTACAAGGACATGTAGATGACGTAGCTACTTGCACTAACGCTATAGAAAAAGATGGTAGTTGGGAGTACACTTTTGAATTTAATGAAAAATTTGCCGCTTTACTTATTGAAAAAGGAAGTGTTTGTGTAAATGGAATTAGCTTAACTGCATTTAACGTAACTAGGAATAGTTTTAGTGTGGCTATTATTCCTTATACCTATACTAATACTAGTATTAAAAATATTGGTGTTGACAGTTTGATAAATGTGGAGTTTGATGTGCTGGGGAAATACATTTTAAGAATGAACGAATTAAAAGGCTAGTATCGAAAAAAAATTATATTTTCATCCCAATCCAAAAATCTTGCCCTCCTACTTTATCTGGAAATTTTTCACCGTCGTAAAATTCCATTATTTCAAAATAGGGCTTTAGTAATTTTTTAAAATATGCTTCAGTATTATAGGTACTCATCATTCTATGCCCTTTTTCCTTATACGCTATTGTATAAACCCCTTTTGTTTGCAGTAAATGATGTTCGTTAGCAGATAGTTTAGTTTCATATTTTTTTCCATGTGTTGAAAACATAAAAATTCCTTTTGAGTGAGTAATTCTATGTATTTCTTTTATCCAATCAATTTGCGCCTCTGCTTCAATGTGAGTGAATACGGATATGGCATAGACAAGATTGAACGTATTATCTTCAAACAACGTTGGAGGAGAATAATCAATACGTTTAAAATTTACATTTGGAATATTTGCACAATTCCATTCAATCATTTTTGTGTTAATATCTACTCCATAAAAATCTGCATTTGATACAATTGATGGCATGTGTCTAACAATTCTTGCAACGCCACAGCCCCATTCTAAAATACTAGTAAGGTTGATGCAATAGGGTTTTGCCCATTCTATAATTTCTTTTGCAGAGGCTTCGCCATCTTCTTTATATTGTTTGTAATTGAGTTGATAGGTTTCGTAAAGAAAATAATCTGGGGGCAGTAAAAAATTTGAGTTTTGGTTTTTAAATACACTATTTGAGCTATACCCTTTAAGCTTTGCAAAGTTAAAAAGCAGCACATCCAATACATTTGTTGCGCCAAGTGTTGAAAAAATATGTTTAACTGTTTTTTTCAAAATTATTTTATAAACGATTTTGTAAAATTAGACCTCTTTACCTTTTAATGAAAAAGCTATTGCATTATCCATAATTCTTTCTGCGTATGGTTTTGATAGTTGATTTAACTCTTCAATTTTTGATTGAGTTAAATTTTTATCTGCTAAGCTTAATGAAAACTGTAAGGCTTGCATAGCTTTAGTAGTGTCCAAAATTTCTTGTTGGGTTAGTAACGCAATATTTTTTTGGATAAATTTTTCTGTAGTTTGCAACAACTGTTCTGCCTCAGTTTGCGCTTCTACCAATGCTCTAATGGCAATATCATTTTTTGCATTTTCTATGGATTGTTGCAACATTTTTTCAACGTCGGCATCTAATAAATTTTGTTGAGGTTTTACCGTAATTTCTTGTGCTACTCCACTTCTTAACTCTTTTGCTGAAACATTTAATACCCCATCTGCATTTATTAAAAAGCCTATTTCCACTTTTGCAAAGCCTGCTGGCATATTGGGAATGCCTTTTAAAATAAATTCGTCCAGCTTTCTATTGTCTTTTACTAAATCTCTTTCGCCTTGATATACCGAAATTATCATTCCACTTTGCCCATCTTTTTGTGTAGTATATTGCCTTGTTGCTTTTGCTGGTATTTTTGTGTTACGAGGAAGTAGTACATCCATGAGTCCGCCAGCCATTTGTAATCCGAGGGAGAGTGGTGTAATATCTAGCAATAAAATATCCCTGGTATTCCCCGATAAAATATCAGCTTGTATAGCTGCTCCTAATGCTACAACTTCATCTGGATTTACCGTATCGTTTATAGCTTTACCAAAAAACTGAGTAATGGCTTTTTTTATTATTGGCGATTTTGTACTACCCCCAACCATAATAATTTCATCTATATCATTTATTGTAAGAGCTGCATCTTTCAGCGCATTTTTGCAGCAAGCAATTGTTTGCTCAATTATTGGAGCTAACAGTTTTTGTAACTCGTTTTGAGAAAGAGTAATTTTTACAGTACTAATCTCAGTTGCAAAGTCATCTTCTTTACTTAACGCTTTTTTTGCATTTTCAGCTGCTATTCGTAATTGTTGGTTTGATATTTTGTTTATTTCGTTTACCTTTTCTATCCAATAATTTATTATAGCATTATCAATATCATCTCCTCCTAAAAATGTATTCCCATTGGTAGAAAGTACTTCAAAAACTCCATTTTCAATTTTTAAAATAGAAATATCAAATGTACCTCCACCTAAATCATAAACGGCAATTGTTTTTTCTTGTTTTTTATCTAATCCAAAGCCATAGGCTAGACTTGCAGCTGTAGGTTCGTTAATAATTCTTAAAATATCTAAACCTGCTAATCTACCTGCATCTCTAGTAGCTTGGCGTTGAGCATCGTTAAAATATGCTGGCACGGTAACTACAGCTTTGTTAACCGCTGTTTTTAAAGTATGTTCTGCAGTAGTTTTTAGTTCTTTTAAAATAAAGGAAGATAATTCTGTTGCGGAATAAAATTTGTCCTTCACTTTTACTTTTACTAATTTATCTTCTTCGTCAATTATTTTGTATCCAATATTTTTAATCCCATTTTTTACATCGTTATAGGTTTTACCCATTAATCGTTTTGATGAAAAAATGGTATTTTCTGGATTAGAAATTAAAAATGATTTAGCCGCTTCGCCAACAATAATTTCATTTGTGTCTCCAAAATGAATTATTGAGGGCACTAAAGAAGACTGACCATGTTCTTTTAAAGCTGTTGGTTGTTTACTCTCTGGATGTATGATTGCAACTAGACTATTGGTTGTCCCTAAATCTATTCCTACAATAATTTCGTTTTGTTGCAAACTGCCTGTGGCTATGTTAATAGCTATTTTTGCCATTGTATCTTTTTTTGCAAAAGTAACAAATAAAAAAGGCTGTTGAAAAATCAACAGCCTTAATAAAAAATATTTTTCGTTTATCGAATAATAACCATTTTACCGTAGCCTTTGTTAAAATATTGGTCAGTTTTATCGCCATCGGCTTTGTACTTTTCTAAGGATTTGCCATTTAAGTTGGTTAATACTCTGTATAAATAAACACCATTGCCTAATTTTTGTCCGTAGGTATCTGTACCATCCCACTTAAATTCTGTAATATTTCTGCCCACATGTATAGGCCCTAATTCGTCTTTTGTAATTTCACGTACAATTTTACCTGTAATAGTTAAAATTTGTATGCGCATATTTTGTGGCACTTCATTACCGGTAATGGTAAATACAAATGCTGTTGACGTGGTAAATGGGTTTGGGTAATTCAATAAATTAGAAATCATTGCTTTTGTTGTTACATTAAAGTTGATATGATATTCTAAATCGCCTGCTTTATTACCTACCACATCTCTACCCATAACAATTAATTCGTATTCACCTTCTTCATCAAATTTTGGCATAAAATCAATAGTAGCCGTATTTTTCCCTGTACCTAAATTAGCAGGTGTAAATACCATTATATCGCCAAAATAATATTGTTGTAAACTTCCATCGGGAAAACGAACTTGTACTTTTAACAAAGCAGTATCTGCCAATGCTAAAAATCTACTCTCATCTTTTAAGTTTATTAAAATATGTGGTTTAGCAGCTACAATATCTTTGTTTAAAATATGTATTCCATCAAAAGTTACATCTAACAAGGGATTATATGTATCTGCTTTTACATAAAAATCCTTAAAAAGTATATTATTAAAATGTGTTTGTTCTGCCTGATGGTTATTAGGGTTAACATCAACAAATAACGTATTTGAGCCTGGTAAGTTTTTAGTATTAATTTGATAGTTAATCGTTAAGGTATCGCCAGCTACTAATGCTTTCCCTCTAGGAATTGGTACAGAGGTTGCTACATTATTTCTATCTGTAATAATAAAATTAAACTTCATTGTACTATCAAACGCTGTTTGACTTATATTTTTAAATGCTAATTTAAAATCAATTTTTTCGCCTTGCTCAACAGTATCTTTCATTACATATAAAATATTGGGTGCAACAGCACCTTCTGGCAACATAGTTGCATTAATTCTCCAATACCTTAACTGCATTGGTGTTCCTTGAGAAGAATCGATTGTAATCATTCTAAGTTTTAAATAAGGATACTGTGTGGCGTTTATCCAACTTAGTGATGTATCCTGTGCTGCCCTAACAAAAGCAAGTGAGGTATTATTTCCATTTGCATCTACACCAATTACTTCAACTGTAGAATTGTCGGTATTTAGGGGTTCAACGGAATTTCCTCTCCAACGTAAATCTTGCCAAGTTTTTGCTGGACCCAATTTATCTGAAGTATATTCTCCAGATAGGTTACGTCCTAACACATCAAATTGAACTGCCAGTTTTTCGCTAGGTACTAACCCAAACGTTTGATTGCTTGGTATATTAGTGCCTTTTTTTGTAATGAATACGAAAGGAACTAAAGTTTTTAAGGAGTCGATGTAAGTCCAACCCATATTTTTTAGTTTGTGATATAAGGAATTACCACTACCTAATGCTATGGTATCGGCTCTCCAACTTGAAGGGAAAAAAGTGAAAGGATCGGCTGGTCCATTTGTCATAATTATAGTATTTCCATTTGAAACAGCATCTAAAAATGTCATTACATTTTGTCTTTCTACCGTAGTTGTAATTCTAAAGTGGAAAAACCCTGGAACAGAGTTGCCTAAAGGTAATGGCCTTACACTTCCAAAAAGTCCAGATGTTCCATTGTCAATATTTTTAACGGCTTTTAACGTAACACTATCAATAACATAAAAACGCAACCCTTCGGAATTTGTAAAGGAAAATGGTGTGTAAAACCCTGCTTGCTCTCTAATGGCGCCTTTTAGTAGAGCAAAATCTGGTATTTGATTTGATGCAGGAAATACGGTTGTTTTTACAGCAAATGTTTCAACTTTAGGGGTATAGCTAAATACTCTATTATCATCCAATACAATATCTTGATAGGTATTATTTTTATATTGATAATAATGAGATTGGTTAAACCCTGTGGTGCTATTTGCAATATATACAAAAGATGAATTGTTCCAAATATAACTTGTATTATTTAGGGGTACTACAGCTACTCGCCAATAATACACGGCACTATCGGTAAAGGTTAAGTTACTTGGCTTAAATTCTATAACGCCGCCAACACCATTTGAATTATACACTTTTTTAAATATGGAATTAAAGTTTTTAGTAGTATCAATTTCCATTACATATTGCCTAATTGACCCTAAAGGATTTGCAGTATTAGCATAATAGGAAATATTTTGCTGATTAATGATTGAATAGTTGTATGGAGATACAGGCCTTAACTCATCTTCAAAAATGTAAAATTCTTTTATTAAAATATTGTTGTTCTCCGAAATTTCATCAATCCTATTTCCATCATCTAACGTTATTATTAATTTATTTAATCCTTTGTCTGTTATTGGATTAATGTTTTCTGTAAGAAAAATTGAATCAATGTTTTTAATAGACCGAATTACTTTATCGTATAATACTCTAACATCGTCATTGGGTAATTTATGTTTTACAGTTACTCTAATTGAGTCTCCAATAGCTCTTCCAATATTTCTCATTTTAATATCAATTGTAAATCTAGCATCGGCAACAGTAATTATAGTTGGATTTAATTTTACAAATTGATCTTCTATTATATAATCTGGCTTAGGAAAGTTGTTGATTTTTAAAGCTGGGTCGCCGTGTAAATTTATTTCTTCTAAATGCACTCTTGTATAATAATCTAATGTACTTGGGCTACCTCCTAATGAAGTAATCGTAGATTTGATTTGATTTCCTATACTTTGACCATACATTGTATTGGTTACATTATTTATTAAATCGATATTATAAAAGTTTAGGAAAGGCGCTATTCCCCAATGTGTACTTCCTAAAAACCCTATACCCCCTTTATTTGGTAAAAAGGTATATTTTTCGGATAAAGACATTGCAGAAAAACCAGTTGGGCGCAAGGGATTATAGGTAAAAAAGTTACCCACCGTACAACCACTCACATGCATAAATGGATACTTACCTGCATTTGTATAGTTCTGCGGAAAATTTAAGTTTACTGCTAAATCATTTGCAGAAGAGTGACCAAAATATTTAACTACTCCCACACCTCCATTCATAATTGCTTCTATTTCTCTGCTTTGTTGTTGTTCTATTGCAACAGTACTTGATTTAATGTAGGTTGAAATACTTCCGCCGTACAATGTATCCTCAAATTTTCTTTTATAGGTTTCTAAATATCCGGCAAACTCCGCTGCTTCATTTACAGTAGCTGGGCCCCCTGTTTGTAAGACATTTTTCATCCATCCTTTTGCATTAATGGTTTGCTCTGGCGACTTTTGTGCTTGTTCATATTCTATCATTTTATTTAAATAGATACCCACTTCGGTTCCATTTACAGCACCAAGCCTACCAACAGGTACTAGGGGTATTTGTGTACCTGGTTCTGCCACTAATAAAATATCCGAAGCAGGGAAACCAAAAGTTTGAACTAAATCTATTTGATTAGCTACAGGATTATTTTGATTTATGGTGTAATCTGCATAACTAATAGCTCTTCCAATAATAAATAGATATTTTGGTTTTACAGTGTATTGCTGATTTACATAGCGTATAAAATCTCTAATAGCTGCAGGATGCTTTTTTATGCCAAAAGCAAATTGATCGGTAAGCTCATTAATATCAAAAGTTTTTGCAGTATAACTACCACCATTAGCCGAACTACGATATTGTCTATATAATTCTACATTATTTACGCCACTTCCATCGTTATACAAAATAGGGTTACTAATAATTAAATAATCTCCACGATTTGCAGCTGTAGTATAATCAATAAAAGTTTTACTAGTTAGTGTTGAAATACTACTAACATTCACAGACGCTTGACTCATTAAATTAAATTTTCTACCTAGTTGAGAAGAGGCGGGCAAAACAAATTGAACTGTATCTGTAATACTTATATCGCCAAAATATCTTTTGCCATTCGTGTAATCATATAAAATTGGCTGCTGCCCATTATGATTAAAGTTGGCAATTTTTAAATAATTACCCGTTGCGCTTGGCTCTAACTCAAAATAAAAATTCTTTTCATTATTAAAATTAAACGTAGCTGGATAAGTAACAGAAAAATTACTAACCACCATACCTTCATTTGGGTTAGAGCTAGTAGTACCAACACTAACTGGTAAATTAGTCGGACTTAGTAATAACGAAAGAGGAAGATTTCTTACGGTATCTTTTACATATTCAAAAAAAGGCATAGGGGTTTGCAATACAGGTGTATTATAAAATCTGCAAACTAAATCTCTTGCATATAAAGAATAGCCTGATGCTCCTACAGTAAAAATTACACTGTTGGGTGGACCAGCTGCATACCTATTTAATCCAGTAAAATCTTTTGAAAGTGGTGATCCAGGACCAACTCCAACACTACTCCATCCTTCACCAATATCGTAAGAAGAAGAAAAAACATATTCTCCAATTACAGCTGCATAGCCTTTATTAATAATATTGCGATAATGCTGCTCAATCTTTCGCATAAAATAGGGAGAGGCTGGCAATGTATTACCTGCAATAATATTAGGGCTTTGTATGTATCTTAAATTATTTGCACTATTTGTATTGACAGTTAAAAAATAAATAACTGTATCGGTTTCTAAACTAAATTTTTCACTTAATTGTGAGGCCGGATTTCTGTATAAATTATTATCGGGTTTACCATCGTTCATTTCGCCCCAAAACTCTATATAATCACTGGCTCCTAATATACCAGTAGCTAATGATGTGTATATTCTTACTTGCTTACCATTACGCCAAAGTTGAAAATTTTCTGCAGGTACTGCGCCTAAACCTGCTGCAACTAATACTGGTTGATTTATTCTACACAATGTATCCTTTGCTAGCGGGAACTTGTAATAGGTTTTACTATAGTCTATCCAACTATTGTTTAGCTGCGAAAATGCAATGGTGGTTGTAAAGAAAAAAGCAAAAGTGCTTAGTATTATTTTTTTCATAATAGTATTAATGGAACTTTATTGCCCTTCTTTTTCTTTTTTAACTAAATTTATTCGTAAAGAAAAAATATGTGTATAAAGTGGATTAGATTGATTAGCTAAATTGGTAAAGGCATAGTCTAACATTAAGTTTTTAATTTTAAAACCAGCACCTAAACTTGGCTGATAAATCCATACTCTTTTTTGATTTACAGTATCTTCATCTGCCAATGCTCGTTGAAAATTTGAAACTCCACCTCTGATAAAAAAAGCGTCTTTTATCGATAACTCTAACCCTAAATTTGGATCGGCGCTAACAGGATCGCTGCTCAATACAGTATTTCGTTTACCATCAAATGTTACATTTACATTTGCTTCGGTTAATAGTTTTACATTTTTTCCTAAATTAAAATTGTATCCTCCGCCTATTACTAAACGTGGGGCAGTAAGTTCTGTTGACTTAGTTGGAATATCATTTTTTGTAAGGTATAATACCTCTTTTTCCTTATCGGAAAAATTAAAAGACCAAGCGTTAAAAGTTGTAGTTATATCCCTAGCCATTATGCCCAAATTCCAATTTTTACCATGCATTTGTAACCCAGCATCTAAGCCAAAGCCCCAAGCGCTAGCAAAGCTGCCCACTTTTCGGTAAATAACTTTTGTATTAGCGCCAAAACTTATACTCTTTTTTTCGGTTTGTTTTAAGTTTTGTGCAAACGAAAAAATAAACGCATAATCTGCATTAGAGAAGGAAGAAATTGCCCCGTAATTTAAACTACCATCGGGCTCTACCAAATAAAGTGTATTAGGAATATCATCTATTGCAAAACGAAGTAAAGAAAAACCGATAGTACGTTTGTTATTATTTATGGGAATAGCAACAGAGGCATAGTCATATTTTGCAATACCAGAAAAATACTCGGCATGCATTATACCAACATTTGGGTTATTTTTTACCCCTACTAAACCAGCAGGATTCCAGTAACCTGCAGTAGCATCATTTGTGCTAGATACTTGAGCACCACCCATACCTAAACCCCTTGCTCCAGCACCAATATTTAAAAACTCGTTCGAATATTTTTTGAATTGTGCTCTTACTAAAATAGGACTTACCCCTATAATAATAAACGCTGCAAATTTTTTAATTATCATAAATTATGTTCAGGTTAGTATATAATAGTATTAGCAACAACTTGTAAAACTTATTTGTACGTTTTAAATTGTGTTAATTCCACCTTTAAAAATACAATTTAAGTGGCGTATTACAACAAAAGTTCGCATTAGTCTATGTTGATTACATTTGATATACGCAATTACTAAAACAAAATACTTATAAACTAACAATAAAAATACATTAACCTAATAGTAAAAGAATTATATTTTTTAAAAATTTATACTCATTTTTGCTTAAACGCACTTATTTTTTTGTAAAAAAGTATACAAATATGCCCAATTTAATAGAAGAATTACGCTGGAGAGGAATGATACAGGATATTATGCCAGGCACAGAGGAACAATTAAATAAAGAAATTACCACCGCCTATATTGGATTTGACCCCACTGCCGATAGCTTGCATATAGGTAGCCTTGTACCTATAATTTTATTGGTTCATTTACAAAAAGCGGGACATAAGCCTATTGCATTAGTTGGTGGAGCTACTGGAATGGTTGGTGACCCAAGCGGAAAAAGCGAAGAAAGAAATTTATTAAGCGAAGATATTTTAAACCATAATGTGGCTTGTGTAAAAAAGCAATTAGAACAGTTTTTAAATTTTGATAAAAGTTTACCAAATGCTGCCGAAATGGCTAATAATTACGATTGGTTTAAAGATTTTTCTTTTTTAAGTTTTATAAGAGATGTGGGCAAACATATTACCGTAAATTATATGATGGCTAAGGATAGCGTAAAGAAAAGATTGGAAGGAGAAACCGGAATGAGTTTTACAGAATTTACCTACCAATTAGTACAAGGCTACGATTTTTACTGGCTACACCAACACAAAAATGTAAAACTACAAATGGGTGGTAGCGATCAATGGGGAAATATTGTAACAGGTACAGAATTAATAAGACGAAAAAGTGGTGGCGAAGCCTTTGCTTTTACTTGCCCCCTAATTAAGAAAGCAGATGGTGGCAAATTTGGCAAAACAGAAAAAGGGAATATTTGGTTAGATGCAAACAAAACAACTCCTTTTCAATTTTACCAATTTTGGTTAAATGCAAATGATGCAGATGCAGAAAGCTGGATTAAAATTTTTACATTTTTAGATAAGCCTACCATTGACCATTTAATTGAAGAGCATAAAAAAGATGCTAGCAAACGTTTACTACAAAAAACACTAGCAAAAGAAGTTACGATTTTTGTACATGGACAATTGGAATACGATAAAGCTATAGAAACAACAGAAAAATTATTTTCCAATACAACTGCTGCAGCAGAAGATTTAAGTGAAGATGATTTGCACCATATGGAAGGCATTGTAAAAATAAATTACAATGTAATAAAACTTGATACCAATACAGATGTGGTAAGCTTTTTAGCCGAAACTAATATCTTTCCCAGCAAAGGAGAGGCCAGAAAAAATGTACAAGGTGGTGGTGTAAGTATTAATAGAAAAAAAATTGAGGATATACAACTAGTAATAAATAGCTCAATGTTATTGCATGGCAAATACTTGTTAGTACAAAAAGGGAAAAAAAATTATTATTTAGTAAGTGTTTCATAAAAAATAAATGCTGCAACTAGTAAAACATCTTATTAAAAAATATTTCTGGAGCATTGTGTTTCGTAAAAAGATTTATAAAGATGCTGTTGTAAAAAATAGTCATTTTAGTAAACAACTAGATACTACATCCTCATTTTCAATACAACAATTAAATATTTTTACTAAAGCTAATGAAGATGGAATTTTACTAAACATCTTTACAAAAATTGGCACCACTAACAAATTATTTATAGATATTGGTAGCAACGATTGTATTAATAGCAATTGTGCAAACTTAGCCTTTCATCATAATTGGAGTGGTACATTCATTGATGGTAATTACAAAATTTTAAATAGAGGAAAATACATTTATCAAAAGTATTTTAAACAAAAAAGTAACCAGTTTTCTTTTATACAAGCCACTGTTACCAAACAAAATATAAATGAAATTTTAAGTACCACATCTTACACAAAACAAATAGATTTATTGTGTATAGATTTAGATGGAAACGATTATCATATTTGGAACAGTATTGATGCATTATTACCAAGGGTGGTGGTGGTAGAAGTGCAAGTAGAAAAAGGGAACACCCACTTTATTCCCCCTTACACTACCAAGTTTGAACTGTATGAAGATGATAGGCCAAAAGGAGCATCGTCGTTAAGTATGGTGCAATTAGCTAATAAAAAAGGCTACCAATTAGTAGCCGTAAATAAGGGTTGTTATAATTTATTTTTTGTACAAGAAGATATTATGCAAAATTTAAAAACATTAGTAATTGAAAAAGCCTTAGAAAATAGTTGAGTAAAAATCTTACCGCTTACTACATTTACTTTTTTGGATTTATTCTACATGCACTTGCTTTTTTACCACAGCCCCTTCTTTTACCTCAGGTATAAATTTTCGTTCGGTTACTAAATAACCATTGCCTTGTTCACAAATATGTACTTTTAACCCTTCTACACTATATGGGCTTCCATCTGGTATATCTGCAATATTAGTAAATTGTATATCGTGTCCATCAATAATAATTACGCAACCACTACCAATAGCTTCCATTTTATTTCCACCTTCGGTAATTATCATTCCGGTATCTTCTCCTAAACCAATACCAATACAGGCTGGGTTGGTTGCTACGGCTTGTGCCAATCGTCCGAAACGGCCTCTTTTTTCAAAATGACTGTCAATAATAACCTCATCTACAAACGCTAAACCAGTTGTAATTTTTACTTCGCCTTTTAAATGAGCCTTAGCAGCATTACCTTCATAAATCATGGTATTGCTCATTGCCATTGCACCAGCACTTGTGCCAGCAATTACAAAATGGGTTTCTTCCTTGTATCTAGTAACAATGGTTTTTAAAAAATTAGTTCCACCAAATGTGCTACTTAACCGCATTTGATTACCGCCACTAAATAACACCGCATCACATTTTTCTATACGCTGCTGATAATCTTCTGTACCCACATCTACCCTGTTTCTAATATGCATTAACCCAATATTAGTACAACCCATTTTGCCAAAGGCATTTAAGTAGTTGTCGCCAATTTCATAGGGTATCATACTTGCGGTGGTAATTACTTCAATACGGCTTAATACCCCTCCTGCTTCCTCTACAATACGACGAAGGATACCTAGTTCAAAAAAATTGAGGTTATTGCGATGAATTTGTCCAGTTTCCAAATCTGTGCCTTTATCCTCGGCACCACCTATGGCTATTAGTTTTCCTTTAGCAAATTGCATTAAATCATTTTTGTGATTAATGCAAAAATAAGGGATTGCTTATTTTTATTATGCAGCTCTTTACTAACGGATGTTAATTAAGGCAAGATTATTTTGTTTTTTAATACAAAATCATTTCGGTAATTTCCATTTCCACAAACCAAAACAGTTGCATTTATGAAGATTGTAGAAATTAAAATTTTAAGAGGCCCAAATTATTGGAGTGTACGTCGCACTAAACTAATTCAAATGAAATTAGATTTAGAAGAATTAGAGCAACGCCCAACCAATACTATTGATGGGTTTAGAGAGCGTTTAGAAAAAATGTTTCCCACAATGATTGAGCATAGGTGCAGTGTAGGGGCAAAAGGTGGATTTTTTCAACGAGTAGATGAAGGCACTTGGATGGGGCATGTAATTGAACATATTGCCCTAGAAATACAAACCCTTGCAGGTATGGCAACTGGTTTTGGGCGTACAAGAGGCGCTAATGAAAAAGAAGGTGTTTATTTTGTTTGCTTTACCTATTTAGAGGAAGATGCTGGTGTATATGCTGCCAAGGCTTCAGTAAAAATTGCTGAAGCATTAATAAACAATACCGAATACGATTTAGCCAATGATATTCAGCAATTAAGAGAAATAAGGGAAGATACTAGACTTGGCCCTAGCACAGGATGTATTGTAGAAGAAGCCGCCAAACGTAACATTCCCTATATACGCCTAAATAAGCAAAGTTTAGTTCAATTAGGCTATGGAGTTAATCAAAAAAGAATAAGAGCAACCATAGCATCTACCACAAGTAATATTGCTGTAGATATAGCTTGCAATAAGGAAGAAACAAAAATGTTGTTAGAGGCTGCCGAAATACCAGTACCAAGAGGAACCGTAGTACGAACTGAAGTTGGGCTGGATGAAGCTATTGCAAAATTTGGCTATCCATTGGTAATAAAACCTATTGATGGCAACCATGGTAAAGGAAACACCACTAATATTACCGACAGAGAGCAAGCTATAAAAGCGCTAGAAGCTGCTAAAAATTATGGCAATAAAGTTATAGTGGAACGTTTTATTACTGGCTACGATTTTAGATGTTTAGTAATTAATCATAAATTTATTTGTGCCGCTTTACGTACACCAGCAAGTGTGGTGGGTGATGGAAAAAACAGCATTCAATATTTAATAGATGAAACCAATAAAGACCCTCGTAGGGGTTATGGCCACGAAAAAGTATTAACACAAATAACGGTTGATGGTAGTACAATGAAAATGTTGGAAGATATTAGCTATACCTTAGAAACTATTCCAAAAAAAGGAGAGCTTGTTTTATTAAAAACTACCGCTAATCTTTCTACTGGTGGTACCTCAACCGATGTAACGGACGAAGTACACCCAGCAAATATTTTTATGTGTGAACGTATTAGTAAAATTATTGGTTTAGATATTTGTGGTATAGATATAATGGCCAAAGACTTGCGTACACCTGTAAGCGAAAATGGTGGTGCTATTTTAGAAGTAAATGCTGCACCAGGTTTTAGAATGCATATTGACCCTAGCGAGGGTTTGCCCCGAAATGTTGCAGAGCCTGTAGTTGATATGCTTTTCCCAAAGGGTAGTGAAGGAAGAATACCTATTATAGCAATAACAGGCACCAATGGAAAAACAACCACCACAAGGCTTACCGCTCACATAGCAAAAAGTGCAGGTAAAAAAGTTGGTTATACAACAAGCGATGGAGTGTATATTCAAAACCAATTAATGATGAAGGGAGATTGCACTGGCCCAGTATCGTCAACCTTTGTTTTAAAAGATCCTACCGTTGATTTTGCGGTATTGGAATGTGCCAGAGGAGGTATTTTAAAAAATGGTTTAGCTTTTGAAAAATGCGATGTAGCTATTGTAACCAATGTAGCAGCCGACCATATGGGACTTGGCGGAATAAATACCATTGAACAAATGGCAAAAGTAAAAGCTGTTGTGCCAGAAACTGTTTTCCCCCATGGGTATGCCATTTTAAATGCCGAAGATGATTTAGTGTATAGTATGAAAGATGGATTGAAATGTAACATTGCATTGTTTAGTATGGATGAAAATAATGCAAGGTTGAAAGAACATTGTAACAAAGGTGGATTAGCTACTGTATATGAAAATGGATATATAACCATTATGAAAGGGAATTGGAAAATTAGAGTAATGCTAGCAAAAGATATACCACTTACCTACGAAGGAAAAGCAGTACATAACATTACTAATTGTTTACCAGCGGTATTAGCCACCTATTTATATAGAGATATAACTATAGAGGATATACGCCAAGGCTTACAAACTTTTATGCCCGGAGAAAGTTTAACGCCTGGCCGTTTAAATTTCTTTCATTTTAAAAATTATAGTTTTCTTGCCGATTTTGCCCATAACCCACATGGGTTAAAACTACTTTGCGATTTTATTAGCAAGCTAGACTATAAAACAAACATTGGTGTAATAAGTGGTACGGGTGATAGAAGAGATGAGGATATTAAGGAGCTAGGAGAAATATCGGCAAAAAGCTTTGACCAAATTATTATACGTTGCGATAAAAATTTAAGGGGCAGAACTGCCGAAGAAATTATTGGTTTATTGCAAGAAGGTATAAATAAAGTAAACCCTAATATACCTACAAAAATTATAGCTAACGAAAACGAAGCGTTAGAATATATTTATGCAAACCCTATACATGGTGCATTGTATACCATTATGTGTGATGTGGTTGCTGGTGCTTTAGATAAAATTAAGCAGTTGAAAGAAAGGGAGGCTGCTTTACAAGCTTAAAATAAAAAAAACCATTTGGGAGAAAAGCATTTATACCTTATTTTTACACTCCCAAATTTTGATTTATCAAAGTTTACAATTGGGTTATAGTGTAAAGGTAGCACACCAGATTTTGATTCTGTTCGTCTAGGTTCGAATCCTAGTAACCCAACAAAAAAGCCACTTAAAAAGTGGCTTTTTTAGTTCTATAATTCAGTCTACTTAATCAGTTCCTCAATTACCTTACCCACGCAACCATTAGGCATTTGTATTTTAAGCAGTGCTGCAAGTGTTGGTGCAATATCTGTCATGTACGTTTCTCTATGTGTTTTGCCAGATTTTACACCCCAGCCGTAAAACAAACAAGGTATATGAGCATCATAAGGGTTCCAAAGGCCATGTGTTGTTCCTTTTTTACCTCCATCAAAATAGCCAGGTTTAAAGGTAAATTGTATATCGCCACTACGCTTTGGTGTGAAGCCGTTAGCCATTCTGTCTTTTTGTGGTTGCGGTATAGATGCTCCCATTATTTTTTCTAACTCAAAAGCATTTACTATAAAATCCTTCTTTTTTAATTTGTTAATTATCAATTCGGTAATTTTTGTTTTATCCCCATTACCCTTTTCAATTGCATTGTCATTTAGATACACTTGATAATTCATTACAGTAGTGATAGCTTTTTTTATTGCAAATTTTTCTTCAATGGCTTCATTTAGTTCTTTAATAATATCGCCATCTTCAAAAGTGCCAGCAGGCATTTTGTTTTCGTTTAAAAACTCGGGGATATGCGCTACCCCATGGTCGGCAGTTAAAAACAAGGTATAATTTCCTTTACCAAGAATATTATCTAAATACATTAAAAATTCGGTTAAGGCAAAATCTAACCGTAAATAGGTGTCTTGTATTTCAATAGAATTTGGGCCAAAAGAATGACCAATATAATCTGTACTACTAATACTAACTGCTAAAAAATCGGTTACGCCTCTTTGTCCTAATTTTTCGTTGTAAATAGCTTCTTGTGCAAAGTTAAAAGTGTAATTATTTGCAAACGGTGTAGTTTTAAAAGCCTCGTATTTATCTTTATCGTCTATTGTACTTAATTTATGAGGAAAGGTTACTGTTTTTAGTCCCTTAATATTATTCTCATAAGGCTTATCATCGGCAGTGCTTAAGGTATAATTTTTAATATCATACAAGGTTGTCCAATCTTTTTTCATTGCTTTAGCAGGTTCATCTTTTGCATTAAAATCATTTACCCATTTTGGCAATTCATTCATGTAATAACTGCTGGTAATCCATTTACCACCATCGTACCAATAGGCAGCGTTTGCACTATGACCAGCTGGAAAAATTGCTCCTCTATCTTTTAAGGCAATTCCTATTACTTTACTTTTAAAATTAGTACTTAAACGTAACTCATCTGTAATGGTGTTAGTCCACATATTTACTGGGCTCATTTTGCCTACTTTATTACTTGCCCCTACGGTGTTTACTGCACTATCATCAGTACAATACACCCGCTTATTAGTTGCTTTATCGTACCAATTATTACCTACAATACCATGTATGGCAGGTACACTACCCGTATATACGCAAGTATGCCCTGGTGCGGTATAAGTTTGTGTAAAAGGTATCATTGTATTTTCTGCTGTAAACCCTTCTTTTAATAAGCGGTTAAAGCCTTTGGCGCCATATTGTTCTTTGTATTTATACAAATAATCCCAACGCATTTGATCTATTACGATACCTACAACTAGCTTTGGTTTGGTAGTTTGTGCCTGTGTTGAATAAGAAATAAGAAATAAGAAAAGTAAACTAGAAAAGTATTTGCGATTCATGTAGAAAATATTTTTTGCAAAACTACTATTAATCATACGAATAACGTTCACATTAATCTATTGTACAGTCAAAAATGATAGAAATTACCGATGTTTAACGAAGGTTATTTATTTCATTTTACTAAAAGAAATAATAAATAAGTATCTCTGCCACTAGACTTTAATACTGATTTATAGCTAATAAAATAAAAAAATATAACTCGGTTATCAAAATGTTACCATTTACCTACAATGCTTTATTTTTGTATCTAATTCTTAATTATACTTATGGATGTTTTTGAAAAATTAGTGAAAGATGGTGGGCCTATTGGTCAGCATATGGATAGAGCCCACGGCTATTTTGCATTTCCTAAATTAGAAGGAGACCTTAACCCTCGTATGAAGTTTAGAGGAAAGGAAATGATTGTTTGGAGTTTGAATAACTATTTAGGTTTAGTTAATCACCCCGAGGTAAGGGCCATAGATACAAAGGCAGCAGAAATGTATGGCATGGGCAACCCAATGGGTGCAAGAATGATGAGTGGAAATTCAGATAAACACGATGCCTTAGAAAAAGTACTTAGCGATTTTGTGAGCAGAGAAGATACCATGTTATTGAACTTTGGCTACCAAGGTATAATGAGTTGTATTGATGCGTTAGTTAATCGTAGAGATGTGATTGTTTACGATGCCGAAGCACATGCTTGTATTATGGATGGCATTCGTTTGCATGTTGGTTACACCTATACGTTTAAACATAACGATATTCAAGATTTTGATAAGCAAATGAAAAGGGCTACTGCCATGGCCGAAAAGCAAGGTGGTGGAATTTTAGTAATTACCGAAGGTGTTTTTGGTATGGATGGTGAGCAAGGAATAGTAAAAGAAATTGTAGCTAAAAAAAGTGAGTACGATTTTAGAATTTTGATAGATGATGCACATGGCTTTGGTTATATGGGCGCAACTGGTGCTGGTGCTGATGAGGCACAAGGTTGCCAAGCTGGTGTTGATTTATACTTTAGCACTTTTGTAAAAAGTATGGGTAGCATTGGTGCTTTTATTAGTGGACCAAAAGCTGTAATTAAATATTTACGTTACAATACCCGTAGCCAAATTTTTGCGAAGAGTTTGCCACTTATTATTGTAGAGGGTATGCTTAAACGTATGGAAATGGTAAAAACTATGCCAGAGCTTAGGGAAAAATTGTGGGCAAATGTTGAACGTTTACAAATTGGATTAAAAGAACGTGGCTTTGATATCGGCGATACCAATAGCCCTGTTACACCAATATATATGAAAGGCGATGTGCCAGAGGCTACCAGTATGGTAATGGATTTAAGAGAGAATTATCATATTTTTTGTAGTATAGTGGTGTACCCTGTAATACCTAAAGGAGATATTATTTATAGGTTAATACCTACTGCTAGTCATAGTTTTGAAGATGTTGATGAAACTTTAGTTGCATTTGAAGAGGTTAAGAAAAAATTAGATGCTGGTTTATACAAAGCAGCTGATATTCCAGATATGGCAGAGAAAAGTTAAGAAAAAAGCCTCGTTGTAGTAACGGGGCTTTTTTATAAGCTTTTTAAAATGACGTGCCCATTTTAAAAGTGTAATTTTAATTATTAAGTTAACAGTTTTTTATTCCAATTCTAATAGTTAATAGTTTTATTAACATTATGTATATGTTGAAGAAAACAATTCTTAAAGTAAATTTAAAAGTAACAGCATAAATTAAAAGTTTTACAACAGTAAGAAATTACATAACACAAAAAGGAAAAATAATTTACCAATCTTAAAAGCCCAATTATTTTTTGCCCACCTAATATACCAAGGCAATTTATTATACCTAAGTGCAGGATATTTTTCTTCTAGAGCACCAAAACTACTATAAAAAAAGGCTAGGCTGTTAATATCACTGCCCTCAAAATCTAAGACTAAATTTTTATTGGCATAAGCTTTTATAAATTCATTTATTAAAGTATGGCTAGCGCCAATAGCTTTCCCATTTGGATGATTACCCACTAAAATATAATATGCTCTGTTGTTTGAGAAAAAGAAGGCGGCAGATGCTACTAATTGTTCATTTAAATAAACGCCAAATGTTATAGCTTGATTAAGTTGCAGTAAATGATTATAGACAATTTTTATTACTGCAAAATCTACAGAGGTTAGGGCACTAAAATGTATGGCTTGTTCTTTAGCTAATTCAATAACATCATCAATTAAAATATTTTTTTTGATGGTACAATTGAGTTGAACACATTTTTTAATATTACGCTTTACATTCTCTTTAAAAGTTACATATAATTCTTCATAAGATTTATCTAAGCCAAGCGTATAATTATTTCTTACGTAAAAGTTATTTATAGAAAATATATTTTTATAATTTAAATAAACATCCCAGTATTTATATTTTAAAGGAATAGTGGCAATAAATTTTTCTACAATTTCTTTAGTTAACTCATTTCCAAAAACACCCAATTGTGCACAAAAAGGTGGCTGATACAAATAATAAATTCCATATTTTTTATTGTAGGTAAGTGGCATTACCATTTCGTAATCATTTAGTACAAGGGCTTCCCAATTTTTTGCCATTGCATCTAAGTAAAAGGAGTATGCATACACCACCCCATTGCTGGCATTTGTAATACAAGCATCCCATTTTTGCTTATCAATAGTATTATATGGTATAAGTTGTATACTCAACTAATACAAAGGAAGTTGTGGAAAATATTTACGAAGATTAATATTTTGCAAATCAATACTAAAACTAATATTTTTTACAAAACGTTTTTCTAAAATAGTACTTTTAAAATAATTTTTATATACTTTACTATATAAAATGGGTACATATACATTTACTATATTAAACAACGAAAATTGTACACCAGCATCATAAACAAATTTTCCGGTGTTACTATTCTTATTCCACGCTTCTGCATAGGTACCTACATCTAAAAACACATGCAGTGGTATTTTTATAGGGAGTAAGGCTAGTGGATTAATCTTATCTGGTATACTACTTGTAAAATTAAGTGCGGCCAACCAATCATCAGATTTTCCAATTTTATCATTTAATAAATCGGTACGTACTTTAAAGCCACCATCTCTTATCATTATTTGTTGAGATGAACCATTTTCAAATTCATTTCTTCCTACAAAATAAGTACTATAGGTATAATCTTCATTACCATTAGCACCCGTCATATTTAAATGATACCGATCTGTTTCAAATTGTTTGGTAAATATTTTATCCCCTAGATATAAAAATTTACCAGCAAACAAACGAACATTTACACCACCACCTTTTGCATAATTAAAATAATAATTACCCGTAAAATTTAATCGGACAAAATTAGTTGATTGCTCTGCAGTAAATATCCCTTTGTATGGATACAAAACTCTATCATTTTCTATATTAACTATTAATTGATTTAAGTATCTTGATCTTGTGGGGTAGGCAATTTTATCTTGCATTAAAACAGAGTCGTAACTAAATGATAATCCTTGCTCTCTAAATAAATAGGTTTTCCATTGCAAAAATTTTGTTACTAAACTACGTGGGTTTTTATTGGCAAACGTATAGCGTAAAGAAGGAACAATTTTTGTAACTCGTAAATATTTAATACTACCAGTACTATCCGTAAATTTGCTAGCACTAAAAGTGCTACCAGCTAGTGCCAACTCCATTCTATCAGCTTTTTCATTTGTAAACCAGTTATAGCTCAACCGCCCCAAGCCATTTACCTGCTTGCTATTAGTGGCATAAAGAGGGGCAATTAGAAACTGAAAGTTGTTTTGTGGTAAACTATAATTATGTACCAATCCACCAAGCATAAACTTATCATACAAATTATATCCAACAGCCGGTCCAATAAAAATATAGTTGTATTTATCTGTTTCTTTCAAATTAAAAAATGAACCAGCTTTTATACTTTTTTTTATACCATTTTTTTGAAAGTCACCTTTTTGTTTTAGTAAGGCAAATTCTTCTTCTAAGTTTTGTCTACTTGTTTCTTCGATACTTTTTTTAAAATCTTCTGGATAAGGATGTTTAAACTTCCATTGGTTGTAATACACTTTCATGCAAGTATCAAATAATGAAGAACCTAATTTTTTTTCTACCAAATGTAACCACTCTGCCGTTTTTGAATAGGCTATCAAATTATAGTTAACGCTATTAAATTTTTCTGATGTTGTTTCTATTGGTTGATCTTTTTTGGCATTGACTAATGTTTGTAATGCCAAATGTGTAACATCAGTTGGTATTCGTTTTTTTAAAAATTTTGATTTTGATACTAATAAATCATATCCACTTTTTCCGTAAAATTCTTTACTATATTTAGTATCATAATAACTATTCAATCCTTCATCCATCCAGGGATGTGTACGTTCGTTACTAGCTAAAATTCCATAAAACCAATTATGTCCAATTTCATGGTTAATTACAAAGTCCAATGCCTTCTCATTGCCCCCACTCGACAAATAAGTTATCGTAGGATATTCCATCCCTCCCCCATCTTCTTCATCTTCTACCACACGTACAACACCATAAGGGTATTCTCCAAGCCAATTACTTTTAGTACGAATAGCTCGTTTAATAAGCAGTATTGAATTTTTCCAAATACTTTCATTTTTTTTATAGTAGTAAGCATATACATCAATAATTTTTCCAGAGGCTAACTGAAGTGTATCTTTTTTTACTACAAAATCTTTACTAGCAAACCAAGCAAAATCATGCACATTATCTTGCTTATATAAAAGTGTTTTTTGTTGGGTAGATGAAGGGATTTTATTTGCCTCTTTATGTTTTAATCTGTTAGTAGAAGCAAAACTTTTTTTTAGTATAGTATTTGTAGGCAATTCAATTTCATTTTGCACAATATCTTCTTTGTCCGATAATCCAGTAGCAGCAACCATATAATTATCTGGCAACGTTAGTTGTACTTCATAATTTCCAAACTCGCTATAAAACTCTCCTTGATCTAAATAAGGAATTGGATGCCACCCTTTTTTATCATAAACAGCTGGTTTAGGAAACCACTGTGTTGCTTGATAGTTTTGCCCAACATGCCCTCCTCTACTAAAGTTATAAGGCATTTTTACATGAAAAGGTGTTTCTATTTTCACTGTAGTTTTTGGAGCAATTCCAAAAGGTAAAATTACTTTTATAATATCTTGATGTTGGGGATGATCTTGAGTAATACAAGTTGAACCATTCATTTTAAAAGCTAATCTATTTATGTAGCCTCTACTTTCATAATCACTAAAATAAAAAGTAGTGCTGCCATTTTCAAGCTGTTGGTCGGTAAATGCTGTTCTATCATTTTTATAGGCATTTTGCCAAAGGTGAAACCAAATAAATTTTAAGGTGTCAGGAGAATTATTGGTATACGTAATTTTAATAAACCCATCAAGGGTATGGTTTACATCATTTAGGGAAACATCAATTTTATAATCTACTTGTTGTTGCCAATATGCCGTTGGCAATTGGCCTTTGGCAAATTGCAAAAGTAAACAAAAAGCAAAAAGTATAAAGTATGATTTTTTCAAAGTAAAACTGTTGTACTCAAAATTAACAAAATGCACTCAATTGGTTTTATAAAATAAAGCTTATTTAACCTACCAATTTTTTTTACAAAATACTACTTGCCTTTGCCACCCCAAATAATTTTGATAGTATGTAACATTATTTTAAAATCAAGGAGTAAAGATGCATTTTCAATGTAAATTAAATCGTATCGCATACGTTCAATCATTTCCTCAACCGTACTGGCATAGCCAAATTTTACCATTCCCCAGCTACTTAAGCCTGGCTTTGCTTTAAAAAGATATTTATATTCTGGATGAAGCTGTACAATTTGATTAATATAAAATTGGCGTTCTGCTCTTGGACCTACTAAAGACATTTCGCCTTTAAAAATATTTAATAATTGTGGCAACTCATCTAAACGCCATTTACGCATTACTTTACCCCATTTGGTAATTCTAGTATCGGCATAATTGCTTAGCAGAGGTCCATTTTTTTCTGCATCAACATACATACTCCTAAATTTATACATTATAAAAGGTTTCCCCTTATGCCCAATTCTTTCTTGTAAATAAACTATTGGTCCATTGCTTGATAACCTTACTCGTATTGCCGTATACAACATCAAGGGCAATAAAAGAATAAATGATGCGATACTAAAAACCATATCAATCAATCGCTTTATATTTTGTTGCCACCCAGGGGAAATTCCTTTGTGCAAATCTATTAACGGAATGCCCATTACATTATTTGTTTGCACAGCTCCACTTAAAATATCAACTCTATCTGGAGTAATTTTTATACCTACATTTTTATCGCCTAGTTCTTGTAATATTTTTTCGAGCAGCAATCGTTCTTTTTGTTCTATTGAAATAATTATATCTTCAATGTGGTTATTTTTAATAATATCGTTTAACTCTTCAATTTTACCTAAGCTTTTTATTCCCAATTCATTCATTACGCCATTCGTATGTATATATCCGCAAATTTTATAACCCGTTCTTTCGTTATTGTTTTCTATTGCTTTTGCTAAAGAGTTAGCATTTTCTGTGTTTCCAATAATTAGTGTATTAAAAAAAACAGTCCTGTTATACAATTGCCCTTTTGTTTTATTTAAAATAAGTAATCGAAAAAAATAAGTAATAAACGTTTGTAGTAAAAACAAAGTTAAAAACTCCTTATAAAAAATTGAGTTATTATTAACAGCATCGTACAATAAAAAAAAGAAAAGTATAAATAACGATCCTATTATACAAACGATAGCGGTATGAAAAAACTCGAACAACCTACTTTTTGCATATAATGCTTTGTAACTTCCACCTAGGGTAAATAAAGATGCCCAAGCTAATGGCATTGCAATAAGTCCTATATAAAAAAAATTACCAATTATAAAAGGCTCATCCAAGATATTTTTTCTACCAAAATAAAATGCAATCCAACATATAATAGCTGCAATAACATCAATCAAAATATACCATCGAATATGTACTCTGGGTTGTAACAAATTAGGGTATTAAAATTATAAGTTAGTGTATTGTTTTTTTACTAATTTTTTCTAAAATTTGGTGCGCTACTTCCATGGCTCTAAAGCCATCTACTACAGGAACGGCCGTTTCTGTATTAGTTAATATAGCGTTCTTAAATTCTTCTAACTCCATTTTAATTGCATTTACTTCTTGCACATGAGGATTTGCAACAGCAATCGTTTTTTTACCATTATTGGTTTCAATATCAAATGTAAATACATCTTTATCTTCGGGTGTATTCAATTTGATAACTTCTGTTTTTTTCTCTAAAAAATCAATACCAATGTAAGCATCTTTTTGAAAAAGCCTCATCTTTCTCATTTTTTTCATGCTTATTCTACTACTCGTTAAATTGGCCACACAGCCATTATCAAACTCAATACGTACGTTAGCAATATCTGGCGTATCACTCATTACGGCTACTCCATTTGCACTAATATAATTTACATTACTTTTTACTAAATGTAAAATAATATCAATGTCATGTATCATTAAATCTAGTATTACACTAACATCTGTACCTCTTGGGTTAAATTGTGCAAGGCGGTGCACTTCTATAAACATGGGTTGTAAAGCCATATTTTTTAAAGCTAAAAAAGCAGGATTAAAACGCTCTACATGCCCTACTTGAAATTTTATATTTGCTTCCTTTGCTAATTTCACCAACGCCCTAGCTTCATCCATGGTATTAGCTAAAGGTTTTTCTACAAATACATGCTTCCCTTTTTTTATTGCTGCCTCACACAATTCAAAATGAAACGTTGTGGGTGCAACAATATCCACGGCATCGCAAGCATCTAACAATTCGTTCGTAGTGGCAAATCTGGGTAGTGCATATTTTTCAGCTACTATTTTTGCGTTCTCATCGTCAGTATCGCAAAAGCCAATTAGCTTTACCCCTTCAATTGCAGCCCAATTGTTTAAATGAATTTTTCCTAAATGTCCAGCTCCTATAACACCAATTTTTAGCATATAACTTTTATCTTCTAATATTTTTTTATATCCCTATTTTTAGAAACTCTTATCCTAAACAACCTTTTCTAAAAGCCCCTTTAGGGGTTTGGGGTTTCTTCTTCCCAAAAGCCCATCTTACCAAATTTTTCAATCCTATTTTCTATTCTCTTAGTGGCTTCAATTTGCTTTAATTCTTTAATCACTGGTATTAAATAGTTTTTTAAAATTTGGCCTGCCTCTGTATAATCCCAATGTGCGCCACCTAATGGCTCAGGTATAACAGCATCAACTAATCCAAATTGCAACATATCTTTCCCTGTAAGTTTTAGTTGTTCCGCTGCCACTTCTTTTTTATCCCAAGTACGCCATAGAATACTACTGCAACTTTCTGGACTTATTACGGTATACCAAGTATTTTCCAACATAAAAACCCTATCGCCAACCCCAATACCTAAAGCACCGCCACTAGCTCCCTCACCAATTATTACACAAATAACAGGTACTTTAAGGCGTATCATTTCAAAAATATTTCTTGCAATGGCTTCTCCTTGTCCTCTTTCCTCAGCCTCTAACCCAGGGTAAGCACCAGGTGTATCAATTAATGTAATTATGGGCTTATTAAATTTTTCTGCTAATTTCATCAACCGCAAGGCTTTTCTATACCCCTCCGGATTTGCCATACCAAAATTGCGTAATTGGCGCATTTTTGTATTAATCCCCTTTTGCTGTCCAATAACCATAACCGTTTCACCTCCTAGTTTTGCAAAACCTCCCACCATGGCTTTATCATCTTTTACATTTCTATCCCCATGTAATTCGATAAAATCTGTACACATTTTTTCTATAAACTTTAGCGTGTACGGTCTATCTGGGTGGCGACTAAGTTGTACTTTTTGCCAAGGCGTTACGTTTTCGGTTAAGTGCTTTTTTGTTTCTAAAATACGATCTTCCAACATTTTAATAGTACCGCTAGCATCTATTTTACTTTTTTCGGCACTTGTTTTTTGTAATTCTATTTGATCGTACAGGTCCTTAATAGGCTTTTCAAAATCTAAAAATTGTCTATTTTTTAATTCTGGCATATAACAATGATTAATTAAATGTAAATGTAGGTTATGTAAAAGTACAGAAACGATAATTTTAATAAAAGTTTTGGTACAAAAAAGGCTATCGCCTATATTTGCACTCCCAAATTTTGAGTAGCAATTTATTTTACACTTATGGCTTGGAATGTTGGATCGGTAGTTCAGTTGGTTAGAATGCCGCCCTGTCACGGCGGAGGTCGCGGGTTCGAGTCCCGTCCGGTCCGCAAAAGCCCTTAACTTTCGATGAGTTAGGGGCTTTTTTGTGTAAATTCTATTTTAATTACAAGCAGCCTTCATTTCTGAATCTATACTTTTCTTAAAACCCAATTCTTTGGCTTTGGTAAAGTCCTCACAAGCACCAACTTTATCATTTTCCTTGAGTTTTATTAAACCTCTTGTATAGAAATTGTCATATATCTCTGGATATGCATTTATGGCCTTTTCTACATTTTTCTTAGCTTCATCAATATTACCTAAATAAAAATTACACTTTCCAAAAAGTGTATAAATCCCATCTTTAGTATAGGGATCCCATTTTT
>CAILUU010000034.1 GCA_903837525.1 uncultured Bacteroidota bacterium | reverse complement strand
TTGAAAACAAAGATAAGAGATATTTTTTATAAACACTAATTATTTTAGTATTTTTTTGATAATTTTTTTAGTTTATTTAAATGAAGTTGTCGTTTAAAAAAATAAAAACCCGCCATAGAAGAACCTAGACGGGGTGTTGTTACTAAAGCGTAAGAAAAATCAATTGGTTTGATTTTTAATTTTTTCAGGAAACCGGGCTATTAACGGGCCAGCAATGAATTAATTTCAGTGCAATTACAAACTGAACACTCTTTTTTGAAACAATCAATACCACAAATAGTGGTATATGCTAGTAAAGCAACGTTTTTTAGTTAATTTTGCTATATAAAATAAAAAAGTATGAAAAAAATATTTGTAATTGCTTCATTATTAGTTGGTTTTGTTTGTACAGCACAAATTAAACCTGCTGCCATGGGTGTTACTTATGGTGTTAAAACAACTGCAAAAGGGGCCATTGAAGTACCCGTATTAGAAGAAAAATTAGTTACTGCCGCAAAATTTACCGGAAAAGTTAAAGGCACAATTCAAGAAGTTTGTACAACTAAGGGTTGTTGGATGAAGTTAGCTACAACCGAAGGTGACGGTATAATGGTACGTTTTAAAGATTATAAATTTTTTATGCCGTTAGATATTGTTGGTAAGGAAGTAGTATTAGACGGTGTGGCAAAAGTTACCACTACATCGGTAGAGGATTTAAAACATTATGCCGAAGATGGTGGAAAAAGTAAAGAAGAAATTGAGAAAATTACAGAGGCTAAAAAAGAAATAGAATTTATAGCAAAGGGTGTTCTTGTTATTAAATAATAAATTTAGTAACTACTCTATATACAACTAATAAAGGTACATGGCAACTCATTACGTGCTTTAATTAAAATTTTATAACTGGTATTAATAGTATAAAAAAGGAGAGTTATTTATTTATCATTCAAAATATAAATCTAAAATTATACAATAAAAATATTGTTAGGCACACAGAAAGAAGAGCCTCATCATCCCAGATGAGGCTCTTCGCATATAAAAGAGTTTATTTTTTTAATTACAAAACCACAATCGCTGCCACAAATTGACTTAATAACCCTGCTATTAATCCTATATAAATTTCCTTTATGCTATGGTCGCTTATAAGCAGCCTTGCCGTACAAACCAAGCCTGTAATAGCTATTGCTATACAAAGTGGCCATGTCATTAGCATAGTATTACTTTTCATTATTAATAAAAAAATACCTAACAAACCTCCTACGCCTGTAGCATGCATACTTATTTTAAAATAAATATTTGCTAACAAGGCAGCACTACTTGCTAAAAAAACACCTAATAAAAAACTACTTAAAATTAAAGGGTAATTGGTTTGATTTTTAAAAACTAAATAGGCCCAAAAAAAGAAAATGCCACAAGCCATGTAAGGTATAATTCTATCTTTTTGTGTTTTTAAAAAAATAGATTGTATAAAACCTACTGCTTTTAAAAGTACTACTGCTAATATAGGAAAAGCTACTGCGTTGATAAATACAATTAACAGTGTTTGCTTTTTTGCAGCCATGCTAAAACCACTAAAATAACTGGGGTGTATAAATACTAAAAACGCCACCGCATATAGCGGAATAAAAATGGGGTGAAAAAGGTAGGAGAATAAATGTGCTAGTATTTTGACTACCGACCATGGACTATCGACCACTAAGGTACTATTAATGGCAGTTGTCTGCTGTCTATCGTCCGTTGTGTGTTGTGTGTTGTCTGCTATCATAACTCCTTTCTTAATCTTGCTACCGAAATATTTAATTGCTCTCTATACTTTGCAACAGTACGCCTTGCAATGTTGTAACCTTTTTCTTGCAACAGCTCTGTTAGGCGTTCGTCACTTAATGGATGTTTTTTACTTTCGGCCTCTATTAAGTCGCTTAATATTTTTTTAACCTCTCTAGTACTTACTTCTTCGCCACTGTCAGTTTGTAAGCTTTCGCTAAAAAAGAATTTTAGTCTATACGTGCCAAATTCTGTTTGTACAAATTTGCTATTTGCTACACGGCTTATGGTACTAATATCTAAATTAGTTTCTTCTGCAATGTATTTTAAAATCATTGGTCGTAACTCCGTTTCATCACCAGTTAAAAAAAAGTTTTGTTGATACTTCATTATAGCCTGCATAGTTCCTGTTAATGTATTGTGGCGTTGCTTAATTGCATCTATAAACCACTTAGCACTATCAATTTTTTGCTTTATAAAAAGTACAGCTTCTTTTTGACGTTTATCTTTTTTGCTCCCTCGTTCATAGTCTTTAAGCATATCTCTATACCCTTCGCTAATACGTAGGTCAGGAGCGTTTTTACTATTTAACGTAAGTTCTAATTTTCCAGCATTATTAAAAATAAAAAAATCTGGAATTACATAGGTCTCTGCTTTGTTTACAGCGCCAATATTTCCGCCCGGTTTAGGATTTAATTTAATTATTTGGTTAATAACTTCTTTAAGTTGTTCATCTGTTATGCCTAACCCTCGTTGAATTTTTTCGTAATGCTTTTTAGTAAACTCTTCAAAGTATTTTTCCAATACTTTCATAGCTAGTTGCACTGCTTTACTTTCATCTTTTTTTCGTTCTAACTGCAACAGTAAACATTCTTGCAAATTTCTTGCAGCAATGCCAGGGGGCTCAAATTGTTGAATTTGCAAAACCAATTTTCCTATTTCCTCGTCAGTAGTTATTATGTTTTGCCTAAACGCTAAATCATCTACAATACTGCTAATGGCTCTTCGTAAATAACCATCATCATCTAAATTTCCAATAATTTGTTCAGCAACTTTATGGTTATGCTCATCCAAATTAAGCATGCCCAATTGCTCTACCATTAATTCGTTAAAACCAGTTTCCACTTTATGTGGGCTTTGCCTTGTTTCATCTTCCTCTGGATAATTATCATCTCTTAATTTATAATCGCCTACATCATCATCGCCTTCTTTTACATATTCGCTAATATCAATATTATCGTATTCTTCTGCACTGCCGTCTGGCTCAAAGTCATCTTCATCTTTATCTTTAAACTCATCATTCACTTCGCTATATTCATCTTCGTGGCCCTCTTCATCTTCCTCTAATGCAGGGTTTTCTTCAATTTCTTCTTTAATACGTTCTTCTAAATTGGCCGTAGGAATTTGCAACAACTTCATTAACTGAATTTGCTGTGGCGATAGCTTTTGCAGCTGCTTTTGATATAATCCTTGGCTTAAAGACATTTACCCCAAACCCCTTGAGGAGCTTTACTTATATTTTGTTGTTATTAAGTTGGTTACTAGCATTAGTTTTACGTGGCATTAATATATATTTAACTCATCATTACCACTTGCCTCTATTAAACTTTTATTTAAGTGTAAAATTTAACACCTATAAAAACTAAATAGCCTTTTAAAGTGTAAATTTACTTACAAACTTTGTGGTATAATGAAACAAAAAGCTAAATTTTTAATTTTTTGCATGATTTTTGTAGTGAATGGCATTTTGGGGCAAAAAACAACCAGCCTAGTAACCTTTAAACCTAGCGTTACTAAAAAATCAACTACTTTTTTGGGAAGGCAAACCAATACTATACTGCCTAAAGAATTTAACGATATTTCCATTAGTTGTTTAGCCATTAATAAATTTATTGTAGCAGCCTCTTCCAATAATAAAACATTTATTCCGGCTAATTTTTACACCCAAAACTTTGGATTTTTTTGTAAGAAAGAAATACAACTACAAAAAGTTATTAAAGTGCCTTTTGTGTTTAGATTAGGTAGTTTAGAAATGTGTGATAGGTTAGAGGGGAAGGGGAAATACTAGTTTTTAATTCCTCACTTCTTCGTATGTTTTATCATAATCTTCCCTAACTGTACCCATCCATCTATCCCATACTAAGGTGTATAAACCATAGTTACCTTTAAATAATTTGTGATGTTGGTTATGGGCTGTGCCTGTATTTATCCATTTACCAATTTTTGTTTTGTTAAAGCCTTTGGGATAGAGTTCGTAACCTAAATGCCCATACACATTATACACAATTTGAAATAACATAAAAATAAAAAAAGCCGTTTTGTGTACAGGTAAAGTAAATGCAACTAGGGGTATAATGCCACTTTCTAAAACTGCCTCTAAGGGGTGAAAAGCATAAGCAGTCCATGGAGATGGGTTAGTAGATTTATGGTGAATTAAATGTACCGATTTAAACAAGGCTGGCTGGTGCATTAAGCGATGTATCCAATAAAAATAAGTATCATGCAAAATAAACATCCACACAAAACTTAAGGCATAAAAAAAATAGTTTTTAACAGGGCCATAGTTAATGTTATTGTACGGCTTTAATACAGCAATACTAATATATGCAGTAGTGGCAAATAGTAACATGGAGATTATAGAGAAAAAAACATCTCTGTAATAATGTGTAGGCTTAGGGAAAAGTTTTTGAATTTTTATTTTTTGAAACGCCTTAGGAAATAAAATATAAAAAACAATAAACGCTACGCCTGCTAAAATAAAGTACCGCCCCGAAATTTTTTTAATGGCAGTAAACCAAGGTTCAAAATCCATAAAATTTTTATTTCTTTTTTAAATAAACTTCTTTACCGCCGCTACAATTTTTTCTCCCTTTTCTTTAATCTGCTGTTCTGTCCACAGCAAACTAATTGCAGTGCTAATACAACGGCTCATAACAGCATCGCTTACACTAAAATCTTTTGTAGCATGGTGTATTACTTTTTCTTTAAGCTCTGGGCTAAGGCTGCTAAGTGTTTTTGCATTTTTTAAATGATCCCACTTGCGTATATAATGCCAATTATTATTGTACCAGTAAAAATTGCCTGCTAAAATTCCTTGTGCTTTTAATTCTTCTACAACAGCATTAGCAATTTCGCCATTGGGTAAAAACCAACTTAAAAAAGAGCAGCTATCACCAGCCTCGTCTGGCACTCGTCTAAAACTTATTTGCGGCACGGTACTTAAAATAGCTTTTAAAGCTGCTTGATTTTTCCGTTGAATAGCTAAAAATTCATTTACCCTACCAATTTGTGCTAAACCTACGGCAGCATGTAATTCGCTTATCCTATAATTATATCCAATAATGGGGTGTAAGTCTGCTCCTCTATCTACTCCTTTATGATCATGACCATGATCGCTATAACCATCGCAACTAATATAAACATCTTCTCTGTTCGTCATAACTACACCGCCTTCGCCACAAGTCATGGTTTTTACATAATCAAAACTAAAGGTACCGGCATCTCCAATGCTGCCCAATTTTTTTCCATGGTATGTGCCACCAATTGCCTGGCAAGCATCTTCTACTAATACTAAATTATGTTCGGTACATATTGCTTGTAAAGCATCCAAATCGGCCATGCTACCGCACATATGTACGGGCATTATGCATTTTGTTTTTGATGTAATGGCTGCTTTTACTGCCGCAGGGCTTAGGGTTAAAGTGTCATCAACATCAACCAAAACGGGCACAGCGCCTACGCTAATTACGGCTTCAAAACTTGCTACAAATGTAAATGTTGGTATAATCACCTCATCGCCATAACCTACGCCCAACGCTAATAACGCTAAAGTAACAGCAGCTGTTCCATTACTTACTAGTTGCGAATATTTACAACCGTAATAATCGTTTATTGCCGCTTCTAATTCTTTGGCTTTCCAATGACCATTTCTATTTCCATCAAAACCATAACGCATAAGCACACCGTTTTGTACCACATCATTTAAATGCTTACGTTCTACATCGCTCCAAAGTTCGAAACCGGGCATAGTAATTTAATTAAAATTGAAAAAATATTAAGTTACAAAGATAAATTATTTTGAGAAGCACTCTAATACCTTATTTTATTTTAGGTGTTTTTGCAGGTTCTTTAAAATAATTCAATTGTAAACTATCATTCCATCCATTAGGATTTTTGTTGAAGGATTTGCTACTAAAAAAAATCATACCGTTTATGTTAGGTTTTTTACGCAATGCCTCAATCATACGAGGCATTTGGGTTTTATCTTTCCAACTAATATTACTTCCTGCTCTGTAATAACCTAAGCCAATGTAACAATTTTTACCGTAGGTATGTTCGTTCCACCAATCAACTAAAATTTGAAAAGGTGCGGCTTTGTGCTCAAACTCCCAATAAAGTTGTGGCGCTACATAATCTATCCAATCGTTTTTTAGCCATAATAAAATATCTGCATATAAATCATCGTAATTGGTTTGTCCAGCTTTTGTGTTACTACCGTTAATACTATCCTTATCTATATTACGCCATACCCCAAATGGGCTTATTCCAAATTGACAGGCTGAGTTTTCATTTTTTATTGCTCTGGATAGCATAACTATTATAGAATCCGTATTGCTTCTTCGCCAATCATCCTTATTCATTCCATTACCATACTTTAGGTAGTTGGCATTATCTGGAAACTCTTTACCAGTAATGCGATAGGGATAAAAATAATCATCAAAATGTATGGCATCAATGGCGTATCTACTCACTACATCTTTTACCACATTGGTTACATATTGCTGTACTTGTTTATTGCCTGGGTCAAAATATTTTTTATCACCATAAGTTAAAAACCAATTTGGGTAAAGCTTTGTAACATGTGTTGCTGCTATCGATGCTTTATTAATATTAAAATTTGCTCGGTAGGGGTTCATCCATGCATGAAACTCCATTTTTCGTTTATGCGTTTCTGTTAACATAAATTGTAAGGGGTCGTAATAAGGGCTTGGTGGCAATCCTTGAGTTCCTGTAAGCCACTCACTCCAAGGTTCGTAAGGTGATGGGTAAAAAGCATCGGTCGATGGTCGAATTTGCATTACAATAGCATTCATACCATTTGCTTTATGCATATCTAACAACTTAATAAATTCATTTTTTTGGGCTTCGGAACTAAGGTTTTTGCTAGATGGCCAATCAATATTATCGACCGTAGCCACCCAAACTCCTCTAAACTCTGGTTTTGGTTGTGCACTAATAGCATAGGATATCAAGCAATAGGCAAAGGGTACTAAGCAATACTTAAAAAGTTTCTTCATTTATTTTTCTTCTCTAATTTTATTTAATAATTTATTTAGAATAACTGCATCAGCATTGGATAACCTACCCAGTACACCATCTAATTCACTTTGCCGTAAATCTATTTTGGCTAAAAGTTTTTTACCCTTGTCTGTAATTGAAATATCTACCAAACGTTTATCTGCTTTACATACTACTTTTTTTACCAAATTTTTAATAACCAACCTATCAACAATACGGCTGGTATCACTCATTTTATCGAGCATACGTTGCCTTATTTGTAAAGTAGATAATGGCTGTCCTGCACCTCTTAAAATTCGGAGTATATTAAATTGTTGTTGCGTTATTGCATGCAAATCAAAAAAAGTTTTCATTCTTTCATTCATCCAATTATAGGTATAAATAAAATTGATAGCTGCTTTTTGTTGAATGTTTCTAAACTTTGTTTGATTGATGTCTTGCTCAATTCCCATATATAAAAAATTAATCTTGCCAAACGCTTGCGCCTTCACTGCAATTGGCACAAATATCTATATTTTTTCGGCTTTGTTTAAGTTCGTATCTAAATTGTTTGTACTTATCATTATGCCAAATTTGCTTAAAACTTTGTGTTTTTAAGTTTCCTAGTTGGTGTGTAGCATCTTTATCAAAACAACAAGGCACTACTAAGCCATCCCAAGTAATTACATTGGCATGTTGTAATTTCCAACATCGATTGGCTAATTTATTTTTTGGAGTGTACGTGCCATCACTATTTTTTTTATAGCGACTAAATTTATCTGTTGTTGGAATTAATTGGTTGGGGTCGTTTTCAAAATCATACACTTGTGCCGTTTTAAAACGAACTTCATCTACACCTACTTCTTTTGCCAATCGTTTTATATCTTCTATTTGATGTTCGTTTGGCTTGACTACCAAAAACTGAAAAAACACAAACGGAGTTTTACTATTCAATTCTTTTTTCCATTTTACAATATTTTTTGCTCCCTCAATTACTTTATCCAACTTGCCGCCAACTCTATATTGTTCATAAACATTTTGTGTTGTACCATCAATAGAAATTATTAATCTATCTAAACCGCTTTCAATGGTTCGTTTTGCATTTGCGTCGGTTAAATAATGTGCATTGGTACTTGTGGCTGTATATATTTTTTTTGAGGCTGCATATTTTACCATATCTAAAAAATCAGGGTTTAAATAAGGCTCCCCTTGAAAATAAAAAATTAGATACAATAATTCTTTATGAATTTCATCTATAGTAGTACTAAAAAAATCTTTTTGCAACATGCCCGTAGGCCTAGTAAATTCTCGTAAACCACTTGGGCACTCGGGGCAACGTAGGTTACAGCTTGTAGTAGGCTCAAACGAAATAGAGACTGGATACCCCCATTGAATAGGCTTTTTGGTTAAACGGCTTACATAAAAACTGCTTAAAACTTTTACCCCATTCCAAAAACGGCTAAGGGTAATTTTGTTAAATAAGTTTATACTATCGTTCCAGTTTACTTGAGGCATTAGTACAAAAATAATGTATAATACATTGCTAACAGGGGTTAAATTTTTTCTGCAGCAAGCACCATTTTTATCTCTCCGTAACTTATACTTTTTGGCAAATTATCTATTAATGTTTTATGGCTAAGAGCGCCATGTATTGCCACAGCATCTTTTATTTTTTGTTGCTTTTCTTTTGTTATTAAATCATTAATATCTAAATCGCCCAAGCCAATATAGTATGCTAAATGCCCTTCAATAGTAGCAACAGTAAAATTTCTTTCTTTTGCAATTTCATCCGTGCTTTTGCCTTGTTTGTATAAATCGTACGTTACTTTTTTAGTATCAACTTTTAACTCTGTGCTTTTTGGTTTTCTTTCTTTTTTGAGGTTGCCTAATTTTGCCGGCATATTTGTTTCAATATTATTACGGCTGCAATAGCTTTCTACGGCATCAATAATATCATCACCATACTTATCAACTTTTGCTTTGCCAAAACCAGTTATTTGCAATAAGTCTTTTTTAGATAAGGGCAGATACGTACTTATTTCTTTTAACGTAGCTTGATTGGCTACCATATAAATTGCCAAGCCCTCGTCCTTTATAGTTATATCTCTCCAACGGCGTAAGGTATCATACAACTCAGCATTTGGTATGTTGGTTGATTTTATAGTTGCATTTCCACTAGCATAGCAAGTAAGGGTATATTTAGGCGTAACATATTTTAATTTGTGTTGCAAAAATGCAGTTATAGAAAAAGCATTTTTACAATACTGCAAATAATAATGGGTGGTATAAATGGCTAAAGCTAATTCGTTTAATTTTTCATTTATTGGGGTAGCTGTTTCTTTATGCTCGGTAAGTAACGGATGGTTTTTTATATGATTAAAATACCCATCTAACTTTGGAATAAAATGATTGGCAGCATCGGTAATTCTTTGTTGAAGTAAGCTATTTTTTTCAATCGTTGCTTCTTCTTTCATTAATTGTGCTACAAGGCTGCTAAATTTTAAACCTACAGCTTTATCATTAGCAATCTTTAAACGTACATTTTCTATCCAACCCACAGGGGTATTATCGCCATCAAAGGCCATGGCTAATGTTAATTTTTCTTTATGTTGATTAATGTGAAAAGCTAATACGCCAACCGCAGTTTCTATTTCTTCAAACGAAAAAATATGTTCTACTAATTGTTGGGTAAAAATTTGCCTAGCTCCTTCAAAACGCTCCGCCAACGAGCCTTTTACTGTTAGCGATTGTTGGCCCTTAACTACATTATCGTTACTTGTAATAGCACTGCTGGGTATTTTACTTAATAAAATAATACCCTCCAAACTTGTACAACGGCTAAGCGCTACATACACTTGGCCGCTACTAAATGCGGCACCAGCATCTATCATTACTTTTTCAAATGTAAGGCCCTGGCTTTTGTGTATGGTAATTGCCCAAGCTAGGCGTAATGGGTATTGCTCAAATGTTCCCATGATTTCTTGCTCCAGCTTTCCATCGTTTCTGTTTAGAGTGTATTTACTATTTTCCCATATTTCTTTGCCTACTGTTATTTGCTCACCATCACAATCCACTACTACTTTTTCATCATCTAAACGTTGCACTACTCCAATTTTTCCATTAAAATATCGTTTTGCAATAGCATCATTTTTTAAAAACATTACTTGTGCACCTTCTTTTAAAACAAGTTCTGCTTCTGCTGGGTAAATATGTTCGGGGAAATCGCCAATTACTTCTGCTTTATAGGTAAATGAAGCTTCGTTTAAACGTTGTAGTTTTTGTTGGTTAATTAAATCGGCTTGGTTATTATGGCTGGTAAGTGTAATATATTTTTCATCTGCCGAAGGCGAAAAATTTGGATTATAACGAACATGCAAATCTTCAAAATCATCCGCATCCATACTATTTGTACGTACCTTATTTAAAAGATTTACAAAACTTTGCTCTTTTTGTCGGTAAATTTTATTCAGCTCAATTAGTAAAGGTGTTTGCTCTTTTATGGCAAGACTATCAAAAAAGAAAGGCGAAGCATAATATTCATTTAATATATTCCATTCCTCATTTTTAGCCACGGGTTGTAGTTGATGTAAATCGCCAATACATAATAATTGTACCCCTCCAAAGGGCGTATTGTAATTGCGGCGTACACTTCTTAAAACAGTATCAATAGCATCCATTACATCGCACCGTACCATACTTATTTCATCAATTACCAACAACTCCATTTTACGTAAAATTTGTAAGCGGTTGTTGTTGTGCCATATTTTTGCCAATAGCTCATCTTTATTATTTTTTGTGGGTAAAAATGGATGAAGGGGTAATTGAAATAAGCTATGCAGTGTAACACCACCAGCATTTATTGCAGCTACACCTGTGGGTGCTGCTATTACAATATTTTTGGTAGCATTCTCTTTTAAATATTTTAAAAAAGTAGTTTTTCCTGTGCCAGCTTTACCTGTTAAAAAAATATTTTCGTTGGTTTCGGTTACAAAGCGATATGCTAGCTCGAAGATTTCGTTTTTTTCTATTACAACCACAGATTACACAGATTTACACAAATGAAGAAATATTCTAAAAAATTAGTCTCTTATACTCTAATGATCTTCTCCCGAAGTTAATTATTAAACCAACAGTACAATTGCATACTTTTAAATAATTTAAAGTTTGAGCAATATGTTCCGCACTTATTTCTTTATCGATTGCTTTTACTTCTACAATTATATTTTCAAAGAAAAGAAAATCGGCATAGAAAGAATGTTTTAAAATTTGACCTTTATAGTTTATGGTTAATTCCTTTTCTTTTTCAAAAGAAATACTTTGCCCAATTGCTTCTAAAACCATAGCATCTTTATAAACAATTTCGCTAAAGCCTTTTCCAAGATTATTATAAACTTCCATACATATACCTATAATGTCATACGTTTCTTGTTTATACAAAAATTGATTCATGATTATAATTTTCAAATAAAAAAGCCATAGATTACTCAGATTATCACAAATTATCTGTGTTCATCTGAGTAATCTGTGGCAAAATACTATGCTGCTGGCTTTTCTCCACCAATCATCAGCAACTCATTTACTTGTACCTCGGTAATGTATTTTTTTACACCATCCTTGTCGGTATAGCTGCGGTTTATTAATTTACCTTCAAGGGCAATTTCTTTTCCTTTAGTTAAAAATTTTTCTGCAATTTCTGCAACGTTACCCCATGCAACAATGTTGTGCCATGTTGTTTCTTTTTCTTTACGGCCTGTTCGCCCTGTGTAGGTTTCGTTAGTTGCTACACTAAACTTGGCTAGCTTTTTACCATTTTCGGTTGTAATTACTTGAGGTGCGTTACCTAAGTTACCAATCAATTGTACTTTGTTTCTTAATGCGTTCATAATTTTTGTTTTTGTGCCGTGCTAATGTTTTTGTTGCCGTGCTGTTAGTTAATTTGTTTTGCCAACCCATTTTGTGATTGACAGTGCAAAGATGCGGTGGCAAAAAAGCATTAGTCGGAGATTAAACTTTTACTTACCTTTATAACCGTATGTAAACGGATAAGCAATTTAATCTTTCTTTAAAACCCATGATAGCATTATGTTACAGAAAAAAGAACCCACTATATGTTTAAACTGCGAAAAGCCAGTAAAAGGACGAAGCGATAAAAAATTTTGTGATGATTACTGTAGAGCAGCCTATAATAACGACTTAAAAAGCGCTAGTAACAACTTAGTACGAAACGTAAATAATGCCCTTGGAAAAAATAGACGCATTCTAGAAAGCCTATTACCACAAGGTGATGCAACAGCAAAAACGAATCATGACAAATTAATTGAAAAAGGGTTTCAATTTAAATACCATACCAGTATGTACAAAGCAAAAAATGGTAACACCTATTTTTATTGTTACGAATATGGCTATTTGCCTTTAGAAAACAATTGGTATTTAATTGTAAAGAGAGAAGAGGATTAATTTACAACATTACCACTACATCAATAACTTGCAACAAATCGTTACTATGCCATCTATATCTTACTACATACCCATTAGCGGCAGCTGTTTTTAAACGGTAAGGTATTTTTACAAAAGAATTTACGGTACTTCCTTCCATCGTTCCTTTTACCTCTTTTAATAACATATCGGCAGGTTTTATTGCATTTAAATTTTTATCGTATACCCAAAATTCTTCTTTCCCTTCTAAAATTCCTACAAAGCTACTGCCATCTATTTTTTGAATATCTAAAGCTAAGTAAGCCATTTTAGGATTTTTTGTTACCGCCGTATCAACCGTAGCTTTTACGCCAGCAACTATAATATCATTTATTAAAGCAGTAATATTGGTTGGTGCTTTTACGGACTTAGCAATTTTACTGAGCAATAGAGCTTCTCCTGGTCTGGTAATGTTTACAGGAAACTCTACTCTAAGTTGGTTTTTGCCTTTTAAATCGTACAAGCGTATTTTAATTGTTGCGGTAGTATTTGCTTTAATTAGTTGAGTTGTTAGTGCACATTTTATTACGGGTGTTATAAAATCTTTAGGTATAAACCCAGTAGTAGCTTTTGCACTAAATGCATTTGGAGTTGTAAAAAGCACTTCGCCTTTTGCCGATACTATGCTTACTTCTGCAGCAGCAAATACAACTTTTTTTGCATCGGTCGTAAACCCTTTGGGTTGTTGTACATAAATTTCAATTTCCTTGTTTAACGGAACTCTATTGTGTAACAACATCATTGCATTAAGTTTTACCTCAATACCTTTTATGGTAACCCCTTCTTGAAAGTATTTTATACCTGTAAATGGCGCAATACTATTTTGTGCACTGCTCTGTTGGTTTACACATAAAAAAATAAGCATGAACAATACTATAGTGTTGGGTACAACATTGATTACTTTCATAAAAATTTTAATTTTCTTTTTAACATTTTTTACTTGCTTTTATCACTTGATGCCTTTTGCAAGTTATTTACAAACATATGTAAACCTTTACATTAAACTAAAATATAGTGCAATTGAAGTACATATAAACAAGAGTAGTTGGTGTGGTAAGTTTAAAAGGGAAGAAGAGCTAACTTGACTCTGTGTTTCGGTTAGTGGAGATACGAACCTAGGCGGAGTTAGCTCCTATTTGTCAATGCAAAAAAAGATTGGCCTATGCTTTAGCAGAACCTAAGGCAACAGGTGTGTCAAAGTTAGGTATACGAAAAACTGGACTGGTAACCTACCATGCAAGTTTTAGAGAAATATTACTTAACTTTAGAAAGTAGATTTCCTAATCTATTGCAATTCTAACGCAATAGCTCTAGTTTACAATTCTTATAATCTCTATCATTCCTAAGACTCTTATTTTAATCATTGAGATAGGCTATACCCTATTTCTAAATCAACACGTATGAAAAAAATTATTTTGCTATTAACCCTTGTTCCTTTTTTTGGAATGAGTCAAAAAAATGTTATGAATGCTCAAAGGGTATTCGCTAAAATGGATAAAGTACTCGAATTTGAAAAGGGAATTGCTGCCCATGCTCAAAAATATCATACCGGCGAATGGAGCTGGAGAGTTTCTGACATTGTATCTGGTCCGGATGCTGGTGGTTATCAAATAAGTGAAGGCCCAGCAAGCTGGGATGCTATTGATAGCAGAGGTAACCTAGGTAACGAACACAACATTGACTGGTACAAAAACGTTGCCATCTATCTTACAGAAAGGGGCGGTACAAGTTATTCTACTTTCCAGGATTCAATTAGCACCACTGGACTAAATGACTGGACTGACAAAATCAGCATCATGCATTATTTTCCGAAATTAGGACATGGATACCAAATGTGGACTTTGCTTGAAAACTTAAGGCCTGTTTGGAAAGCACTTGGGCAATCTGTTGCAGTTTTTGCTTCTAGTTCTTCAGGACCTACCCAATATGCTGTAGTGACTAGATATCCAAATGGATTAAAAGATAGGGCACTTACTAACAATAACTTAGTCAAAGATCAATATGAAAAAATCCATGGCAGGTTCTCATATATTGGATTTACTGAAACTATGGGCAATAGTGTTTCAGAAGTGTGGTCTGAATTACTTTTTTATAGAAAAGACCTGAGTTCGAAATAATAATTAGAATTTAAAGTAAAAACAAAAAATATGAAAAAAATATTATTATGTTTTCTTGTATCAGCATCATTGATTGCTTGTACAAACCAAGAAACAAAAACAGCTCCTACAGATGTAATAGATGATGGTGCTGGTACAGTAACTTCATTAGATGCTAAATCCATAGCACTGAGAAAGGGATTTGAAGCTTATATGAATAATGATTCAACTAATTCATATTCTTTTGCAGATAGTGTGAAACTATATGATGCTATTTCAGATTATGTTGAAAATGGAGAAATAAAACCTCATTTTGTTGGGTTAAAAGCAGTGATTAATGGGCTAAATATGGACCATAAATTATTTAACAATATTAAATTGACAACAGATAATATCAAAACTGTAGTATTTAAAAATGGCAGTGTATATTCTTCTTGTTGGACTATTTGGACTGGGACTGGTAATATTACTAAAACTAAAATTACTGCACCTGTGTATATAGTATATAAATGGGATGGTGATAAAATTGCAACTATGACTAAAATATTTGATCCTACGACTTATAAATTAGAAATAGCTGCGGCATCTAAAAAAATAATTAATTGAATTTAAATTAAAAAAACAAACAAAAATGAAAAAACTAATATTATGTTTTCTTGTATCAACATCATTAATTGCTTGTACAAACCAAGAAACAAAAACAGAAATGGCCAGTGCAACAAAAAGCACGGTTAATAAAACAGAACTAGAAGCAAAATTAAAAGGAATTGAAGCTGCTTGGAATTCATCTATAACAGATAAAGACTTTGGTTATAAAGTAAATGAAGAAACTGTTTCTGATGATTTCGTAACTTATAATGATAAAGGAGTGAAACAAACCAAAGCAGATATTCTAAAAGCATTAGCAGATACAAAAGAAACTATCTCTGAAGTTGTTAATGGCAATATGAGTGTAACTTTTTATAGCGATAATGTTGCTTCGATAGTTGGATCTCATGTAACTAAGGGTAAAGACATTACTGGAAAAGCCTTTACAAAAACAACATTTTGGACAGATGTTTTCATGGAAAGAAACGGTAAATGGCAATGTATTGCATCAGGAGGGAGCACCAATCCTTAAAATATTTAATTTACAAATCGGCCTTTGTAATAAAAAACCTACTCATTGATAATTTGAGTAGGTTTTTTTATGCAAGTATAAATTGGTTCTCTGCTAGGCTTGTTGTGTAAGGTAGCTTTATTTTTTTACATTTATAAAAGGGCTTTTGAGTAGGTACCAAAACGTTTGCCTTTCTGGATTATCAAATTCTTCAAGACCATATTTTATTTCTTCTACTGGTAGTTCTTTATATGTGTTAAATAATTTATCCCAAAAAATAAAAATCAAACCATAATTAGAGTCAGTAAATACCTGTTGTTGGTGATGATGT
>CAILUU010000033.1 GCA_903837525.1 uncultured Bacteroidota bacterium | reverse complement strand
TAGGTACGATGTTGCTCATCATAATTTTTTGTATTCTATTCTGTTTAAATGGCTTTTAAGTGTAAGCTTGTAAAATTTAGTTTTTTAGTTTCGAATTTCTTTTTCCAATGACCGCTAACTAGCTTATAGGCGAAACAAACTTTCGCTTATCACCCCAAAATTAGGTAGATTGGCGAAGGTTTGTTTCGCATTATGTATATTTCAAATATATTTCTTTTTTTCTTACAAATCATCAAATGGGCTTTTTATTTGTTGAATGCTTTTTGTACTCACGTGGGTATATATTTCAGTCGTTTTGCTGCTACTATGTCCCAATAATTCTTGTATGTATCTTAAATCAGTACCGCTTTCTAATAAATGTGTCGCATAGCTATGCCGGAGCCAGTGTAAAGTTGCTGGTTTTGTAATTCCAGTTTTTTGCAATGCTTGTTTTAATATGAGTTGTAAACTTCTAGCATCATAAGGTAATCCAATATTTTGCCCTTCAAACAAATAGGTTTTAGGCTTAAATATTTTATAATATTCTCGAAGCATTTCTAATATAAATGGGCTTAAGGGCACAATTCTGTCTTTTTGCCCTTTTGAATTTTTAAGTAATACGATATTTCTCTTAGAATCAATATGTACAGGTTTTAATGCCAATAATTCGCCACAACGAAGTCCACAACTGTAAATAAGCGAAAGCATCATTTTGTGCTTGATGTTGTTATGCACATTCAAAATTAATTTTATTTCTTCTTTGCTCAATACATTAGGTAATAGTTTAGAACGTTTTGGGCGATGTATTTTATCTACCAGCATCTTTGTTTCTCTAATGGTTTGAAAGAACAATTTAATGGCATTGACGATTTGGTTTTGGTAGGAAGCCGATAAATTGTTTTTCAATATATACTCGTTGTTGTAAATAATTACATCTTCATTGCTGATTTCGGCAATAGGTTTTTCTCTATAGAAAATAAAGAATGATTTCAATGCTTCACTATAGGTTTTGATGGTGCTTGGACTGTAGCGTTTTGAAAGTAGCCATTGTTTGAATTTTTCTATTTGTAAAATCCCTTCTTCCGAGGGGGTAGAAATGGAGTGCAATGGAAGCTTGAATCGAAGCCTATTTTCTTCGGTATCAGGAATGTGCCACACCCCTAATGATTGACTCCATCGGGAGCCCTCAATTGTTTTTATCCGAGCAATTAGCTCAATGTTTTTTTCAAAAGCGACAGATATTCTAGCTGTCCCTTTGTATTTGATTAATTTAGATTCCCATTTCATGGCGCTTTCAGCATGTTACCTAACTTGTTTATATTTTCTAAGTTACCTATTATTTTTATATATCCAGTTTTTCGTTTTCAGTTTATTTTGTATCAATACGTTACCAATACTATAATGCAGCAATAAATCATTTAACTCTTGTAAGCTCCCCCTTTTTAGTACAGTCTAAAAGTAGACAAATAGTTTGTCAGATTTTGGAAAAGGGATTCTGGTTTTGAATCAAAAGAATTCATAGCAGCTCCACAAAAAAGGTTGCAATTTTTGCAACCTTTTTTTTATTTGATAACTTCTTCTACTATATCTTCCATTCTTATTCCACTGTGGCTTTCGTCGTATACACATTCCCCATTTTTTATTAAAAGTATTTGTGGGCTTTCGTGGTAAACATTAAAATCTTCAGCAATTTTTGCCGATATAGTTCTGTGGTTTAATAAATCTAAATAATAAAAATCAACACCGGTTGGGGTGGTAGTATTTTCCAACCTATTTTTAGCAACTATACTAATACTGCATCGGGTACTGTGTTTAAAAATTAGTTGAGGTTGTTGGTAAGATAATTCTTTTATCTTGGTAAGTCCATCTTCACTTACCAAATTAATCCAATTCATAGCACTATTTTAATAATTAAACTATTTGATTATTGAGCAACCATAGGGCAGCCACTTTTACGACTCGTTTGGCAACTACTAAAAATTATTGCAACTGTTAGTACTAAACTTAGTGCAAAAAATATTTTTTTCATTCTACTATCTTTTAAAGTTAAAAAACTATTATTGTAAAAATAATCTAATAAATGATAAAATACATAGAAAATTATGTAAAATTTATAACAGGGTATATTTATTTATGTAGATCGTCTTCTTAAAACTAAACTTTTCTTTAACCTAACCAAAAATTAAAATGCTTAAACTTACCAAACCTATTGCGTTTATTGATTTAGAAACTACCGGCGTTAGCATAAGCACCGACAGAATTGTAGAAATTGCTATTATTAAAATTTTGCCCGATGAAAGCAGAGTTGTAAAACGCAAAATTATTAATCCACAAATGCCCATACCGCAGAGCAGTACAGATATACATGGTATAACCAATGAAATGGTAAAAGATGCCCCTACGTTTAAAGAAGTAGCCAACGAAGTAAAAGTATTTATAGATGGATGCGATTTAGGTGGCTACAACAGTAACCGATTTGATATTCCTGTTTTAATGGAAGAATTTTTAAGGGCAGGTTTAACCATAGATTTAAGCACAAGAAAAATGGTAGATGTACAACATATTTTTTATAATATGGAGCCACGTACGTTAACAGCTGCCTACAAATTTTATTGCCAAAAAGAGTTGGTAGATGCTCATAGTGCCGAGGCGGATATTGCTGCAACTATCGATGTTTTTTTGTCACAATTAGATAAGTATACTCAATTAGGTAATACGGTTGAAAGTGTGTTAAGCGTAATTGGCGAAGATAAAATTGTGGACTATGCCCGTAGGTTTAGTTTTGATGATAAAGGCATAGAGGTATTTAATTTTGGCAAACATAAAGGACGTAGTGTGTTAGAAGTAATAAAAGCTGAACCTAGCTATTACGACTGGATTATGAAGGGAGATTTCCCCTTACATACTAAACAAAAATTGACCGAAATTTACAACCGTACATTGTTAAAAAATAAATAAATGTTAGGGTTGGATAACTGAATTACCTACCAAACAATTATTTATTGTAAATTTGAATACAAACTTTATTGAATTGGAGAAATTAGTTATTATACCTACATACAACGAAAAAGAAAATATCGAAGCAATTATTGCTGCCGTATTTGATTTACAGCAGCATTATCATATTTTAATTATAGATGATGGCTCACCAGATGGCACAGCACAAATTGTAAAATCGCTTTTTACAATATACCCTAATCAACTTTTTTTAGAGGAGCGAAAAGGTAAACTTGGTTTAGGTACAGCCTATATTCATGGCTTTAAATGGGCTATACAAAAGGGTTACACCTATGTATTTGAAATGGATGCCGATTTTAGCCACTCCCCAGCTGATTTAGAAAAATTATATTTAGGTTGTAAAAACGGAGCAGGGGTAGCAGTAGGTAGTCGCTACGTTAAAGGGGGAGCTGTACAAAACTGGCCCGCCAATCGTATAGCACTTTCCAAAGGGGCCTCGTTATACACTCGTATTATAACCTGGATGCCCATTATCGACCCAACTGCAGGGTTTGTTTGTTACAAAAAAGAAGTATTAGAAGCTATAAATTTCGATAGCATAAATTTTGTTGGTTATGCTTTTCAAATTGAAATGAAATTTGCCGCATGGAAACTTGGTTTTAAAATTACAGAAGTGCCCATCACCTTTAAAGATCGTACAAAAGGTGCTAGCAAAATGAATAAAGGCATTATAAAAGAAGGAGTAGTAGGCGTATTAAAATTACGTTGGCAAAGCCTTTTTAAAAGCTATCGAAAAAAAATAGCTAACATCGAAAGTAGCAATGGTGTAAACTTTACAAAACAAGAAATTTTGTTAGAAGGGAAGTAATTTTTATTTTCAACTCTACGCTGTCTCCAACTCGTAAATAGATGTGTGAATTTTTAGGCTAAAAATTAATTAGCATAAAACATCCTTTTAAAAACATACCTAATTTATTCTCCAAATATTATAATAAATAATCAAATTTTTTTCATCATTAATTATTCATTATATTGCTATAATTAAAAATAATTAATTATGCTAAAATTCAATGAACTAAAAAAAGGCGATTATGTCATTGCCGATTTTGCAGGTAATAAACATGTAGGTATGGTAACAGGACTTATGCCCACAGCACAGGATGTTTGCATAAATAATGGGGTACAAGAGTTTTGGTTTAGTCCAAAAGATTTAACTGCAGTAGATATTACGGATGAAGAATTGGATAGATTAAAATTTAAGAAACAAACCAATGAAGATGGGACCATAAAATATATGAAAGGTGCTTTTAGAATGGTAACACCAGGTGTGGGTAATTTTGAAAAAATGGAAATATGGTATAGAGATGAAAAAAGACATATTCAACAACCCATAAAATTGCATCAGTTGCAAAACCATTTTTATGAGATGACAAAAGTGCATTTAAACGAAGATAAATTTAACTAATATATTCATTATCAATATTTTAAGGCTATTAAATTAGCCTTTTTTTGTTTTAAAAATTAACTAAACGCTCTCAAACATTTCATATTTTTCCATTAAATTCTTCTAAAAACATACTGTTTCCCCCAAAAAAGCCATTATTGTGGGCAAGTTGCTTAAAATTGTTAGTAAAATACAAAAAATAGTATTACCTTTGCGGTCCGAAAATTATGGCTAAACAAACACTTATTAAACAAGATGGCTCTGTAGTTGAATCCTTAAGCAATGCTATGTTTAAAGTTAAATTGGAAAATGGACACGAAATCCTAGCTACAATTTCAGGAAAAATGAGGATGCATTACATACGTATTTTACCAGGTGATAAAGTAGGAATTGAAATGAGCCCATATGATTTAACAAGAGGAAGAATAATATTTAGATATAAATAAACAACAATGAAAGTAAGAACTTCAATTAAAAAACGTAGTGCAGATTGTAAAATTGTACGTCGCAAAGGTAGATTATACGTAATCAACAAAAAAAATCCTCGTTTTAAGCAAAAACAAGGATAATTTCTAATTCTTAATTTTTAATATTTAATTAAATAACATGGCTCGTATTGCCGGTATAGATTTACCAAAAAACAAAAGAGGCGAAATAGGACTTACTTATATATATGGTATTGGTCCATCTACAGCAAAATACATTTTAGCAAAATGTGGTATTGATGTAAATAAAAAAGTTAATCAATGGAACGATGATGAGCAAACTGCTATTCGTAATGCCATTAACTCCGAATTTAAAACTGAAGGTGCTTTACGTAGCGAAACTCAAATGAACATTAAACGTTTACTTGATATTGCTTGTTACCGTGGGTTACGTCATCGTAAAGGTTTGCCTTTACGTGGTCAGCGTACTCGTACAAATAGCCGTACTCGTAAGGGTAAGCGTAAAACAGTTGCAGGTAAAAAGAAAGTAACTAAGTAATTTAATGCGATAATTTGCTAATTAGCCGAACTGCTAATTTTAGTAAAAACTATCCAATTTAATTATTAAAAATAAATAGACTTATATTTTTTGTTACAACACCAGATAGCTTTAATAAGTCGGCAGGAGGGTTGTATCAAACTCAAGTAAAATTGAGGAAACATTTTTAAAGATTACCTATAAATGGCAAAAGCACAAGGCGCAAAAGCAACAGGAAAAGCAGCCGCAAAAAAAAGAGTAGTAAAGGTTGATGCATATGGCGATGCTCATATCGTAGCAAGTTTTAACAACATTATTATTAGTTTAACCAATAAACAAGGGCAAGTAATTGCTTGGAGTAGTGCTGGTAAAATGGGTTTTAGAGGTTCTAAAAAGAATACACCCTATGCCGCTCAAATGGCAGCAGCAGATGCAGCTAAAGTAGCTTTAGATGCTGGTTTAAAAAGAGTAGATGTTTTCGTAAAAGGACCAGGAAGTGGAAGAGAAGGTGCAATTCGTTCTCTATCTCAAAATGGTATTGAAATTACAACTATTAAAGATGTAACGCCAATTCCTCACAACGGTTGTCGTCCTCCTAAAAAGAGAAGAGTATAATACAATTTTGAATGTCGAATTTTTTTGATTTCGAATGTAATGAGTATACAAACTCAAATAGTTCTTATTAATAGATTTTAAAGATGTTGGTTTGAAAAATAGTATGAATTTGAAAATATTTTCAAATTCGAAATTTTAAATTCAATATTCGATATAAATATTTCATTTTATAAACAGGGTGCTTAATTGATTTTTACCGTTTTTACTGATTAACGCACCGATACAAAAAAGCGGAAAATGAAAAATATATATGGCACGTTACACAGGCCCAAAAACCAAAAAATGTCGCATTTATGGCGAACCTATTCTTGGTAATGGCAAGTATTTAACAAAAAACAGCAACCCTCCGGGTCAGCATGGAGCAACACGTAAGCGTAAAACCTTAGGTGAGTATGCACTACAATTAAGAGAAAAGCAAAAAGCAAAGTACACCTACGGATTGTTAGAAAAACAATTCTACAAAACTTTTGAAGAAGCTGCTCGTAGAAAAGGTGTTACAGGTGAAAACCTTATTAAATTACTAGAAGCCCGTTTGGATAATGTTGTATTCCGTTTAGGTATTGCACCAAGCCGTTCGGCTGCCCGTCAATTAGTATCTCACAAACACATTACTGTAAATGGCGATGTTTTAAATATTCCATCACATAGCTGTAAGCCAGGTGATGTAGTCGGTTTAAGAAATAAAAGTGCTGCTAATGCTTCTATAACTAGCAACTTACGTGGAAAAAATCCTAAGTTTAGTTGGGTAGATTGGAGCGAAAGTGAGCAAAAAGGTACTTTTATTACCTATCCAGAAAGAGAAAGTGTTCCTGAAAATATTAAGGAGCAATTGATTGTGGAATTGTACAGTAAGTAATAAGTGCCTTGTGCCTTAAACTTAGCGTACGCATTAAAAAAACAATAAAACAATAATTTAATATGGGAATTTTAAACTTTATTAAGCCCGATAAAATCGTTCTACAAAAAGCAACTGAGTTTGAAGCTAATTTTGAGTTTCGTCCGCTAGAGCCTGGTTACGGCGTAACCATTGGTAATGCATTACGTAGAGTATTATTAAATTCATTAGAAGGTTATGCAATTGTTGGAATCAACATTGCAGGTGCCGATCATGAATTTGCAACTATTAAAGGTATTACAGAAGATGTTACTGAAATTATCTTAAACCTTAAACAAGTTCGTTTAAAGCGTAAGGTTGAAGGTGAAGTAGGCACAGAAAAAATAACCTTATCTATAAAAAATAAAACTGAATTTACTGCAGGAATGATTGGAGAAGCTACTCCATCTTTTGAAGTAATGAATCCAGAATTATTAATTTGTACGCTAGATAGCAGTGCAAAATTAGATATAGAAATTACAGTAAACAAAGGAAGAGGTTATGTTCCTGCTGAAGAAAGCAGAGAAAAAAGTAGCCACTTTGGTTATATTTCTGTAGATGCTATTTACACTCCAATAAAAAATGTAAAATACACTATTGAAAATACTAGGGTTGAGCAACGTACCGATTTCGAAAAATTAATTATGGAAGTAGTTACCGATGGTACTATTCACCCAGAAGAAGCTGTAAAACAAGCTAGTCGCATTTTAATTCAACACTTAATGATTATTACAGACGAAAATATTACGTTTGATAATAAAGAAGAAAAGAAAGAAGATTTAGTTGATGAACAAACCTTACAATTACGTAAAGTATTAAAAACTCCATTAGAAGATTTAGATTTATCTGTTAGAGCATTCAATTGCTTAAAAGCAGCTAAAATTAACTCGTTAAGTGAGTTGGTACAGTACGAGCAAGAAGATTTGATGAAGTTTAGAAACTTTGGTCAAAAATCTTTAAGTGAAATTGAGCAAGTGTTAAACGAAAGAGGTTTAGGCTTTGGTATGGACTTAGGTAAGTTGAAATTGGATGATGAATAAACCCCTCCGCCCCTAAAGGGAAACTGGAGCTCTTATAACACAAGTACCTCACAAATCCTGACACGGTGTGAGGGAATTTAACCTTTTGAATTTGCTTTCGATAAAGCAAAGGAGATACAAAAACAAAACGTCATGCGTCACGGGGACAAACAAAACAATTTAAGCAGAACAGCCTCTCACAGAAAGGCATTATTAATGAATTTAGGTTGCCAGTTAATTACGTATAAGCGTATAACTACAACATTGGCTAAAGCAAAAGCTTTACGTACCTACATAGAGCCAATAATTACAAAAACAAAAAATACAAGTAGCAAAGAAGCTATTATGCACAACCATCGTATAGTATTTAGTTATTTAAACGATAAAGCAGCTGTAAAAGAATTATTTACAGTAGTTGCACCAAAAATTGCGGCACGTCCTGGAGGATACACTCGTATTATAAAGCTTGGTGCTAGAGTTGGTGATAATGCAGAAATAGCAATGATAGAACTAGTTGATTTTAACGAAATTTACGGAAAAGGAATTTCACTTGCAACAGCTGAATCAGCTAAAAAAACACGAAGAAGCGGTAGCAAAGCAAAAGCATCTGCTACAACTGATGAAGTAGTTACAGCAGAGGCTGTTGAAGTTGAAGCTGCACCAAAAGCAAAGGTTGCAAAAGCTCCTAAAGCTGATAAAACTGGAGATGACTTAGTATAATAGAAGGTATAGGCCCTAAAGCTGCTGAAGCATCAGTAGCTGCTGGTATTACTACTTTTGCTGAATTAGCTAACACAACTGCTGAAAAAGTAAAAGAAATTTTAATGGCTACCGATTCCAAAGTTGGTCATTTATATCCAACAACTTGGGCACAACAAGCACAATTAGCTGCAGATGGTAAAATGGATGAATTAAAAGAATTACAAGACAAATTAAACGCTAGTAAAGAAGTTTAATAAACGTTTTAAAATTTATATAAGCCTCGATATTTTATCGAGGCTTATTTTGTGCTATTAGTGTAAAAACGTTTACATTTTTTAAAAAGATGTCATCGTTAAATATTATGTGAAAAATTATTTTACCACAAATGCAATAGAAGTGTTTTCTTTGCAAAACTTCTTTTTATAAATGCCAATTACAACAACTACACAACAAGCAATTTTAATTTTAAAAGACGGCACAGTTTTTAAAGGCAAAGCCTTTGGTAAAATAGGTACTGCAACCGGCGAAATTTGTTTTAATACAGGTATGACGGGATATCAAGAGGTATTTACCGACCCAAGCTATAGTGGACAAATTTTAATAATGAATAATGCCCATATAGGCAACTATGGCACTAGGGCAAAAGATGTTGAAAGCGATGGGGTAAAAGTAAAAGGGGTGATTGGTAGAAATTTAGAAGAAAAGTATAGCCGGTTTTTAGCGGAAGAAAGTTTACAGCAATATTTTGAAAAGGAACATTTAGTAGCCATTAATGGTATTGATACAAGAGCTTTAGTAGCCCATATACGTAAACAAGGAGCTATGAACTGTATTATTAGTAGTAGTAACTTAGATATAGAAAATTTAAAAGCCAAATTAGAACAAGTCCCTAGTATGGATGGCTTAGAGCTAGCTAGTACAGTTAGTACTGAAACTCCTTATTTTTTGGGAAACGAAAATAGCAAACTACGAGTTGCTGTACTTGATTTTGGGGTAAAGGCAACTATTTTAACTTGTTTAGTTGAACGTGGTGTTTATGTTAAAGTACACAATGCCAAAACTTCGTTCGAAGAACTAGAAAAATTTAAACCTACTGGCTACTTTATGAGTAATGGCCCCGGAGACCCAGCACCAATGGATTATGCAGTTAAAACGGTTAAGCAAATTTTAGCTGCTGATAAACCTTTATTTGGTATTTGCTTAGGGCATCAGTTATTGGCCTTAGCTAATAATATTTCAACCTTTAAAATGCATCATGGGCATAGAGGTTTAAACCATCCCGTAAAAAATATTATAACAGGCAAAAGCGAAATAACAACACAAAACCATGGTTTTGGTGTAAATCCTGATTCAGTAAATGCTAACCCAACTATCGAAATAACACATCTTAACCTCAATGATAATTCCATAGAGGGAATACGGGTTAAAAATAAAAAGGCGTTTTCTGTTCAATACCATCCAGAGGCTACTCCTGGACCACATGATAGCAGGTATTTATTTGATAATTTTGTTGAAATGATGAGTACTAAATAACCAATATCTTGAAAAATTATACCGATCCGTTAGGGGATGCCGTTCAATGTATATTTACAGATAATTCTATAACTACAAAACCAAAAGGGTAATGAAAATAGCCATAATTAACGGACCAAATTTAAACTTACTGGGTGTTAGAGAAGTAGATATTTATGGCGAAGAAAGTTTTGCTAGTTTTTTTGATAAACTACAACAAAAATTCACTTCAGTAGAGTTCCTATATTATCAAAGTAATGTTGAGGGAGAATTAATAAATAAAATTCAAGAAGTTGGTTTTAGTTTTAATGGAATTATTTTTAACCCTGGTGGTTACACCCATACATCTGTTGCAATAGGCGATGCCATTGCTGCTATTACATCTCCAGTAATAGAGGTACATATTTCTAATATTTTTGGTAGAGAAGAGGTTAGGAAATTATCTCATGTATCTGCAAAAGCTAAAGGCGTAATAAGTGGATTAGGTTTAAAAGGGTATGAATTGGCTATAGACTATTTTACAAAATAACTCTTAGTAATAATCCATAGCCCGTGTCTTTTTTAGGATTATCTACAATACGTACGATGTGTAAACCAGCCTCAGTCCATACTTTAAATAATTCCCCTTTTTTATGTTTAGTTAAAGCAGCATCTAATTTCGGTAACATAACGCCACGTATAAACCAGCCTAAATCTCCACCGTTTGCTGCACTTGCATAATCTGCACTGTATTTATTTGCCATACTAGCAAATGTTTCTATTTTATTATTTATTTTATATAAAATACTATCTGCTAAATTGGTAGCAAATCTTTCTCTAAATATAGCCGTATCAATTACAATATGTTGTATATGATAAAATGTATTGGGTGCTTTAAATAAAATTTTAATTAAGTAATTAGCTTTTTTAAATGGGCCATATACTTTTCCGGTTTTACCTTTATACACTAAACTATCTGCAATGCCCATAAAATTTGATGTGCTAACTACAACAACTGAGTCTATAACATATTTCTTTTTTAATTTTAATTTTACATACCCAATAGGGTCTGGGGTAGTTTCTAATTCTTTTTTTATTTGGGCTATGGATTGGGCTTGGCAAAATAAGGTGCAACAAACAAAAGTGAAAATAAATAATAATTGTTTCAATTTTTTTTGCTCAAAGTTAGGTAATCAAAAGTTGTTAAAATTCATCTAATAAATCTTGCCCTCCACAAAAGCAAACATCTAGTCCATTTGGTATTTGAATTACATAAGAACAAATTCCAAAAAAATGGTAAAAGGGAAGTTTGTAACTGAATTTTTCTTGAACGTTAGGCACTAATTCAAAAATTAATGCCCTAACTTTTGCAGCTATTTTTTTTGTGCAGGCGTTAAATCAACAATATACATATCCACCGCACTCATCTTTATAAAGCTAATTTTTTAATGCTAGCTTTTATTTGTTTTTTTAAAGTATCTAATTCTGCTAATTGTTCTTGGATAAATGTATTGTCTTCTAATTTTCCTAGTACATTATTCATTTCGGTATTGGTTTCGTAAACCATTTTTCTAAAAGGATTGCTGTAATCTTTTGCTCTACTATCGTAAATACCTTTGTACATCCATTCTTTTGTTGCAATTGCTTTAAATAGTAATTCTTTTAATAAGGAAGGGGTAAACTGTTTAGGAGTAATATTTAAGATTTCTAATAACGAGGTGTAGGCATGATTTAATTTATCTGTACTGTATAATTCTCCTTGCACTTTATAAAAATTGTGTATTTCATCCCAACTTTTTATTTTACCACTTACAATATCACGTTTTAATTTATCTACTTCTTCTTTTCTAATTAATTGCCCTCCAATATTTAGCCATTGACTACGTTGTATTTTGGCAGATAATGATTTTTTCAACACATCAAAATTGGTTATTTTAATTGTACTAATGTGCTTGAAAATTTCCATCACTCCATAATATTGTATTAACTCTTTAAAAACTGCAATGGCTTGAGGTACTTTAACCACCTCTGTATTTCGTTTGGAGTTTTCCCATCCAATTACTTCTGCACTTCCCTTTTCATTTAAGTTTAATGTAGATAATAAGTTTACTGAATCAACTATTTCATTAATTGTATCAGGAGCTAAATAATCAAATTCTATACGTTGGATTTTTTCAGTTCGTCGATCTCTTTCGGCATACTTTCTTGCATTACGAGCAAGTGCATACATATTATACATAAACCAATAGGCAGGTAGCACAATTATTTTGTCTTTTGCTACATCATTACTTACTAAACTAAATGGAATAGGTATATTTAATTCAGAAGGAAAATCACCTTTAGCTATAATCGTAAACGAAGAAAATTTACTATTGTGTTTTAAACTAACACATAAGCCAGGCCAAAAACCTCGCCCAGCAACAATTTCACCATCGGCACTACGGCTATTATGATTGCTGCCAATTGTTGCACCGGCAGCAATATTGCTTTGGCCCATTACTAATGCTGCACATAAAAACGAATTATTATGATGTTGCTCATGTGAAGGAAAAATTAATGAATTCAATACTTCACAACAGCTAATGGTAGAATTATTACCTAAATAAGAATTTATAAGCCTTGCACCATATTTTAATTGCGAGTGACTGGCCATAACAAAACGAACAGCTTTTACACCATAAAAAATTCTACAACCAAAGCCAACAATTCCGTTCACCATTTCGCATCCTTCGCCAATTTGCGATTTACGTTTTGAATCGCTATTTACGGTTAAATTTTTTAATTTATTTGCTCCTTTAAAATAAGCATCTGTGCCAATCAACACATCTTTAATAATTCCACAGTTTTTTATTACTGTTCTATCACCAATCATTCCATAATAACCTCGTTGGGCACCAAATTCTTTCTGTGTAAATGCTGTAAATTTATCTAGCAAGGCAATATTATCTCTGTACTTACTCCACATATAAGCATCACCTACCAACATGCCATTAAACGGAATTACTTTTCTTCCGCCATTTTCATTACACAGTTCCATCCAGGTTCTTATTTTTTCCTCCTCCCCATCTTGTACGATTCCATTACCAAATTTTGAATTATCGGTACAAGCTAATTCATTTACATTGGCTATTATAACATCATTTCCAATAATATAGTGGCTTAAAAAATTTACATGATCTATACATACATTATTGCCAAAATCGCAACTGATAATGGTGCTATTATATAAGCCAATAGACATTCTTAAATTATGAAACTCTAAATAAAAGGGTTCTAAAATTCCAATACGTACTAAGCCATAAAATTTACAATTTTTTATTAATTCCGCATTAAAAGGAGAGGCTACTAAAATATTATTCCAATCATCTGATGCATTTCTATTGCGTACTAACACTTCTATTTCTAGGGAGGTAAGTTTTCGGTATTTTATTCCACTTGTATTTTGTTTATTACGCAAATGGTATTCATCTTTTCCTTTAGGAATGTACTGTGGAGCTATAAAATTATAGCCAAGTTTATTTACTGGATGTTTTTGAATGATATTCATGAACCTCTGTTCCCTAATGGGGGAACTTAAATTTTTAGTGTATAATATTTTTAGACTTCGTAATTTTCAAAAATTAGTAACACTAAAGTTCGTAAAAAATAGTTATAACTCAATCAGAAATTTAAATAGCTCTTAATTGAGCTAAGTATTTTGTACAATGCTAAAGTACTTTAATAATTGCAGAGACAGCTTCCCCTTAGGTGGGCGGAGTGTGTTTATTATTCCACCGTTACACTCTTAGCCAAATTCCTTGGTTTATCTACATCTACATCTTTTAATGTACCTACATAATACGATAAAAGCTGAAGTGGAATTACACTAAGAATGGGAGCAATAATTTCATCGGCTGATGGTATGCTAAAGGTATCGTTACTTAAAGTTGGGCTTACTTCATCTCCATCCGTAATAATAGAAATAACTTTGCCTTTTCGAGCTTTTATTTCTTGCATATTACTTATAATTTTTTCGTGGTAGCTATCTTTTGTTGCAATAAAAACTACGGGTAAATTTTCATCTACCAAAGCTATTGGGCCATGCTTCATTTCTGCAGCAGGGTAGCCTTCTGCATGTATATAGCTAATTTCTTTTAGCTTTAAAGCACCTTCTAATGCAATTGGAAAATTGTAACCTCTTCCTAAAAATAAAAAGTCTCGGGCAGTTACATATTTAGCGGCAATTACTTTTAGTTCATCCGCATTTTTTAAAATGGCTTCTACTTTTTCGGGTACATCTTGTAACTCTTGCAATAGGTGTAAATAATATTCAGTTTTTATAGTTCCTTTTGCTTTTGCAATTTTTAATGCCATCATATTTAACACGGCTAATTGCCCAGTAAATGCTTTGGTACTGGCTACGCCAATTTCTGGGCCGCTATGTGTATAAGCACCAGCATGGCTCAAACGGGCAATGCTAGATCCTACTGCATTTACAACACCAAAAATAAACGCACCCTGTTCTTTGGCTCTTTCTAAGGCTACCAACGTATCAGCTGTTTCGCCGCTTTGGCTAATAGCAATTATAACATCGCCTTTATGTATGATTGGGTTACGATACCTAAATTCACTAGCATATTCAACCTCTACAGGTATTCTACATAATTCTTCAATAACATATTCTGCAACTAAGCCTGCATGCCAACTAGTGCCACAAGCAACTATCATAATTCTGTTTGCATTTTTTAGTTGCTCCATATTATCTTCAACGCCAGCCATTGTTATCGTACCTGCATTTGCGTCTAGTCGTCCTCGTAAGCAATCTTGTATGGTGCTAGGTTGCTCAAATATTTCTTTAAGCATAAAATGTTCGTAGCCGCCTTTTTCAATAGCTGCTAATTCCATATCAAGCTTAGTTATAAATGGAGTAATTTTTTCGTTACCTAAATTTTTAAGAATTAATTCATTGGGTTTTACAATAGCTAATTCATAATCGTTTACATATACTACTTCCTTGGTGTACTCCAACATAGGGCTAGCATCGCTACCTAAAAAATGTTCGCCTTTACCAACACCAATTACTAATGGGCTACCTTTTCTTGCGGCAATAATTGTTTCAGGGTCATCTTCGTCAATTAATAAAATGCAATAGGCTCCTGTTACTCTTTTCAACGCGACTCTTACTGCTTCCTCTAAATTACACTCATTATTTTCTCTAATATCTTCAATAAAATTTAATAAAACTTCGGTATCGGTATCGCTTGTAAATTGGTAGCCTTTATTAGCTAATTCTTTTTTTATTTGTGCATAATTTTCTATTATACCATTATGTATCATAGCCAACTTACCACTTTTGCTTTGGTGTGGATGAGCATTTCTATCGCTAGGTTCTCCGTGCGTAGCCCAACGGGTATGGCCAATGCCAATAGTAGCTTTCAGATCTTTTCCAATAATACTTTCCTCTAAATCAGCTACTCTGCCTTTCTTTTTATATACATTTAACCCCTGATTTAAAAGTGCCAAACCCGTACTATCGTAGCCTCTGTATTCCAAACGTTTTAGGCCAGTAATTACTATGGGATAAGCCTGTCTATGCCCTGTATAACCAACAATTCCACACATATATACTTTATTTTATACCCAACTTTAGTGCAAATCCAATCTTTATTGGCTTCGCAAGAAACATCCCGAAACTTTCAGGATTCTTTTACTTTATTACTTTTTAAGTAATAACCATAGCCTTAGGGCAGTTTTTTAATGTTGCAATTTAGCAAATTTGTTGCCAAATAAAGAGGTCTATTATTTACCATTCGTTGCATTAAAAAAGTATTAGTTATTTTGTTGTATGAAAAAACTAAAAATGGGTCTAAAATCATCTTTTGTAGTTTATATACTCCTTACATCATTTTCATTAAATCTAAAGGCTCAAAAGCCACTATTTGAAGCTAATACTACTATTTATGTAGTACGCCATGCCGAAAAAGATACAGGTAAAAATCCCACACTAACCACAGCGGGTTTTGCTCGGGCTGGAGATTTAATGCATAAACTTAATAATAAAGGGATACAAACAATATTTAGTACAGATACAAGACGTACCCTTCAAACAGCAGATAGTATTAAATTATTGTACAATATTCCCCTAATAAAATATTTAGGAGATACAATAGGTAACGATTTGGTGAATAAAATAAATCAAAACCATAGTAATGGAAAAACAATATTGGTGGTTGGGCATAGCAATACTGTGCCAAAATTAATAAGGCGTTTAGGGGTTAAAAAATATACGATAGAAAACTTAGGCGATAATGAGTTTGATAATTTATTTGTACTAACCTATAAAAAAAGGAAAATAAAATTTAAAAAAATAAAATATGGTCAGCCATATGCCCTTTCTGCAAAAATGAACTAATTTTTATGGGAATAAAAAAAGTGTTTTTAAGTAGTAACTAATTTTTTGCCTGGGATAGCTTCTATAAGTTTTTGTGTATAGGGTTCTTTAGGATTAAAGTATACCTCATCTGCCTTACCTTGCTCTACAATTTTACCATGATGCATTACCATAATTCGGTCGCTTATATAATGTACAACAGATAAATCGTGGCTTATAAAAATAGACGTAAAATTAAATTCGCTTTTTAAGTCGCTCAATAAATTTAATACTTGTGCCTGTACGCTAATATCTAAGGCACTAACGCTTTCATCAAAAATTAAAAAATTAGGATTTAAGGCTAAAGCTCTTGCTATACAAATACGCTGCCTTTGCCCACCACTAAATTGGTGAGGATATCTATTAAACTGGTCGGGGTTTAAATTTACTTTTTGTAATAGCTCCATTACTTTTTCTTTTCGTTCGTTTTTATTTTTTAGAATTGAATGAACGTTTAGGGGCTCTATAATGGCTTCGCCAATACTTAATCTTGGATTTAACGAGCCGTATGGATCTTGAAAAACAATTTGTAAATCTTTTCTACTTTCTCTTAATATTTTTGGCGATAAGGTCGTCATATCTTTTCCATTTAATATTATTTTTCCACTTGTTGTTGGTAAAAGTTGCAAAATAGCCCTGCCCAAGCTTGTTTTGCCGCAACCACTTTCGCCAACTAAGCCAATTGTTTCTCCTTTAAATACCGTAAAAGTTACATTATCAACAGCTTTAAAAATTTTTGGCTTGATAAACAGTTTTTTCTTTTCTTCAAAATGAACACTTAAATTTTCTACAGTTAAAATGGGAGAAAAACAAGAGTGCTGAGTGGTGAGTGGCGAGTGGTGAGGATTGATTGGTGATTGACGACTGATCACTGACGAATAATCACTCACCATCCCTGACTCAATAAAGTCGGCAACCACTGGTAACCTACTGCCCTTTGCATTTGCAACTGGCCTACAAGCAAGTAAGGCTTTAGTGTACCAATGCTGTGGGTTTTTTAAAATTGATCTGGTAGTACCCTTTTCAATTAATTCGCCTTTATATAACACCACAATTTTATCTGCAACATCTGCAACTAAATCCAAATCGTGTGTTATTAAAATAATACTTAATTGATTTTGTACTTGTAATTCTTTCAACAATTCTAAAATTGTTTTTTGTACGGTTACATCTAAAGCTGTGGTAGGCTCATCAGCAATGAGTAGGGAGGGGTTGCAGCAAATTGCCATAGCAATCATTACCCGTTGTTTTTGCCCACCACTTAACTCATGCGGATAACGGTTTATTATAGTTGAAGGATTAGGAAGTTTTACTTTTTCAAATAACTTAATGGTTTGTTGTTTAGCCTCTTCTTTACTAATTTTTTTATGTAGTTGAAGTACTTCCATTACCTGTTGCCCACAGGTAAATACTGGATTAAGTGATGTCATTGGCTCTTGAAAAATCATACTAACTGCATTACCTCTGTAGGCACTTATTTCTTTATTAGTTAGTTTTGTAAAGTCAATTGTATGTCCTGCATGGTTAAAAACTATTTGGCCACTTACAGTAGTTTGTTTGGTAAGTAATTGTAAAATGGATAAGGCAGTAACAGATTTGCCACTGCCACTTTCACCAACAATAGCAATAATTTCGTTTTTGTTTACCTCAATCGAAATATTTTTTACAGCCTCATTTACCTCACCATCTTGGGTAAATGAAACAGATAAATTTTTTATGGAAAGTAATTCATCCAATTTGTGTAGTTAAAATAACGTGTATTAAAACTTTAAATGACGCACAGTTAATCCATCATTTATTAATTGCTTTAACGATTCTATGCCAATTTTTAAATGCCTATCTACAAAAGCACCTGTAACTTTTTTATCACTAGCTTCTGTTTTTACACCTTCTGGCACCATGGGTTGATCGCTTACTAAAAGCAAAGCACCCGTTGGTATTTTATTGTAAAAGCCAACACTGAATATTGTAGCTGTTTCCATATCAATGGCATAAGCTCTTACTTTTTCTAAATACGTTTTAAACTCATCATCATGCTCCCACACTCGGCGGTTGGTGGTGTAAACTGTGCCTGTCCAATAATCAGTTTCGTTATCTCTTATAGTTGTACTTATTGCTTTTTGTAAACTAAAGCTTGGTAATGCTGGCACGATTGGCGGAAAATAATCATTACTCGTTCCTTCGCCTCTCATAGCGGCAATTGGCAAAATTAAATCACCAATTTCGTGACGTTTTTTTAAACCACCACATTTGCCTAAAAATAATACAGCCTTTGGCTCTATGGAGCTAAGTAAATCCATGATGGTAGCGGCACCCGGACTTCCCATACCAAAATTTATTATGGTAATATCGCCAGCTGTTGCACATTGCATAGGTCTATCTTTACCTACAACTTCTACATTATTCCACTCTGCAAACATATTTACATAATTACTAAAATTGGTTAATAAAATATATTTACCAAAATTTTCTAACGTTTCGCCAGTATAGCGTGGCAGCCAATTATCAACTATTTCTTTTTTCGATTTCATACCTAACCCTAACTGGGATTTATTTAAATTTTATGGTAAGATAGTTGTTTACAACATATTTTTTTATGCATTTTTACCTAAATATTTAAGGATAGTTTTAAGTAAGTATCCTTAAGTTTTATGGATAGCACATACCTTTGTGTACATCAAAAACTTATCTTAATCAATAAAAATACTAAATTCTTTTAACCTTAATGATAAAAATTGATTATCCAGCATACCAACCCCAAATTAAAAAAGAAAATAACAGCGAATTTATTTTTGATAAGTTACGTAAGCAATGGATTGTACTTACCCCTGAAGAATGGGTTAGGCAAAATTTTTTAAATTATATCATACAAGTAAAAAAGTATCCATCCTCACTAATTGCCGTAGAGAAAGAAATTAAAATTAATGGATTAAAAAAGCGTTTTGATATTGTTGTGTACGATACCAATTCTAATCCTTGGATGCTTATAGAATGTAAAGAAATGGAAGTGGCTTTAACTGAAAAAGTTTTAACCCAAACGCTTGGTTACCATAGTTTTTTACAAAGCAAATTTATAATACTCACAAATGGAATTAATTGTATGGCTTTTGAAAATAATAACGATCAGTTTAATGCAATATCTGAATTACCTAATTTTTAGATTTTGTACATTTTTTTTAATAAATAAATTAAACAATAATATGTATTTTACAAAGTATAAATAGACAGTTAAGGTATTTGCATGATTGGTAACTTACATAAGTAATTAGATATCAATTTATAATGCATATGTGATGGAATCGTAAAAGGCATTTCTTTTTATAAGTTACAAAGTTTAAACTCAAGCTAAAGTGCACGAATGTTCAATTATAAATAGTACCTGTTAAGTCAAAAAAATGACCAAATCCATAACTTTTTACGGAAAGAAATTGTTTAGTAGTTTAGAGGTACGTAAATCTATATTAAATGCAGAAAATTTTAATTGCTATTACCGGGGCGAGTGGATCAATTTATTCAAATTTATTGATATCTAAGTTATTAGCTATAAAAAGTCAATGGGATGAATTAGCTGTGGTAATGACGGAAAATGCAAAAGATGTTTGGCAAACTGAATTAGGCAATGATGCGTATAAAAATCTACCCATAAAATTATATAGCCAAAACGATTTTTCCGCACCCTTTGCCTCTGGGTCTGGACAGTTTAATACGATGGTTTTAATACCATGTAGTATGGGTACTTTGGGTAGAATAGCAAACGGAATAAGTAATGATTTAATAACAAGGGCCGCTGATGTTGTATTAAAGGAAAGAAGAAAATTAATTTGCGTAGCAAGAGAAACTCCTTATAATTTAATACATATAAAAAACATGGAAACTATTACACTAGCAGGTGGAATTATTTGTCCTGCAACTCCATCTTTTTATAGTAACCCTAAAACCATTGAAGAAGTAGCAGCTACAGTAGTAGATAGAGTTATTGACTTAATGGGATTAAAATTAGAAAGTTATAGATGGGGAAATAAAAAAAGACCACGTTTAAATTAGCCTTTTTTATGCATAAAATTTTAGAAGATATTATTTATCTTTTGGAATATTTATTACCTTAAATCCACTACCTCAAAGCCCGGATATTTTTTAGCATCAAATACAAACTGAGCATCGGTAACGGTAGCGTTTGTATTCATTCCGCTAACCGTGTAGGTATATTTATTACCTGTTTTTTCAAACACTTTTGTACTGCTAATAGTTTGTGTAGCCTTATTTATACTTACTACCACTTTATGAAAAGGTTTGCTTTTATCAATTGGGGTTAACTCAATTTCTTGTAGCACCTTTGCTTCGCTTACTAAACGGTATAAAAAATCCTTATCATAAAAATTAGTTAGTATTTTTTGCGGAGTAATGGTATTACTTCCAACTTCATATTTACTAACGGTTACTTCCTTAGCAGCCTTATCTAAAGTCCAAACAGTATTGCCGTCACAAAAAATTTCTTGCCCAGTAACATTTATTCGGTATTTACTACCTTTCATATAAACCGTTCCTGTTTTGTTGGTTAAAACCTTGCCCAAACCATTTTCTGCTTTTAAGGTAAATTTTGATTGAATAGCTTTAAAGGTTTTAAATTTAGCACTTACAGCATCTAATATCTTTTTAGCCTCTGGGTCGCTTTTCCCCATACCTTTTGGAGGTTGTGCATTTACTATAAAAACCGCTAAAACAAGAAAAATTAATCCACCAATACGTTTTTTCATTCTACATAATTTAATTAAAAGCCACCATTTTAGAACGGTTGCAAAGATACTAGTAATAGATCGATTTGCATAACGTTGGTTTAAAATGAATTACTTAATAAACTGTTAAGAGTTAAAATGGTTAATATTTTTTGTTTTTTATCTTTCTTATGCTTAACAATCCTACAAATCAGCGTTCCATTCCCTAATTTTGCCCCTATGGCCAAAGCAACTGCCGAAACTCCTTTAATGCAACAACACAATGCCATAAAGGCAAAGTACCCAGATGCCATTTTGTTGTTTAGAGTAGGAGATTTTTACGAAACCTTTGGGCAAGATGCTGTAATAACATCACAGGTATTAGGAATTACGTTAACTAAACGTAATAATGGAAATGCAGATTCATCTCAACTGGCAGGTTTTCCTCATCATGCATTAGATACTTATTTGCATAAACTTGTAAAAGCTGGCTACCGTGTTGCCATTTGCGATCAATTAGAAGACCCAAAGCAAGCTAAAGGAATTGTAAAACGTGGCGTTACAGAATTGGTTACACCAGGTGTTGCTACCAACGATAAATTATTAGAACATAACAGCAATAATTTTTTAGCTGCCTTACATTTTGGGGAAACAAAAATTGGGGTTGCTTTTTTAGATATTAGTACAGGTGAATTTTTTATTGCTGAAGGCGATGAGTCATATGCCGATAAATTATTACAAAGCCTTAAACCAGCCGAAGTTATTTTTGTTCGAAACAAACAAAAACTGTTTAAAGACTTATTTGGTGTAAAATTTTTTACGTACGGATTAGATGAATGGATTTTTGCAGATGTATATGCAACAGAAAGTTTATTAAAACATTTTGGTACACATAGTTTAAAAGGTTTTGGGGTAGAAAGTTTAAAAGAAGGAATAATTGCAGCCGGAGCAATTTTACATTATTTAAAAGATACGGAGCATCCTAATCTTGCACATATAACAAGCTTACAACGTATAGATAAAGACGACCATTTATGGATGGATAGATTTACCATTCGTAATTTAGAATTATTGGGCACAGAAGGAAATACAAGTTTATTAAAAGTAATAGATACTACAGTAAGCCCAATGGGGGCAAGGCTTTTGAAGCGATGGATGCTAATGCCATTGAATAATTTTTCAAAAATTAACGAACGCTTAAATACGGTAGAATATCTTATAAAAGAAACAGACTTACGTGCAAAACTTACGCAACACATAAAACAAGCTGGCGATGTAGAAAGACTGGTGAGTAAAGTGCCGCTTAAAAAAATTAACCCAAGAGAAGTGTTGCAAATTGCTAAAGGTTTGCAACAAACAGATGCCATAAAATCCTTTTGTGAAAACAGTACTAACGAATATTTAAAACGACTAGGCGATTCGTTAAATCCTTGCAAATATATTCTAGAAAAAATATCAAAGGAAATTGTTGAAAATCCACCTGCCCTTGCCAACAAAGGAGGCATGATTGCTTCCGGAATAAATGAAGAATTAGATTCGTTAAAAAACATAGCGAATGGCGGTAAAGATTATTTAATTGAACTGCAACAAAAAGAGGCATTAGCAACAGGAATATCTTCGTTAAAAATTAGTTTTAATAATGTGTTTGGCTATTATTTAGAGGTAACTAATTTGCATAAATCAAAAGTGCCCGATACATGGATACGTAAGCAAACCCTTGCCAATGCCGAACGCTACATAACACCAGAGTTAAAAGAGTACGAAGAAAAAATTTTAGGAGCAGAAGATAAAATTTTTGCAATTGAAATTCAATTATTTGAAAGTTTGCTAAACGAATTGCAAGATTATATTAGCCCAATGCAAGTAAATGGACATGTAATGGCTGTGTTAGATTGTTTGAGTTGCTTTGCAAATAATGCACTTTTATCTAATTACAAAAAGCCAACACTTACTACCAATAATATTTTAAATTTAAAAGACAGTCGCCACCCAGTAATTGAAAAAAACTTAGCGGTTGGCGAAACGTATATTGCAAATGATATTTACTTAGATCCATCTACCCAACAAATAATAATTTTAACGGGGCCAAATATGAGTGGTAAAAGTGCCATACTGAGGCAAACAGCACTAATAACTCTGCTTGCACATATGGGTAGTTTTGTACCAGCAAGCGAAGCAAAAATTCCGCTAACGGATAAAATTTTTACAAGGGTAGGAGCAAGCGACAACCTTAGTGGTGGTGAAAGTACGTTTATGGTGGAGATGAATGAAACGGCAAGTATCATTAATAACATTACCGAAAAAAGTTTGATTTTGTTAGATGAAATTGGTAGAGGCACCAGTACTTACGATGGTATAAGCATTGCTTGGAGTATTGTAGAGTTTTTGCAAAAATCTGTTCATCAACCCAAAACATTATTTGCTACACATTACCACGAGTTAAACGAATTAGAAGATAAATTATCCACTGTAAAAAACTATCATGTAACCAATAAAGAAGTAGGGAATAAAATTATTTTTTTACGCAAACTTGCCCCCGGTGGTAGTACCCATAGCTTTGGTATACATGTTGCTCGTATGGCAGGTATGCCGCCTAGTTTGATAGATAGAGCCAACGAAATTTTAAAACAATTAGAAGATAGTAGGGAGGGAGGCAATAAAGACGAAGTGGTTAAAAATTTAGCCCTTCCTAAAATGCAACTAAGTATTTTTGACGCCCACTCTGCTACTTTTGATGAAATAAGAACCATACTTGAAACGGTTGATATTAATAGACTTACCCCAGTGGAGGCGTTAATAAAGTTACAAGAGATAAAAGGAAAGTTGAAATAGGATTCGATTTATGAAATAACAAAATATTAGGCATCCTTCTTGTACAGAATTACGTAATTTTATACTAATGAAGCTAATTCCCTTTCTATTTATTTTTTTTACTTCTTTTTTTAGTGCAAATAAAACTTCTGCACAGTGTACCACACTTGGTTTAACCCCTTCCACTGCTATACCTGTTTGCGGTACGTCCGTTTTTAGGCAAGATCAAGTTTTTGATTGTGGTAATCAAAATGTAGCACAAAGTTTTTGTGCAATTGGTGTAACATCCGAACGTTCGTTTTGGTATAAATTTCGTTGCTTTCAAAGTGGCACTCTGGGTTTTTTAATAAGTGGTTTAAACAGTGCCGATGATTATGATTGGATTTTGTATGATGTAACAGGCCAAAATCCAAATGCTGTTTTTAGTAATGCCTCTTTACAAGTTTCTATGAATATTTATGGTACCATAGTGGGTACAAGTGGAGGTGCTCCTTTTGATAATTCCCCCACTGGATGTAAGGCAGGTGCTAGCGGCGATTTTCATTGCGAAGGAGATGCACCCGGAAACACCCCATATAATAGAATGCCTACTATTATTATTGGGCATGATTATTTATTAATGGTTGCAAATTTTTCTCAAAGTTTTATTGGATATGATTTATCGTTTGGCGGCGGAACAGCAAGTATAACCGATCCCAAAGATCCTCACCTAGAAAGTGCAAGAGCTGCTTGCGATGGTACAGAAACTACCATTAAATTAAACAAACGTATGAAGTGTGCAAGTTTGCTAGCAGATGGATCTGAGTTTACTATTTCGCCTCCTATTGCAAATGTAATTTCGGCGGTAGCCATTGGCTGTACAGGCAGTTTTGATATGGATTCGTTATTACTTACATTAGATGCACCGCTGCCCCCAGGCACTTATGATATAACCATACGTACTGGTGCAGATGGAAATACCATTGTTGATAATTGCAATAAAGGAGTACCCGACGGTGAAACAATACCTGTTACAATTTTTCCGCAATTTCCAACACCAATGGATAGCATTACAAAAGTCATTAAATGTGCCCCAGATGAAGTAGAATTTGTTTTTAGAAAGAGAATTCGTTGTGCTTCTGTAGCCCCAAATGGTAGCGATTTTGTTATTACAGGTACCTCCCCTGTTACTATATTGAGTGCTGCTGGTTTTAATTGCGATGCAAAAGGTCTAAGCAATATAATTAGAGTAAAATTTACACAGCCCATACAAGTAAAAGGCAATTTCAACATTACACTTCAAACAGGCATAGATGGTACTACAATAATTGATGAGTGTGGTAAAGAAAGTATACCTGGACAATCCTTATCTTTCAATACAAAAGATACGGTGAATGCAGATTTTGCATACAATATTTTTTATGGATGTAAAAGAGATACTATAAATTATTTACACAATGCCTCAAATGAAGTGACCAGTTGGAAATGGAATTTTGATGACTTACGAAGAAGTGCCCTACAAAACCCTCAAATTTTGTACGGAACATTTGGTTTAAAAACTGCACAATTAATTGTTAGCAATGGAACTTGCACCGATACATCTGCTAAAATATCTATAGTATTACCTGATGCTATAAAAGCTAAATTTGAAGCCACTACTATTGTTTGCCCTAACGACTTAGCTACTTTTACCAATACCAGTACAGGCAATATAAGTAACTATTTATGGAATTTTGGAGATAATACTACAAGCATTTTACCTAACCCACTACCACATATCTATTCTACTAACTTAGCATTTACCGATGTGTTGGTAAAGCTTGTAGTTAGCAGCAGTACAGGTTGTAAAGACTCTAGCTTTCAAAAAATAAGAGTGGCAGGCAGTTGTTTTATTGCAGTACCCAATGCGTTTACACCTAATGGTGATGGGTTAAATGATTTCTTATATCCATTAAATGCTTACAAGGTAAAAGACTTATTATTTAGAGTATATAATAGGTTTGGGCAACTAGTTTTTGAAACCAGAGATTGGCTAAAACAATGGGATGGAAAATTCAAAGGACAAGGTGCCGACCCTGCAACTTATGTGTGGATGCTTTCCTTTATTAATCCAGATACCGGAAAGCGAATCGAACAAAAAGGAACATCGATATTAATAAGATAGTTCTTACAAATGCAACACTACCTACAATAAAATCCCTTTTAAAAATAAAAATGCCATCGAAAAATAAATGAGTAAACCTGTAACATCAACCAATGTAGCTACAAATGGGGTAGAAGAAGCTGCAGGATCGGCACCTAATCGTTTTAATAAAAGTGGTAAGGTAGAGCCTACTAATGTACCCCAAAGAACTACACCCAAAACAGATACACTAATAGTTAAAGCAATATGTAAATAGTAAATGCCAAATGTTTGAGGAGAAAATAAGTGCCAAACAGTTATTACCCCAAAACCTAGTAATGCTAATGTTCCACCTAACAATAAACCACTAAAAATTTCTCTTCGTATTATTTTCCACCAGTCAGCTATGGTAACTTCTCCTAAAGCCATGGCTTGAATTATTAAAGTAGAGGCTTGAGAGCCACTATTACCACCACTCGAAATAATTAAAGGAATAAAGGTTGCTAATAAAACCACTTTTGCAATTTCATTTTGAAATTGTTGCATGGCACTTATAGTTATTAACTCTCCAAAAAATAAAATAATTAACCAAATTACTCTTTTTTTATACAATTTAAAAAGAGGCATTTCAGTGTAGGGTTCATCTAATGCTTCGGTACCACCAATTTTTTGAATATCCTCACTGTACTCTTCTTCGGCTATCCAAAGTATATCATCAATAGTAACAATACCTAATAAAATATTATTTTTATCTGTAACGGGTAAGGCTACCCGATTATTCATTTTAAATACTTCGCTGGCTACTTCTTGGTCATCGGTTACATTAAGGGCAATAAACCTGCCATCCATAATTTCGTTTACTTTTTTTGTGGGGGCAGCCAGTATAATTTCTTTAATTCTAATATCATCTAACAACTCATCTTTTTCGTTAATTACATAAATAACGTCAATTGTTTCGCTGCTTTTGCCAAATTTTCGTACAATATCTAATACCTCACTTACTGTATTATCTTCATACACATAAACATAATCTGGTGTCATTATTCTACCTACACTATTTTCTGGATAGCCTAATACCTCCAGCGTTTCCTTTCTTTCCTCTACCCCAAGTGTTTTTATTAAATCTCTAACAATACTAGTAGGTAATTCTTCTAAAAATGCTACTCGGTCATCTATAGGTAATTCATTTAAAAGCTCGGTTGTTTTAAAAGCAGGTAAATCTTTTATTATTCTTTTTTGGGTAGATGTATCTAAAATTTTAAACACACTAGTTGCCCTATGAATAGATAAATGAGCAATTATTTGTCCTTCGTAATCTTCATTATCGTATAAAATATCAGCAACATCACTAATGTTTTGATCATTTAAAAATTCTTGAATGCGTAACTTATCCTCAGAGGCTATTACTTCTTCAAATTGTTTTTGTAATGATATTTGCTCTAATTCAACTGACATTATTTAATATTGTATTAAGCTGCAATTTACAATTTAAATCTCATGTTAAAAGACTACATCTATATTAATAACACAACTACAAAAGGAAGAGGTGTATTTACCAATAGTTTTATTGAAAAAGATACCTTGATAGAAATTGCTCCAGTAATTATTATGCAAAAAAATGACCGGGAACATTTAGATAAAACCTTATTGCATGATTATATTTTTGAATGGGGTATAGGTAGTTCCGAATGCTGTATGGCACTAGGTTATGTGCCTATTTACAACCATAGTTACAAAAGCAATTGTACGTACATTATGGATTATGAGGAAGTTTCTATTTTAATAAAAACAGTTACGGCTATTGAAGCAGGGGAGGAGCTTACCATAAATTATAATGGTGATTGGGATGATGAAACAAAAGTGTGGTTTGAGGTAAAATCATAAATGCCTCAGTTTTTTGCTGAAGCATTCGTTTTTATGATTACAATTTTTACTTCCTTTCTGCAAATTCTTTTCTAATAATATTTAACGCACCACCAGCCTTAAACCACTCAATTTGTTGTTGGTTGTACGTATGGTTTACTTGTATAGTTTCGTTACTTCCATCAGCATGGTTTAATACTAGTTGTAACGATTTATTAGGCGCAAATGCCAATAAACCTTCAATATCAAACGTATCGTCTTCTAAAATTTTATTGTAATCGCCTTTGTTAGCAAAGGTTAACGCAAGCATACCTTGCTTTTTTAAATTGGTTTCGTGTATTCTTGCAAATGAGTTTACCAATACTGCTCGTACACCTAAATGACGTGGTTCCATTGCCGCATGCTCTCTTGATGAACCTTCGCCATAATTTTCATCGCCCACAACTAAAGTGCCAATGCCAGCTGCTTTATAGGCTCTTTGTGTATTAGGCACTGTACCATATTCGCCAGTTAATTGATTTTTTACAAGGTCGGTTTTTTCATTAAAAAAGTTTAATGCACCAATCAGCATGTTGTTACTAATATTATCTAAGTGACCTCTAAATTTTAACCAAGGGCCAGCCATACTTATATGGTCGGTTGTACATTTTCCTTTAGCTTTTATTAATAGTTTTAAGCCTTTTAAATCTATACCTTCCCAAGATGTAAACGGATCAAGTAATTGTAAACGTTTGCTACTAGGTGATACAATTACTTCTACACCACTTCCATCTTCTGCAGGTTTTTGATAACCAGCATCTTCAACATCAAACCCTTTTGGAGGTAATTCGAAACCGGTTGGGGCATCTAACTTAACTTTTTCGCCTTTATCGTTGGTTAAAAAATCGGTTAGTGGATTAAAGGTTAAATCTCCAGCAATAGCCATTGCTGTTACTATTTCTGGGCTTCCTACAAAGGCTAATGTATTTGGGTTACCATCGGCACGTTTGGCAAAGTTTCTATTAAAACTATGTACAATGGTATTGCGTTCTTGTTTTTCCGCACCAACTCTATCCCACATTCCTATACAAGGGCCACAAGCATTTGCAAAAACTGTTGCTCCTATATTATTAAATAGGTCTAAAAATCCATCTCTTTCTATAGTATAACGTACTAACTCACTACCAGGAGTAATCGTAAATTCGCTATTTAATTTTAAGCCTTTTTCGCTTACTTGTTTTGCTAAACTTACAGCACGGCTAATATCTTCGTACGATGAGTTGGTACAGCTACCAATTAAACCCACTTCAATTTTTGTTGGCCAGCCATTAGCCAAAGCAGCCTCTTTCATTTTAGAAATTGGCGTTGCTAAATCTGGAGTAAATGGACCATTTAAATGTGGCTCTAATGTATTTAAATCTATTTCTATTACTTCATCAAAATATTGGGTAGGGTTTGCATAAACCTCTGCATCACCTGTTAAATGTTCTTTTATTGCATCGGCCGCATTCGCAATTTCTTCTCTACCTGTAGCTTTTAAGTAACGGCTCATGCTTTCATCGTATCCAAAAGTACTTGTGGTTGCACCTATCTCTGCACCCATATTACAAATGGTTCCTTTTCCTGTACAACTCATTGCTACTGCACCCTCGCCAAAATATTCAACCACTGCACCTGTACCACCTTTTACGGTTAATATTCCCGCAACTTTTAATATTACATCTTTAGGGGCTGCCCATCCGCTTAGCTTACCTGTTAGTTTTACACCAATTAGTTTGGGCATTTTAAGTTCCCAAGGCAAGCCTGCCATTACATCACAAGCATCTGCACCGCCTACACCAATTGCAATCATTCCTAAACCACCAGCATTTACGGTATGGCTATCTGTTCCAATCATCATTCCGCCAGGGAAAGCGTAATTTTCCAACACTACTTGATGTATAATACCTGCACCTGGTTTCCAAAAACCTATTCCATATTTATTACTCACAGAGGCAAGAAAATCATACACTTCACTACTTTCAGTTACGGCTCTATTTAAATCTGTTTTACTATTTACTTTGGCTTCAATTAAATGATCGCAATGCACCGTACTTGGAACAGCTACTTTTGTACGACCACTTTGCATAAATTGCAATAAAGCCATTTGTGCTGTAGCATCTTGCATAGCAACTCTGTCTGGGGCAAAATCCACATAATCGGCACCTCTAGCATAACTTTTTGTTGCATCTCCCTCGGTAAGGTGAGTGTACAATATTTTTTCGGTAAGCGTTAGGGGTTTATTTACTATTTTACGAGCTGCATCAATTTTAGCACCAAATTCTGCGTAAACTTCTTTAATCATTTCAATGTCAAAAGCCATAGTTATTTACGATTTTTAGATTGTTTAATGTGAGAGTTGCAAAATTACAAAAATAACAGCACTATATAAAACCCTTATTTTTAAAAAATATGTATTAAATTAGTGGTGTGAATAAGCTTAAATATTTTATTGAGTGGCATGTATTTGGCGTTTGTACTGCCCTTGGAGAAAAAATGGGTATTGCCACCTCTACTATTCGTAAATATTTTATTTACATCTCCTTTATAACAATGGGTTCTCCCTTAATTATTTATTTATTTGTGGCTTTTTGGATGAATGTTAAAAACTACATCCTTAATAGCAAAAGAAACCCCATTAAATATTAGCAATTAATTAGTTGGTTACTGTTAGATACTTGTGTATAGAAAACTATTTTTTATGTACAAGGCAACTATTTATGGTACTACTTCGACTAACAAACAAGTAGTTTACTATTAAGTAGTAAAACTAATTATTCCCGTTTGTTAAATCCGTTGATATTTTTTAAAGTCGATGTCTTTGCACCTAAACATCATTAAAACAGCAACAACTTTACCGCCTAGTGCGGTATTTTGTTTATACTATTGATGCCCTTATTTTAACCAATTTTTCTAATAAATTTTGTAGTAAACTTAAATTAAGCATATTAGCTCCATCACTTTTTGCAATAGAAGGGTTTGGGTGTGTCTCTATAAACAAACCATCGGCACCAGTAGCAATAGCTGCTTTGGCAATAGTTTCTATTAATTGTGGATTACCGCCTGTAATACCGCTTGTTTGGTTAGGTTGTTGTAAAGAGTGTGTACAATCCATAACTACAGGTACGCCAATTTCCTTCATCCAGGTGATATTTCTATAATCAACAATTAAATCCTGATAACCGAAACTGTTGCCTCTTTCGGTGAGCCATATATTTTCGTTACCGGCTTGTTTGATTTTATCTACGGCGAATTTCATCGACGGACCGCTTACGAATTGTCCTTTTTTTACGTTTACTATTTTTTTCGTAGATGCAGCTGCCAGCAATAAATCCGTTTGTCGGCATAAAAATGCAGGTATTTGAAGTACATCTACATAATCGGCAGCAATAGTCGCTTCTAATGCAGTATGAATATCGGTAGTAGTCGGTAAGTTGAATTGTTTACCTACAGCTTGAATTAATTGTAAAGCTTTTTCATCGCCAATTCCAGTAAAAGAACTTCCGCTAGTTCGATTTGCTTTTCGGTATGAGGCTTTGAAGATATAAGGTATTTCTAATTTTTTACAAATGCTTGAAACTCTTTCAGCAATTGAAAATACCATTTCTTCATTTTCTACTACACAAGGACCAGCGATTAGAAAAAAGTTGTTATAATTATATTGCTGATTTTGAAAAAGGCTTGATTGATAGTTATTCATGTTGCAAAAGTAGTATAATAATTTATCCAGAATAGAGAGACCTGAAATAATAAAACCCACCTTTTAAAGTGGGCTTTATTATTTAGTAAGAGTAGTGCATTTATTTCATTTTTAAAGTAGCACCGGTTACATTTGCCGTCACCTTTGCTTTTTGTGAAAATATGCCTAGCTTATAGTCAATTTTATACTTAGGATTTACAAATACATCGACGTCGGGGTTTTCTTCAATTAGTTGATAATACATCTGATTTGTAAGGCCGCTTGCCGCTACACCATTCCAAAGTAAATTATTTGAAACACCCGCAAATGGTAAAGCTATAATATACTGGAGGCCTCCTCTAAGTTTGTATTCACCAAAATTTGATGAATTGGAATTGTCATTAATACCAAATGTGCTTTGAGCTATTGCACCATATCCAAGTGTGAATCCAACCATCGTTATTATAGGTAAAATTCTAGGTGTTCTTCCAATTTCTATTCCATTAAATCTAAACATCATTCCAGACTTATTTTTATTTTTATTATTCTGACCACCGAACAAACCAGGAATACCACAAATGGCATTACCATCTAATTCAATTTGTTTTAATCTTTTAATGGAGTATTCATCCGATGTTCTATTTAAAGAAACATCACTAAAGCCCCCATTACCTGATTGTAAATACTTTGAGCAACTTGAAGTGCTTATTACGATAAAAGCCAAGGCTAAGTAAATTGTAATTTTTTTCATATATTTTTTTTATAAATATAAACAAATTTTATGAGAGTATCAAAAAGAAATAAGTTTTTGGGAACTTAAGCACTTTACTTTTACATTTACAACCTAATTGCTTTTTATGGCTAAACAACGAATATTAGTAATAGGAGCCAGTGGTCAGATAGGAGTAGAATTGACACTGGCGCTAAGGAAAATTTACGGCAACAATAATGTAATCGCCTCTGATTTAAGAGAACAGAGTCCTTTATTAGAAGGAACCGGACCTTATGTTAGTTTGGATGTTATGAATAAGGAAATGTTGCATGTACAGGTAATTAGGCAAAATGTTACACAAATTTATTTGTTGGCAGCCATACTATCTGCCACTGGCGAAAAAAACCCTAACCTTGCTTGGAGTTTAAATATGCAAAGCCTTTTAAATGTTTTGGATATTGCTAGAGAGGAAAAACTAACTAAAGTGTATTGGCCTAGTAGTATTGCGGTATTTGGGCCTACCTCGCCAAGGCAAAATTGTCCACAACAAACTATTATAGAGCCTACAACTGTTTATGGTATTAGTAAATATGCAGGAGAGTTTTGGTGTAATTATTATTTTAATAGATATGGGTTAGATGTGCGTAGCCTGCGTTACCCAGGATTAATTAGTTATAAGAGTGAGCCCGGTGGTGGTACAACAGATTATGCAGTAGAAATTTTTCATGCAGCAAAAGCTGAAAAAAAATACACCAGTTTTTTACAAGAAGATACGTATTTACCTATGATGTATATGTCAGATGCTATACGAGCTACTATTGAACTAATGGAAGCACCACTTGAAAAAATTAACATTAGAACTTCATATAATTTAAGTGGAATGAGTTTTTCGCCAAAGGAAATTAGCGAAGAAATAAAAAAACATATACCAGAATTTGAAATGAGTTATAAACCCGACTATCGACAACAAATTGCTAACAGTTGGCCACAAAGTATAGATGATACTGTTGCAAGGAAAGATTGGGGATGGAAAGAGGAGTACAATTTAGAGGCTATGGTAAAAGATATGCTGTTGAATGTGTAGTATTTTATAGGTTTAACTACTTATCCTTTACTACTTATTTTAAGACTAATTGCTTTTTCCTTTATCAATATGCAGTAAGTAAGGGTAGTTAAAGAATTAAATCTGTATTTTAGTATTGTTTTAAAAGAAGTTGGTACAAATAAAAAGCCCAACCTAAGTTGAGCTTTTTATAATATCCAAAATATAGATTGCTTTTACAAAATCACCATCGCATCGCCATAGCTAAAAAAGCGGTATTTATCTTTAATGGCCTTTGCATAAGCTTCCATCATTAAATCGAAACCAGCAAAGGCGCAAGCCATAATTAGCAGACTTGTTTTTGGCAGGTGAAAATTAGTTACTAACGAATCTGCAATATTAAAATCGTATGGAGGATGTATAAAATGATTTGTCCATCCTTCGTTTGGTTTTAACATTTTTTGTGCAGTAAAGCTAGTTTCCAAACATCTCATGGTTGTAGTTCCAATACTACAAATACGGTGGCCTTTTTCTTTTGCTTTATTAACAATTTCGCAAGCTGTTTCATTTACTTGAAAATATTCTGCATCCATTTTATGTTTGCTTAAATCTTCTACTTCAATAGGTCTAAAAGTACCTAATCCTGTATGTAAAGTAGTTTCTGCAAAACGAATACCTTTTATTTCTAAACGTTTAATTAACTCTTGGCTAAAATGCATACCTGCAGTTGGTGCAGCTACAGCCCCTTCATTTTTTGCGTAAACAGTTTGGTATCTTTCTTTATCATCTTCATCTGGCTTACGCTTTATGTATTTTGGTAAAGGAGTTTCTCCCAATAGCTCAAGCACTTGTTTAAATTCAGCATCTGACCCTTCCCATAAAAAACGTATTGTTCTTCCACGGCTAGTGGTATTATCAATTACTTCTGCTACCAATTCATCGTTATCTCCAAAGTATAATTTGTTGCCTACACGAATTTTACGAGCAGGGTCAACAATTACATCCCATAATTTATTGGGTTTGTTTAATTCCCTTAGTAAAAAAACTTCTATTTTGGCACCTGTTTTTTCTTTACGACCATACATACGGGCAGGAAAAACCTTGGTATTATTTACTACAAATACATCTTTGTCGTCAAAATAATCAATAATATCTTTAAAATGTTTGTTTTCTATTTGCCCTGTTTTACGGTGCACCACCATCATTCTACTATCTTCTCGGCGTTTAGTAGGGTTTTGAGCAATAAGATTTAGTGGAAGATCGAAACGGAATTGAGATAATTTCATGTGTTACATTTAAGTGTTAACATGCCGTTTGTGAGTATTTTATGTAGCCATTTAGGCACTTATCATGTTACGGCATGATTTTTTAAGTGGGCAAAACTACAAAATAATAAGCATATATTTAGCCTTGTTTTCAACAATTATAAACAAAACTGGCTTAGTAATTGAAAATTTAAAAGTAAAAGATGGTTTATAGCGACTATTAAATGTTTTATACATTAAACCTAAAGTGCATAACATCTCCATCTTGCACTAGGTATTCTTTTCCTTCTATTCGTAATTTACCCGTTTCTCTGCAAGCTGCTTCGCTTTTATATTGAATAAAATCGTTGTAGGCTATAACTTCGGCTTTAATAAACCCTTTTTCAAAATCGGTATGTATTACACTTGCCGCTTGTGGAGCTTTCCAACCTTGTTGTATAGTCCAAGCCCTAACCTCCTGTACACCTGCAGTAAAGTAGGTAGATAAATTAAGTAGCTTATAAGTTGAGTGTATTAAACGATCTAAAGCTGGTTCTACCATTTTATATTCTTCCATAAACATGGCTTTATCATCTGGGTTTTCAAACTCGGCTATTTGTGCCTCAATAGCATTTGTCATTACAATTACCTCATTACCTTCGTTTTTAACAGCTTCGGTTAAGGCATTGGAAAATTTGTTGCCGGTGTGCATACTTGCTTCATCAACATTAGCTACGTACAAAATACTTTTATCGGTTAATAAAAATAAATCGGCAATCGCTACTTTTTCTTCCTTTGTTAAGCCAAGCGATAAAATATTTTTTCCATTATCTAAATGTGCTTTACAACGAACTAATACATCTAATTCAGCTTTCATTTTGGGGTCCGTCTTTGCTAATTTTTCGGTACGTTGTATTTTCTTTTCTACACTTTCTAAATCTTTAAGTTGTAATTCGGTTTCTATAACTTCTTTATCACTCACTGGGTTTATAGGCCCTTCGTCTCTTAAAATATTATCATCTTCAAAACAACGAACAACATGTATAATGGCATCAACCTCTCTAATATTTGCCAAAAATTTATTACCTAAGCCTTCGCCCTTACTTGCTCCACGTACTAAACCAGCAATATCTACAATTTCAATTTGGGTAGGTACAATTCTGTCGGGTTTTACTAATTCCGATAAGGCATTTAGGCGTTCATCTGGCACATTTACTAAACCTATATTTGGCTCAATTGTACAAAAACGATAATTGCTTGCTTGTGCTTTTGCACTATTACTAACTGCGTTAAATAGAGTTGATTTGCCTACGTTTGGAAGTCCTACTATACCTGCTTTTAAAGCCATTTTGAGTAATTAATAATTAAAAATAAAATAGTAAAAATGTGTGCAAAGGTAAGCTATATACAATTATTGAAAATGCTTTATTTAAAGCTTAAATTTTCAATGCAACTTTATCATTAATAATTCTTAATTTTCAGTCCTTAATTAATAACCATGGCTTTAAGTAGAATATGGAGTGCATTTATTGTAGTGGCTTTATTGGTAGCTAGTTATCATTTTATTTTTAATAGTAGTAGAGATGATGTTTTTGGAAGAATGGTAACGGGTACTAGTAAAGATGAATTTAAATATGTAGCTATTGGGGATAGTGCAACGGTTGCTAGTCTTAGTAAAGAAATGAAAGAGTATGGCTACATTTCACAAACTACTGCTGATAAAGAAACCAAATATATTGTAAGTGCAAATGTGGCAGCAGATACCGTTTTAAAACTGCAAAAAAACTTTACAAGCGCTAGGGCGGTTACCTATAGTTATATTCAAGCTCGTAAGCAAAAAATGATGGATGGTGTAATTGCTACTTGTGCCACAGCCGTAACTATTTGCATTGGCTTAATTGGTATAATGGCCTTGTTTATGGGCTTTATGAGTATAGCAGAAAAAGCAGGGGGCATCCGTTTTTTATCAAAAATTGTTGGTCCATTTTTTTCTAAATTATTTCCTGAAGTTCCTAAAGGGCACCCAGCTAATGGGCATATTATGATGAATTTTAGCGCCAATATGCTTGGATTAGATAATGCTGCTACACCTTTTGGTATTAAGGCAATGGAAAGTTTACAAGAGTTGAACCCTGATAAAACAAGGGCAAGTAATGCACAAATAATGTTTTTGTGTTTGCATGCAGCTGGGTTGGCGTTAATACCAACAAGTGTAATTGCTGTACGAGCAGCAACTGTAGGTATCAACGGAAGTAAAGCGGCAAACCCCACAGATATTTTTCTGCCTTGCTTGGTAGCAACTTTTGTGGCAACATTAGCGGCCTTATTAATTGTATCGTTCAAACAAAAAATAAAAATTTTTCAACCCGTAATTATTGCTTGGATAGCTGGCATATCTGCAATTATAGCACTACTAGTTTGGTTTGTAAGCACATTAAGTACAGTTGGAATTAATATATTTAGTGAGCAATTAAGTACAGGTATTATTTTATTAATCTTTTTTTTAATTGTATTAGGTGGCGTGTACAAAAAAATAAATGTGTTTGATGCTTTTATTGAAGGAGCAAAAGGTGGATTTGAAACGGCTGTAAAAATTATTCCATATTTGGTTGGTATGTTAGTGGCTATTTCGTTGTTAAGAACGAGTGGAACTTTTGATGTTGTAATAGATGCTATAAAAAATTTATTTGCAGCATTTGGTGCCGATACCAAATTTGTAGATGGTTTGCCAACAGCCTTAATAAAACCAATGAGTGGTAGTGGAGCAAGAGGTATGATGGTAGATACTATGAAAACATTTGGCCCAGATAGCTTTGCTGGTAGATTAGCTTGTGTATTACAGGGTAGCAGCGATACAACTTTTTATGTAGTGGCTGTATATTTTGGCGCTGTGGCAGTTAAAAATACTCGTTATACCATTGGTGCAATGTTGCTTGCAGATTTGGTTGGTATACTTACCAGCATTGTGTTGTGTTATTTATTTTTTGGATAACAGCTAGTTAACGTAACTAAAAATGCCACATTTTTATGTGGCATTTTTAGTATTGATATTTTTTATCAATAAGACTATTACGGCAAGTTAGGATAAACCCATGCGCCAATAGCTTGAGCACCTGCACCACCTGTAAAGCCTCTAACGGCTAAGGTGTAAATTCTATCGGTTAATAAAACCTGAGCACTTGTTGTATAAACAGTAGCACCAGTAGTTGCATTATTAAATAAGAATGTATAGGTACCGGGGTCTAGTTCTATAAAATTTTGAAAGGAAGTATTAACCGTTTGATCGTTAAAACTACGTCCCGTAAATAGTTTAGTTGTTGTTCCCATAATAACAACATCTAACGGAACGGTATTAGGTGAAAAATGAAAAAATCTAATCTTAATTTTACCTGGTGTGGGCTCAGTTAAATCATCAGTAACAATAACTGCTTTTGCTTTACCAACCGAATCAATTAAAAAAGTAGAATAAACCTGATCTTCCAGTAAATCTTTACTTACAGATGCAAAAGCGTTATTAGTACCTGTTGCATTATAGGCAATAGTTGAAGGAGATTTTGGTTCAATAGTATAGTAGGGTAGTGTATACCGTACAGTACCCGTAGTGGTTGAGTAACCTACGGTAGTTGCATAAAGCGTTCCATTAATGGAAAAATCAACTGTAGTAGCATTTGGGCTTAAGGGCACTAATAGTACTTGTGCAATTTTACTTTCAGCGTCTTTTTTTACACATCCTAAACCTAAAAAAGTTAAACTGAGTACTAGAAATATAGGAGATAAATGTTTTTTATTAATCATGTTAATTTTTTGTTTTAGCGGTTAGTAATTAGTACAGCAGCGGTTCCTTTTGAAGTAACTCCCGTTTTACCTCTTCCTAAAAAGGTGTACATTCTTTGTCCTGTTGGGGAAAAAGATACTGCTGAGCTATAGTTTCCTGGTACATTCTTTTTTCTAAAATACAACGTATCATTAATAATGGGTAGAGATAGTTGAACCCAATCACTTACTTCTTTATGTGTAATATTAGAGATTACTTCTGCATTTTCTCTAGTGCTAAAAAGAGAAAGCGTATCCAATGGGTTCATAACAAAATTGGCTACTCTTATTTTATACTTTTGATAATCGGGTGTTGGTAGTATATCCTCTTTTAACGTTACTCTTAATGTGGGTACGGTATCGCCAATATATAAAGTGTAAAACTTTCCTTTATCTAATGTTGCCGTCAACGTTGCAAGGGTATCCCCAGCAATAAATTTTGGCACGTTAGGTACTACGGTTAAATCCATTCTACCATTAATTATATCAAATTTTGTAGCGCCACTAGGAATGTTTGCATAAACATTTGTAGTAGGAAAAAGCCCTCCGTAACTAAGCGAAGTGCCATTTAGTTTTGCACCATTAGCATAAATAAATACTTGTGGGCCAGTAGTTAAATTTGGTGCCGTTGGTACTTGTGGGGTATTTCCTGCAAATACTTGCACAATCTTAATATTGGTAGATTTAGAAGAATCTAAATATATCCATTTGTTGTTTGCATCAATTAAATTGATATCTTTTTTATCGCAGCCCATTATACCTAGTATTGTAATGCTACAGATAAAAGTTATGATATTAAATAGTTTCATATTATTTTTTTTAATTTTTATGGTAAAGAAAACCAAACTTTTTTGGTATGATAATCTTGGTCAAAGCCACCTACAATTCTTAATGCGTCTCCATTCCATAAATATTCAGAGTCGTATCTTGGTCTAATTCGTTGAGCAAGTTTTCCTCCGTTATCTGGGAATAAACTGATGATATCTAAACGTTTGTACGTTGGGTAAATATTTATTTCATCATAATCATATCGCCTCATATCTACCCAATTTTCTACAAAACCCCAGCCCCATAATGCCAAATATTTTTGACACATAATATGTTTTAAGGTGAGCCCAGATGAGAGCGGAACAAAAGTAGGGTCGGCCAAATATGCAGCACGGTCACTAGCTGATATAGGTACATTCGTCATAACGGTAGGAGAGTTAGTTCCTACTGCATTTAAATAGCCATAAAAGTGTGTATTAAGCATATCGAAATGCCCATTTATTCCATTAATATAGGCAGTTCTTGCATTAGCCAAATCTCCTTTACGGAAGTAAGCTTCTGCACTTAAAAACTGCATTTCGCTGTACGTCATAATAGGAAACTTACTATCGTTTCTAAAGAATGTTCTAGCACCTGTATCAACTCCAAGAGCAGGAGCAGTAGTTTGTGCTAGTGTACCCCAAAAACTAGGTACTCTTCTATCGCTTGCGGCTGGTGTACTTGTATTATCTGTAAATTGACCAGCAATAATACCATTGTAGGTTCCATTGGGTGAGGGTCTCATCATATATCTAACCCTTGGATCATTAACAACATTACCAAAAACACCACCAGGGGTTGCGGCAGATCCTATCATAATATTAACAGGAAAAGCTCCAATTCTAAATCCACCAACATTATTTCTACTTGGTCCAAAAAAGTTACGAGCTGTTACATCCGGAAAAGCCATATTAAATTGAATCATAGCATCGTCCGCTGTAGATGACATGGCTAAATTGGTGTATTTTATTACGCTATCTACTTCTTTAGTTAAATAGGAACTTTTTTTAGAGTACCTATGATATATTCTTGCCTTAATACCATTAACAAATTTTATCCACCTACTTTGATTACCCTGAAAAAACCACAAATCGCCCTGAGATAAAGTGGATGGCTTTGTCATTGCAGCAGCGTTTGCCCAATTGGCTAATGCAGAATCGCAGTAGCTTAATGCCAATTGATAAGCCACGTTTTGATTATCATAATCAAATGATAATCTACCTCTTTCAAAGGCTTGTTTTACGGGCATTTCAGCATAAACATCTGCAGCAGTTACCCAGCTCCAAGCGTTTAATGAATAGGCAGCAGCTATATAATCAAATTTGCCTGTAATTCTACTAGAGTCAATCATGTCGATAAGATTATAACCCATATTCCAATAATGCATTCGGTAAATATCACTTCCATTATTTGCAGAGCCTGCAGATAAAAGATAGCCATGTCTTTCCCACTGGTTTATACCTGTAATTTGTGCAAAATTTTGTGTGTAAAACCCAATGTTTCTTGAATCAAAGGCTATTCCTCTATGCATACCAGAAATGCAAGATTGTAAAACTTGCTCAGGCGGAGAGTAGGTTGGTAAATTTGGATTTTTGTAGGCATCATCCAAATATTTTTTGCATGAAGTAGATAATGCTACAACAGCTATTAAAAAAATTAGTATTCTTTTCATAATTTATAGTTAAGTAGGTTATTTATTTTTTACCATTTTTAAATGATACTCGTATGCCTGTATTAACACCTATTGGTGTGGCAGTAGTACCCAAGTCTATAGCAAAGCCTCCAACACCACCAGTAGCAGGTGTATTACCGTTAGATGCTGGATCAACTCCAGAATAATTGGTAAAAATAAATAGATCGGTACCGGTTACAAATACGCTAGCAGAAGAAAATATACGTAACCTATCAAGTACTTTTTTTCCAAAGGAATAACTCAAGGTTACATCTCTTAATCTTAACCAATTAACATCATGCTCCACAAAATCAACTGCATAAGTTCTATCCGTATAATAATCATTTTGATAAAATGGATTAATGGCTATGGTGTTTTGAGTTGGTGTTGCAGAATTTTGCAAACCATCATTTAATACGCCTGGAATTATCCTACTCACTTCTCTATCTAACGTTCTTTTGCTTAAACCTCTTGTTACTAATTGTTGTTCTGTTCCATTTAATACATCACCACCTTTTTTCCAATCTAGTGTAAAAGATAATTTGATGTTTTTATAATTAAAATTATTTACAAAGCCCATGGTAAAATCAGGATTTCTATCGCCAATATTTACATAATTAATATCGGCCAAAGGGTATCCGTTTAATGGGTCAATTAAAATTGCACCGTTTTTATTTCTTAAATAATTAAGACCTCCAATAGTGGTAGTAGGTAAACCTCTGTATAAACTAGCTCGGTAACCTGCCAACCAAGAGTCGGAGTTATAAAACTCTGGTAAGGGTAACCTAGTTACTTTATTTCGCATTTTATTGAAATTTACATTAGTGCTCCAACCAATTTTTTTATTTTTAACCCAATTAATCGCTAACGTAGCTTCTAAACCTTTATTAGTTAAATCAGCAATATTTGATGTGTACAATATAAAGCCTGTAGCATAGCTTGGTCTTGCATTTGCAGCAATTGAATTTTTAATATCTATTTGATATACTGCCACATCTAAGGTGACTCTATTTTTTAAAAACTTTAATTCTGTACCAAATTCAACAGTACTTTGCTGTTCAGGAAATAAATTGGGATTATTTGCCCCAAAGCCATAGGCATTTCCATATCCATTGGTGCTTGAAACTGAGTTGGTGTATACAGATTGATTAGAGTAGGGAGCTGCTCTTTTACCTGTTTTTGCATAGGAAGCTCTTAATCTACCCAATGTTAGAATATTGTTTTTAGGCAATAATTCTGAGAACACAAAACTTGTGTTTACAGATGGATAAAAATAAGAACGTTTATCCTTAGGGAATTCTGCTAACCAGTCATTTCTTCCTGTAGCATTTAGGTATAAGAAATTTTTATATGCAATGTTTAAATCAGCAAAAATACCAATGTTTCTTTGTAGGGTTAAGGTGTCTCTACCTTGTGTACGGCTGTTTAATCTTTTTAAGGTTGAAGTGTTACCCTCTACTTGCACGTTTTTTGGATCTAAGTTTCTAGCAGCATCATATACACTATCTGCTAAAACAGACCAAGTATTAGTGGTTCTATCATCAAAAGATTGGCCAAGTAATAATTTAACATTAAAATTGCCAAATGTTTTTTTAGCAGTAACTAAAAAATTTGAATTAAAGGCCTTATAATCCATGTTGTATTCCTCAATTCTGCCCCCAACGGTATAAAAATTGAACGACTCTCTATCATACAAATAAGCACCATTTTGTTTATAAGCATCAGCGGCTAAACGTAAATCAAATTGTAACCAATCTTTTGCATAGTGCGTTAAATTAGTATTAAACGTAAAGCGATTAGTTATGTCAAAATTTTTATTTCTAGTTACTTCAAAGTAGGGGTTATTAGCTTCTGCTGGGTTATCAACACCAGACGATTTTGATATAATTCTTCTGTTGCCAGCAATGTTTTGCCATTTTCTTGCATCATCATCAAGTGGCCATGTTAATAAATTTAAATAATACCCACCTACACCTCTAAAAGCTTTTCTGTTATATTGATTGTAATAGCCAGCAGTTGCAGAAACATCAAATTTGTTAGAGAGTTTTGTGTTAACGGTAAAACGAGCGTTTATTCTTTGGTTGCCTGTATTAGGTATTACTCCTTCTTGATCAAAATAAGAAAAATTACCCCGATAACCGGTATTTCCAGAGCCACCTTCAAGGGTTAAATTATGTTTTGCTGTTCTGCCTACATTAAAAAAGTTTTTTACATTGTTATAAAATTTTGTTCCATCGGCATATTTTGGTCCAAAAAAATTACGTGTTGTATTTGTAAAAAGTCCATTTGATCCATTATCGTACACTTTTTGTACATCATGAAAACGAGTTATTTGTTCCCATCTAAAATTATTATCGTACGATACTTTAAGTTTTTGCGCTTTTGCTTTTTTTGTTGTTATTACAATTGCACCGTTTCCAGCCTCAACTCCGTATAAAGCAGCACCCTCAGGGCCTTTTAACACCGTAATACTTTCAATATCATCTGGGTTAATATCTGCTGCTCTATTTGTAAAATCATTGCTTCTATTGGTACCATCAGATGCTAGCCTTCCCTGATTCATTACACTATTATTTAAGGGAACACCATCTAATATAATAAGTGCACTATTATCTCCACCAATTGAGTTAAAACCACGAAGTACCACTTGCGAAGATGCTCCAGGGGCACCACTTGTAGCATTAATAGTAGCACCAGCTACTTTACCGGTAAGTGCATTTAGCCAATTCTCTCGTTGAGTTTCGGCAATAGCTTCTCCAGAAATAGTTTGCTCAGCATGCCCCAAAGTACGGTTACTCTTTTTTATGCCAAATGCAGTAGTAACGATTACTTCGCCTAGTTGCTTTTGGGTTTGAAAAATGGTAACATTGATAGTGGAAGACTCACCTACAACAACTTCTTTTTTGGTATAATCAATGTAAGAAAATACTAACGTTTGTCCGCTTACAGCCTTTATAGAATAGTAGCCAGACTGATTTGTTATGGTTGCAGTTTTAGTGCCTTTTATAGTGACAGTAACATCACTAAGGGGTTTATTATCCTCTCCGGAAAGTACCACACCAGTTTTTTGTGCCATGGAGGAAAGTGGAAATAGTACGAACAGCAGAAAGGCTATTCTAGATAGAAATTTTGTCATAATAGCAATTTTAGGTGAGGTAAAGTTAGTACTTTAATACTTATATATCACAAAAGTATACTATTTATTAATCCACAAATTAATATTAAAAATGTGGAAATCGGTTAGTATTTTTTTTCGTATTTAGCACCGTTTTTATCTCTTAGCTTTTCCATCAGTAAAGCATCTTTTGATGAAGGGGCTGGCTTTTTAAAAATTGGGGTTGAGCTTTTTGTGTTTGCTAAACTATCCCCCGCTTTTGTATTTTCAGTTTCTTCTTCTTCCTCAACAGAATAATAGTTTCCAAAAATATTTGCTAATACTCTGGCATGATAAATGGCTTTTGTAAACTTATTGCCAATTACAATAATGGTGGCTTTTTCATCTAACAGCCGTATAAAAACTGCATTACTACCATGCCACCAACCATTATGAAAAATTATTTTTTTATTAGTATCATAAATATTCATTCGCCAACCTAAGCCGTAATTTTTTATACCAGGGTTTTCATTGCTATAGGGTTTATATGCTTCGTTTAAAATTTGCGGTATAAAAATTTCATTGCTGTTTAATAATCTATCCCAAAGCAATAAATCTTTTGGTGTAGTATAAATATTTTTATCACCATAAACTGCATCTAAAAAATTAAAAGGTATTAACCTGCCTTTCCAATCGAAGCTGGGCGTTACTTTTAAGCTATCCGCTAAATTATATACAAATGTATTTTTCATTTGTAATGGAGCAAAAAAAGTAGTATTTAAATAGTTACTGTAGGGTACGCCTGCTACTTTTTCAATTAATAAAGCAAGTAGCGCATAGTTGGTATTGCAGTAACTAAATTTTGTGTTGGGCGGTGCAATATTTATCAAAGAAGCTTTATGGGTTATTAAGGTATTTAATACGTCAATATTAGTTACAGGTTTAGTAATATCCCAACCAATATGAGTTAAATAGTGGGTGTAATTTGGTAAGCCACTTCTATGGTTTAATAAGGATCGAACAGTAACTCCTGGGTAATTAAATTGCGGAAAATAGTTACTAAACTCATCATCTATATTAAGTTTAGCATCTTGCCAAAGTTTTAATACAGCCATAGCCGTAAATGTTTTTGAAACCGAAGCTATATGCATCGAGGTACTATCTGTAATAAAATCGGTACCCCCAAAATGTGCTGTTCCATTGTATTTTTCAAAAATTATATTCCCATTTTTTGCCACAATAATTCCACCATAAAAATCTTTAGGTGCTAAAGCGGTATCATACCATTGTTGGCAGGCTAATTTTATTCTATCGGTTTCTGTTTTAAGCAAAGGCGTAGGGGCAGGTAAATTTATTAAACGTATTTTTTGTGTGGTAACAGCTTCTGTTTTTTCTTTTTGGGTAGATGAATTACAACTAAGCAATGCATTTGTTGAACATAGGTGTGCAGTAAAAGTGAGTGACACAACAATGATGCTTCGAAGTGTTGAGGCTAGTGCCATAAAAAAGAAAAGTAGATTTAATATATTTGTGCAAAATACGGTGTAAATATTATGGCAGAAAAAAAACTTACCAGTTATCCTAAAGAAAAGATAAACATATTGTTTCTAGAGAATATCAGTGATGTAGCAGTAAAACATTTTAACGTTAGTGGGTATTCAAATGTAAAAAAAATAAATGGGGCATTAAGCGAAATTGAATTAATTGAAGCAATAAAAGATGTGCATTTATTGGGAATACGTAGTAAAACATTAATTACAAAAAAAGTATTGGAAGCAGCTACAAAGTTACAAGCAATTGGTTGTTTTTGTATTGGGGTAAACCAAGTTGATTTAAAAATAGCCACAAAAAAAGGAGTGGTGGTTTTTAATGCACCTTACAGCAATACAAGAAGTGTGGCAGAGTTAGTAATTGGAGCATCTATTATGCTCATACGTAAAATTGTAGATAAAAATAAAGCGGCACATGAAGGTAAGTGGTTAAAAGAGGCAAGTGGCAGTTACGAATTACGTGGAAAAACATTGGGGATAATTGGTTATGGAAATATCGGAAGCCAGCTTAGTGTGTTGGCAGAGGGTTTAGGAATGAACGTTATTTTTTACGATGCTGAAATAAAATTACCGCTTGGTAATGCTACAGATAAAAAAAGTTTAAGAGAAGTGGTTAGCAAAGCAGACATAGTATCGTTACATGTGCCAGAGCTAGCTAGCACAAAGAATTTAATAAATAAAAACAACCTTAAATATTTTAAGCAAGGGGCTATTTTAATTAATTATGCTAGAGGCGAGGTAGTAGATTTAGAAGCTTTACGTAAAGCAATACTCAAAAATAAAATTGGAGGAGCTGCGATAGATGTTTTTCCGGTTGAGCCAGAAAAAAATAGCGATAAATTTGTTACACCTTTACAAGGGTTGTCTAATGTTTTGCTAACACCACATATTGGTGGTAGTACTCAGGAGGCTCAACAAAATATTGGGGATGATGTTAGTAATAAATTATTTAGTTATTTAGAAAAAGGGATTACTACAGGCAGCCACACTGTTCCTGCTTTGGCATTACCACCACAAGAGGGTACACACCGTATTTTGCATACACATGATAACGTGCCTGGTGTGCTGTCCGAAATAAATACAACCTTAAGTAAAAATAAAATAAATATTTTGGCACAGTACCTTAAAACGAATGATAGTATTGGTTATGTGGTGCTTGATGTTGATAAAAGCATAAGTAAAAACGCACTGGATTTATTAAGAAATGTTAAGCATACTATTAAGGTAAGGATGTTGTACTAAATAGGGGCTTGTGTTTATGAGATAAAGACAGGCCCAGCAAGGTTGTATATCCTTTTTTAGGTACTATTTGAGTAACGCTTTCTACTTCAACTTGGAGTAAAATTTTATATTTTCAATAAGTATTGAAAATACCATATCTTTGTTATGTTAAAAACACAGCAATGAAATTAGTTATTATCGGTGCAGGTTTTGGAGGACTACAACTTGCTCGTAAATTACGAAACAAAGCAGGCTTTGATATTACCCTTATCGATAAAGTTAATCACCATCAATTTCAGCCTTTATTTTATCAAGTAGCTACAGCAGGACTTGATGCTAGTAATATTAGTTTCCCTTTACGTAAAATTTTTCACAAAAGTAAAAATATAAAAATTAGGTTAGGAGAAGTGAAACAAATTTTAGCTGCAGAAAATAAATTAGTAACCGATTTTGGAGATGTATACTTTGATAAATTAGTTATTGCAACTGGTGCTGATACCAACTTTTTTAATAATACTCAAATTGCTGCTCATGCGTTACCTATGAAAAGCACTATTGAGGCATTGAACTTACGCTATAAAATTTTACAAAATTTTGAGAAAGCTACAGAGTTACAAGGTAGTGAAAGTATTGAGGGCTACTTAAATGTGTGCATAGTTGGTGGAGGTGCAACTGGAGTTGAGTTGAGTGGGGCAATTGCCGAAATGAAAAAATTTGTTTTACATAAAGATTTTCCGGAGTTAGATTTTAGTAAAATGAATATTTACTTGTTTGAAGGTACTGCCAAAACATTGGAAATGATGCAACCAAAAAGTAGTGATAGGAGTATGAAGTATTTGCAAAAATTAGGGGTTACACTCAAAACAAATACAAAAGTAATAAGCTATAACGGAGATAAGCTGGTTACCAATTTTAACGAAGAAATAAAAACAAAATTAGTAATTTGGGCTGCAGGTATTAAAGGAAATATTCCAGAAGGAATTGATGCAACCTTAATTGCCAGAGGAAATAGAATTAAAGTAGATAGGCAGTGTAAAGTAATAGACAGTGCAAGTGTTTATGCTATAGGTGATGTAGCCTATATGCAAACCCTTGGTTATGCTAATGGCCACCCACAAGTAGCACCTGTAGCAACACAAATGGCAGATATGCTTGCTAAAAATTTATATAGAGAGGAAATGAAAAGTGGTGCAGCAAATTTTTTAGAATTTGTTTACCATGATAAAGGAAGTATGGCAACAGTTGGGCGTAATTTAGCCGTAGTAGATTTGCCCAAATCAAAAATTAGTTTAGGTGGCTTTATTGCCTGGGCTATTTGGATGTTTTTACACTTAATGTTAATACTGGGGGTAAAAAATAGACTATTTGTATTTGCTAACTGGCTGTATAATTATTTTACCTACGATCAAAGTTTGAGGCTTATATTTAAAAAAGAAAGGGATATTTAAGGTAGAGTTTTTAAAATTTTTAATGCCCTACCTTTTACACCACTACTTGCATGAGGACTTTCAAAAGCACAATTTTATTATGTAATTTATTTAAGCGAATTTAGTAATTATGTTAAAAGTTTTAAAGCAATTTACGATTACTGATTTTTCGATAGAGCCCTTAGGAAATGGGTTGATAAATTCTACCTGGTTAGTACATAGTGATCATAAAAAATTTGTATTACAAAAAATTAACACAACAGTCTTTACAACTCCTGAAAATATTGCATTCAATATTGATTTGCTTAGTACTTTTCTACAAAAATATCATCCAACTTATTTATTTATTGCTCCGCTTAAAACAACAACAGGTAAAACAATGGTAAAAGAGGAGGATGGATATTATAGGCTTTTCAATTTTGTACCTAATTCACATACTATCGATGTAGTTAACACCCCCCAACAAGCATTTGAAGCTGCAAAACAATTTGCACGGTTCTCAAAATTATTAGTACAAGTAGATGTAGGGATATTAAAAAACACACTCTCAAACTTTCATAATTTAAACTTACGATTACAACAATTTAAGGCTGCAATAATAAATGGAAATGCTAAACGTATCGAAGAAAGTAAGGAATTAATCGCCTATTTAATTGCTCAAAAAAGTATTGCAACAATATTTGAAAATCGTAAATCTGGATTTAAAATAAGAGTTACACACCACGATACAAAGATTAGTAATGTATTATTCAATGCATATGAAAATGGACTATGTATAATTGATTTAGATACGGTAATGCCGGGCTATTTTATTAGTGATGTTGGAGATATGATGAGAACGTACTTGAGCCCTGTAAGCGAAGAGGAAAGCGACTTTAGCAAAATAGAAATACGCCTAAATTTTTATAATGCAATTACCGAGGGCTATTTAACCGAAATGGGAGAAGAATTAACCGCTAAAGAAAAAAAATCGTTTCATTTTGCTGGCAGGTATATGATTTATATGCAAGCGTTAAGGTTTTTAACCGATTATTTAAATGATGATGTTTATTATACTTGTGCTTACCCAACACATAATTTAGTTAGAGCAGGTAATCAAGCCACGCTGTTACAAAAATTTAATTTAATTAAGTAGCTGGTTAAACATTTTTTTGGTAAAAATCTTTCATGGTTTCAAAAACTTTTTCTTTTAAAGCTTTTGTTTCTATTTGAGCAGAAGAAATAGGGGGTAAAAAATGCATAGTTAATTTTGTAGGCAAAAAATAAAATGTTTTTTCAATAGGCATTGCTTTTTTAGTGCCTATAATTATAGTAGGGATTATATCTTTTTTTGCATCTACAGCTAATTTAAACGCACCATCATAAAATGCTTTTAAGGGTTCACTGGTTCTATTTCGAGTACCCTCCGGATATATACTCATATGCATACCACTTGCTAAAACCATCCGCATTTCTTCATACCCCTTTATTCTACTTCTTTCATTTTTTCTATTAACCAAAACACCACCTCTTTTGTAAAACCATTTAAAAATGGGTATTTTACTAAATGAATCCTTGGCGATAGTTTTATTTCCACCAGGCACAAATGGTGCAGATAAAGGCACATCTAAAAAAGCATTATGATTAAAAATAACTACATAATTTTCACCTTTTTTAAAATTTTCTTTTCCCTTAATTTTTACATTACATCCCACTAAAAATAGCCAAAAACTCATCCAAACTTTCGATATTCGAATAAAGTAATCTTGTCCTTTTTTTTCATCTTTATAAAAATGCGAGAACATGGAAGGGATAAAAATTATCGAGAAGGTTACTATAAAAGTAACTAGACCCCAAAAAGCCCATATTCTTGCAAAAATTTCTTTAGCTATTTTCATTTTTTATTTTATGGGGTTAATAATTTCCAATCAATGGGTTGATGCCCTTCTTTAACTAAAAATTCGTTTGTTTTAGAAAAGTGTTTGCAACCAAAAAAACCTTTATCTGCACTAAAAGGAGAGGGGTGAGCTGCTTTTAAAACATGGTGTTTTGTTTCGTCTATTAGTACTTGTTTGTCTTGTGCAAATTTACCCCATAATAAAAATACTACTCCTTTTTTATTGTCAGATATTTTTTGAATTACGCTATCTGTAAAATCGGCCCAGCCAAATTTAGCATGGCTAAAAGGTTCACCATCTCTTACTGTTAAAGCAGCATTTAACAATAAAACACCTTGTTGTGCCCAATTGGTAAGGTTACCATATTCTTTAGGCATCGCTATGCCAATATCTAGTTGTATTTCTTTGTAAATATTTACTAGAGAGGGCGGGGGCTTTATACCGTTTTGAACCGAAAAGCTTAAGCCATGGGCTTGCCCAGCTCCATGGTAAGGATCTTGACCAATAATAACAACTTTTAATTTGTTAAATGGAGTTTGATTAAATGCATTAAAAATTAATGTGCCAGGGGGATAAATTACTTTGTTTAAAGCTTTTTCTGTTTTTAAAAAAGTGGCAATTTGTAAAAAATACGGTTTCTTAAATTCTTCTTTAAGTTCGGCTTTCCAAGAAGGTTCAATTTTTACGTCCATTTTTTTTATAAAAATAAAAAAAGGTTGTCAAAATGGGACAACCTTTTTGCGTGATCTGGATTGGATTCGAACCAATGACCCTCAGCTTAGAAGGCTGATGCTCTATCCAGCTGAGCTACCAGACCAGTTTAGGGCTGCAAATATAGGGTAATTAAAAAACTTTTTTATACTTAAATACAGCTTTATTTACTTTTACTGAGTACATTTTTATAATTGGTCATACAACTTACTCTTAAAAGTAACATAAGTTTAGTAGTTATCTAACCTTAACACAAGTGTTATCAATTCCTAATTTCATATTTATTTATAGCATTATAGAGTGAAACAACAATTAAGGAATGAAAAAAGTACCAACATACATAAATATTGTATCTTTTTGGGTACTACAAATTCCTGTAGCTTATTTACTTGCAAAATATTTAAAAATGGGCACAATGGGGGTATATTTGTGGCCATTACTATTTCGGAGAGCTTTTTGGCCATTATTATTTAAAAAAAGGTACGTGGGAATAAATAAAAGTTTAAAAAAAATAGGCTAAAAGTTTTGGTTATTAGAATTTATTAATAATTTAACATTATATTTGCTTATTAAGAACGAAAAACATTAATCAAACTAAAGTTTATGAAACAAAAATTATCATTAGTTTTTGCAGTTATTTTAATTTCTATCTGTGGTTTCTCACAAGATATGGAAAGTAAATATTCTGGCCCTAAGAAGGGTGAAGTGTTAGCTGTGCATTTTAATATGTCAGATTACAAAGCACCTATTGGAATCAAATCACCAGTTTCTGGCAAGGTTTATTCAACTATTCCTGAAATGAGTAAAGGTTTTTCTATTTCTTATTGGAGAGGTTTAACCAATAAAATAGATTTATCTCTTAAAGCAACCGGAACATTTTTAGAGTATCCTACTCTTAGCTCAACTGTTGTCTCTAGAAGAGAATTTTCTCCTGAAGCAGAAGCTGCATTAAACATTCGTCCTTACGGCGATAACTCACTAGTAGCCCCTTTTTTAACTGTAGGTATTGGTGCAGCATATCCTGTTGACACTAAAAAGTTTGGTGCTTATGTTCCATTGGGAGTAGGTGTTCAAACAAACCTAAGTTCAACTGCTTATATATTTGTGCAAGCCTTATATAGAGCGTCCTTAACAAAATCTGTTATAGACGATAACATGTTTTATTCTTTAGGTTTAGGCCAAAGTATTGGTAAAAAAAAAGTCGCGCCAATCGTAATACCTCCTCCGGTAATTGAGGTTCCAAAGGATAGAGACGGTGATGGTGTTATAGATGCAGATGATAAGTGTCCAGATGTTGCTGGTATCGCTTCTTTACAGGGTTGTCCAGATAGAGATGGTGATGGTATTACTGATGCAGATGATAAGTGTCCAGATGTTGCTGGTATCGCTTCTTTACAGGGTTGTCCAGATAGAGACGGGGATGGTATTACCGATGCAGATGATAAGTGTCCAGATGTTGCTGGTGTTGCTCGTTACCAAGGTTGTCCAATACCGGATACCGATGGTGATGGTGTTAACGATGAAGAAGATAAATGTGTAAATGAAGTAGGCCCTGCTAGTAACTTTGGTTGCCCAGTTATAACCGAAGCAATTGTTAAGCGTATAAATGCTGCTGCTAAAAATGTATTCTTTGCTACAGGTAGTTCTAAATTATTAACAAAATCATTTAAGTCATTAAACGATGTAGTTGCTATTTTAAATGAAAATGCAAGTTATAATTTAACTATTGATGGTCATACAGATATTACGGGTGATGCTGCAAAAAATCAAGCATTATCAGAAGCAAGAGCTGCATCTGTTCAAGCCTATATAGAAACTAAAGGTATAGCTGCTGATAGATTAGCAAGTGCTGGTTACGGTCAGGATAAGCCTGCTGCTGATAACAAAACAGCTGCTGGTAGAGCGTTAAACAGAAGAGTTGAAATGACTGCAAGAAATTATAAATAATACTTATTACAGAGTAATACAAAAGCCTCGGATTTATTCGAGGCTTTTTGTATCAATACATTTTAGTTTTTAAAGAGCTATATTTACAGTTATGACAATAGAACAAATTAAGGGTATGAGAGACCGTTTGGTGGTTTTGGGGAGGTTTCTTTGACGTTGCTAATAGAAAAAGAAAAATAGAAAACGACAAGCAACTTTCACTTTCTCCAGGCTTTTGGGACGATAATGCCAGAGCTACATCAATTTTAAAAGAAACAAAAGTAAATGAGTATTGGGTAAATATGTTTCTTAGCGTACAAAACGCCGTAGAAGATTTTGCCTTGCTTTTTGATTTTTGGAAAGAAGGCGAAACGACTGAAGAGGAAGTAAAAGAAGCTTACGATAAAGCTAATGTTGGGTTAGAAGATGCCGAGTTTAAAAGTACCTTAAATGAACTCGAAGATGAGCTAACAGCTATAATACAAATAAATAGTGGTGCTGGTGGTACCGAAAGCCAAGATTGGGCAGAAATGTTAGCAAGAATGTACAGAATGTATGCCGAAAAGCAAGGCTGGAAAGTAAAAGAGCTAGATTGGCAATGGGGAGATGGGGCAGGGATTAAAAGCTGTACGTATGAAGTTGAAGGTTCGTTTGCATATGGTTTTTTAAAAGGCGAAAATGGGGTTCATCGCCTTGTACGTATTTCTCCTTTTGATAGTAACGCTAGGCGGCATACCTCCTTTGCATCTATAAACGTATATCCTTTGGTAGATGATACCATTAAAATAGAAATAAACCCTGCAGATGTTAAGATGGATACTAGCCGAAGTGGCGGTGCTGGAGGGCAAAATGTAAACAAGGTAGAAACTAAAGTACAGCTAACGCATATACCCACTGGTATTGTTGTAGTTTGCCAACAAGATAGAAGCCAGTTAGGAAATAGAGAGCTTGCCATGCAAATGCTTAAAAGCCGTTTATACGAATTGGAGTTACAAAAGCGTAACGAAATTAAAAACGCTGCCAATAGTAAAAAGAAAAAAATAGAGTGGGGTAGCCAAATACGCAGCTATGTTTTTCATCCATACAAAATGATAAAAGACCATAGAACCGATTATGAAGTAGGTAATGTTGGGCCAGTGATGGATGGGGAGTTAGATGGGTTTATAAAAGCCTATTTAATGAGTGAAAAGGAAGATGCTTAGGTTACTAAAGCTAAAATTTTCTAAAAGAAAGTTGTTTCTTTGTACCATAAATATTAAAATCAAAAAAAACGATATGCAATTTGGCGATTTTTATTACCCACTACCAGTTAATGAGCCAGTATTAAATTATGCTCCAAATTCTCCAGAAAAAAAACGTTTAAAAGAAGTTTTAAAAGAATTAAAAACTTCCGTTGCAGATGTACCTATGTATATTGGAGCTGATGAAGTACGAACGGGCAAAACCATAGGCATACATCCCCCACATGAACACAAACATTTGCTTGGAAAATTTCACGTAGGCGATGCAAGCCATGTAAAAAAAGCTATTGCAGCTGCATTAAAAGCAAAAGATAAGTGGGCTAATTTAAGTTGGGAAAACCGAGCAAATATTTTTTTAAAAGCCGCCGATTTATTGGCAACAAAATATAGACCATACATTAACGGTACAACCATGCTTGGGCAAAGTAAAAATGCCTATCAGGCCGAAATTGATGCCGCATGTGAGTTGATAGATTTTTTACGTTTTAACGTACATTTTTTAAGTGAAATTTATAGACAACAACCTATAAGCGGAGCAGGTATGTATAACCGTTTGGAGTATCGCCCCTTAGAAGGATTTGTATTTGCTCTTACCCCATTTAATTTTACAGCTATTGGTGGTAATTTACCTGCTAGTGCTGCAATGTGTGGTAATGTGGTAGTGTGGAAATGTGCTAACACCCAAGTGTACTCGGCACAATTATTTATGCGTATTTTAAAAGAAGCAGGCTTGCCTGATGGAGTCATAAATTTAGTTTTTATAGATGGACCAACCATTGGAGAAGTTGTATTTAATCATCCAGATTTTGCAGGCATACACTTTACAGGAAGCACAGGTGTATTTAATAAAATGTGGGAAACCATAGGTAAGAATATGGGGATGTATAAGTCGTACCCACGTATTGTTGGCGAAACTGGCGGTAAAGATTTTGTAGTTGCACATAAAAGTGCAAATGTTGATGCTGTGGTTACTGCATTAGCAAGAGGTGCATTTGAGTATCAAGGGCAAAAATGTAGTGCAGCAAGCAGAGCATATATTCCAAGTAATATGGCTGCCGAAGTAAAAAAGAAATTGGTAGAGCAAGTAAAGACTATGCAAATGGGTACGGTTGAAAACTTTACCAATTTTGTAAATGCGGTTATTGATGAAAAAAGTTTTGATAAATTAGAAAACTATATAAAAAATGCTCGTAAAAGAAATAGCGGTGCTAAAATATGGGTAGGAGGGAAGTGCGACAAAACAATAGGTTATTTTATAGAACCTACCATTATTGAAGCAGCCGATCCTTATTATGCAACCATGTGTGAGGAATTATTTGGGCCAGTACTTACCATTTATGTTTACGATGAAAACAAATTTGAAGAAACCTTAAAATTAGTAGACTCAACCTCTGCTTATGCTTTAACAGGGGCAGTATTAGCACAAGATAGATATGCAGTAGAACTTGCTACCAATAAGCTTATAAACAGTGCAGGTAATTTTTATATTAACGATAAACCAACAGGTGCAGTAGTAGGGCAGCAACCATTTGGTGGTGCAAGAGCAAGCGGTACAAATGATAAAGCAGGAAGTGCTTTAAATTTATATCGTTGGTTAAGTGCAAGAACAATTAAAGAAACCTTTACCCCACCGACAGATTATAGGTATCCGTTTATGTTGGAGAAATAAGGATTACGAATTTTTAAATTTATACTAGTGAAAGTAATTTTAGATAAACCTCAACTAAATATAACCTTACTTCGATTAGCCCATCAGTTATTAGAAAATATTGATGATTTGGAACAAGTAGTCTTCATTGGCTTGCAACCAAGAGGAATTTTCGTAAGTAATAAAATAGTAGAAATAATTAAGCAATTATCTCCCAAACAAAAAATACAATATGGTATTTTAGATATTACGTTTTACAGAGATGATGTAAGAGATGAATTGCATAATGCCTCTAAAACGGATATTCCTTTTACAATAGAAGGCAAAAAAGTAATTTTAATTGATGATGTATTGTACACAGGCCGTACCATTAGGGCAGCATTAGATGCCTTACAAGACTTTGGGCGATCACAAAAAGTAGAGCTTTGTGTATTAGTAGATAGACGTTTTAATAGGGAACTACCTATTCAACCAGATTATTGTGGGAAAGCCATTGATAGCATCATTTCTCAAAAAGTAAAAGTAAACTGGGACAAAGAAGAAGTAGTTTTATATTAATTTTTAATTCTTAATTATTTACTCTAATTTTGTTCCTTAATGCAACTAAGTACAAAACATTTACTCGGCATTAAAGATTTACTCCCCTCGGATATTGCATTAATAGTGCAAACTGCCCAGCAATTTAAAGAAGTTTTACAACGACCAATTAAAAAAGTACCAAGTTTACGTGATGTAACTATTGTAAATTTATTTTACGAAAATAGTACTCGTACTCGTATTAGTTTTGAGTTGGCAGAAAAACGGTTGAGTGCAGATACCATTAATTTTACCACCTCCTCTTCCTCTGTATCAAAAGGGGAAACTCTTTTAGATACTGTAAATAATATTTTAAGTATGAAAGTGGATATGGTAGTAATGCGGCACAGTGCAAGTGGTGCTCCACATTTTTTAGCACAACATATACCTGCGGCAATTATAAATGCTGGCGATGGAATAAATGAACACCCTACACAAGCTTTGTTAGATGCATTTAGTATTCAAGAAAAATTAGGTACGTTACAAGGGAAAAAAATTGTTTTAGTGGGAGATATTATGCACAGTAGAGTAGCGTTAAGTAATATTTATTTGCTTAAAAAAATGGGGGCAGAGGTTATGGTAGCTGGTCCACCAACATTAATACCAAAATACATTACCGAAGCCTTAGATGTAAAAGTTGAATACAATTTGAAAAAAGCATTACAGTGGTGCGATGTGGCTAATGTATTACGTATTCAATTAGAACGACAAAATCAGGTGTTGTTTTCATCTTTAAGAGAATATAATTTGGCGTATGGGGTAAGTAAAAAATTACTAGATAGTTTGGGTAAAGAGATTGTAATAATGCACCCTGGTCCAATTAATAGAGGAGTAGAAATTGATAGTGATGTTGCAGATGGTAACCAATCTATAATTTTAAACCAAGTAGAAAATGGAGTGGCTGTACGTATGGCCGTATTATATTTATTAAGTGGTAGAGGTAATTAATTAACAGAGCAACTTTTAAATTAGTAAAGATTATGGAACGTATTTGCCTTTTCCCTGGAACATTTGATCCCCTAACCCTTGGACATGTAGATATTATTAATAGATCTATAAATTTATTTGATAAAATTGTTGTTGGTGTTGGTAGCAATGCTAATAAAACCCCAATGTTTACTGCAGAGCAGCGGTTAGAATGGATTGCCCAAATTTATAAACATACCAATAAAGTTTTTGGTGCTGTGTATGATGGATTAACCATTGACTATTGCAAAAAAATTGGAGCAAATTTTATTTTAAGAGGGATACGTTATGTTAGCGATTTTGAGTACGAAAAAACTATAGCCGATGCTAACCGTACAATGGATTCAAGTATAGAAACTATTTTTTTAACTGGCGAACCAAAATATACATCTGTTGCCAGCACCATTGTAAGAGATATTATTAGAAACGGAGGAGATGCTTCGCCCTTTTTACCACAAGCTGTAATTGATACTATTAAAAGCCGTATTTAGTTAATAACATTTTGTGCGTATTTTTAAAACCTCAATAACCCCCACAAAAAGTTCATGAGTATTTGGTTTAAAAAAGATTTATCACTAGAAGATATAAACCCTCTTACACCCAATACTATGGGTAAGCATTTGGGCATGGAATGGGTAACCATAGGCGATACGTTTATGCAAATGCGTATGCCTGTAGATGAACGAACCAAACAACCCTACGGGTTACTCCACGGTGGTGCTAGCTGTGCCTTAGCAGAAACTATTGGTAGTGTGGCATCTTATTTTGTAATAGATAACGAAAAATTTATTTGTGTAGGATTAGAGATAAATGCTAACCATATACGTAGTGCCACTAAAGGGTTTGTTACAGCTACTTGCATGCCCTTGCATATTGGAGCTAGTACGCATGTGTGGGATATTAAAATAACGGACGAACGAGATAAATTAATTTGTGTAAGTAGGTTAACGGTTGCTATATTAAAAAAGCCCATTAATTAATTACTGCATATTTCCCTGCTTATTAATGGGTTGATTACTATCTGTTAATCCTTTTTTAGTTTCACTTCATTTTCCTCAAAGAAACTTACTGGTATTAAGTTTACTTTATTCGTTATTTCATCAACTGCTTTTTAAGAATTATTTTTTACTGCTATCTTATTTTGTTAAAGGGGATTGATTTTTGAACAAACTAGTAAATGCCATATAAAAAAGTTATCGCATTGCACATTGCCAAAAGCTATGCAACATACTTATACAAAAACTATAAGCAAATTGAGACATAAAAATTGTTTATTTCGTTTGTTTTAATTGATTTAGAAGTACCTGTATTTTTTTTAGCTCTTCGTTACTAGTTTTATGATTGCCTAATGCTTGTAAAACTAAATTGGTGCTAGAACCTGCAAAAAGCGAATCAATCATTTTATTTAAAAATTGCTTTTGCGTTTTTTCTCTAGTTACATTGGCCGTATAAATATGTATTTTGTTGCTATCATCTCTGCTAACTAAACCTTTTTTAAACATAATTTGCATTAGTTTAAGGGTAGTAGTGTAGCCACAATCTTTTACTTTTAATAAAGTTTCATGTACCGTTCGTACACTTGCTTTGTTGTTGTTCCATAGCACCTGTAATATTTCTAATTCACCTTCTGTTGGTTTATTTGATTTAACTGATGTCATTATATACGATGTATTTCGTAGCTAAAGTACGATTTTACTCGTAAATGCCAAATTATTTTGTGTGAATTTTTTTTATACCAATTGTATTTATAGATTATTGTAACTGTTAGTGGTTGCAGCGTTTTAAAATGACTTTGAGATGTCAAAAAAAAGTCCCGATGTGGAAACACCGCGACTTTTTGGTATAATGATTCTGATTAGAATTTTTAATATTTTCTTGAGTTATCGTGTAATTGATAACAAAACAAACTATACTTATTTTTTACTTACTCGTACATCAATTCTTCTGTTTTGTGCTTTACACTCTTTAGTATCGTTTGCATTACAAATAGGAAACTGAGCTCCGTAACCTTCTGCGGTTAATCGTTTTGCATCTGCACCTAATTTTACTAATTCCGCTAAATCTATGTTGGCTCTTTCGACAGATATTTTCATATTTATTGCACTATCTAAACTGTTATCGGTATATCTTCCTAGTTTTAACTCCATAGAGGGATAAGCAGCTAAAATGGTTGCAATGTTTTTTAATTGTTCTGCACTACTTGCTTTTAAGGTAGACTTACCTGTTTCAAAATACAATCTATCTAAGGTAAACCAAGTAGTTTTATCTGCTTGTTTAGTAGCATCGTTCATAAATTCTACTACTTGTTTTTCGGTAAAGTTTACACCAACATTAATAGCTGCATCATTAGCTAATTTTAGTATACCCGTTGCACCTAAATCATAAACAAAATCACTATCATTATTTACCGTACCTTTTATTGTATTGGAGGTAGTGGTAACAACACCTGCATCATCTATTGTTTTGGTAATTTTTCTTCGATAATTGTACTTCCACCACCACTCATTTTCATCATAGTTTCTATTTGTGCTTTTCTATTCGCTTCAATTTTATCTTGATGTAATTTTGCAAGGGTAGGAGCAATAACTAACGACACAATACTCATCAATTTGATTAAGATATTCATTGATGGGCCACTTGTATCTTTAAAAGGATCACCAACCGTATCGCCTGTTACAGAAGCCTTATGTGGTTCACTTTTTTTGTAATACATTTCACCATTTATTTCAACACCTTTTTCAAAAGATTTTTTTGCATTATCCCAAGCACCACCAGCATTGTTTTGAAATATTCCCATCAACACACCACAAACAGTTGCACCTGCAAGGAAACCACCCAAAACCTCTGGACCAAAAACAAAACCAATAATAATAGGAGATAAAAGAGCAATAGCACCAGGTAACATCATTTTCTTTAAAGAAGCTTCTGTACTAATAGCCACACATTTATCATACTCAGGTTTGCCTGTACCTTCCATAATACCGGGAATAGTACGAAACTGACGGCGAACTTCTTCCACCATTGCCATAGCAGCTTCTCCAACCGCTTTAATTGCCAAAGATGAAAATATAAACGGAATCATACCACCAACAAATAAACCAGCTAAAACATCGGCGTGGTAAATATCTATACCATCAATTTTTGCTATACCAACAAACGCAGCAAATAAAGCTAACGCTGTTAATGCTGCAGATGCAATGGCAAATCCTTTACCACTTGCTGCAGTTGTATTTCCTACGGCATCTAATATATCTGTCTTTTCTCTTACATCACTCGGTAATTCGCTCATTTCTGCAATACCACCAGCATTATCAGCAATTGGGCCAAACGCATCAATTGCTAATTGCATAGCAGTTGTAGCCATCATGCCAGCAGCTGCAATAGCTACACCGTACAAACCTGCACAAGCGTAAGAGCCATAAATACCAGCAGCTAAAACTAATATAGGAAGTAAAGTACTTTCCATACCTACTGCTAAGCCACCAATTATGTTTGTAGCATGTCCAGTAGCACTTTGGCGAATGATACTCATTACAGGACGTTTGCCCATTGCGGTATAATATTCGGTAATAATGCTCATTAAAGCACCTACACCAAGACCAACCATAATTGCACCAAACACACCATTTTTTGTAAAATCATGGCCACGTAAACTCATTTGCTCTGGCAATAAAAAGTTTACTAAAAAGTAACAACCAATAGCTGTTAAAACCATGCTACCCCAGTTACCCATATTTAAAGCACGTTGTACTTTGTGTGTACTAAGGCCAGCACTTTCGCTAATACGTACAAAGAAAGTTCCAATGATTGAAAATATAATTCCCATTGCTGCAATAAGCATTGGTAATAAAATAGGACTCATTCCGCCAAAAGCATCCGTTAACGCATTTGTCTCTCTGCCCAACACCATGGTGGCTAAAACCGTTGCAACATAACTACCAAATAAATCGGCACCCATACCTGCTACATCACCAACATTATCCCCCACATTATCTGCAATAGTTGCTGGGTTTCTAGGGTCATCTTCCGGAATACCAGCTTCTACTTTACCAACCAAATCGGCACCCACATCTGCAGCTTTTGTGTAAATACCTCCACCTACTCTTGCAAACAAAGCAATACTTTCTGCACCTAAGCTAAAGCCAGTTAAAATTTCTATGGTTCTCTCCATTTCTACACTATCAACTGCAGCATGTGGAGCAAAAATCATTTTTAAAATAATGAACAATCCGCCCAAGCCCAACACCGCCAAGCCTGCAACACCCATACCCATTACACTACCACCAGTAAAGGAAACGGATAATGCTTTGCTTAAACTTGTTCGTGCTGCTTGTGCTGTACGAACGTTTGCTTTGGTTGCAATTTTCATACCAATAAAACCAGCTAAGGCACTAAAAAAAGCTCCTAACACAAAGGCTAAGGAAATACTCCAATGACTGTTTGCATTAGTATAACCCATAAGGCCTAATAATAAAGCACCTATAATAACGAAGTAGGCAAGTATTTTATACTCTGCTTTTAAAAAAGCCATAGCACCTTCTGCTATGTACGTACTAATTTCTTTCATACGTTCGTTACCTGCATCTTGTTTGCTTACCCAAGCATACTTAATAAAAGTGTAAAATAAGCCTACAATGCCCATTGCCGGAATAACATAAATCAATTTGTCCATAAGTTGGTAGTTGTCTAAAATTTTGGAGTGCAAAAATAGGGGAAAAGGGGCAAAAAGTGTCGAAAAATGCGACATTTTAATACCCAAGTTTAAGGTGTATTTTCACTTTTTAGTTTAAAGGGTTTGTTTTATTATAAATTTTATCTATTTTGTTAATCTAAAACTATAAATTATGACAGATTTAAATCAAAATGTAAATGAAGCAAAAGACTTCTTAAACTCTGGAGACAAGGACATGAAAAAACTCCCACAAATGTTAAATGTACTTACTATCCTAACTTACATAGCTTGTGGAGTTGGAGCATTATTTTCAATTTTAGGTGTACTAGGTGTTGGCTTTTTAAGCTCAATTATGGGTAAATCTAAAGAACTTACTGAAGTATCAGATAAAGCTGGATTTGGTTCTATTTGGGTTGGCTTAATTATTGGATTGGTAGGTATTGCATTATGCTTTTATGGAGCTATGAAAATGCGTAAGCTTCAAAAACAAGGATTTTTCATTTATGTTGCAGGGCAACTAATGCCAATTATTTACACATTTGTAACAGTAGGTGTGGGTTTTGGATTAATTGGAGTAATTATTCCAATTGTATTTATAGTTTTATATGCTACTCAGTTAAAAGAATTAAGCTAAAAACTTAAAATTAATTTCATAGAAATGTCTCAATTTTTTGAGGCATTTCTATTACTTATCATCTTTAAAATAAAATAATTAAAAAGAAGAATAATTGCAGTAATTATAATAATAATAACTCAGTCAAAATAGCTTACCGAAAAGCAACCTTTCCACATGCCATTTGCTTTGTTGAATACAAAAATATCTTTGGCATGGTAACTCATTTTATAGGCTACAAAACAAGTAAATAAAAAAGGAATCCAAAGTTAAAATAATTGCTTGGTTTTAAGTGCTACGATATTTACCCAAATAAGGGAATTTTTCTAGTGCTGTATAAAAAGTTAATGAATAAATTTTTCATGCAAAGCCATTACTTGTGGTATTAGCAACTCTTGCTCATTATTAGTAACTACAAAATCGCATAAACGCATTTTAATAGTTTCATCAATTTGCTTGTCCATACGCTGTTGTACCTCTTCTTTGGTAGCCTTATCTCGTTGCATTACTCGTTGCAAACGAATTGTGGTTGGGGTATAAACACCTATTACAAAATCTAAATTTTGTTGGCTACCGCTTTCAAAAATTAAGGCAGCTTCTTTAATACAATAAGGGGCTTTTTGTTGGACAAACCAATCTTCGGCAGCTTGTATGGTTGCAGGATGTACAAGGCTGTTAAGTAAGTGTAATTGTGTAGGATTATTAAATACTTTTTGGGCAAGAAGTTTTCGGTTAAGCACCTTGTTTTCATATACATCTTTGCCAAAATGAAGAATGATTTGTTGTTTCAGCCCTTCATTATTATTCATTAATTCTTTGGCTGCATCATCGGCATAATAAACAGGAATGCCAAGCGTTTGAAACACTTTCGCAACAGTACTTTTACCACTGCCAATGCCGCCTGTGAGTCCGATTTTAAGCATTTGTAAATGTACGATGTTAAAATGTACGATGTTTGAATTACGCCTAAATTTTAGGATTGTCGTATATCATACATCAAACATCGCACACTGTATTTACAAACTATTTTGCCTCAGTAACAGGCTTATTAATATTAGCCGTCCATTCCATGCTAATACTACTACGCTCAATTTTCATGTAACTGCCTGGGCTAGTTTCTAAGTTTAGCGTACCATCGTCGTTTACTTTATTAACGGTACCATGTATACCAGCAATGGTCACGATTTTATCGCCTTTTTGTAGGTTGGCAATAAATTGCTTTTGTTGCTTTGCTTTTTTTGCTTGAGGACGAATCATAAAAAGCCAAAAAACTAAAATCATTCCGCCCATCATTATCAATGTCATTGAGCTTCCGCCCTTTGGGTCGCCTTGCCCAGTCATTAAAAAAATACTTAAAAGGTTCATGTGTATTGTTTTTGTTTATTAGTTAATTCGTAAATCCGTTAATCTGTTTGATTTTTACTTTGGGCTAAAATTCAAAATTCAAAATTCAAAATTCAAAATTTTTTATTGCTTTTTTTCTAACACATCTCCTCTTAATTCCAATATAGGAAAATCGGGTTTTGCATTTGAGTGTACTGTAATTGTTTTATGTGTTTCTCCAGCTCTTCCTTTACTATTAAATACAATTTTTATAAAACCTATTTCTCCAGGTAAAATTGGTTTATCTGGCCTTTCTGGTACAGTACATCCACAACTTGCATTTGCATCTACTACTACTAAAGGCTTGTTGCCAGTGTTTTTAAAGCGATAGTTATATTCAACTAACTCACCATCGGTAACTTTACCAAAATTATAGGAACTATCAATAATTTGTACCGTTGTGGTATCTTTAGTGGCTTGTTCTAACGCTTTACTTTGGTCATCTGCAATTTTATCTTTACGTTTTATATCGCAACTCGTTAATGCAACAAGTATAAAAAATAAGAAAAAAACTTTATTCATTTTTTATCGTTTAGTAAATTGTTTTTTTACGATTTTACCACTAGCCATAAGTTCTTTATGAATATTATCTAACAATCCGTTTACAAACTGGCCACTTTGTGGGGTGCTGTAATCTTTGGCTAAATCAATGTATTCATTAATGGTAACTTTTGTGGGTATGGTTTCAAAATATAATAATTCGCAAACACCCATTTGCAAAATTATCATATCTAACGATGCAATTCTGTCTGCATCCCAATTTTTTAATTTTGGTTTTATTAATTCTCTGCTGTGCGCCTCTTTATCTAAAACGGTTTGGGTTAATTCCCTTGCAAAATCTAGTTTATCTTTTGTAAGAATAGTATTAAAATTTGCACTACTAGGTTTTTGAATAATATTTAAAACCAACAATTGCATTTGCTCAGCATCATCATCCCAATTAATAAATTTTTCTTCTACATGGTTTATAAAATCTTCATTGGGTAAAAGTAAGGTGCTAAAGATATATTCAATAATATCTTTTTCACTTTTTTTATCTCTACTTTGTACATCAATATACTCTTTATACTCGGCAGATAGGGTAAGGGTTTGATACGTTTTTTTAAGTAACTCAGTATCTATTAAATGCGGCAATTTATACTCGGCTACTGCTGTTTTAAAACCTTCTGCCTCTACAATTTTCCACAATAATTCGTTACCAACAATTTTGGTATTAATATTTAAATCGGCTTGGGTTGGTAAATGTTTACTCGATTTTTTTAAAGCATCTTTTTCAGCAAAACGGGCAACTTCGGTTACAAAATAAACTAGGTAGGTAAGTAATTGTCGGCTTTGGTCTATTTTTTTATTTAAAATGGTAAGAGGCTCTCCAGTTTTAACTTGATCCTTTAAACTATCAACGACATACAATGTTTGCATTACCTTAATTCTTATATTTCTTCTACTTAACATTTTTAGCCTTTTATTGCGGCGGCAAAGGTAGTTTTTAATTAATTATTATTACTGAATAATGCTTTAATAAGCAGTTGACTGCCTTTTTTTCTTTTTAACCTACATAAAATGAACAATTTTACAGCAAAGACTGTCATAAATGTCATAAAATAGGTTTGGCACATTATTAGCCTATACATTTGCACAATAAATTAAAACTAACAAAATTATAAAACTATGGCAAAAGCATCTAGTGCTTCAAAATTAAGTATAACTCCATTACACGATAGAGTTATTGTTCAAGCTGCTGCAGCAGAAGAAAAAACTGCAGGTGGTATTATTATACCCGATACTGCAAAAGAAAAGCCACAACATGGTACCGTATTAGCAGCAGGACCAGGCAAAAAAGATGAGCCAACAATGGTTAAACCAGGCAATAAGGTATTATATGGTAAATATGCTGGTACCGAAATTACCATTGAAGGCAAGGAATATTTGATAATGAGGGAGAGTGATATATTAGCAATAGTATAAACCCCCTCCGCCTCCTAAAGGTGGAACTAAGTTCTTTAAATTTTAAAGTTTATAAAAAAATAAAAGCTACGCACCCCAGTAGTATCAAAAGCTCCGCCTTGGCGGATAAGGGGTTTCTTATTATGGCAAAAATGATATTCTTCGATATAGAAGCAAGAAACAAAATGAAAAAAGGCGTTGACACTTTAGCCAATGCTGTAAAAGTAACCCTTGGGCCAAAAGGCCGTAATGTGGTTATTGAACGCAAATTTGGTGCACCTACCGTAACCAAAGATGGTGTAACTGTAGCAAAGGAAATTGAATTAGAAGATGCTATTGAAAATATGGGTGCACAAATGGTAAAAGAAGTTGCTAGCAAAACCGCTGATCAAGCTGGTGATGGTACAACAACTGCAACGGTTTTAGCTCAAGCAATTATTAGCGAAGGTTTAAAGATGGTGGCTGCTGGTGCAAACCCAATGGATTTAAAACGTGGTATTGATAAAGCAGTTTCTTTAGTAGTAGAAAATTTAAAAGCACAATCTCAAGCCGTTGGTAACGATACCAAAAAAATTCAACAAGTTGCAACCATATCTGCTAATAACGACGAAACAATTGGTAAATTAATTGCAGAAGCTTTTGTAAAAGTGGGTAAAGAAGGTGTAATAACCGTTGAAGAAGCAAAAGGAACAGATACAACAGTTGATATTGTAGAAGGTATGCAATTTGATAGAGGTTACATATCTCCATACTTTGTTACTAACAGCGAAAAAATGCAAGCTGAGCTTAGTAATCCTTATATCTTAATTTTTGATAAAAAAATATCAATGATGAAAGATATTTTACACATTTTAGAAAAAATTGCACAAACTGGTCGTCCATTATTAATTATTGCAGAAGATTTAGAAGGCGAAGCTTTAGCAACTTTAGTAGTAAATAAATTACGTGGTACTATTAAAGTAGCAGCAGTAAAAGCACCAGGTTTTGGCGATAGAAGAAAAGAAATGCTCACTGATATTGCTATTTTAACAGCAGGTGAAGTTATTAGCGAAGAGATGGGTCTTAAATTAGAAGGAGTTGAATTAACAGTTTTAGGTCAGGCTGCTTCGGTAACTATTGATAAAGACAATACAACAATTGTTGGTGGTAAAGGAAGCAAAAAAGAAATTACTGCAAGAGTAAACCAAATAAAAGCACAAGTAGAAACGACTACTAGTGATTATGATAAAGAAAAATTACAAGAGCGTTTAGCTAAATTGGCTGGTGGTGTAGCGGTATTGTATATTGGTGCAGCAACCGAAATAGAAATGAAAGAAAAGAAAGATAGAGTAGATGATGCCTTACATGCAACAAGAGCTGCTGTTGAAGAAGGAATTGTACCAGGTGGCGGTGTTGCTTACATACGTGCCGTTGCAAGTTTAGATCCTAAAGTAAAAGGGCAAATTGCAGATGAGCAAACAGGTATGGCTATTGTACGCCGTGCATTAGAAGCACCTATTCGTTGCTTAACAGAAAATGCTGGTATTGATGGATCGATAGTAGTACAAAAAATTAGAGAAGGTAAAGGCGATTATGGTTTTAATGCAAGAACAGAAGTGTACGAAAACTTATTTAAGGCTGGTGTAATTGATCCAACTAAAGTAAGCCGTGTAGCATTAGAAAACGCTGCAAGTATTGCTGGTATGTTGTTAACTACCGAGTGTGTTATTGCAGATAAGCCTAAAGAAGAAGCTCCACATAGCCATGGTGCACCAGATATGGGCGGAATGGGCGGATACTAATTAACGAATAATACATAAGTTATAATTCCCTCTTGCTGAAAAGTAAGAGGGAATTTTTTGATTTTTGAAACTAGATCAACGACCTACGTTTGTAGTACCAACCTATACCCTTATTTTTGTAAAAATATACTGTATGAATCTTTTTGTAATTGGCTTACCTTATGATTTGGATGATGCTGAGTTAGTAGAAATATTTGAGAAATTTGGTACTATAAAATCTGCTAAAGTTGTGCTGGATAGAGAAACAGGTAAAAGCCGTGGTTTTGCTTTTGTGGATATGCCAGATAATGCCGAGGCTAAAGATGCTATGGAAAGTTTAAACGGTATTGTATTGGGCAAAAAAGCAAAAGCATTAATTATTAAAGAAGCAGAAAGAAGATAATAAGTAATAAATTATTTTATCCCCTAAAATTTTCAAACTATTCCTAGCAAAAAATACTTTTTTATTTTGTTGCTGACACTTCCTTTTATTATTTTCTTACTATTAATCTAAACTTACCTCAAACAATTTTGGCCAGTGCTTGCCAGTAATGTATAGCTTTTTTGTAGTTGAGTCGTAAGCAATTCCATTTAATACTTCAATATCTTTTGGGTTAGCTAACTTTCCTTTAAAATATTGTTCTTCTAAATTAGGAATTAATATTTTGCCTAGTACATGCCCACTGCTTGGGTCAATTTTTAATAGGTAATTATTTTCTAAATATCTATTGGCGTAAATAAATCCATCAATATATTCTAGTTCATTAATTCTATCTACGGTTCCTTCATTATCTTCTACAACAACGGAAGTTTTTACTCTAAAATTAGTTGGGTTTACAATATATATATTTGCACTACCGGTACTAATAATTAAATCTGTACCATTATTAGTAATGCCCCATCCCTCGTTAGGCCATTTAAATGTTTTTACAATTTTATTAATATTTTTTGCATCGTACACATTTACGATATTGTTTTGCCAGGTTAGTTGGTAAATAGTGTCTTTTAAAATAGTAATTCCTTCGCCAAAAATTTGTTTACTACCCATCATATACTTTTCTAAAACTTTACCCGTTTTAAAATCCGTCCTTCTTAAGGAAGAGTTTTCAAAATCTCCTGTACTTTCAAATAAAAATCCGTTGTAAAATTCAAGCCCTTGTGTATAGGCAGCAACATCATGTTCGTAAACAGATTTAACAGTTGCATTAATTATTGTGGGGGCAGGTATGCCAGTTACTGATTCTTTTGTACTTTCTCCATTCTCCTCTTCTTTACAAGAAATAAAAAAAACGAGGGTTACTATTATTAAATATTTTTTCATTCTTAATTTTAAAAGTTGTAAAGTTAAACAAGCCTTAGTGGTGTTAATTAGTGTACTATTTATTGGTAAAAATAACTTACGAAACGTCAACTATACATAAAATAATCATAAAATTAATTTACTACTTCACTTTTTGTATAAAGTACGTTTCTCTCTTTAAGGTAACCCAACATATAGTTAAAACAATTTTCGTATTTACCAACTAACTCTGGCGGAAAAACGCCTTTATCCTTAAATTGCCCATCAATCAACATATTTAGTGCAGCGGTAGCAGTATAACCAGTTGTACGGCTCATACTACTGGTTTTTGTAGTTGCATCATACTCGTCGTACAAATTATAGGTAATCGTTTTAGTCTTATCGCTAATGTTTATTTGCATAAGGGTAAACTCAGGCTCTTCTTCCCCTAACTTCCATTGGTTAAAAAGTAATTTGCTTGTAAATTCCATTGGGGTTGTTGCTAAGCCATTAATTTTTTCGGTGCTTAAAAAACCTGCAGCAATTAAGCCTTTCATTAAATCTATATGGCCAGGATAACGAAGCGTTTTTTCTTTCATATTAGGAATGTGCCCCATAGTAAATAAAATACTTCGTAAGCCATCAGTATTAAAACTTTCTAACGTGCCAATAGGTTCAAAATTTAATAACTCAGCATCGCTTAAAGCAGGCTTTGTAATAATGCAACTATTTTCTACATAACGAGCAGGTCTAGTATATTCTTCCAACACATCAATAGGGGAAAAGGGAGCTTTATATTCAAATGGCTTTACTCTTTTTTTAGGTAAGCCACCAACCATACATTCAAAATTAGTAATCGTCATGTTTACATTATGGTAACCTAAAATTAAATTGCTCATCCCCGGGGCTACGCCACAATCTACAATGGCGGTTACATTTTTTTGTTTTGCTAAATTATCTAAAGCCAATGCATCTTCTGGAAAAAAAGAAATATCTACCACATTTTTTCCTGCATTAATAATTGCTTGTAATGCGTTGTATCCCATAAAGCCAGGTACCGCACAAATTACATAATCAAAATTTTGCAAAAGTGTAGGGTAGTTTTCAAAATTGCTTAAATCGCTTTTTACTGTTTTTATTAACTTGTTTTTTTTGCTAAGAATATCTAGCGACTGTTCACTAACATCAAAAGATGTTACCGAATATTTTTGTTGTAAGTCTATTGCCATGGCTCTACCAACCATACCTGCACCTAAAATTGCTATTTGCATTTGTTTTTATTATTTAATAGTATTGTTTTTGAAACAATACCTGCATTAAAATTATTTATGTTTTATTAAAAAGCGGAGTAAATTTTTACGTTGCTACCACCTCAATTGTAGCATTAATTCCTCTTTCGGTAATAGCGACACACATTGGTTTAAGCGTATAGTAATCGCCTTCTTTAACGGCATATTTGCCTTTGTTATGTATAAATAAGGAGCATTGCTCGGCTTGTTGTTCGGTATGGCCACATACGTCTATCAACGTTTCTATCACCCACTCAAATGTATTTACTTCATCATTCCAAACAATTAAACTGCATGGGGGTTCAGTAGCCACAAGTATATCTGTTTCAATTATTGTTTTAGTATCGTTATTAGTAGTTGTTGTCATCAGTAACACAAAAATAATGCGATTTTACCTAAATTCCTTTGTCTGCAACATTTTGGGTATAATTATTGTCTGTAAATTGTACTTATATTACTTTTAATAAAATGCTACGCTTAACAAAACGAACTAAAGAAACTACTCAGCCGCCCAAAAAGCAGCAAGCGCTTGTATTGCCCCTAAATGCTAGCGGTAATAGTTTGTTTTATTTAACTAGTATAATAAAAGCCATTCGCCCCTCAAACGAAAATGATACGGCCCAAGCCAACTTAAATTTTAAAGCATTATTATATCAATTAAGTCAAGATAAAAGGGCTCTTTTTTCATTACGGAAAGCGTTGCTTTCTCAATTTTTACGAACTAATATAGTAACTGCACTAACCGAAAATGGGGTAGTGAGTGGTAGGGGATTTGTTCAAGAGCTAACGAGTAAATTAAAACATAAAATTATTCCAGCCTTATTAAACTCAAACGATTTTTTATATGTAATCAATAATGTTTTTTATCGCAAAAAAGATTATGTATGGGTGCAAAATTTAGATGGGGATTTATGGAAACAATTTTTTGAAATACTAGGGGTACAAGTAAACTTAACAGAATCTACTTTAATAAAACAACTGAATCAATCGTTTCAAATACTTAGTTATAGGGTAGCTACATTGGGTATAGAAAAAGAGGTAACCCAACGCTATCAAAATTTTAATGATGCAGCATTTCCTTTTTTAGAACAGAATAGATTAACAAACGAGTATTTAAAACTTGCCGAGCTACCCCATCAGAACCAGGAGCAAAAAAGAGCCTTGTTAGCTACAATAACAGAGGCGTTGCATAATTGTAATCAAAGTATAATATGGATAAAGGAACAGCGAATAAAATATGGAACCAGTCTTGCTCAAACCTATATTCTTACTAGATTACAACAACAAATTGATCGGTTATTTATAATAATAGATGTGCTTGATAGCGATAGCCAATTTAACACCGAACGTTTTGTAGACTATTTTAAAACCGTTGTTAAAAATGAAAATAGAAAAACATCGGTTAAAGAATTTTTAAGTGAAAATACAGGCTATTTAGCCTATCAAATTGCAGAGCATGGCGGTAAAAGAGGCGAAGATTATATTACGACCACCCGAAAAGATTTTTGGAAAATGTTTTGGAGTGCTGCTACTGGTGGGGTAATTATTTCGTTTATAGGAATTATAAAAAACCTTATAGGTAAATTAAGTTTAGCGCCCTTTTGGCAAGGCTTTTTGTATAGTTCAAATTATTCGTTGGGCTTTATTTTAATACAAGAAACGGGCAGTACACTTGCCACCAAACAACCTGCTTACACCGCTAATAATGTTGCCAGTAGTTTTGATGTACAAAAAGTTGGCGATGAGCCAGATTTACGAAATTTAGCTATAACAGTTGCAAAAGTTAGTCGAACGCAGTTAGCCTCTTTTGCAGGTAATTTATTAGTCGTTTTTCCTTTAACCTATTTATTAGCCATGTTGTTTTTTAACACTACTGGTAGTATGATAGCAAGTGGTGCAGCTGCTCAAAAATTATTGACCGATCAACAACCTTTTCATAGCCTTGCGTTGTTGTATGCATGCTTTACGGGCTTTTTTTTATTTGCAAGTGGTATTATTGCTGGCTATGTAGAAAACTATGTAGTGTATGGTAAAGTAGCCGATAGAATGCGGAGTGGGGTAGGGTTACGCAACTTTAGCGAAAAATGGAAAAACAAAATTATTAAGTATGTTCAAAATAATCTTGGATCATTAATTGGCAATATTTCGCTTGGTTTTTTCTTGGGGATGGCAGGTTTTTTTGGTAAAATGTTTGGGTTGCCATTTGATATAAGGCATATTACTATTTCTGCTGCAAATACGGCTATTGGTTTTTTTGGCCTAAATCATGCTATCTCTTTTTCTGAATTAAGCTACACTTTATTTGGTGTTGGTTTAATTGGGGTTATAAATTTTGCTGTAAGCTTTGGCTTAGCATTTTTTGTAGCTGTAAAAAGTAGAGGAATACATTTAAGAGACTATCCAGAATTTTTAGGAATGTTAGGGCGTTATTTTAAAAAATACCCTAGAGATTTTATTAAAGCACCAAGGGAAAGATTAGTTGCCGAGTTAAAATAATTTTTTATTACCAGTATTTTTTGCATCTGAGTTGTACTGAAAAAAATAAAAATTAACCCGTATCAAGGGGTTAAATAAAACTTTCTAAAAAACTTTTGCATAAAACTTTTTACCCTTATCTTTGCCACCCAAAAGAAGGGAGTTTAGCTCAGTTGGTTTAGAGCATCTGCCTTACAAGCAGAGGGTCACAGGTTCGACTCCTGTAACTCCCACAAAAAAACCTCACCATTAGTGAGGTTTTTTTATTTTAAGGTGTTTATATTAATTTAATTGCAACACAGGGAGCCTATAAATCTGCCCATCGTATACAAAAATATCATCCACTTCTACCACCCAGTATTTAAACAAAGGCGATTTTGATAATATTTTTTTAGCCTCGGCCTTACTAACAGCATTTATGGTAATCCAACTGCGTTGGCTTTCTAAACTTACGGCGTAAGAATCTATAATATTTTTTTCTATTAACGAGTTTATTAATACCCGGTGTTCTGGCACTAGGGTCATAAACTTTTCATCCATTTCAAAATGAATAGTTACTTGGTATTTATTTAAGATTTTATCTTTTAAATTTTCCATTCTGTTATTGAATTTACTAAAGCATTATTAGTTGCAGCAGTTATTTTTATATAATTATCGGTGTAGCCTTCCATCATACCAGTGCTACTATTTTTTTCGAACAATACTTTACGAGTTTGTCCAATATGTTGGGTAGTAAAATACTGCATTTTTTGATAACTTAAGTTCCGTAAAGTTTTATTACGTTCGTTACGAATAGGGGTAGGCACAATTGGCTTAATATCTAACGCAGTTGTATTTGTTCTTTCACTGTAGGTAAATACATGGAGGTAGCTAATATCCAGACTATGTAAAAAATCAAAGGTTTCTTTAAAGTCTTCATCTGTTTCTCCAGGGAAACCAACAATAACATCAACCCCAATACAACAATGAGGCATTAGTGTTTTTATTAACCCAACTTTTTCGGCGTATAATTCTCTTTTATATCTTCTCTTCATCATGCCCAAAACCTTATTGCTACCACTTTGTAGCGGAATGTGAAAATGCGGCATAAAGTGTTTGCTATTGCTTACAAATTCAATAATTTCATTGGTTAATAAATTTGGTTCAATAGATGATATTCGGTAGCGCTCTACACTATCTAACTCATCTAAGGCTTGTATTAATTCAAAAAAATCTTCTTCTTTCTTTTTTCCACCCATAAACCCTTTGCCAAAATCGCCTAAATTTATTCCTGTTAATACAATTTCTTTAGCTCCATTTTCTGCAATATGTTGAACATTGGCAAGTACATTTTCTATACTATCGCTACGGCTTTTTCCTCTTGCCATTGGTATGGTACAAAAGCTACAACTATAATCGCAACCATCTTGTACTTTTAAAAAGGTTCTTGTTCTATCATTAATGGAATGCGATGCAGTAAATACATTTACATCCTCAATATCGCAGCTACAAATTTTTGCACTATCGCCTTTAGTAATTTCTTTTAAGTGATGGGTAATATTAAATTTTTCTGCAGCGCCTAATACTAAATCAACACCGGGTATTTCGGCAATTTCTTTTGGTTTAAGTTGAGCATAGCACCCAGTAATTACCACCATTGCTTCGGGAGCTTTACGTTGTATTCTGCGTACTAATTGTCTACATTCTTTATCGGCGTTTTCGGTTACACTGCAAGTATTAATTACGTATACATCTGCCACTTCATCAAAATCTTTTTTAATAAAGCCATCATTTTCTAAAAGCCTACCAATAGTTGAGGTTTCAGAAAAATTGAGTTTACAACCCAGTGTATGTAACGCTACCGATTTTTGCATTGTTGCAAAGATAACCCCCAATTTAATAAGGTAAAAATGATTTCAGCTACTCTATCTTTGCATAAATGCTTAAAAAATATTTACCATATATAGCTTTATTAGTAGCAGCCTTTCTACTTTTTTATGTTAAAAAGAATCAACGGGGTACAAAAAATAAACAACATACAGAGCAAGTCAATAAGAGAATAACTGTAAATCCCCTTTCACCAGCCGAAAATGAAAATAGAACCGAAGGATTTGATAGGCGATATAACAATTTAGTTATTACTAAGCATGCCCGTTGCCGCATGGCTTGCAGGCATATTGATGAAAGCGAAATAAAAGAAATTTTACAATCAGGTAGCATTAATTACAATAAAGTAGAGGATGATGCTAGGGGTAAAACATATCCTGTAGAAGGTACAACACACGATTATCAACGGGTACGTATTGTATTTTCACCTAAGCCTAATGGCCAAATTGTTGTAGTTACTTGTGTAGATTTGGATACGGAATGGAGTTGTGATTGCAAATAGGGTGGTGAGTAATGAGTAGTTAATATTTTTACCGTTTAAATTAAGCGATAAAGTACAAAAGGTAAATACCGATAATAAGGATTTGGCTAAATTTATAAAAAATTAATGGCATTAATTAGTGGCTTACAATGACAATTAAATCAATCTTAGCAAAACCGTTTGCTAACTACATATACAAACAAGTAAAAAAACAAATGGAAACTGCTTTGGCAGATCAACAATCCATTTTTAATACACTTATAAAAGTAGGTACAAAAACAACGTTTGGTAAAGACCATAACTTTTCTACCATAAAAACGTACGAAGATTTTGTGCAACAAGTGCCTATAAGAGACTACGAGCAATTAAAACCCTACATAGAAAAAATTAAAGAAGGCAAACATAATATTTTATGGAAAGGAAAGCCTATTTACTTTGCTAAAACAAGTGGTACCACTAGCGGTGTAAAATATATACCTATTACAAAAGATAGTATTCCTAATCATATAAATACAGCCCGTAATGCCTTGCTGTGTTATATGGCCGAAACAGGCAACACAAAATTTGCGGATGGAAAATTAATTTTTTTAAGCGGTTCGCCAGTATTGGAGCGTATTGGCGATATACCTACCGGACGCTTAAGTGGCATAGTAAACCATCATGTACCAAAATATTTACGAGCTAACCAGCTACCAAGTTATACTACCAATTGTATAGAAGAATGGGAAGAAAAATTAGATAAAATTGTTGAGGAAACCCTAGATAAAAACATGACATTGATAAGTGGCATACCGCCCTGGATGCAAATGTATTTTGATAGATTAGAAGAAAAAAGTGGCAAAAAAATTGGAGAGCTTTTCCCAAATTTTAATGTAATGGTACAAGGTGGTGTAAATTTTGAACCGTACAAAGCAAAATTAGAAGAAAGTATTGGTCGTAAAATAGATTGTATAGAATTGTTCCCTGCTAGTGAAGGTTTTTTTGCTTTTCAAGATAGTCAAACAGCACAAGGCCTTTTATTAAACACACACAGCGGAATATTTTTTGAGTTTGTACCTGCAGCAGAAATTTTTAACGAAAAGCCTACTAGGCTTACGTTAAAAGATGTAAAAGTAGGAGAGAACTATGCCTTAATTATTAACAGCAATGCAGGGTTGTGGGGTTATAATATTGGCGATACCGTTAAGTTTGTAAGTACCAATCCTTACCGAATAATTGTAAGTGGCCGTACCAAACATTTTATAAGTGCATTTGGGGAGCATGTAATTGGCGAAGAGGTAGAAGCTGCTATGCTAAAAGCTGCAAACGAACAAAACGAAAAAGTTACAGAGTTTACGGTAGCTCCTATGATAGCACAAGGCGATGGAAAAAGCTATCATGAGTGGTTTGTTGAATTTGAACATACACCGGATAATTTACATGAATTTGAAAAAAAAATAGATGATAATCTTCGCCAAAAAAATGTGTATTACGATGATTTAATAAAGGGAAATATTTTACAACCTTTAAAAATAACTAGCTTACAAAAAAATGGATTTATTAATTATATGAAAAGCCAAGGTAAACTTGGTGGGCAAAACAAAGTACCTAGGCTGAGTAATGATAGAACGATTGCGGATGAACTTAAAAATTATCTACAATAAGCGATAGCATCTCACTAAATAATCCTATTTTTATCTACTACAAAAAAACAATAAGTGCAAAAAAAACGCATAGCCATATTTGGGTCTACTGGATCAATAGGAACACAAGCTTTAGAAGTAATTAAAGCTAACCCAACTTTGTTTGAGGTAGAAATTTTAACCGCCCAAACTAATGATACATTATTAATAAAACAAGCACTAGAGTTTGTTCCAAATGCTGTGGTAATTGGCGACGAAAGCAAATTTGCAGTAGTTAAAAATGCCCTTGCGCAAACCAATACCAAAGTTTTTACAGGAGAAGATGCGTTAGAAGAAGTTGCCAATTTTGATACCTACGATATAATGCTAGCAGGTATTGTAGGTTTTGCAGGGCTAAAGCCTACCTTAAAAGCCGTACAAAAAGGCAAAATAATTGGCTTAGCCAATAAAGAAACCCTAGTAGTAGCAGGCGATATTGTAATGCAGTCAGCTATTGATAATAACGCTACTATTATACCTGTAGATAGTGAGCATTCTGCCATTTTTCAATGTTTGGTAGGAGAGTATAAAAACCCCATTGAAAAAATTATTTTAACAGCAAGTGGGGGCCCATTTTTAGGAAAAAAACCTAATTTTTTGGTAAATGTAAAAAGAGAGCATGCACTAAAACATCCCAATTGGGATATGGGTGCAAAAATTTCGATAGACTCTGCAACCCTTATGAATAAAGGGCTTGAAATGATTGAAGCAAAATGGTTATTTGATTTAGCTCCAGAGCAAATACAAGTAGTAATTCATCCACAAAGTATTATACATAGTATGATACAATTTACCGATGGCAGCATAAAAGCACAAATGGGCTTACCCGATATGAAACTTCCTATACAATATGCCATGGGTTTTCCTAGGCGTATACCAAATACTTTTCCCCGATTAGATTTTAAAAAATACCCAATACTTGGTTTTGAAGAGCCAGATGTTAAAACTTTCCGAAATTTAGCGTTGGCAACAGAGGGGCTATTTAAGGGAGGTAATGTGCCTTGCGTATTAAATGCCGCTAACGAAATTGCCGTGTGGGCCTTTCTACGTAACCGTATTGGTTTTTTAGATATGACTGCAGTGGTAGAAAAAACGATGCAAAATGTAGCATTTATAGCTAAACCAACCCTTCAAGATTATTTTGATAGCGATGCCGAAGCCCGTAATTTTGCGGCTTCATTAATTAACCTGTAAAAGTATTTTGACACAAACATTGCCTGCCTACCTTCAGGCAGGCTCACTTATATAAAAACAGCAATATGCAACGTTAAATGCAATCTCTAAAATAAAAGCACATCAATTATTAAACGTAATTAAATTAACAACATAAAAAAAACCTTAGCGTCTCTGCGGTTTAATATTTCAACGATCATAAAAGCACCACATCTTAATGGAAACATTTATTAAAATAGCCCAATTCCTTTTATCTCTTTCTTTATTAATTGTTTTGCATGAGTGGGGGCATTACTTTTTTGCCCGTTTATTTAAAACAAGAGTAAATAAATTTTATTTATTTTTTGATTTTTTATTTCCAGTACCCACCCTTTTAAATTTTAGTTTATTTAAAAAGAAGGTAGGCGATACAGAGTTTGGTATTGGCTGGTTTCCGCTTGGTGGTTATGTGCAAATAGATGGTATGCAAGATGAAACACAAGATGCCGAAAAACTTAAAAGTCCGCCGCAGCCTTGGGAGTTTCGTAGCAAAAAACCTTGGCAGCGTTTGTTAATAATGATGGGAGGTATATTGGTAAATGTAGTTGTTGCTTTTATAATTTATGCAGGTATTTTATTTGTATGGGGCGAAAAAAAGATTGTAAATTCTTCATTGAAAAATGGTATTACAGTTGGCGATAGCTTAATGTATAAATTTGGTTTTAAGAATGGCGATAGAATTGTTTCTGTAAATGGAGAAACTGTTGAGTATTTTGATGATGTACCCAAAAAAGTCTTAATAGGAGGCAAAGACGTTGTTGTTGAACGAAATGGGGCAAATGTAAATATTGCATTACCGGTTGATGTGCTTGGGCAATTATCTACCAAAAAATTAGATAAAAAAGGATTACTAAATATTCGTATGCCCAATATTGTTGGAAACATTGCAGATGATAAATTTAAAAAAGAAAGTAATGCCTACAAAGCAGGTATTTTACCCAACGATAAAATTGTAAAGATTGATAGTGCTTCTATAAATTATTGGGATGATATTTCTACTTATACCTCAGTATTAAAAGACTCTGCAACGGTTGCCGTAACCGTAAATAGAGATAATAAAGAATTGGTGTATAAAGTGCAGCTTGATCAAAATAAAAAATTAGGCTTGGCTTATTTAGGTGCAGATTCTTTAAATAATATTGGCTGGCTACAAATAAATAAAAAGAGCTATGGTTTTTTTGAAAGCTTTGGTGCTGGGGTTAAAAAAACATTTAGTAAACTTGGCGATTATATTAGCCAATTCAAATTAATATTTTCACCCTCTACAGGTGCATATAAAGGCATGGGTGGCTTTGCAAGTATGACACAAGCTTTTGGTGGCAGTTGGGATTGGGAGTATTTTTGGGGCATTACCGCTTTCTTTAGTGTAGCCCTAGCCTTTATGAATTTTTTGCCTATACCAATGCTTGATGGCGGTTACATTTTATTTACGTTGATAGAAATGATTACAGGCAAAAAACTTCCAGACCGTATTATGGAAAAAATAAACATGATAGGCTTTTTTATCATCATTGGTTTAATGTTATTTACCAATGGTAACGATGTGTTTAGAAAGTTGAAGGGTTGGTTTTAGTAAAGTATTTTTTTAAATAGTTTTTTTAATGCCTCCATTTTGGAGGCATTTTTTTTGATACTTAATTTAAAAATAATGGTAATTTAGTAATAGGGTAATTAATTAGCAATCCAATTAAAATTATCTAACTATTACACCTGAAAAACCCCAACCTTAAACTCCTCCATATCTGCATTTTGATTTGCGGCAGTAATACCTTCGCTAATTACTTCTCTGGTTTTTGCAGGGTCAATAATAGCATCTACCCAAAGCCTTGCAGCTGCATATTGGGGTAGGGTTTGGACTTGGTAATGTTGAGTAATTTCGGTTAACATTTTTTGCTCGTCTTCTGGCTTTATTTCTTTTCCTTTACTTTTTAAAGAAGCTACTTGTATTTGTAATAAAGTTTTAGCGGCTTGCTCGCCACCCATAACGGCAATTTTTGCGGTAGGCCATGCGTATATAAAACGAGGATCGTAGGCTTTACCACACATAGCATAGTTGCCTGCACCAAAACTATTGCCAACAATAATGGTAATTTTTGGTACAACAGAATTAGCTACTGCATTTACCAATTTTGCTCCATCTTTAATGATACCGCTATGCTCACTTCGGCTGCCTACCATAAAGCCAGTAACATCTTGTAAAAAAACTAGGGGTATCTTTTTTTGATTACAGTTCATAATAAAACGGGCAGCTTTATCGGCACTATCGTTATAAATTACGCCACCTAATTGCATTTCGCCTTTTTTGTTTTTTATAACCAATCGTTGGTTGGCAACAATGCCCACGGCCCAACCATCAACTCTTCCATAACCACACACTATTGTTTTTCCATAGTCTTCTTTAAATTCATCAAAACTATCGGCATCAGTAATGCAATTAATTAAATCCACCATATTGTATGGCTTTGTATTGCCTTCGCTAATTATACCATAAATATCGCCGTTGTTGCTTTTTGGGGCGAGGGGTTGTATTCTATCAAATCCAGCATCTTGGGGTTTGCCCAGTTTGCTAAATATTTTTTAATATGGTCAAGGCATTCTTTTTCGGTAGCAAATTTATAATCGGCAATGCCGCTAATGGCATTATGTGTTTCGGCACCACCAAGGGTTTCGTTATCTATGTCTTCGCCAATGGCAGCTTTTACTAAATAGCTACCTGCTAAAAAAATACTACCATTGCCTTCAACCATAAGTGTTTCATCGCTCATAATAGGCAAGTAAGCTCCGCCTGCTACACATGCACCCATAACGGCGGCAATTTGTGTAATGCCCATAGCACTCATTTTGGCATTGTTTCTAAAAATGCGTCCAAAATGTTCTTTATCTGGAAAAATTTCATCTTGCATGGGTAAATACACACCAGCACTATCCACCAAGTAAATAATGGGTAATTTATTTTCCATGGCCATTTCTTGCATACGCAAATTCTTTTTACCACTAATGGGGAACCATGCACCAGCTTTTACGGTTTGGTCGTTTGCCACCACAATACATTGTCTGCCGCTTACATAACCTATGCCGCTAACAGTACCGCCAGCAGGGCAACCGCCTTGCTCTGCATACATTTCAAAACCTGCAAATGCGCCAATTTCGGTAAAGGGTTTACCCGAATCGCATAGGTATTCAATACGTTCTCTAGCAGTAAGTTTATTGCGTTCTCGTTGTTTTTCTATCGATTTTTTTCCGCCGCCTTCGTAAATTTTTTCTAATTGTTTTTTTATGTTGCTCCAAGCTAGTTTATTGGCGTCTTCGTTTTTGTTAAAATCTAAATTCATATTTTTTATTTTAGCAAGATGTTTTGTAAAGCAAATTTATGGCTTATGAAGAAGTTAGGGGAATAAAAAAATCTCTCAAGTAGAGAGATTTTTTTTGAGTGCCCACGAAAGGAATCGAACCTTCACACCCTTGCGAATGGCAGATTTTGAGTCTGCTGCGTCTACCAATTCCGCCACATGGGCAACTTTGCAGTTGGGCTGCAATATTACGTTAATCCTCAATTCTCTCCAAAATACGCTGTAAGTATTTTTTCTTATAGTAGTATTCCTTTAAACTTGCTAATTGTGCAGGTGTAACGGTTTCATTATTATAGTTTTCAACAATATCTTTTACCTCTACATAAAGGGTGCTTTCAAAGGCTTCTATTTTTTGTGTCGTATCTTTATTTAGGTCTTCGTTTAACTCCATTACATCCATTAAAAAAGTTGGCGGAAGTTGATATTTTTCATCTTCTTGCATACAATTTTTTTGTAGTAAAATGTATTTAAGTGTTTCGTCTTTATTTTTTAATGTTTTTAAAGCAGTATTTAGCATAGATGATTTTTCCAAGGCATCCGCTTGTTCATCTTCACTAGCTTGTGTAAAAAAATCGGGGTGAAACTGTTTCTGCAATTCAAAATATTTTTTTGCAAGTTGGCTTTTATCTACTTTAAGCGTTACAGGCAAATTAAAAAGTTCAAAATAATTCATAGCACAAAAATAATTATTTAAAATGGTATAACTTGCTACTTGTAAAAAACGATTAATGCTAAATATTGGTTTAATAAGAGAGGGTAAAATGCCTGCTGATAGCCGTGTGGCACTTACGCCGGCACAATGTAAATGGCTACATAAAAACTTTACGGATGTTACTATTAAAGTGCAACCATCCTCTACTCGTTGTTTTACAAATAAAGAATACGAACTGGCAAAAGTAGAACTTAACGAAGATTTAAGTGGTTGCGATGTACTATTAGGCATAAAAGAAGTGCCTAAAGAAATGTTACTGCCCAATAAAACTTATTTATTTTTTAGCCATACAAAAAAATTACAACTCTATAACCAAGCTCTTTTTAAAAAAATAATTGAACAAAAAATTACCTTAATAGATTATGAATGTTTAGAGCATGAAGATGGAGCAAGAATAATTGGGTTTGGTTTTTTTGCAGGAATTGTTGGTGCGCATAATGGAATAATGGCTTATGGTAATCGTACAAAAACATTTAATTTAAAAAGAGTAGCCGCTTCAAAAGATTTTAGACAACTCATTCATACGTATTTTGGATTAAAGTTGCCCAATATTAAAATTGCTGTAACGGGTAGTGGGAGGGTAGCACACGGAGTTTTAGAAATTATGAATTTAATGGGAATTCATCAAGTAGAGCCCGAAGATTATTTACGTAGAGCATTTTCTTACCCTGTTTATGTACATTTAAAAGGTGCTGATTTGTATGAGCATTTCAAATCGAAAAAATATGCCAGAGAAGATTTTCATAACAATCCACAAAACTATACTTGCACCTTCAAGCAATTTTTACCACAAACCGATATTTTAATGAATGGTGTTTATTGGGAAAAAAATATTCCTCGTTTGTTTGAAATGGAAGATTTAAAAAGTGCTGATTTTAGAATAAAAACCATTGCAGATATCACCGATGATACTGGAGGCAGTGTGCCCTGCAACATTGGCAATGCAACTATTGAGGAGCCTGTGTATGGTGTAGATAAAACTAGTTTTAATAAGACAGCCCCGTATGATGAAAACAGTATTGATATTATGGCCGTAGGTAATTTGCCTAACGAATTGCCTAGAGATGCTAGCCGTTATTTTGGGGAGCAATTAATAAAATTTGTGTTAGATGATATTCGGTTAGGAGGTAGCGTTACTTTAGATAAAGCAACATTAGTAAAGAATGGTGTACTTACAAGCGAGTTTAGCTATATGAAGGAATATGCAGGGTTATAAATGTAAATAATAGTCTTTTAGCAATTCTACAAACGAATTTGTGTATAAATTATTTTCATCTTTAATTATTAAATCTGATGTTGTTTTTATGAGTTGTGTACATGAATAAATTTGTATGCTCCTAAAATAAGCATGTTTAGGTGTTTGCTTCAATAGTATCTCTTTTTGTACAAAATAGTAAAGGTCATTTGCCAAAAGCTCAAATTCAATAATTCTATGGAAGGGTAATAGCACTGCAAATTCACCATTATCTTTTAATAAGCGTATTATGCTTTGTAAAAGCTTTGGTAGTGTAAGGCTTTCATTATGTTTAGCTTGATTTTTATTTTGTTGAGATGACATTAAATCACCCTCGTAAAAAGGGGGATTGGTAATAATAAAATCATATTTCTCTTTGTTATCAAATTCAAGAATGTTTTGATTGTGTATAGAAATTTTATTTTTATATATACTATTTTCAATATTTTCTTTTGCTTGTAAGTACGCTTCTGCATTTATTTCTACAGTATCTATACTCATGTCATTTTTTTGTGCTAACATCAAACTAAGCAAGCCTGTACCTGTGCCAATATCTAAGCAATTATTTAATTTTTGTGGCGCTAAATACTCAGCTACAAATGCGCCAAAAACACAAGCATCTGTACATACTTTCATTGCACATTTATCTTGCTGAATGGTAAATTGTTTAAATTGAAAATAAGAGTTAGCCATTTGATGGAACAGTGGGTTGACTTATAAAACTGATTAAAACTGATTCTTATCTGCGAAAATAAGTCCAATCCATTAAATCAGTGTTCTATCATAAACTTCTTGCATTTACACTTGTACCTAAACCCACAAAATCGTTTTGTAAATACTTATAATAACCAGTAATAGCTATCATAGCTGCATTGTCGGTACAATATTCAAAAGGAGGAATAAAAGTAGCCCAATTATTTTTTTTGCCAAGCTCCTCAAAAGCTTTTCGGAGACCACTATTTGCACTTACGCCACCAGCTAAACAAAGTTGTGTAACGCCAGTTTGTTTTACTGCTTTTTTTAGTTTGTTTAGCAAAATACTCACAATTCTATCTTGTATACTAGCACAAATATCTGCTAAGTTTTCAGCAATAAATTGTTGTTTTTCATCTTGCGTTACTTTAAACTCTTCTTTAAAAACATTGCTTGTGCCTGCATTATTTAAAAAATATAGAATAGATGTTTTTAAGCCGCTAAAACTAAAATTTAAATCTGCAATTTGTGGTTCAGGAAATTTAAATCGATTAGGATTACCCTGGGCAGCATACTTATCAATTAATGGGCCACCAGGGTAGGGTAAGCCCATAAGTTTTGCACTTTTATCAAATGCTTCTCCAGCTGCATCATCAATAGTTTTGCCAATTATTTGTTGGTTAGTTGGGCTTTTGCATAACACAATTTGTGTATGCCCTCCACTAACGGTTAAGCATAAAAATGGGAAACTTGGCTTTGGCTCTAAAATTAAATTAGCCAATACATGTGCTTGCATGTGATGAACTGCGATTAATGGTTTATCCAATGCCAAAGCCAACGATTTTGCAAACTGGCTACCTACTAATAAAGAGCCAATTAAACCTGGGGCTTGTGTAAAAGCAATGGCATCTATATGTTGTAATGTGCAGTTTGCCTTTTTCATTGCAGCATCTACAATTGGTACAATATTTTGTATGTGAGCTCTACTAGCAAGCTCAGGCACTACACCACCAAATTGTTCATGTATTTGTTGGGTTGCAATTTCGTTGCTACGTATTTTTCCATCTATACAAACTGCTGCCGCAGTTTCATCGCAACTAGATTCTATGGCTAAAATTGAAATTGGCAAATTATGAGTTATGAATTATTAGTGGATATTTAAATGCAAAATTAATTTATAATTTATCACTTATAACTAATTAATTATTTTGAACGTATAGCCACTACTGGGTCTAACTTAGCAGCTTCACTAGCAGGAAGAATGCCTGCTATAATGCCAATAACTACACATATTATTACGGTGGTAATTAACATTGGTAAAGAAATATATACAGGAAACCCTGCAGCTTCTGTAGCAATTAATGCAGCTATATAAACAAATACTAAACCAATAGCACCGCCTATTAAACAGAGAATTACAGCCTCTAATAAAAACTCTAATAATACACTACTTTTTTTTGCCCCTAGTGCCTTTTTTAAACCAATTACAGGGGTACGTTCTTTTACGGTTACAAACATTATATTGGCTATGCCAAATAAGCCAACAATTAAGCAAATACCACCAATTACAAAACCTGCTATATTAAATAAACTAAAAAACTCGTTAATGGCTTTGCTAAATGCTTCTACACTATTCAAAGAAAAATTATTTTCCTGAGTTGGTGCAAGTTTACGTACTTGTCGCATTATTCCTTTAAGCTCATCCATTAGGGCCGATGTGGTTACCCCATCTTTACCCTTTACAATAATAATGGGACTGCTATTATCTTCATCAAAAAGTTGTTTACAAAAACTATACGTTAGCATTATACAATTATCATAATCCCAGCCAACAAAATTTTTACCTTCTTTTTTTAAAACACCAATTATAGTTACTTTTTTACCTTTAACCTCTATTTGCTTACCCAATGCTCGTTCGGTTGTGCCAAATAATGATTCTGCATTAGCAAAACCAATGATACATATATTAGCCCCTCCTATAAATTCATTGGTAGAAAAATATCTTCCTTGTTCAAATTTTAACGGCTGTATTTCTATTTGATCTTCTACAATTCCATATACTCCGGCAGTTTGTATTACATAATCTTTATACGAAATACTAGTGCCTGTTTGCATTAAATAAGCAACGCCACCTTGTAATTGCGATTTTTGTTTTATAATTCCTGTTTCATCGTACTTCATTGTTGGCCTTGCCCTAAACTTCCAAATAGGTTGGTCTGGGCCGCCACTGTAATCCCACTTATCAATATAAATGGTATTACTGCCTAGGCTTTTTACTTCGCCCTGAATATTTCTTGTAATACTATCTACAAAAGATAAACAAATAACAATACAAAAAATACCAAAAGCAACACCCGTTATACTTAATGTAGTACGTAATTTATTAGCCCCTAGCTCATGAAAAGTTAGGCGAAGCGAATTTTTTAATATACCAAGTGTTTTACGCATTACTCAAAATTACAGTAAGCAGTTCAATAATTATTTACTAATTAGGATGAGTGGCATGGCTTTTACGTTTAAATTTTCAAACCTTACCTTTGCCGCTCAAAAAACAAGCGTAGCTTGTTAAATTTAGGCCTGTAGAAATGAAGTATATAAACGAAATAAACAAACGCAAAACATTTGCCATTATTAGCCATCCAGATGCTGGTAAAACAACCTTAACAGAAAAGTTTTTATTGTTTGGCGGAGCTATACAAACTGCAGGTGCCGTAAAAAGCAACAAAATAAAAAAACATGCCACTAGCGATTTTATGGAAATTGAACGCCAACGTGGTATTAGTGTAGCAACAAGTGTTATGAGTTTTGAGTATAACGGCCATTTAATAAATTTACTAGATACACCTGGGCACAAAGATTTTGCAGAAGATACCTACCGAACACTTACGGCTGTAGACAGTGTTATTTTAGTAATAGATAGCGTAAATGGGGTAGAGGCGCAAACCCGTAGATTAATGGAAGTAATTGCCATGCGTAAAACGCCAGTAATTGTTTTTATTAATAAAATGGATAGAGATGGAAAAAATAGATTTGAGTTATTAGAAGAAATTGAAAAGGAGTTGAAAATAAATCTACACCCCAGTACTTGGCCCATAAATAGTGGGAAAGAGTTTAAAGGTGTTTATGATTTGCATGAAAAAAGTTTGGTTTTGTTTACTGCCGGTACAAAAGCTAATGACGAAGATGTTGTAGAAATAACCGATTTAACAAACGAACTATTAGATAAAAAAATTGGTGATAAAGATGCCTTTACATTAAGAGAAGATGTAGAGTTAATTGATGGTGTGTATGGCGATTTAAATGTTGATGATTATTTGAAAGGCGAAACCGCACCTGTATTTTTTGGCAGTGCCGTAAATAATTTTGGTGTAAAAGAAATGTTAGATACGTTTGTACGAATAGCCCCAACTCCACGCCCAAGGCATACCACATTAAGAGATGTAAAGCCAGAAGAAGAAAAATTTAGCGGCTTTATTTTTAAAATACATGCCAACTTAGATCCTAAGCATAGAGATCGAATTGCTTTTTTGCGAGTGTGTAGTGGACGGTTTGAACGAAATACCTATTATAATCATGTACGACTACATAGAGATTTTAGGTTTAGTAACCCCTATAGTTTTTTAGCCAGACAAAAAGAGGTAATTGAAGATGCTTACCCAGGAGATGTAGTAGGCTTATACGACGCTGGAAATTTTAAAATAGGCGATACACTTACCCAAGGAGAAGACTTTTATTTTACCGGGATACCAACTTTTTCGCCAGAAATTTTTAGAGAAGTGGTGAATAAAGACCCAATGAAAACAAAGCAATTAGAAAAGGGGTTGATGCAATTAACCGATGAGGGCGTAGCACAATTATTTACACAATTTGGTGGTACAAAAAAAATAATAGGTTGTGTTGGCGATTTGCAGTTTGAAGTAATACAATACCGGTTGTTGCAAGAGTATAGCGCAAGTGTACAAATGAATAGTTTACCCTTTTATAAAGCTTGTTGGATAACTAGTAAAGATGATAAAAAATTACAAGATTTTATTCGCTTTAAACAAGGCAATATTGCAGAGGATAAAGATGGGCATTTAGTTTACTTAGCCCAAAGCGAATGGTTTTTAAATACCGAAATGCAAAATAATCCGGATATTGAGTTTCATTTTACGAGTGAGGTGCATAAATAGGTTTTCGATTTTATTCTTTTAGTTTAAACCGAATTACTCCATTACTGGTTTTACTACTGCTAATATTTAACTCATACCTTTTTTTACCATCGTATATAACCATTAATGCTGTGTTTGGAGGTATGCTGCCAAGGTTTTCGGCATACATAATTAATTCGTTATTGGCATCACCTTTATCTATTTTAATAATAAATGTTCTACCCTTATCGGTTAATAATTGGTGAGTGGTTAAAATAGTGTCTTTGTAAATTAGTGTTACACTATCACCATCTACAATACCATTGTCGTATAAGGTTACGCTAATAGAATCATGTTCAACTTCTAACTGATTTAAAATTTTCTTTTCTCTTTTTTCTAAAACAATAGGCTTTGTTATCGTATCTTTTTTTGCAACAGGCTTATTTTCTTTTATTTTTTTAGGCTCAATACATAACGCTTTTACTTCATCTTTAGTTAAGGCTCGGTTGTAAATACGAACATCATCCACCGTTGCATTTAACCAAAAAGGAAACAATTCATCATCGGATTTGCCTATAAATAAATCGTCTTTATTCGTAAATATTTCGGAAAACTTTATAGCATATTTTAGTGTACAGTTCACAAATAATTTTGCACTATCTCCATCATTTATATAAACTAAATTGTACCATTCCCCTTTTTTAATGTAGGGTGAGTATGGCGAAGTACTTGTGCCTGTACCTCTAAAATTTTGATGTGTGCTATCTTTTAATATTTCGCCACCACAACCGTTCCCTTGTGTGTAAAGTGCATCGTCGAAGCGTAAGGCATAGCTACCATCCATATAATTTCCCCCACCTTTGCTAAGTATTTGGCTAGCGTGGCAAATATCATAATAAAAGCCTGTAGGTTTTACCCACACCGAAAGCGATATGGTGTTTTTTGAATTAAGCGATGGACTATTTAAAATTTTTATATAGTTGTTTTTTCCATTAAAATGGTAGGCACTATTAACACTACCAAATCTATCAGCAGTTAAGGTAGCATTGTTAAAAACAGGATTGTTATTATTGCCGCTTTCGTCATTAGTATTGCCATTAAAAGGGTAATAGGCTGCAAGGCCTAGGGAAAGGTTTGTTTGGGCAGAGGCGGAGTAATTTAAAAATAAAAGTAAAAATAAAATTCTAAGCATTTTGCAAATTACAAATTAAATTCCTGTATAACTGTGTGGAGTTATATTCTTTAACTCTTTTTTAATATCAGCCGATACCTTTAGTTTAGTGATAAAGGCATTTATCGCTTTTTTATCAATCGTTGTTTTTCCTCTTGTTAAATCTTTTAATGCTTCATAAGGTGCTGGGTAGTTTTCTCTGCGTAAAATGGTTTGTATAGCTTCTGCAACTACAGCCCAATTGTTTTCTAAATCGGCTTTAAGTTTAGTTTCGTTTAGTACTAATTTACTTAACCCTTTTTCTATAGATTTAACCGAAAGAATAGTGTGTGCCATTGGTACACCAATATTGCGTAAAACAGTACTATCTGTTAAATCTCGTTGTAAACGGCTAATGGGTAATTTTGCCGAAAGATGCTCTAGCAAAGCATTTGCAATACCTAGGTTACCTTCGGCATTTTCAAAATCAATAGGGTTTACTTTGTGTGGCATAGCGGAAGAACCTACTTCGCCCTTCTTTGTTTTTTGTTTAAAATAATCCATGCTTACATAAGCCCAAATATCTCTACACAAGTCTATAAAAATGGTGTTTATTCTTTTTATAGCATCAAAATGTGTAGCTAAAGTATCGTAGTGTTCTATTTGTGTAGTGTATTGTTGGCGTTGTAGCCCTAGTTTTTCTTCTACAAATAAATTGGCAAATTTTACCCAATCGTATTTTGGGTAAGCAATTTGGTGTGCATTAAAATTGCCTGTAGCTCCACCAAATTTTGCAGTAAATGGGATGTAACTAAACAGCTGAATTTGATTTTCTAATCGCTCTACAAAAACCATTAACTCTTTACCCAACTTTGTAGGCGATGCTGGCTGCCCATGTGTACGGGCAAGCATAGCAACATTTTTAAACTGCAAAGCCATTTTACCAATAGCCAATTGTAAATTAATAATGGCAGGTAAATACTCAAGTTCAATACTATTTTTCCAAAGTAGGGGTATGGCAGTGTTATTAATATCTTGACTCGTTAAACCAAAATGTATCCATTCTTTTAAATGACCTGAGCCGCATTTATCCACCGCTGCCTTTAGAAAATATTCAACAGCTTTTACATCATGGTTTGTAGTAGCTTCAGTCGCTTTAATTTGTTCAGCATCTTGTAAACTAAAATTATCTACTACCTGCTGCAAATAATTTTTTGTTTTTACATCAACTTTAAAAAACTTTTTTTCGGCTAAAAACAAAAAATAGGCTACTTCTACAATTACTCTGTATTTTATTAAAGCAAACTCACTATAATACTCATCTAAATGTTGTAGTTGTTTGCGATACCTGCCATCAATAGGCGAAATTGCAGTTAATTGGGTTAAATCCATGATGTAATGTAAATTTGCAGCAAAAATACAATAATTGGCACATAAGATAAAGGTTGGGGCGGTTAGTTATTTAAACACTAAGCCACTTATTTACGGATTTGAGCAGGGGATGATGGCCGATGAAATTGATTTGGTAATAGATTATCCTGCAAATGTGGCAAAACTATTGGTCGAAAATAAAATAGATATTGGATTAATACCTGTTGCAGCTATTCCGCTTTTAAGGGAACATTACATAATTTCGGATTATTGTATTGGATGCGATGGAGAAGTAGCAAGTGTTTGTTTATTTAGTCAAGTTCCTATACATGAAATTGAAACTATTCTGTTAGATTACCAAAGTAAAACCTCGGTCGCTTTATTACAACTTTTATTGAACGAGCATTGGAAAATTGAACCAACATTAATAGAATCATCTGCCGATTATGAAAAGGATATTAAAGGCACAACTGCTGGTTTAGTAATAGGGGATAGAGCGTTTAAGCAACGCTTAATATCGCCTTATATTTACGATTTAGGATTGGCTTGGAAAGAAATGACAGGCTTACCTTTTGTTTTTGCTGCTTGGGTTAGTAATACAAAAATGGATGCTGATTTTGTGGAGCAGTTTAATAGGGCGAATAAATATGGGTTGGAGAGGTTAGAGGAGGTGGTTGAAAAAAATACGAGCCCTCATTTTGATTTAAGAAGTTATTACACTAAAAATATTGAATTTGAATTAAGTTTATTAAAACTAAAATCAGTAAAATTATTCATAGAAAAAATAAGTAAAAGTGAGTATTAATAATACACTTAAAAATATTTTTGGGGGTACTAATTTTTTAAAACTACAAAAAGTAAAAAAGATTTTTTTTCCTACAAAGTTTGATAATGAGCAGAAAGCTAATTTTGATAATCAAGTAGCTTTTTATAAACAACTGATTAAACCCAATAGTTTGTGTTTTGATATTGGTGCTAACATCGGTTTAAAATCAAAAATATTTTTGCAATTGGGAGCTAAGGTAGTAGCAGTAGAACCTCAAGCTAGTTGTGTTGCTATTTTGCAAAGAGAAATAGGCAATAAAGCCACAATCGTTGCAAAAGGAGTAGGAGCTGCAAATGAAGTTAAAGATTTTTATGTTTCGAATAATTTTGAACTGTCTAGTTTTAATAAGGAATGGATAAATACGTTGCCTGTTGAGGAATATGGGGATACACAGATTAAACAAGTTGAAAAGATTGAAATTATTACGTTAGATAATTTAATAAAACAATACGGAAAGCCTGATTTTATAAAAATTGATGTTGAAGGGTTTGAAATTGAGGTTTTAAAAGGACTTAATGAACATTTTAATACCTTGTCATTTGAGTTTTTTGTATCGCAAAGTACAAACGAGTTGTTACAGTGTTTAGATATTTTACAAAGTAAGTTTAATGGGCTAAGTGTAAATTTTACAAATGGAAATGTTTCATCCAAATTTAATTTAGACAAATGGATTTCTTTGAATGATTTTATAAACTATGTAAAAAACACCAACTTTAAAAGTATGATTGCTGGGGATATTTATGTAAAAATGAATTAATTCGTTGTTTTATTGTGATAGCTTCTTTTCACTCTCTTCAAAGGTACTTGATACATCTTTATCCGAATTATGAAAAATGCACAAATCAAAATAAGGAATCATACTGCCATTCATTTGAGTGTAGCTATGTAATTGTTTAATTATACTTTCATTGCTTAAATTAGTAACCATTATTAAATTATTAATGCAATCATAAATATGTATTGAGTCATAACCAAATTCCTTTAATTGCATAATCGTAGTAAACCCATCTTCACCAATTTTTTTCATATTTTCTCCATTATACTCTATGTATATGATAGGTTTATGATTTTCGATTATTTTTTTACTACCTCTTAAAATTATAGTGTCGAAACCCTCAGTATCAATTTTTAGCAGCTTTAAATTCCTTTCTGAATACTTTTTGTCATTTAAAACGTTATCTAATTTTTTTATGTACATTTTTATTTCACCACTATTAGAGGGGATGATGGTATTATTCCACCCTTTCTTATCAATAGTAACTTGTATTTCTTTCTCTTCTTCCCCAAGAAACTGTTGTATTAACTCAATATCATTAAACTGTGTAGCATTTTTTTGTAAAAATGAAAACGATGCATCATCGCCTTCAATAGCAATAATAGGAATTTCAATTTTTGTTTTTACTACAGCAATAGTATCTCCTACATTGGCACCCACGTCTATCATTGTTGCATCACTATATTTTTTTAAAATTATTTCAGTAAGTCTTGCTAGTTGAGTATTTGATGTAGGATAATATTTATATAAACTAATTTGTGGGTTATTACCTGGCATTAAAATATTGTAATTACCTACCTTAACATTTGATATTTTATGAGCCTTGTCAGCACTGTGCACATTAATTTTGATAAAATCGTAACCAAATTTATTTGCTATTTTTCTTAAAATCTTTTTCATGTTGTATTAAGCATTATGTATTAAATCCGTTACTATTTTTTCAAATTGGGGCTGAAAGCAAAAATCGTATCCATTTTGTCCTTCTGGAATTACGTTAGGGGTTTCATAGCATACTTCTAAGACCCTTTTTACTTTTATTGCTTCTGCAACAGCAAATGAAAAAGATTGATTGCCTATAAAAAACTTACAGCCTGCAATTGTTTGAGCCAAATCTAAAGCATTTAAAACTTTTATATGCTTTAGATTGGGAATTACTTTTTTCATATCAAGGTATTCATCCTCTAACCCAATAAAAGAAATGTTATTAAATTTTGCTAAAAAATTATACTCAATTGTTGGAGCTCTGTATCTAAAACTGCGGCTTATAATTATTTCTCTAGTTAATTCTTCTTTTTTTGTTACAGATATCCAATTTTTTCCTAAATCATAATTTACAGCAAAAGTAAAAAAATACCATCTACAAATATGTCCCATTCTATAATCAAAAGGGTAGCGCCTAAATTCGTTTAAATCATAATCAATAGCTTCATTATCATGTGCTTTGCATATAGTAAACTTAGGATTGCTTAAAATTAGTGGAGCTAAAAATTCTACACTGTTTGGTGTCAATATCTTATCTCCATTGTAGTGTTTATGCCCTTTAGGATACATGCTCTTTTGGGATAGGTCTAGATATAACTCAATATTTTTATCATTAGCTAATGCTAGCATGCAAGGAATTGAGTAGATAATATCGCCAATTAAACCGATGTGTTTAAAGGTTACTTTGTCTTCAAATAAAGACGAACGTATTTTCGTTGGTGGGGTTATTTGCCGTAAAGTAGCAATATATTTTTCTTGCTTTCTTTTTTTTGAATAGGTTGCAATTATGTCTTTTAATAAATTCATTTTATGTTTTATACGTAATGTGGTTCAAAATTAATTATTTTTGATGTCAAGTAAAGATTTTTTCATTTAAGATGCATTTGACAAAAAATAATTATGCCATTTATATCAATATGTATACCTACCTACAATAGTGGCGAAAAATTAGTGCGGCTTTTAAAATCCATAGAGCAGCAAACTTTTACCGATTTTGAAATTGTTATTAGCGATGATAGCAATAATCATGATATTCATCATTTAATTAATACAACTTTTAAACATTTAAATATTTTTTACTATCACAATGCCACCCCATTAGGTACACCCAATAACTGGAATAACGCCGTATCTAAAAGTAAAGGCGATTGGGTAAATTTAATGCATCATGATGATTGGTATACGCATGAAAATAGTTTGCTACAATTTGCTGAAGTTGCAAAAAAAAATGCCACAACTACACTACTATTTTGTGCATTTGAAAATATTTACTTAGATAAAGCTACGTCAAAAAAATATTTTTGTACTTGGTTAGAGATTAAGATGTTAAAACACAATTATTTAAACCTGTATAAAACATTTTTACCCAACCCAAGTTGTACTTTAATAAATAAAAATTATAAGCCCTATTTTTATGATAAAATCTTTAAATGGTTGATTGATTTTGACTTTTATACAACTTTACTTAAACGTAGAAATTCTTTTAAGTATATACCTATTATTTTAGTAAATGTTGGTATGCATAGCGGCCAAGTAACTGCGGCAGTATTTCAAAATGCAAGTGTTGAAATACCTGAAAGTATTGCGTTAATAGATAAATATGGAGAACCTATTCTTAAAAATATTTTTGTATATGATTTTTATTGGAGGCTTTATAGGAACTTAAATATAAGAAATTTAGATGATTTTAATTTCCATTTAAAAGGCAATGCTGCATATACTTCAATAAAAAATATTATTGACGCACAAAGTAAAGTATCAGCTAATTTATTGCAAAATGGATTCTTATCTAAAGGGTATATGGTTTTCAATTATTTAAAAAATTATTTTTTTAATAAATAAAATGCCAATAGTTTCAATCATACTAATAAACTATAATACTTTTCAACTAACCTGTAATTGTATTGAAAGTATTATTCAATTTACCAAAGGGGTTGATTATGAAATTATTTTAGTTGATAATAATTCAACTGAATGCGACGCAAATTTATTTTTACAAAAATTTTCAACTGTAAAGCTTATTAAAAGCGCTGAGAATGGAGGCTTTGCTAAAGGTAATAACTTAGGTATTCAACAAGCTAACGGTGATTTTATTTTGCTATTAAATAGCGATACTTATTTAATCGAAGATGCAATTAGTAAAACGGTTAACTACTATCAGCAAAACAAATTAAATGGAATTATTGGTTGTAAAATGTTGTATCCAAATGGGACACTCCAACACACAGCTAGAAAGTTTAGAACTATTAAATGGGAACTTTTAGACTTATTTAGATTTGTTTTTTTTATTTTGCCATACAAAAAAAGAGCTCAATTAATGTTAGGAAAATATTTTAAATCTGATTTTAATTTGAAGTGTGATTGGGTAAATGGCGCTTTTTTTATGTTTGAGAAATGTATTTTAAATGAATTGCCAGATGCACAATTGGATGAGAGGTTTTTTATGTATGGAGAGGACCAATTATGGTGTTGGCAAATAAAACAACTCGGTTACAAAGTTTACTTTTATGCAAATGCCAGTATTATACACATCAATAATGGAAGCACTGAAAAAAAGAACAGATTAACCATTAATAAGATAATGCTTAAAAACGAGATAAAATTAATGCATATTAGACTGGGTAAAAACTTTACATACTACATATTGTCTTTTATATATTTAGTAAAAGAAAATTTCAGAAATTTTATCAAGAGTATAATATTTTACTCAACCAATTCATAAAAGATTTTTTTGATAAAAACTAATTATACAAATACAAAATTATTATAAAGCTCATTTTTTAATTTAACTGTTTAAAAATTTTAAACTACTTATCTTCAACCAATCAACCCCACTGCCTTCTCCACCACACTTCCCCAATAAAAATGCTCAAAATATTCCTGTGGTATTGTGCTGGTAATATTAACAGCATATATGCTGTTAATAAAGTTTTCCAAATCCGTATCCTCAACAATAGTTAGTTTACCGTTGGTTAGTTCTGTAGGTATGCCTATGGCACCACTTCTAGTGCTTATTACAGACAGGTTGTACCCTAACGCCTCAACTACCTTGGTTTTTATTCCACCGCCTTCAATTACGGGATTTAAAAAAATGTCGGCGCCTTTAAAGTAAAGGGTAATATCATCTACAAAGCCAGCGTAAATAATGTTTTTATGCCCTTGCAAATTATTTAGCTCCGCTGGTAATTTGTTTCCACAAATAATAACTTTATAGCTAAAATTTACTTTTTCTATTAATGCTAAATTTATGGTAGATAGAATAATTTTTAGCGCATCTAAATTGGGTTGATAGTTTAATGTGCCATTAAACAACAATATTTTTTCATTTACTCCAATACTATACTTATGTTGCAAATATTCTTTTGCTTCATCTCTTTGTAGTTGATTAGGGGCTTGGCTTAACTCAAAACCATAGGTTATGGTGGTACATTTTTGGGATTGTAATGTATAGTTTGTTATTGCATACTTTTTATCCTCATCTTGTATAAAAAAATTATAGTCTGCTTTTTTGTGTGTTAACTTTTCGTAATTATATAAAATACCCCACCACCATTTTCCCATACTTTTAAAACGTAACGCCTCAATATTGTGGGAGTGTACAATTAATTTTATATTACAAAACGTTTTTAATAAAATACCTAACCAACCATAGTAAGGGTGCTCAATAATAAGATGGGTAATTTGTTTTTGCTTAATTATTTTTTTTAGCGTAAAAAAATAAAACAAATTTATATATCGAAATTTACTTTCGCTTAAGATGGGCAAAACAGTGTAGCCTTTTGCATAACTAGCATCGTTACTTTTTGTAGTAACACAAGTAAGGTTTACTTTTTTACTTAAAAAATTGTAAAAAAAAGCAATACCTTTTTGACCACCCATTTTAGCAGGTAAAAAATTGTAAGAAACGATGCTTAGTACATTAATCATTATATTTTTCCTGACAAAGGCACAAAAAAAGTACCCTATGAAATAGTATTTTTTATTTAATAGTCGTTGTTTGCCTAGTCTGCAATAAATTAATTTTTCTTTTTAAATAATAAAAATAAGGCTACAGCCAGTATTAAATAAATTAAAGCTACACCCCAAAACGAAATAGCATTACCAGTTTTGTAGGCAGTTGGCTCAAACCTAAAATCTACCGTATGTTTACCAGCAGGTATTGTAAGACCACGTAAAGCGTAATTGGTTTTTACATAGTCAGCTTTTTGTCCATCTACATAAGCATTCCAACCTCGGTTGTAATAAATTTCGCTAAGCACGGCAAACTGCGGAGCAGAGGCGTTAAAGGCATAAGTTATTTTATCATTTTGTCGTTCGCTAATTTTAATGCTGGCCAAAGTATCTGCAACGGGTAGTTGTTTTATGCTTGCTTTAAAACTTTCGTTTACCACAGCTGTATCTCTTAAATTAGTACTATCTAAAGCTAGCATTTCGTTATTAACACTCGTTACAAACTTTATTCCTTTTACTAACCAACAAGGGCCAAAAGCACCAGAATTAAGCTGTGCAATGGGTTGTCCATTTTGCCCTTGGCCTATAAAATATTTAGTATTAAGCATATTTAATACACCCATATTTCCTTTGCCAATTTGGTTTTCTATTAAATCTTGATACAACCCTAGCTTAGCAGGGTGGTAGCCACCAATAGAGTTATGGTGGTAAGAGGTTACCGATTCGTTTGTAAAATTTCCACTTTGGTTAAATACTCTAAAATTTGCATGATCGGGGTCATTTTTTATTTGAGTATCGGCCGCCGATGGTGTAAAAGCATCTGTAACTTCTTCTTTTTCTCTAAAATCGTCGTAGTTTAGGTAACGTTTATCTACCCCAATAATATCTACTAACGATAAAATCGTTAGGGCAACGGTTGCTACGAGCGGACTGATTTTTTTCTTTACCACCAATGCAACTAAAGCTACTGCCGCTGCCATAAATAAAAAGGTTCTTAATAAATCTCCACCAGCATGGCTTTTTCTATCACTTCTTATCGCCGTCATTATTTCCTTTGCTAAACTTTCGCCTTGGGCAACATCTTGTTGACCATTTTGCCCTCTACTAAAATTTTCTACAAATCCTTTTTTAATATCCGCATCGCCCTTGCCTGTATAATCGGCCATAGCCCAAAAAGCACCTAGTAATACAAGTACAGCTGCTGCTGCAATAGCGCCATTCCTTAATTTTTTAAATGCAGCTTCGTAGTCAGTTTCATTTACTAATTTACTCAATGTAAGTACTGCCAATATAGGTATACAAATTTGTGGTATTACTAAAGCCATGCTAGGGGCTCTAAATTTGTTGTAAAAAGGTAAATACTCTAACATAAAACTGTTAAACGCCATAAAATTGTTACCCCAAGCAAGTAAAATACCGATTACACTTGCAGCAATAATCCACCATTTATGCCAACTATTTACATAAAATAAGCCAAGTATAAACAATAAACAAACTATAGCTCCCAGGTAAACAGGGCCACTGGTTGTTTCACTTAAACTACTCATAGCCCCCCAATAGGAGTAGCCATTTAATGCACCCAACGCATTTTCTTCGGGCACACCAACTTCTCCAAATTTTTCCACGGTTTTACTATCTGCCGTATGCTCATTTCCGCCATTGCTTCCACCATATAAACCAGGTACTAAAAATGTAAAGGTTTCCATTTTACCTAAACTCCAGCGTAAGGCATAATCCTTATCTAATCCGCCTTTTGTTTTATTTGTGCTGCTATCACTAGTATTTAGGGTAAGCTGCGATTTTCCACCCCTCATGGTTTCCTTAGCATAATCGTATGTAGGCATAATGCTACCAGCGCAAACAGCTAAACCAAGCAAGCCTGCGGCTAATGCTAATGCAGAGGCTTTTAAGCCATGCAACATATTTTTTTCCTTGTAGGCATTAATAAAAAAGGCAACCGTAATACATCCTGCAATTATGAAAAGATAGTAAACCACTTGTAAATGGCTTTGCCCAATAGTAAAAGCTGCAAATAACGCTGTTATTAAAAACCCTACTATGTATTTACGCTTAAAAAGTAGTTGTAGGCCAGCAATAATCATTGGTGCATAGGCAAGGCTCATCATTTTTGTATTATGCCCAACCGAAACTATAATAGGGTTGTAGGTGCTATACGCATAAGCTAAGCCCCCAAAAATGCTAACCCAAGGGTTGGCACCTAACACAATACATAAAATATAAAAACACAAGCTAGCTATAAAGAAAAATGACATAGGCTCGGGCAACCAAAGCGAAAAAGCATTTCGGACAACCTCAATACCTGCGCCAATGTTACTTGTGCCACCCATTGCTATTTGATACGTTGGCATACCTCCAAACATACTATTGGTCCATAATGGAAAACTACCCGTTTTTTCTTTTACCTCAAAAGATTGTTGTGCCATACCTTTCCAACCTTGCGTATCATGCTGGTTAAGTACTTTTCCATTTAAGCTTGGTTTGCAATAAACCAGTGCAACCAGTGCAAAAATTGCTATGGCAATAATATGTGGTACTAACTTTTTAAAATCAATCTTCATCATTTGTATGGGTTTTTAAAGCAGCAATTTAAAACTAAAAATGCACAAAAAAATGGCTAAAGGGTACAGCCTTCAATTTTATGGGTTATTTGTTTTGGTAAGATGATTTTAAGTTTGGCATGCACCTTATTTTGGAGCTACTTTTTCATTAGAATTTACGAAAAATCACATCGAAAAAGTATGCCTTCCTTCATAATTTACAGGGAACGATCTAAAGACATTTGCCTTTCCAACTTTTACCTTACCTGTAACCTTGATGGTAACCTTTTTATTAAAAAGGGTAGCAAAACCATTTTTAAACACATTTTTCATATCCACATCTAAGGCAAGGGGAATCGTAAAATCTTTTAATTTGGAAATGCCAATTTGAAATTCTTGTGTGGTGTGCCCTAAATAATTACCATCTATAAAAACATCCAAGTCGGTGCTTTTTAATTGAAGTCCAAAATTATTTGGGTTGTAATAAACCAGGTCAACTTTTACTTTGGTTGATGCAAAGCCAACATTATCTAGTTTAAAATTCTTAAAATCTCGGTATACAAATTCTTTGGGACTACGACAACCTGTCATTAAAATTGAAAGTAAAAGTACCAACATAGAGTAGGAGGTAAGTTTGTTTGTATAGCTACTATTTTTCATACTGTAAAATAGTACAAAAGTTAATGACCGCAAAAAACTGTAAAACTTTAATAAAAATTTATACTAACTACATT
>CAILUU010000032.1 GCA_903837525.1 uncultured Bacteroidota bacterium | reverse complement strand
TTAGGCATGCACCGCCTTTATTTGGTAGTAGTGCTGTTCAGTGGCAAAAAAATAAGTTTGCATTTGAACTCAATACACAGTTTAATGGTCAAATAAATAGCGAAAATTTAGCACCTAGTGAAAAGGCAAAAACAGCTATTTATGCGCTAGATAAGAGTGGAAAACCATTCTGCCCTAGCTGGTATACAGTCAATCTAAAAGCAAATTATAATATTGGTAAATTGCAATTACACCTAGGATGGGAAAACATTACCAATCAGCGCTACAGGCCCTATTCATCTGGAATTGTTGCTGCCGGAAGTAATTTAGTTACGAGTTTACGATATAGTTTTTAAAATAAATCAGCAGCCAATCTAAATGTGTTGCAATGTGCTTCTACAATTGTTTTAACATCTGGCGAATAGCCGCCTCCGAGTGCTACTACTACAGGAATATTATTTTTTTTACAACTTGATAGTACAAATTCGTCCCGACGTTTGCATTCTTCTAAACTTACTTTTAGTTTTCCAAACTTATCCGTTTCCAAAATATCTACTCCCGATAAATAAAAAACTAAATCAGGTTTTTCCTGACTCATTAACTTAGGAAGCGTATCCTTTAAAATAGATAAATACAGTTCGCCCGTAGTTCCATCAGCGAGCCCAATATCTAGATCTGATTTTTCTTTTCGAAATGGATAATTAGTTGCACCATGCATACTAAATGTAAAAACATGATCATTATTTTCCATGATTTTTGCAGTGCCATTTCCTTGATGCACATCTAAATCCACAATCATAATTTTCTTACAATACTTATGCTCTAATAAATAATTAGCTGCAACACACATATCATTGAGTATACAAAACCCTTCTCCTCTATCAGCAAAAGCATGATGGGTTCCTCCGGCAACATTGAGTGCAATCCCATTTGTTAAAGCTGCAATACTACAATCGATGGTGCCCTGGGTAATAATGAACTCTCTTTCCATTAAAGTTTGAGACTGAGGAAAACCAATTGCTCGTTGTTCAGACGCACTCAATTGTAAGGATATTAATTTTTGATAGTATTCTGCTTCGTGCGTTTTTAATACAACCTCTGAGGCACATGCGTTAGGCATAAAAAAATGATCAGCAGTGTAAGTCCCTTCATGTAGTAATTGAGCGGGTATAAGCTCATATTTTAACATGGGAAACCTATGATTCTCCGGTAATGGATGCGCATAAATAGCGTCAAAAGCAATTCTAACCATTTATTTTGCTTTAGCCTTTGTTAGGAGCGGAGTAATTGTATGACTCCTAAATAGTTAAATAGGCGCATCACCTGATAAGTAATATCAAATTCAAACCATCTTTTGGCAAAGTTGGCATCGTCTTTTTTATGGTGATGGTTATTTTGGAATAATTCACCCATTAATATAATGCCCCAGGGTCCAGTATTTTTGCTCTGGTCAACACTATCAAAGTTTCGATAACCATATTTATGACCACACCAATTAACAATAGCGCCTTGTAGCGGACCCATTAAAAAATGAATAGGAAGTAATAAAAACCACCAATAATTGGGGGCAAATAACCAGTACAAGTATGTATACAATACCACAAACGATAACCTTGTAAGCATGTGATGTCCAAAGCGGTCTAATTTTTCCCAAACAGGCAAGTAGTCTTTGGTGAACTCAGCATCAGGCACATTTTGACCTAATAAAAAAGACCGATAAATAGTTATGGTACTTTTCATCATTTCATAAATATCCTTGAAGAAATGAGGTGAGTGCGGGTCTTTATCTGTATCACTATATGCATGATGCATACGGTGCATGACTCCATAAGCGCGGGGTACTAAATAGGACGATCCTTGAAAAAACCATGTACATACATAAAATACTCTTTCCCAGTTTTTACTGGTCTCGTACATTTTATGAGATGCAAAACGGTGCAAGAAAAATGTATGGAAAAATAAAGATAAAAACCAATGACTCACTAAAAGAATAAGAATGAAAACCATAAAAACTAAACTGTTTTATTATTAACTAGCTTTCTAATACTATACAAGTAAAAAGCAATGATTGAAAAAAGAAACCCAATTAGCACCACAATATAGTTCATAGGCTTGTCAATTGTTAAAGAAATTCGAATTAAAATTGTTGTGATGATAAAACTAGCATTTCTAAAAATCGTAAAAAAACTAAAATGATACGTAAATGAAACAATCAATAGTAAAACATCGACAAATATCATAATTGAGAAGAAGTCGACATAAAAAACCGAATTAGGATTCGGATAGTTGCTATTGATACGTAGCGCATCAATCATTTGGGTGCCCCAGTGGTAAAGGCTTATAACACTTAATATGAGAAGCACTAGTATCATTCCTAAGGATACTAATTTTTTAATGCCAATAAAATTAGTAAGCTCGGAAGATTGCTCTGTTACACTATTTTTTTGATAAATACGGTAATACAATATCGTAAAACCAAGCATTACAAGTGAGGCTGCTAAATCATATAACAAACTTATAAATAAAGGATTGTTGATATCAATTGCACGAATGAGATCTAAATCAGCAATGTCATGAAAGAAGCTTCTAAGCGTAATTAAAGTGATTACCTCAAACTGCTTACCAATAAATTCAGAAATTGATTTAGGTATAATAATTACAAGCAAAAACACTTCATAAAATAGTATGAAACTAAAGGGCGTATAAATTGCTTTTAGATAACTATGCTGGAAGTTTTTGAAATAAAGAACATTGTTACCTAAAAAAATAATAAAGAGATGTAATAAAAAAGAGAATATCGCTAACCTTAAAATGATCAGCTCTACTTTTCTTATTTTTTCAGGATTAAAATAAGAATCAAAGTAATTACTAGATATGTCTAATAGTTTACTCATTTAAACTTATTTGTATCCTTTGTATTTATTTAAAATAAGCACACATGCAGCACCAAAAAGTAGGGTTATAAAGCCGGCAAAATAGGGTATGATATCTGTCATTTTTGATTATTTATAAGTTTGAGCAAAATAGCAAATCCAAGAATTGATGGAACCCATAAGCCTATAAAAATCGCGGATTCTTTTTCTCCGTTAAACCATAATAGCTCAGAAAAAATTAAAGAAAGAAATGCAGCAGTAAGCATCAATAAATCGGATGCTGTAAAATTTTTGAACATATAATTATCGATTTTATATAAATATAAGACTTAATAAGACTAAAAAGTACAAATTATAATTAACAATTAATTCATCGAACCAAATGTCTAATGTTTTGTTATGCTAAATAAAACATAACATGAAAATCAAATTATTCGTTGCAGTTATAGCAACTGTATTAACAACTTCATTTGCTGCAAAAGCGCAAAAAACAATCGTTGACATCGCAGTTGGTTCAAAAGAACACACTACCCTAGTAGCTGGTGTAACTGCTGCAGACCTTGTAACCACTTTACAAAGTGCTGGTCCTTTTACTGTATTTGCTCCAACAAACGCAGCATTTGCAAAGCTTCCTGCTGGAACTTTAGAAACATTACTAAAGCCAGAAAACAAAGCAACCTTAGCTAAAATTTTAACGTATCACGTTATTGCAGGCACATTTGATGCTGCTGCAGTTGTAAAAGCAATTAATGCAAATGGTGGTTCTTTATCACTAACAACAGTTAGTGGAAATAAGCTTGTAGCTTCAATCAAACAAGGTAAAGTAACGCTAACTGATGAAAAAGGTAATTCAGCAACTGTTGTAGCTGCTGATTTAACTGCAACAAATGGTGTAATCCATGTAATTGATGCAGTTGTGTTACCTAAATAAATTATTGTAAACTCTGTTTACCGCTTCTTTTAAAAAAGAGCCCAGCAAAATTGCTGGGCTCTTTTTTTTGAATGATACTAGTAATTTAAATTTATCTTATTTTCAGTAATAATTATAAAGCCATGGAAGTACATCACGCACACCACCCAGCGCACAAAAAAAAGATTTCAGAATATTTTTT
>CAILUU010000031.1 GCA_903837525.1 uncultured Bacteroidota bacterium | reverse complement strand
TGTGGGTGATGTACTTCCATATTAATGTTTTATGGTTGAAAATAAGATAATGTTTTCAATTATAAACCTTCCCAACTATTAAGGCCCCGTTATGTTTTCAAAACCTCACTCAAACCTCACGCAGCAAAGGACCCACGATTTAACTTAGGTCCTTAATTTTCATGTAGCGAGACCGGGATTTGAACCCGGGACCTCAGGGTTATGAAGATTTTTTGAAAAAATTTAGGCGTTGATTTGTAATGCGTTATGTTTTAAGAAAACCGAAAACAACCGATTTGGACCGAATTCAGGGGGTGTTTTCCTCACACAGCACATTTTGTTATTTAATCTTATTGACGGCAATAACAAACCCCGCCCCAAAGTATCGGGGCGGGGTTTGTTTATCATGTGCAATAAACTTTTATCGCTTATTAAAAAGTAATTTCAATTCTTGCATATAAATATCTTCCGTTCATACCCAATTGCGTTACCCTACGTGAATAGTTGAATTGATTATTGGAAGAAATACCATTATTATTCACAATACCTCTTTGAAAAGCAGTTTGTGATTCAACAAATTTATCGTACGTAGGACTGGTTGGAACCACATCTAATCTTTTGTATGAACCCTTAGATGCAACTAGCAAATCAGAATAGATGTCAAATAAATTATTAGCACCAGCAGAAAATCTCCAAGATTTTGATAATTTATAGCCAATACTTAAATCAGTTACAATTTTAGGACTTAGCACTTGTATGTAAAACCAATTGGTAGTGCCGCCTCCTTCAATATGTGTAACCTCTCCAAAATAAGTATTTCTAAGAAATAAATTAAACTTGCCCGTTTTATAAGCAATCGAGAAATATCCTTTCACTTTAGGGTTACCATCAATTAACGTAGCTTTATTAATAGGACTCATGTAAGTTGATTCTTTCCCAAATAATTTATCAGACACTTTTGTTTTTCCTAAAATTTCACGCTTAGATAAAGTTGTTGCTAATTCAAATTTTATACTTTGTTTTTTCTTCATTTTTACTCTATAGGAAGAAATAATATCGATACCAGACGTTCTTAAGTCAGTAGCATTCGCCATAAAAATTCCTCTAGATGCATTGTTTGCTAACAAGGTAGTATATAAAAATTGATCAACGGCATTGCCTGTTGCACTTCCTGAAAAAGCATCTGTTAAAATAATTCGGTCAGTTATTTTAGTGGTATAACCATCTACCGTTAAGCTAAATTTATTAATTTTTAAAGTGGTGCCAATGCTAGCACTATTAGAAATTTCAGGCCTTAAACTAGGGATACCTAAGGCTTGTGCTGCCTTGCTATCATTTGGCAAGGTTGCGTCATCATAAGCAATACCTCCCTGAAAAACGGTAGATGTTTTAGTTAAATATCTTTGTTGTAAAGCTGGTGCCCTAAAGCCTGTACTTAATGATCCTCTTAAGGAAAAATTATCTGATACTTTATATCGCCCAGCAATTTTACCGCTTAAATTACCACCAAAGTCAGAATAATTTTCATAACGGGCAGCTATATCAACTAAAAATTTTTTAATCGGTTCCATCTCAAAATCAACATACAATGCAGTGGATGTTCTGCTCTCATTTTTTGCATTGTCTGGTCTAAAACCAGGAAACACTTGTGCACCACCAGCAGGAATGCCTGGCTTATTATCCGCTAAAGTTACACTTGTTGGTGCGCCATTTAAAACATCAACCACCCCGTTCGTACGGCGCATATAATTTGCCCAAGAAGCTTCCTCGCCTGCTTTTTGTTGATAATTTTCATATCTTAATTCTGCACCATAAGCCACATTTAAGTTAATTGAATTATTTATTTTTTTAGAAAAATCTAAATTAGTTGTGTTTTGGCGAAACAGTAAAGTACCAGCATTAAATTCGGTTTGTTTACTCATATTGTTATAATATGCAGAAACGTTTAATGTATTTTCAATATTAAAACTAAAACTATTTTGTCCGAATGAATTACTCAAATCATAATTCCATGAACCTAATTTTCCCTTTAAGCCAGTACCTATTGAAATATCCTTGATATTAGAAGAAATTTCGGGTAAAAATCCATTTGCATAAATGGCAGGAATATTACTATTTTGATACGGCATTCGGTAAAAGCCAGTTGAATTTCCCAATCTATTACTTAGGATACTAAAAAAATAAAATTCTCTGTCATTTTTTAAAGCTACTGCGCCATTAATAACACCTTGTAAATTTCGAGTGCGTGATTGACCAACTCTCATTTGAAAAGTATTACGATTTACGCCAAGTGTGTTCATTAAAGCCGTACTAGCAGAATCCCCTGATTTTCGACCATCAATATCTCCAGCTCTTTCACCAGAACGAATTGTAGGTTCTCTTTGTTCTAGATTTAAGGTAACATTAATAAAGCTTGCTTTTGTTTTACCAATTTGCCATCCATAATTTACAGAAGCATTTGTTTTTTGTCCATCTGTAACACTATTATTATAATATATTGGATCATTTGCCGATCCTTCTCCTAATTTAAAACTACCAGGAGCGGCATGCTTGTAGGATTGATAAGAGGTAATATTAGCACCAGTACTAAGTACCGCTTTACCTGTTCCAATATTTTTATTTAATTGAATATTAATTACTCCAGCAATCGCATCTGATCCATATTGTGCTGCAGCGCCATCTCTTAATAATTCTATTTTATCTATAGAGGCGGCAGCTATTGCATTTAAATCTGTTCCTACCGAACCCCTTCCCATTGTTCCGTTTACATTTACTAATGCTGAGGTATATCTACGTTTCCCATTAATTAATACAAGGGTTTGATCAGGACCCAAGCCCCTTACGGTAGCAGGATCTACGTGGTCGGTACCATCTGCAACTGTTTGAGTAGTTGAGTTAAATGACGGTGCTACATGGTTTAATATATCTGTTAAGTTGGTTTGTGGAACTTCAGAAGTTAATGTTTTAAGATCAAACAAATCAACTGGAGAGATAGACTCTAACTTAGATCTTCCTATACTTCTTGAGCCCAATACTACCACTTCGTTTAAATCGTTATTTAGAATTTTAAGCTGTATACTAATAAAAGTGTTTTCTTTTAAGGTATAGGATTGGTTTGAAAAACCATTAAAGCTTACAACAAGTACATTGCCATTACTGGCTTTAATAGAAAAATCTCCACTATTATTAGTTTGTGTTTTTACTTTACTCCCTTTTATGGAAATGGTTGCACCGGCTAAAGCTTTGCCTTCTTCGTCTTTTACATTGCCTGTAAAAATAGTCTCTTGTGCAGTAGCTGTAATAAATGCTGCCGACAAAATCATCAACATTAAAAATTTTTTCATAATTTTTGGTATTAAATTATTGTTAATATTAAGTTAAAGATAGTGTTTTGTTCTAAAATAACAATACAAAAGGCTACGACGTATAGCAAACAAAAAGGGTTTACACTCATAAAGTAGTAAACCTTTAAAATACAGTTCTTTCGGATGTGGACCACCTGGGCTAGAACCAAGGACCAGTATTAACAAGTTAAATGCAAATAAAAAAGACCAACATTCCCTTTATCGGCTGGTGACAGACCAGGCCTCGGCGGTGCTAAGTTGGCGGCTTACCAACGACGGCAAAAGAGATTGACGAGTTTTTGTTTCGTGTGTCACGAACCAAGGCGGGGGGATTAATGATTAAAATGCTGTTGTGATTTATGTAATTGATTTGTGGTGGGTCCATGTTATTTATATATTTTTATTAAAAAATTAAAAAATGAAAAGTTTACTGCTTACATTAATGAGTTGTATTTTGCTTATATCTGGATATTCACAGGGTGTGGGTATTGGAACTAACAGTCCTAATGGATCTTCCATGTTAGAAATCAATGCAACAAACAAAGGAGTGCTAATACCACGAGTTACATTAACAGGAAGCACTGATGCAACAACAATTGCAACACCAGCAACTAGTTTATTGGTATATAATACTGCTACTACTAGTGATGTTGTTCCTGGATATTATTATAATTCAGGAACAAGTGGTTCACCAGTTTGGATTCGATTAAATACAAGTTCACTAGTAACAGGTGCTAATTCAGGTGAAACTTTAAACTGGAATAGTTCTAACTCAAAATGGCAGATTACAGGTACATCTGCTTTAGCATTGGGAAATCAGGCTGGTCTAACATCGCAGGGCTCTCAGGCAGTTGCATTGGGAGGATATGCTGGAAATATCACTCAGGGCAATTATGCAGTTGCATTAGGATATGGGGCTGGAAATTCTAATCAGGGAACTAATGCAGTTGCATTAGGAACTAATACTGGCCAATTGTCTCAGGCTGCTAATTCAACTGCAATAGGAGTATTTGCTGGAAATTCTAATCAGGGAACTAATGCAGTTGCATTAGGATATTTTGCTGGATATACTAATCAAGGAACCAATGCAATTGCAATAGGAAATAATGCTGGGTATACTACTCAAGGAACTAATGCAATAGCATTAGGAAATTATGCTGGATATAATAATCAAGCTTCAAATAGTATCATTCTAAATGCGTCGGGTACTCCTTTAAATAGTAATAACACAGGACTCTTTATAAGTCCTCTTCGAACTACTTCAAATGGAACAAACGTATTAACTTATAACGAACAAACTAATGAAGTGTCATATAATAATGCTAAAACCTTCGTAATTAATCATCCTACAAAACCAGATAGCTATTTGGTTCATGCTTGTTTAGAAGGGCCAGAAGCTGGTGTATATTATAGAGGAGAATCTACAATAGAAAATAACCAATCAGTTGTTGTAAAACTTCCAGATTATGTGTCTTCGTTTGCTACAAATTTTTCAATCAATATCACGCCAATTTATTCAAATGATTCAGATGAAAACATAGTGTATAAAACATCTCGAGTAAAAGATAATGCATTCACTGTACATGGGAAAAATGGAAGTTTTTACTGGATAGTTTATGGGCAAAGGGGTAAAGTAGATGTTGAACCTAAAAAATCAGAGGTTCAAGTTAGTGGAGATGGTCCTTACAAATATATAAAGCCAGGGAAGTAACAATTGATGAGCCTTGAATAAGAACATAACCACCCTCCAAGCCCTGGTTCGTGCCCCCACGAACCTAGGTGGAAGAATTAAATTATAATTCTATTATGAATATAAGGGTTTAGTTGTTATTCCCATAAAAAAAGACCAACATTTCTGTTAGTCTTTTTTGCTCCCCAATCAGGACTTGAACCTGAGACCCTCTGATTAACAGTCAGATGCTCTAACCAACTGAGCTATTGAGGAATTTACCACTTTTTAAAAGCGGATTGCAAAAATAAGGCTTTTTATTTTTTTAGAAAAAAAATACACTGCTATTTGTATGTTTAAAGGAAATTATTTTGGTTAAAGCCTACAAAAATACCCTCTTTTCTATGTTCTATAGGGTAAGTTTTTAAAAAATAACCTTCGCCACTTACATTTAGGCCATTTTTTAAATTGAATTTATATCGGTGAAGGGGACACACAATGTTACCCAACGCATCTATAAACCCATTTGCCATTACACCGCTTGCATGGGGGCATTTAGCTGCACAGGCAAAAAGCACCTCATTGTGTATAGCCACACATATTTTTTTATTAGCAATTTCAATTTCGGTTAAGGTAGTTAACTCAGAAATATCTTCGGCTATTTTGTGCCATTTTATCAACATAAAAAATTGAAAGTGATTGTAATTTTAATTGGCTCATTTATAGATTTCTCCTTCGTTGAAATGACAAACTATTCCATTTAATAAAAAAATTCTGCCCTATACGGATACCGAATTTGATACATCTCTCTAACTGCATTTAAAATGGTTTGTCGGAGCAAATCAATATTTTGTTTTTCTAACGCAGATATAAACACACAACTCCCTTTTGTTTCGTTTTGCCAACGTTGTTTTAAATCGTTTAAGAGTTCTTTTTTTACATCTTCCTCTAACCACTCATCAAAGGTGTTTTTTATAAACGCATCCATTTTATTAAAAATAGTTACGGTTGGTTTTTCGGCACTTCCCAACTCAGCTAATGTTTTATTTACCACCATTAATTGTTCTTCGTATTGTGGGTGAGAAATATCTACTACGTGTAACAACACATCTGCTTCTCTTACTTCATCCAAGGTGCTTTTAAAACTTTCTACCAAATGGTGGGGTAGCTTACGAATAAAACCGACTGTGTCGCTTAGTAAAAAAGGTGTTTGCTCAAACACCACTTTTCTTGTTGTAGTATCTAATGTTGCAAATAATTTATTTTCGGCAAATACATCGCTTTTGCTAAGCACATTCATTAAGGTAGATTTACCTACGTTGGTGTAACCCACTAATGCTACTCGTATAAACTCGCCTCTATCTTTTCGCTGGGTAAATGCTTGCTTGTCAATTTCGAGTAGGCGTTTACGCAATAAGCTTATTTTATCTTTTACTAAACGTCTATCAGTTTCTATTTCTGTTTCGCCTGGCCCTCTTGTACCTACGCCACCACCTTGCCTTTCTAAATGCTTCCACATGCCTCGTAGCCTTGGTAAAATATATTGATATTGTGCTAACTCTACTTGCGTTTTTGCTTGTGCAGATTTAGCTCGGCTAGCAAAAATATCTAGTATTAAATCGCTTCGATCTATTGTTTTTACTTTTAACGCTTCTTCAATATGTTGTATTTGAGAGCCGGTTAACTCATCATCAAAAATTACTAATTGTATATTACCTTTTAGTAAGATGAATTGTTTTATTTGTTCTAGTTTTCCCTTACCTACAAATGTTTTACTATCCGGGTGGGGTAATTTTTGAGTAAATCTTTTTACGGTAGATGCTCCAGCGGTTTCTGCTAAAAAAGCTAACTCATCTAAATATTCGTTTACTTGTTGCTCGGTTTGATCTTTAGTTACCAAACCTATAAGTATTGCATTTTCTTCTTTATTGGTTATTAATTGTTTTTTTTCAATCATTTTTTTTGTTTAGTTCTTATACTTAACTGCACCTATTTTCCAAAGGTCGCAAATTGAAGTATATAAAAGTAAAACGTTCCGCTGGTATAACGGAACGTTTTAAAATTATTTTCTTTGTTATTATTTTTTTACTTCAACTCCTATTAACCATTTTTTCATTTCGGGACAATTCTTAAATTCCTCATCAATTTTTATATAGTAGGTTGGTATTTTTTTTGTAAACCAAGCCTCTAAAATATCATTCTTTTTTTCTTCTAGTGCCCTTGTTGCTACTCTATCGTAATCATCTTTTAAATTTTCTCTATGCGGTGTTGATTTTGTTTTTAAAAATACAATTCGTTGTCCCTTCTTTTTTCTTTCGTCTTCAAACTCGGCTGGTTGAGAAAACTGACCTACCGTTAAATCTTTAAGCATAGTTACTAATATTGGATCTAATTGATCGATGGTTAAGTAATTACTTCCATCTCTTCCGCTAATGGCTCCTGCATTAAATTTACTTCCTTCGTCATCGCTATATTTGTTTACAGCTTCACCAAAGGTTAACACCCCTGTTAATAATTTTGCCCTTACTGAATCAAGCTTATCATAGCCTTTTTTTAAATCGTCTTTAGTTATTTCGGGTATTATTAAAATATGTCGAACTACTGCGTCATCTCCAGCACGACTATCTAATTTTAAAATATGGTAGCCAAAACGGGTTTTAAATGGATTAGTAATTTGCCCCTCTTTAAGTGTAAAGGCTTTGTTTAACCAAACAGGATCAAGCTCTTTACTATTTCTATTTATTTCGTATTTACCCCCTGTTTCTTTACTTCCAGGGTCTTGCGTATACAAGCTTGCTACTTTTGCAAATTCTTTTTTCCCAGATTCAATTTGTTCTTTGAATAATTTTAATTGTTCTATAGCATACTCTTCCGCTTCTCTGCTTGCTTTGGGGTAGGTTACAATTTGACTTATTTCTACTTCGCTTTCATATAAAAATAAACTGTCTTTTGGTATTTTATCGTAATAAATTTTTACTTCGTTTGGCGTAATGCGAATATCGCTAACTACTTTATTCCGCATTAACTGTGCAAGTTTTCTATCTTTAAAGCCGTCTTTAAAATCTTCTTTTAATTGATACACTGTTTTACCTGCCACTCTTTCTAATTCTTCTTTTGAGCCATACTGCCCAATAAACCCTCGTATTTGGTTGTCTATTTCGGTTTCAACCTCTTCCTCTGTTATTGGTAGCGAATCTTTTTGTGCTTGTAGTACCAATGCTTTTACACCCATAGCTTGCTCCAACACTAAACATTTAGCATTTGGTGGTAACTCCATTCCTTGGCGTACCATATCATTCATACTATTTTCAATATCGCTTTGTAAAATAATTTTATCGCCAACTACAGCAATAATTTTATCTGCAACTACACGTTGGGGTTGTGCAATAGAAATAAGAAATGAAAAAGTTGAAATAAGAAATAAGAAAAGTTGTTTCATTGTTGTTATGTTTTTTTACCGCAAAGGCGAAGAGATGCTGAGTTTTGATATGTCTCTCTTTTACTGCTTTTTAACCTACAGATTTAGAGAATAATTTCCTCTGCGACTTTGCGTCTCTGCGGCTTTCAATCTTCAAAATTATATTTTACATATGTTAAAAGCCACAACTATTGTGGCTTTTAACAAAAAATTACAGTGTTCGTTTTACTTCAATTTCTTCAAATGCTTCTACAATGTCTCCAATTTTAATATCGTTGTAATTGCGTATTGTTAAACCACACTCCATGCTTGTGGTTACTTCTTTAGCATCATCTTTAAAGCGCTTTAAGCTACCTAGCTCACCTGTAAATATTACAATACCGTCTCGTACAATACGAATTCGGTTGTTACGAGCCATTTTTCCATCTAACACAAAACATCCTGCCACCGTAGCTTTATCAAATTTGTAGGTTTCTCTTATTTCTACGTTAGCTAATATTTTTTCTTCTACTGTTGGTTCTAATAAACCTTCCATTGCACTCTTAATTTCTTCAATAGCGTTGTAAATAATAGAGTATAGTTTTATTTGAATACCCTCTTGCTCACCAAGCTTGGCAGCTTGCATACTTGGCCTTACGTTAAAGCCTATAATAATTGCATCTGATGCATTTGCTAAGGTTACATCACTTTCGCTAATGGCACCTACCGCTTTATGTATTACGCGTATTACAATTTCCTCGGTACTTAATTTTTGTAAACTATCACTTAATGCTTCTACCGATCCATCCACATCGCCTTTAATAATTACATTTAATTCTTTAAAGTTTCCTAATGCTAAACGACGACCAATTTCATCTAATGTAATATGTTTTTTAGCCCTCATACCTTGCTCTCGTAAAATTTGGCCACGTTTGTAAGCAGTTTCTCTTGCTTCGGCTTCGTCGGTAAATACTTTAAATGTTTCACCAGCTTGTGGTGCTCCATTTAAACCTAAAATTAATACAGGGGTACTTGGTGGAGCCACCTCTTCTCGTAAATTACGCTCATTATACATGGCTTTTACTTTACCAAAAAACTGTCCACTTACAATCATATCCCCCTGCTTTAGTGTACCATTTTGTACTAAAATGGTGGCTACATATCCTCTACCTTTATCTAACGACGCTTCAATAATTGTACCGTTTGCTTGTTTTTTTGGATTAGCCTTTAACTCTAAAATATCTGTTTCTAATAATATTTTTTCTAATAAAGCATCAATATTTAACCCTTGTTTTGCACTAATTTCTTGACTTTGATATTTACCTCCCCAACTTTCTACCAATATATTCATACTGGCTAATTGCTCTTTAATTTTTTCTGGATTAGCACCGTCTCTATCAATTTTATTAATAGCAAAAATCATTGGAACATTTGCAGCTTGTGAATGAGATATAGCTTCCTTAGTTTGAGGCATTACTGCATCATCTGCAGCTACAACAATTACAGATATATCGGTAACCTTTGCACCCCTTGCTCTCATTGCTGTAAACGCCTCATGGCCTGGTGTATCTAGGAATGTAATATTTCGTCCATCCTTTAGCGTTACCTCGTAAGCGCCTATATGTTGTGTAATTCCTCCTGCCTCACCTGCAATTACATTCGTGTGTCGTATATAATCTAGTAAAGATGTTTTACCATGATCTACGTGACCCATAATAGTTACAATTGGTGCTCTTGGTTCTAAATCTTCTTCATTATCTTCTTCTTCGGAAACTTCTAATTCTGCAGCGTCGTCAACTCCAATAAATTCTACTTCAAAATTAAATTCGCTTGCCACAATCTCTATAACGTCGGCCTCTAAACGCTGATTAATCGATACCATTATTCCTAAACTCATACACTTGCTAATGATATCGGCAAAGCTTACATCCATTAAACCAGCTAATTCGCTTACCGAAATAAACTCAGTTACTTGTAGTTTATTATCTACACCACTATCTGCACCTGCTATTTCTGCATGCTCATCTCTTTTAGCTTTACGGTATTTAGCTTTAAGGCTTTTTCCTCTTCCACCTGCCCCAGCTAATTTTGCTTGTGTTTCTTTTAATTTATCTTGAATTTCTTTGGCGTCTATTACTTTATCTTGGCGTGCAGCTCCTGTATTTGAACCTGTTTTATTAAATCTATTACCACCACCCGTTGCTGCACCTCTATTTTGTCCACCTTGGTAACCTCCACCTGTTCCTGCAGTTCTGTTTTGCCCACCTTGGTAACCTCCACCTGTTCCTGCAGTTCTGTTTTGCCCACCTTGGTAACC
>CAILUU010000030.1 GCA_903837525.1 uncultured Bacteroidota bacterium | reverse complement strand
TATAGAAATTGTCATATATCTCTGGATATGCATTTATGGCCTTTTCTACATTTTTCTTAGCTTCATCAATATTACCTAAATAAAAATTACACTTTCCAAAAAGTGTATAAATCCCATCTTTAGTATAGGGATCCCATTTTTTAACCATTTCTAAATCTTTTAAGGCTTCTTTATATTGCTTTAGTTCAATTTTACAAATAGCTCTATTGTGATATGCGCCGATTAATGGCTCTACATCACGTAACTGAATAGCCTTTGTAAAATCATTGATTGCTTCTGTATTTTTATTTAAGCTCATTTTAGCAAGTCCTCTATAAAAATATGCTTCATGATCACTTGGATAATATTTCAGGCAGTCATTAAGGTAAGTAATACTTTGTTTATAGATATCCGGCTTTTCTTCACTATTTCGATTGATCATGGCAATCGCAGAAATCTTATTGAGGTAAGCATCTCCTTTGCTTTGGGCAATGGATTGTGAGTTAAGGAATAGGGTAGATAATAAAATTAGATAAAGTTTAATAAATTTTTTCATTGCTGATTTTATTTAGCACAATATAATATTAATTTACTATGCAATAATTATAATTCAACTATGTTTCAACAAAGTCAAATTATATCTTACAATTTATTGATTAACAATTAAATATATTTAAATATTAAGTCCCGTCCAATCCGCAATAAACCCTCAACATTGTTGGGAGTTTTTAAATTCTATAAAATTTTCAATATATTTCAATACTTTGCCTTTAATTAAATTAAAGTATTTGTACATTCAAACCATGAATAAAATTTTTGCTTTACTTAAAAAAGATGTTTTGCTTGAGTTTAGGCAACAACATACTTTTTATGGTATTTTATTATACATAGCTTCCACTGTTTTTGTGTTATACTTGTCTATAGAAAACCCCGATTTAAATGTGTGGAGCGGATTATTTTGGGTAATACAATTATTTATTTGTGTAAATGCTGTTGCAAAAAGTTTTTTACAAGAAGGCAAAGGCCGAATGTTATACTTTTACACCCTATCGTCCCCAACACAATTTATTGTTGCAAAAATTTTATATAATATTCTTATAATGAGTGTTATGAGTTTATTAAGTTTAGTACTCTTTTCTATTTTTATGGGTAACCCCGTAACTAATATAAGCAAATTTGTAGGCATAGTTTTGTTAGGTGGTGCTAGTATTAGTATGGTGTTTTCTATAATGAGTGCCATTGCAGCAAAGGCTCAACAAAATGCAGCCCTAATTGCCATTTTGGGCTTTCCGGTTATACTCCCTTTACTACTACTTTTAATGCGCTTAAGTAAAACTGCATTTAACGAAGTGTTTAAAGAGGGTGCAGTGCTAGAATTAATTGGTTTAATTACTGGGTTAGATGCGTTGATTGTGGTTTTAGCAATTATCTTATTTCCTTATTTGTGGAAAGACTAATTTTTAACGCTAAGTTCCTATCTTTGCCCTCTCAAATTTACACTCTTCTTGGTGAAGAAAAACTGGTGGAAAATATTATCTCTTCTTATTTTAATCTACACAATTGTAGGTGGTTTTTTAATGGATGTGCCACACCTATTTATACTTAACGAATCTATCCGAAATTTATATTTTCATGTATGTATGTGGTTTAGCATGATGATTTTATTTGGTGTAAGTGTAGTATACAGCATTAAATATTTAGCCGGTTTTAATTTACGCAATGATATTTTTGCTGTAAACTTTGCCGCGGTAGGTAGTTTTTTAGGCATTCTAGGTTATGCTACGGGCACTATTTGGGCAAATTACACTTGGGTAACCGATCAAAATCAAAGCCTTGGCAGTATTTTAAAAGAACCTAAGTTAATAGGGGCAGCCATTGCGTTACTTATTTACGGTGCCTATTTTGTTTTACGAGGTTCGTTTACCGATATGGACAAAAAAGCAAGAATAAGTGCGGTGTATAATATTTTTGCCTTTGCCATGCTGTTTCCAAGTATTTGGATAATACCCCGTTTGGTAGGTAGCTTACACCCAGGGGCACCCGGTAGCGATAGTGGAAACCCTGCACTAAATTTTAAAGATATTGATAGTAGATTACGTATGGTTTTTTATCCTGCTGTAATAGGTTGGACGTTGCTTGGCGTATGGATTGCAACGTTAAAAATAAGAATACAATTATTAAAAGATAAAACATTACTGCATGACTAAGTTTATGGTTCGTTGTTTGCTATTTGTATTATTTATCTCAACTTCCTTTTTTTCTTTTGCACAAGAAAAACCCGAAATGGCAGATGCTATGCGAAGCAATGGAAAAATTTATGTAGTGGTAGCCGTTTGCTTAACTATTTTAATAGGCCTGTTTATTTATGTATTTTTAATAGACAGAAAAATTAGTAAATTAGAAAAAGAAGTTTAAACTATTTACCCCACTTGCCAGTGGGTATTTTTATAATTATTAAAAAACGATTGCAAAAAAACAATTTTTATGAGTGCACATCAAGCGTATAGCTTTTTCCAAAGTGTGGAACGAAGCTTTGACAAAGCTGCTAAATTTACGAATTGGGATTTAGGTATTTTAGAACAAATTAAAGCATGTAACAGTGTTTATCAAATGCGTTTCCCTATTAAAAAAGATGATGGAAGCATTGAAGTAATTGAAGCGTATAGAGTACAACATAGCCAGCACAAAAGCCCATGTAAGGGTGGTATTCGTTTTAGCGATGAGGTTAATCAAGATGAAGTAATGGCATTAGCTAGTTTAATGACGTACAAGTGCGCTATTGTAAATGTGCCATTTGGTGGCGGTAAAGGTGGCATTAAAATTAATCCACGTAAATACAGCGAATACGAGTTAGAAAAAATTACTCGACGCTATACAGCAGAATTAGTTAAGAAAAATTTTATAGGACCCGGTATAGATGTACCTGCACCCGATTACGGAACAGGCCCTAGAGAAATGGCTTGGATTGTAGATACCTATGCAAGTTTACGCCCAGGCGAAATAGATGCAGCTGGTTGTGTAACCGGTAAACCCATTACACAAGGTGGTGTACGTGGAAGAACAGAGGCAACTGGCCTTGGAGTTTTCTTTGGCATACGTGAAGTATGTAATATGGAAGATGTAATGAAAAAATTAGGGCTTACCCTAGGTATAGAAGGTAAAACCATAGTGGTACAAGGTTTAGGAAATGTGGGCTACCATAGTGCAAAGTTTTTTAGAGAGGCTGGTGCTAAAGTAGTAGGCTTGGCAGAATATGAAGGAGCAATTTATAATGCTGATGGCTTAAACGAAGATGATGTTTTTCAACATAGAAAAAAAACAGGTTCTATTTTAAATTTTCCGGGTGCTACAAACTTGGCAAAAAATACCGATGCGTTGGAGTTAGAATGTGATATTTTAATACCTGCCGCTTTAGAAAACGTAATTAATGGAGATAATGCTCAACGAGTAAAAGCCAAAATTGTTGGCGAAGCTGCTAATGGGCCTTGTACACCAGAAGCGGATGAAGTGTTTACACAAAAAGGAATTTTATGTGTGCCCGATATGTACTTAAATGCTGGTGGTGTTACCGTTAGTTATTTTGAGTGGTTAAAAAACCTTAGCCATGTACGTTATGGCCGTATGGAAAAACGCTTTACGGAAAATTTAAATGGCCATATACTTGGGCAAATTGAAGAGTTAAGTGGCAAAAAAGTTAGTGATAAAGAAAGGCAATTTATTATGCATGGCCCAGAGGAGCAAGATTTAGTACATAGTGGTTTAGAAGAAACCATGATAAGCGCTACTAGAGAAATTATGGCCGTATGGAATGCTAATCCAGCAATACCAGATATGAGAACAGCGGCTTATATAAGTGCTATTAATAAAGTAGCAACCAGCTATGCCGAGTTAGGTATTTTTCCTTAGTATTTATTTTAGTAAAATGACTATAAAATCCCTTTCAATTTTTGGAAGGGATTTTTTTTAGATAAAATAGTTTTTATACTGTTTAATACACTCATTTTGTTTCGTGTGCCACGAACCAAGGCTGAGTAAGTAGTTTTTTCATTTTTTTTTAGTTCTTATCATAATTATAGGTTTCATCTAACTTGCCATTTTCTTTATAGTGTTTCCATTTACCAATACGTTTGCCATAATCACCATATTTTCCAATAGATTTTAACTTCCCATTTTCGTGATATTCTTTCCATTCCCCAATTTCTGAATAGCTATAGTTTCCTATTGATGATAACTGTCCATTTTTATAATAATATTTCCATTCATCATACTTAACATCACCGCTATAGTTTCCTAGAGATGATAGCTGTCCATTTTCGTGATAGGCTTTCCATTCTCCAGTTCTACCTTTACTATAGCTCCCTATTTCATCTAATTTCCCATTTTCGTGATAATATTTCCATTCTCCAGTTCGAATGGCATTATAAGGGTTACCTAACCCCAAAACTTTCTCATAGCTGCCTATTGCTATTAAAGTTCTGTTTTGAGAATAGATTTTTATCTCACTTCCTTTTCCTCCATAAAGTTGATTTTCAATTGATTTTAAGATTCCGTAATCGTCATATATTTTCCATTCACCACTTGGCTCGTCATTAGCATATTTTCCAATAGCATTTAACTTACCATTTTCGTGGTAGCTTTTAAATTCTCCATTTCTTTTTCCATTTGTATAATTTTCAATAGTCCATAATTGCCCGTTTTTGTAATATTCTTTTTTTTCTTGTGCGTTTATGGAAAATGTTGCTGCCATAAAAAGGCAAATTGTGGGTAGTTTTTTCATATTTTTTTTTATTTCTTTATTCCTTATTAAGAGCTTCTATTTTATCTAAATATTTTTTTTCGCCAAATTTTAGCATAAAGGATGAGTTTCTAGCATCGTGAAAAATTCTCACCTCTTTGTTCATTTTGGTGTTTATAAAAAAGTACCTAAAGTTTACCCATGATAAATCAAATGCGCCATTGTGTTCCTCTGTTTTTTTGTCAACAAACTTGTAACCTGATATTTCAATTTGATTTTTTATTTCCATAAGATCCTTTTGTAAATCTAATTTTGTTTTACTTGTGTACCTATACTCTACCAAAATGAACGCACACTTCTCTTTCTTAAAGCCAATATAATACAGCGGATTATCTTCTTTTGTTTTGGAATTTTTTGGAATAAATGCATACAATTTTAGCCCCATATCCTCGTCCTCTTCACCCCCAATCATAACCATGCCATTACTCTTTCCTATTATTTTTGTGTTTTCTACTGTTGTTCCCATTATTGAAGAAATAACATTCCAGGTTCTTGCCTCTTTATAAGGCGTTTCTTGTGTTACACTTTCTTGAGCGTTTGCCGTAAATATCGTTGAAATTGAAAAGAAAATTGTAAGTAGTTTTTTCATATTTTCTATAGTTTATGTAAATCTATTGATTTGTTTTGATAAAAAAGAATACCCGCAAATGAGTAATTATTTTGGTAAAATGATTTAAACTATTAAGAGTGTTTTTTTTAATTTCTGCTTTGTTAATGTTTATGCCTATGATTTTTGCAGCCAAACAAACAAAAATGGCATACTAGCTAATAACTCCTCCGCCCCACTTCGGTGAAAAATAAAAAAGTCAGCCACAAATTAGTATCGGACAAATAAAAAATAAACATCCAACAATATAGTACAAGACGCTATGAATTTATTACCACATTTAATCTACTGTTAAAAAAAAGGAACAATTTTTTATAGAAGAAAATAAGGTATATCTACAGTAACCTTTTTTTACTACATATAAAAGTTTTATTTACGTAATTTTAGGTCAAATTTTATCAATTAACAACTATATTCGTATATAAATAAACTATAAAAATGATACGTAAAGTACAAAAAACATTGGGTATAGTATTACTCACCATCGCAAGTTTGCAAACATTTGCACAAGTGCCTTCTACACCTCCTGTCATAGCAAAACCAACCGATGGTGCAGCTGCCCCAAAACCAGGACCAAAGCCTTACAAAGAGATTATTACGTCAAAGGCAATAACCTCAAAAGGATTTTTTAAAACGCACAAAGTAGAAGATAAATATTACTTTGAAATTGAACCAAAATTATTTGGTAGAGATATTTTAGCATTAAATAGAATATCAAAATCCTCTATAGAAAGCGTAAAAGGTTTTTATGGATATGCTGGTGACCAAATTGCAGAAAACGTAATACGGTTTGAAAAAGGCCCAAACAATAAAGTTTTTTTAAAGCGTATTTCTTATAGTGTAAATCCAGATAGTACAAAACCAATGTACAAATCTGTAATGAATAGCAACATGCAACCCATTTCAATGGCTTTTGATGTTAAAGCAATTGATAGCGCAAGCGGAGGCATAGTTATAGATATGACAGATAATATTTCTGGAGATAATGAAGTATTTGGTTTTGATAATGGACAAAAATCTGCTTTTCAAGCAGGTTCCTTACAACCCGATAAATCCTACATCTCATCAGTACGTAGCTACCCTACAAATATTGAAGTTACCACTGTAAAAACGTATGGTAAAAGTGCAGGTGCCCCTATCCCTGGCCTTCCTCCAGGGCCGCCAAGCCAAGCTACTGTTACTTTAGAGTTAAATTGCTCTTTACTTTTATTACCAGAAAAAACTATGCGTCCTAGATATATGGATAATAGAGTAGGATATTTTGGTACAGGCTATACAGACTTTGACAAAAACCCTCAGGGTGTAAAAGAAATAGATATGATAGCAAGGTGGAGACTAGAGCCAAAGCCTGAGGATATGGAAAAATACAAAAGAGGTGAACTAGTAGAACCACAAAAACAAATTGTTTTTTATATAGATCCAAATACTCCAGAAAAGTGGGTACCCTATTTAATAGATGGCGTAAACGACTGGAATGTAGCTTTTGAAAAAGCAGGTTTTAAAAATGCAATTATAGGAAAAAGAGCACCAACAAAAGCTGAAGATAGCACATGGACTATGGAAGATGCAAGGCATAGTGGTGTTATTTACAAACCATCGGCTGTAGAAAATGCTTATGGTCCTAGCACAGTAGATCCTCGTAGCGGCGAAATTTTAGAAAGCCATGTAGGCTGGTTTCATAATGTAATGAAACTACTACATGACTGGTATATGGTGCAAACAGCAGCAATAGATCCAAGAGCTAGAAAAATGGAATTTGATACCGATCTTATGGGGCAACTTATTCGTTTTGTATCATCTCATGAAATAGGACATACACTTGGATTTCCTCACAACTTTGGTTCATCTGCAGGAGTACCTGTAGAAAATTTAAGAAACAAAGCTTGGGTAGAAGCTAACGGCCACACACCAAGTATAATGGACTATGCAAGGTTTAATTATGTTGCACAACCAGAAGATAATATTACTGCTGCAGGCATATATCCACGTATTGGTGAGTACGATAAATGGGCTACAGAATGGGGTTACAGAGTAATACCAGAAGCAAAAACTGCAGAAGAAGAAGTAGCAATTTTAGACAAATGGATTGAAGCTAAAGCAAACGATAAGCGTTACTACTATGGCCGTCAAGGCCAACCAGATGACCCAAGAGATCAAAGCGAATCAATTGGAGATAATGCAATGAAAGCATCTACCTATGGAATAAAAAACTTGCAACGTATTTTACCTAACCTTGTTACTTGGACAAAAGAACCAAACGAAAGCTACGAATCGTTAACAGAAATGTATAGCCAAATAACAGGGCAGTTTAGACGATATATTGGACATGTAACTTACAATTTTGGTGGTGTGTACGAAACATTAAAAAAGAATAGCCAAGCAGGAAGTGTATATGAATTTGTAAGTAAGGAAACTCAAAAAGAAGCTTTTGATTTTTTAAATAAGCAAGTATTTAGCACACCAACTTGGCTTATCAATAAAGATGTACAAACTAAAACCAACAACAATATTGGAGTAACCATATTATCCTTGCAAGAAAGTGCTTTAAACAAATTGCTTAGCACAACAACAATGAATAAAATGGTAACAGCTGAATCTGCAATTGGTAATAATGCGTACACAGTAAATGATTTACTTGGCGATTTAAAGCAAAGTGTCTTTACAGAATTAACTAATAAAAAAGCAATAGATTTTTACAGAAGAAATTTACAAAAATCTTATGTAGAAAGATTAGGTAGTTTACTAAACCCAGCACCGGCACAAGGCATACAGTCTTTTGGCTTTGGTGGCACACCATCATTAGATGTAAAAAAATCTGATATACTATCCTATTTAAAAGGGCATAGTAAAGAGCTAAAAGCTTCTATTGATGCTGTTGCTGGCACTGCAGCGGATAAATCTACAAAGTATCATTTGCAAGATTTAAGCGACAGATTGAAAAAGATATTGGATCCTAAATAAAAAATACAAACTTATTTTTGAAAACCGCTCTTGCAAAAAGGGGCGGTTTTTTGTGCTGTACAAGTTCTTTTTTCAGACAACTTCTCTTAATGAGCCATCTATTGAAGCTAATGAAGTTGCGACCAGAAAAATTCAAAAGCAATTATACACTATATCGTAGCTGTTAACTTTATTGCAAGTAAAAGTTATAAAAAATATAGCACTTAAATTGCGTACTGGTAATTTTGTTTGACGGAAAAGTATACCAATTTTTATGAGAAAAAAATACTATACTATGGCTATTGAGTAGTTATTAGATAATAGTAGGAAACAAATTAGGGTTTGCTTTTTCTGCTGCTTCAATTTCTATAAAGCTACTTAAAATATCTGCTTTGTCTTTTTGTATACAAATGCTATGTTCAAAATGTGCAGAGGGCTTAGTGTCCTTAGTGCGAATAGTCCATCCATCTTCATCATGATAAACTTCCTTTACCCCAAGGTTTATCATAGGCTCAATGGCAATCGTCATTCCTTCTTTTAATTTTGCACCGCTACCACGTTTACCATAGTTAGGTACTTGTGGGTCTTCGTGTAAATGCCTTCCTACTCCATGCCCTACCAATTCTCTTACAACACCATAGCCATGTTCTTTTTCGGTGTAGTGTTGTATGGCAAATGCAATATCACCTACTCTATTTCCATGTACTGCTTTTTCTATCCCTTTATATAAAGATTGTTTGGTTACAATCAATAATTTTTTAACCGCATCTTCAATTTCGCCAATAGCAAAGGTGTAAGCACTATCTCCATGAAACCCATTTTTATAAACCCCTACATCTACCGAAACAATATCGCCATCTCTTAATTCTTTTTTTGTAGGAAACCCATGTACAACAGCGTCGTTTACAGATATGCAGCAGGTGTAAGGAAAAGCAGGATCTCCGTAACCCTTAAATGAAGGAAGGGAGTTATTATCTTTTATAAATTCTTCTGCCTTTGTATCTAGCTCTAATGTAGTAATCCCAGGCTTTAGTAAAGAAGCTATTAGTGCCAATGTTTTACCCACTAGCAAATTGCTTTCTCGCATCAACTCAACTTCTGCTTTCGATTTATAATGAATCATTTCTTTTTTATTAAAAACAAACCCCAACTAATTATGTTGAGGTTTCGTTAAAGATATTTCTATTTCTCTTTATAAGAGATTAAATTAAAATTACATTCCAGAGGTTACCGCTTGTCTGCCCTGTAGTCTGTTGTTCCCCGTCATTAATCCATCGTATTGACGCATTAATAACTGAGTTTCTATTTGTTGTAAAGTGTCTAGAACAACACCCACCATAATTAATAAAGAAGTACCACCAAAAAAGGTAGAAAAACTTTCTTGCATACCAAATACTAATTGAATAATGCCCGGTAAAATACCTACAAAAGCTAGTAAAACTGCTCCTGGTAAAGTAATTCTATCCATGATGGTACCAATATAGTCTGCCGTTGGTTGCCCTGGTTTAACGCCTGGAATAAAGCCATTGTTACGCTTCAAATCATCAGCCATTTGTTTAGGGTTAAATATTAATGCAGTGTATAAAAAAGTAAACGCAATTACTGCTATGGTGTAAACCAACATATAACCCAAATTAGTATGATCGGTAAAATATTTTGTCCAACTTGCTGTACCTCCTGGGCTAAATAAAGTTGGTAAAAACAAAATAGCTTGTGCAAATATAATTGGCATTACACCTGAAGCATTTACTTTTAAAGGTAAAAAATTTCTTGCACCGCCTAATTGTTTATTGCCTACAATTTGTTTTGCATAATTTACTGGTACTCTACGTGTACCTTGAACCAACATAATAAGTCCCATTATTATTGCTAATAAAAGTACTACTTCAATCAACATAAATAAAATACCGCCAGCGCCACTAGTAAATCTAGCACTCCACTCTTGACCAAACGCTTGTGGAAGACGAGCTAAGATACCTACCATAATAATGATAGAAGTACCATTACCTAAACCTTTGTCAGTAATTTTTTCTCCAAGCCACATTACAAATAATGTACCTACGGTTAAAATAACTACTGTACTAAACCAAAAATATGTACTAAAAGCTGGTATAATAGCGCCTGCCATACTTGGGCTCTTTAAATAACCTATATAAGCTGCTGCTTGAAATGCAGTAACAATTACGGTAAGATAACGAGTCCATTGGTTAATTTTCTTTCTACCACTTTCACCTTCTTTTTGAATTTTTGCCATTTGAGGAACCAATATGGTTACCAGTTGCATAAAGATAGAAGCAGAGATATAAGGCATAATACCCAATGCAAAAATAGAAGCTTTAGAAAAGGCTCCACCCACAAAGGCATCTAATAAACCTAACATACCGCCTTTAGTACTTTCGCCCAAAGCGTCAAGTTTATTAGGATCTATACCAGGTAAAACAATGTATGAGCCAAAGCGATAGATAAATACTAATAATAAGGTAAATAATATCTTATTACGAAGCTCATCTATGCTCCAAATATTTTTAAGTGTTTGAATAAATTTCTTCACTGAATTTAATCGGTTTTAATGTTTTTGTTCAAAAGCTAAAAGACCCCGCTAATGGCGAGGTAAGTCAAATATCGGTAATTATTTTATTATTTCTACAGATCCACCAGCAGCTTCAATTGCAGCTTTTGCTTTTTCGCTTACTGCATTTACTTTGAACGTAAACTTACCTTTTATTTCGCCGTTACCTAATACTTTCAAATTGTCAAATTGGCTAATTAAGCCATTAATATATAAATTTTGTAGGCTAAATTCGGTTAAACTATATTTTTCTGCTAATTGATCAATTTGACCAAGGTTTAATACTTTATACTCAACACGGTTAATATTTGTAAATCCACGTTTTGGAATACGGCGTTGAATAGGCATTTGACCACCTTCGTGTGCTTTTTTGCTTTTGTACCCTGCACGGCTTTGACCACCCTTGTTACCTTTTGTAGATGTACCACCTTTACCACTAGCCTCACCACGGCCAATTCTAATTCCTTTGTGTGTAGAACCTTTTGCAGGTTTTAAGTTGTGTAATTCCATTGTTTTTGATTTTGTACTTACGGGGTATCATCCCCTCGCTGTTTATTAAAATAAATTATTAGGCTAGTTCTTCCACTTTTATAAGATGAATAACTTTGTTAACCATGCCTAAAATTTGAGGAGTGGCAACAACTTCTACAGTAGCATTCATTTTATTTAAGCCCAATGCTTGCATTGTTCTTTTTTGACGCTCTGGTCTGTCGATTACACTTTTAACCTGTGTTACTTTTATCTTTTTCATTGTATCTGTTATTTGTTATTTGTTAATTGAAAAGTGTTTCAACACTATTAACAATTAACCATTAACTGATTTTATCCGTTAAATACTTTCTTTAAAGAAATGGTACGAGTTTTTGCAACTGCAATAGGCTCACGTAAAGTAGCTAATGCTTTAAAAGTTGCCTTTACTACGTTTGTAGGATTAGCACTACCTAAATTTTTTGCCAATACATCGGTAATCCCAGCTGCCTCTAAAACCGCTCTCATACTACCTCCAGCAATTACACCAGTACCATGTGCTGCAGGCTTTATAAACACCTTAGCCGCACCTTCCTTAGATAATTGCTCATGAGGAATTGTACCATGCATAATAGGAACTTTAATTAAATTCTTTTTAGCATCTTCAATACCTTTGGTAATTGCTTCTTGAACTTCTTTTGCTTTTCCTAAGCCATGACCTACTACACCAGCTTCGTTACCAACAACTACTAAAGCACTAAAGCTAAATGCTCTACCACCTTTTGTTGTTTTTACTACACGGTTTATAGCTACCACTTTATCTTTTAGTTCAAGATCGCCAGCTTTTATTTTATTTAATATTAAGTTTGCCATTTATATCGATTTACGATTTTTTATTGTTTGATTTTTACTTTTGCAGTAATTAAAATACCAATCCACCTTCTCTTGCACCTTCTGCAACTGCTTTTACACGACCATGATAAATATAACCACCTCTGTCAAAAACAACCGTGGTAATACCTAATTCTGTTGCCTTTTTTGCAATTGCAGTACCTACCAATTTGCTTTTTTCAACTTTTGGTGCTTTTTGTGCTGCAATATCTTTTTGTTTTGAAGATGCTGCGGCTATAGTTACACCACTATTATCATCAATCAATTGAGCATAAATATCTGAATTACTTCTAAACACACTTAAACGCGGCTTAGCTGCAACACCGCTAATTTTTTTACGAATACGATATTTAATGTTTTGTCTAGCTGTTGATTTATTGTTCATTTTCTTTTATTTTATTTCTCTGATTCTGCCAGAGAACAATTTGATAATTTGATAATTCGATAATGTAGTAATTTGTTGTAACACTGTTTTTTAATTATCACATTAGCTAATTAGACAATTACTTACCTGCCGACTTACCAGCTTTTCTTCTTAATACTTCACCTACAAATTTAACACCCTTACCCTTGTATGGTTCTGGCTTACGTAGGCTTCTTATTTTAGCACAAACTTGTCCTAATAATTGTTTATCTACACTTGTCAACGTAATAATTGGGTTTTGACCTTTTTGTTGCTCGGCGGTTACCGTTAACTCCTTAGGTACTTCCAATAAAATATTATGAGAGTAGCCCAAAGCTAAATCTAATAAATTACCTTGATGAGCGGCTTTATAACCTACACCAACTAATTCTAATTGTTTAGTAAAGCCTTCTGTAACACCCTTAACCATATTGCCAATTAAAGAACGATACAAACCATGCATTGCTCTGTGACGAATTTGATCCGTTGGTCTTTTAAATTCAACTAAATTATCCTTAATTTCTACAATTATATCTCTATCAATTGCTTGCTTTAATTCGCCTTTTGCTCCTTTAACGGTAACAACATTATCTTTTCCTAAGGTGATAGTTACACCACTTGGAATTTCTACCGGCTTTTTACCTATACGTGACATAGTATTTATTTGTTTATTTTTCTAACCGATCAGCCTGTTATAGGTTCGGCTTAATGTATTAGAAAATAGTTATTTAATTATTAGTAGATATTACACAATACTTCTCCACCTACGTTTTGAGCTCTTGCTTCTTTATCTGTCATTACTCCTTTAGATGTAGAAATAATAGCTACCCCTAAACCATTTTTTACTCTTTTAAACTCTTCTGGCTTAGCATAGCTACGTAAACCCGGACGGCTTACTCTTTCTAAACTTTGAATAACAGGCAATTTACTTACCGCATCATACTTTAGAGCTATTTTAATTACGCCTTGTTTTTTATCTTCTTCAAATTTGTATTTAAGTATATACCCTTTATCATACAAAATTTCAGTAATACGCTTTTTTAAATTACTTGCAGGAATTTCCACTACACGGTGATTAGCCATTTGTGCATTTCGAATTCTTGTTAGATAATCTGCGATTGGATCAGTAACCATTGTTATGTTCGTTAAATGAATTAAAAATTTTATTTACAATGCGATATCCTTATTAGGTTGTTCGCTTTTTGTTGATGATTATTCGTTTTTCGAGTAATCGTCAACGTTTCCAGTCAATTTTTTACCAGCTAGCTTTTTTAACACCTGGTATTTTACCTTCTAGAGCCATATCTCTAAACATGTTTCTACTTAAACCAAAATGTCTCATATATCCCCTAGGGCGTCCAGTTAATTGACAACGATTTTTTAATCTTACTGGAGATGCATTTTTAGGAAGTAAATCCAACCCTGCATAATCACCAGCTGCTTTTAAAGCTGCTCTTTTATCAGCATACTTTGCAACGATTCTTTCACGTTTTCTTTGTCTGGCTTCTATTGATTTTTTTGCCATGTTATTATTTAAGTTTTACTTTTTAATGTTTTTGAATGGCATACCTAACTCTTTCAATAATTCGAAAGCTTCTTCATTAGTGTTTGCTGTTGTAACAAAAGTGATATCCATACCAGTAATTTTATTTACTTTATCTATATCAATTTCTGGAAAAATAATTTGCTCGGTAACACCTAAGGTGTAATTACCTCTACCGTCAAAAGCTTTATCGTTAACTCCTTTAAAGTCACGTACACGAGGTAACGAAACAGAAACTAAACGATCTAAAAATTCATACATTTTTACGCCACGTAAAGTAACTCTAGCCCCAATTGGCATAGCCTTACGCAACTTAAAGTTTGAAATATCTTTTTTGGACAATGTTGCTACTGCTTTTTGACCAGTAATATTGCTTAATTCATCAACAGCAATATCAATAAGCTTTTTATCGTTTACCGCTCCGTTTACACCACGGTTTAAACAAATTTTTGAAAGCTTTGGTGCTTGCATTAAAGTTTTGTAGCCAAACTTTTTCATTAAAGCTGGTACAACGTCCGATTTGTATTTGTCTGCTAATCTAGCAGAGTTTATTGTAGTACTCATTATTTGATTACCTCCCCTGATTTTTTAGAGATTCTAACTAGTTTACCGTTTTCTCTAGTGCGTTTTGCTTTAGTAGCCTCACTAGTTTTTGCATCCCATAACATTACATTACTGATAGCAATAGGCGCTTCTTTTTTTATAATACCACCTTTTGTATTTTGGGCAGATGGTTTAGTGTGTTTGGTAATAATATTTACCCCTTCAACTAAAACTTTTGCTTTATCCAAAATAACTTCCAATACTTTACGAGGCTTTTTTACATCTTTATCTTCACCAGTAATTACTACAACGGTGTCGCCTTTTTTAATATTGTATTTTGGTTTAAATCTTGTACTCATAATATTTTAATTTGCCTATTCGTAATTTATTAATTTATAGAACTTCTGGTGCCAAAGAAATAATTTTCATGTACCCTTTATCTCTTAACTCTCTAGCTACTGGCCCAAAAATACGTGTACCTCTTGGCTCATCTGAGTTATTTAATAACACTACTGCGTTATCATCAAAACGAATATATGAACCATCTTTACGACGTAACTTGTTAGTTGTACGTACGATAACGGCTTTACTTACCGTTCCTTTTTTTACACCCCCAGCTGGCATAGCATCTTTTACAGTTACTACAATTTTATCACCTATTCTAGCATAATCCTGTCCGCTATTACCTAACACTCTAATACACAACACTTGCTTTGCACCACTGTTGTCTGCTACGTTTAATCTACTTTCTTGCTGAATCATTTTATTTTGTTTTAACGTACTATATACGATGTATACTGTACTGAATACTAACTACTATTTTACTTTTTCAACTACTTCAACTAATCTCCAAGTTTTTGTTTTACTTAAAGGACGGCTTTCCATAATTTTTACGGTATCACCAATGCTACACTCATTTTTTTCGTCATGAGCATGAAACTTTGTAGATTTTTTTACGAACTTACCATATAAAGGATGTTTTACTTTCCTTTCTACCATAACAGTAATGGTTTTATCCATTTTATTACTGGTTACTAAACCTAGTTTCGTTTTTCTTAAATTTCTTTCGACCATCATTGTTACTACTTTTATTGGTTATTAAAACCCTAATTGCTTTTTTCTTAATGCCGTTTTTAAACGAGATATATCTCTTCTCAACGTACGAATACTTTGAGGATTTTCTAAAGGAGATATAGCATGAGCAAACGTAAGTTTCTTCATACGTAATTCATCTTCTTTAATTCTTGCTTGCAAATCAGTTTCGTTTAATGTACTGATGCTTTTTATAAAATCAACTTTCTTTGACATCTTATCTCAGATTGAATAGTTCTTAATTAATTAAGCTTGATAATCGTGACGAATAACAAACTTTGTTAGTATAGGTAATTTTTGTGCTGCTAATGCAAATGCATCTTTTGCTACTTGCATGGGTACACCATCTGCTTCAAAAATGATTCTTCCTGGCTCAACAATTGCTGCCCAACCCTCTGGATTACCTTTACCTTTACCCATCCTTATTTCTGCAGGCTTTTTGGTAATTGGTTTATCAGGGAAAACTCTTATCCAAACATTTCCTTCTCTTTTCATACTACGAGTCATTGCCTGACGAGCACTTTCAATTTGACGATTGGTTAACCAAACGCTATCTAATGCTTTTAACCCAAAAGTTCCAAAAGACAAGGTAGCTCCACGTTTGGTGTCGCCTTTCATCTTACCTTTTTGTGTTTTTCTGTGTTTTACTCTTTTTGGTGATAACATTGTTATTCAATTTGCTATTTCAATAATGTGCTGGTGTGTTATTAACACAACCATACACTTTTAAATTTGTTATTATCTTCTTCCTCCAGCACCACCACGGTTTGCACCGCCGCCGCTATTTCCACCACCTCTTCTATCGCCACCTCTTCTATCTCCACCTCTATCATCTCTTCTTTCAAAATTTCCACCTTGTCTTTCCCCACCTTCTTTAGCACCATGGATAAAATTTGGATTTAAATCTCTTTTGCCCAAAACCTCTCCTTTACAAATCCATACTTTAATACCAATTTTACCATACACTGTTAATGCAAATACACTAGCATAATCAATATCCATACGTAAGGTATGTAAGGGTGTGCGTCCTTGTTTTATTTCTTCACTACGTGCAATTTCAGCTCCACCTAAACGGCCACCTACTTTTACTTTAATACCTTCGGCACCCATACGTAATGCAGAAGCTATTGACATTTTAATAGCACGTTTATAATTGATACGATTTTCTAATTGACGAGCAATAGTATCGGCTACAATTGCAGCATCTAACTCTGGTCTACGAATTTCTAAGATGTTAATTTGTACATCATCTTTACCACATAATTTCTTTAACTCTTCTTTAATTCTATCAACCTCTCCACCACCTTTACCAATAATGATACCTGGTTTAGATGTGTGAATAGTTACGATTAACTTGTTAAGAGTACGCTCAATAACAATTTTAGCAATACCGCCTTTGTTAATACGGGCATTTAGATAGTTTCTAATTTTATTATCTTCTATCAATTTTTTAGGATACTCTGTTTTGCTTGCAAACCAGTTACTATCCCATCCACGGGTTATGCCTAATCTAGCGCCTATCGGATTTACTTTTTGACCCATTGTATATTATTAAATCGTTTAATTAATTTTTTATTGTTTTTGTATCTACTATAACCGTTACATGATTGCTACGCTTTCGTACTCTATAACCTCTACCTTGTGGTGCAGGACGCATACGCTTGATAACTCGTGCTCCGTCAACCATAATAGTTTTTACAATCAATCCAGCTTCATCACCACCTTCGTTTTTTTGTTTCCAATTGTTGATGGCACTCATTACTAATTTACGTAACGGAACTGCAGGATGCTTTGGATTGTGCTCCAATACAGCCATTGCTTTTTCTACTTCCATTCCGCGAATTAAATCGACCAACAAACGCATTTTACGAGGCGATGTGGGATAATTGTTCAATTTTGCTACTGCTTCCATTTTTATTATTTTGGTTTACAAGTATAGGAGATTAGTGGTTTAGACTTATATCTCTTTAACCTTTCAACTAATTATGATATTTTTTTACTTGAGTGTCCTCTAAAGTTTCTTGTTGGTGCAAACTCACCTAATTTATGACCTACCATAAACTCGGTAACATACACAGGGATAAATTTATTACCATTATGTACTGCAAAAGTTTGTCCTACAAAATCCGGAGTAATTGTACTTCTTCTACTCCAAGTTTTAATAACTCCTTTTTTAGACTTTCCTTCAATCATTGCAAAAACTTTTTGCTCAAGTTTCGCTTCGATGTAAGGACCTTTTTTTAATGAACGAGGCATATTTATTTTAAATTTTATAAGGTGATGGTTAACTATTTTGTTACTGTGATCACTTTATGTTTTATAATTGTTTATTTGCTATTGCTAGCCATTTTAACTTTTACTATTTTCGAATTACTTACTTAATTTTTTACCATTTCTTCTTTGTATAATCATCTTATCAGATCCTTTACCTCTTGTACGTGTAATTTCGCCTTTTGCATACTTACCAGTACGGCTACGAGGATGACCTCCACTTGCTCTACCTTCACCACCACCCATCGGATGATCTACTGGGTTCATGGCTACTGCTCTTGTACGTGGACGAATACCTTTCCAACGGTTACGACCAGCTTTACCCATGCTTTCCAAATTATGATCGCTATTGCTTACTACACCTACTGTTGCATAACAATTGATTAATACTTTTCTTAACTCACCGCTAGGCATTTTAAGTACGGCATATTTCTCTTCCTTGTTACTTAATTGAGCCGATGTACCTGCACTACGTACTAACTTACCTCCTTGACCAGGTTGCATTTCAATATTATGAATGTTAGTACCCAAAGGCATATTTTTCATCATTAAAGCATTGCCTAATTCTGGTACAACTGCATCGCCACTTAAAACGGTTTGCCCTACTTGTAAACCTTGTGGAGCTAAAATGTATCTTTTTTCACCATCAGCAAAAACGATTAAAGCAATAAATGCAGTACGATTTGGATCGTATTCAATTGTTTTTACAGTAGCTGGTATATCTTTTTTGTTTCTTTTAAAATCTACCAAGCGATACATTATTTTGTTACCGCCTCCCATGTAACGCATACTTCTACGGCCTTGCACATTACGACCAGCCGTATTTTTTTGTGCTTCTACCAATGATTTTTCTGGAACATTGGTTGTTACTTCTGCATATGCATTTCCGATTCTCCAACGAGTACCGGCTGTGGTGGGTTTGTATTTTCTAAGTGCCATTTTTAATTATTTATTTCAACTTTTGCGGCAGTTGTTGCCATTCGTTAATTTATTTTTAAACTCCGCTGCTATACAAATCAATTGATTCGCCTTTTGCAATGGTTACAATCGCTTTCTTTTTTGACGGCTTACGGCCAACAATGTATCCTGCTTTTGTATATTTAGATTTAGCTTTTGATGGAACAACGATAGTGTTTACATTTTCTACTTGAACACCATAAAATGTTTCAATAGCTTTTTTAATCTCTAATTTGTTTGCCTTTTTATCAACCACAAATGAATAACGATTCAATTTTTCGGTTTGCTTATTTGCCTTTTCAGATAAAATTGGCTTTATTAATACATCAGACGCTTTCATGTCTTACTAAATTTATTTGTTACAAATTTTATGCTTCTGCTTCATTTGCAGCAAATATTTTTGCTGCACCTTCTGAAAATACTAATACGTTAGCATTTAATATATCATAGGTATTTAAATCGCTTAACAACGTACCGTTTACTTTTGGTACGTTACGAAGACTTAAATAAAAATTATCGTTGTACTCTGGTAAAATAAATAATGCTTTTTTACCTGTTAAATTTAAACTGCTTAAAATAGTGGTAAACGACTTAGTTTTAGGTGCATCCATTTGAACATCTTCTAAAATAACAATAGCATTTTCTTTTGCTTTATAAGACAATGCACTCATTTTAGCTAAATCTTTAACCTTACGGTTTAATTTAATATCGTAAGCATGAGGTTTTGGCCCAAAAACAGTACCACCACCCTTGTATAAAGGGTTACGAAGGTTACCTTTTCTTGCACCACCAGTACCTTTTTGCTTGTGCAATTTTTTAGAAGAACCTTTAACTTCTGCACGGGTTTTTACTTTATGATTACCTTGGCGTTGTGCACCTTGGAATTGCTTTACAGCTAAGTAAATAACATGGTCGTTAGGCTCTATACCAAAAATTTCTTCTGGTAATTCAACAGTTCTTCCTGTTTTTTGCCCTTGTGTATTTAAAACGTCTACTTGCATTTTATTTTATTTTTTACCGACAAAATCGGTAGTAAATTATTTTTGTATTAAAACAATTGAACCATTATGACCTGGAACTGAACCACTAACTAGAATGTAATTTTTTTCTGCAAAAATCTTTACCACTTTAAGTCCTTTCATGGTTACTCTATCTTGTCCCATTCTACCACCCATACGCATTCCTTTAAATACACGACTAGCATCGGATGAGTTACCAATTGAACCTGGTGCTCTTTGGCGATCATGCTGACCATGAGACGCCTCTCCAACACCACTAAAACCATGACGCTTTACCACACCTTGAAAACCTTTACCTTTTGTAGTACCAACAACTTCAATGCTGTCCCCTTCAGTAAAAATGTCCACTGTAATGGTTTCACCCACAGCTTTATCTGATTCGCTATTGCGTATTTCTTTGATTACTTTTTTAGGCGATGTTTGAGCCTTTGAGAAATGGCCAACTTCTGATTTAAGAGAGTGTTTCTCTTTTTTATCGCCAAATGCTATTTGTAGAGCATTATAACCGTCGGTATCAACGGTTTTCTTTTGTGTAATAACACATGGACCAGCCTCGATAATTGTTACTGCGGTTTGTTTACCTGCAGTATCAAATATACTGGTCATTCCAATTTTCTTTCCAATAATACTTTTCATTGTATTTTGTTTTTATCCAGCGCTCCTTTTTTAGCTTTGAAAGGTTGAGTTAACCTACCAACACTATCAAAGGAGATAGATGTTCATTATTTTTTTTAAGATCTTAGCAAATGCTTTTCCGTTACATAACCTTGTTAGGCTATTCGGAAAGTTCATTATGCTTTGATTTCAACATCAACACCACTTGGTAAGTCTAACTTACTTAAAGCATCTACCGTACGGCTGCTGCTAGTGTAAATGTCTAATAAACGCTTATGTGTACACAATTGAAATTGCTCTCTTGCTTTTTTATTAACGTGAGGGCTACGTAATACAGTAAATATTTTTTTGTGTGTAGGCAAAGGAATTGGTCCTGTTACTACTGCACCTGTACTACGTACAGTTTTTACGATTTTTTCGGCAGATTTATCTACTAAGTTGTGGTCGTAAGACTGTAATTTTATTCTAATTCTTTGTGACATATTAAAAGAGCTTTTTTTAATTTGGAGTGCAAAGGTAAGGGTTGTATTTTATATAGCAAAGAGATTGAGTAATATTTTTGAGATATTTTATACTCCCTCCTAATTTATGCCCACCTAAACGAAAATGAGCTTTACAAATGCTATTAAACAGTTGATTTTTAATGCATTAAAAATAGTTTCACCTTTTATAAACCCTTAATATTACGTTATTGAGTAAAATAAAAAAGTTTAGTGATGTGTTCACTAAACTTTTTTTAAATTAATTGCTCCCTATTTTATTGTATCCCCGATTTTTTCATTTGTTGATTTTCCTCGTAAGTCATTACGCGGTAGCCAGTTTTGGGCGTATCAAATTTTGAGGTGGCCACTGCAGCAAAATCAACTATACTTACGGTATATTTAATTTTAGTTTTACCAGCTTCAATTTCGTATTGTATAGCCAAACCAGGTAAATCTTTAAAAGTATAATTATATTCTTTATTAGATACTACCACATCGGTGGTATAATATACATTAAAGGTTTTACCATTACTCATTTTAGCGATTGCCTTTTTACAGCTGTAACCGTTAATTTCTTTGGTTTCTGGCGAAAATTCAAACCTTACATTGCTATATGCTTTATTTTTTGTCTCCCAATTTTCTTTAGTGAGTGTAATCATTAATTTTTGACTGCTATATTCTTTCAATATTATAGCATTGCCCGTTTTTGAATCATAAATATTACTCTCGGTACCTAAAGCACTTACCATATCGGTTCGGCTTTTACTTCCTTTTAAATAGACCGTTGTTTTAGCGCCATCTAATGCATCTGCCATTTGCGGCTCTTTATTACCTGAATTTACAACTACATCATATACAATAGTGCCCTCACTCAATGTTTTTTGGGCAAAACTACTAACGGTTAAAAACATTAGTAAAACCATTAGTATGTTCTTTTTATTCATCATCTTTTGTTGTTTTTATAAAGATAAGAAAATCGTATGCCAGACTTTACTTATTATATTAAAAAAGACCTGCAACTAGTTTAAATAGTTGCAGGTCAGCATAGTTTATTGTTTACTTTAACGTTTATTTGCCTTTATTCTTTAAGTCTTGCACTTTTTTTTGTGTTTCCTGCATAGCCTGTAATCGTTCTGCAAATTTACTTTGCTTTACAGGCTTTTTCATATTTTCTGCTATTGCAGTACGTATTTTATCTGGATTGATAATATACTTTTGAATTAATATTTGTAACAATAAAGTAATGGTATTTGATACGGTATAATACCAAGTTAATGCAGATGGTAAATTATTGAATACCCCTAATAATAATACAGGGAAAATATAAGGCATATACTTCATTACTGGGTTGGTATTGTCTTGCATACTGCTCATACTATAAATCGAAATTAATAAACTGGTAAGCGTAGCTGTTATAGTAAATAAACTTACATGATCGCCATAAAATGGGATATCGAACGGTAATTTTAATACTGAATCGTAAGCGGCTAAATCTTTTGCCCATAAAAAATTTTGTCCCCTTAAGGCTATATTACTTTGAAAGAAATAATACAAACTCATAAATATAGGAATTTGTAGTAGTGCCGGCAAACACCCACCCAATGGACTAACACCTGCAGATTTCCATAATTTCATTTGCTCTACACCAAACGCTTGTTGGTCAAACTCTTTAGTTTTTGCATTTGTATTTTTAGCTCTTAATGCATCTACCTCTGGTTTAAGTGCCTTCATTTTTGCTCCGCTCAAATAACTTTTATACAAAATGGGCGATGTTATTAAACGTATTAAAAGTGTAAGTAATAAAATTACTAACCCATAATTAGCCACATGGCTTCTTAAAAAATCCCAAATGGGTAATAAAAAATGACGATTTATATATTTTACAAAAGAGAATGGGCCACTACCATAAGGAACGATTTGTTGCATTTGATTACCATACTTTTTTAGTATGTTATAATCATTAGGTCCATAATACAGTTGCAGCGGTATGGTGGCATTATTTGCAGGTACTGCTAATTTGCAAGTAGCTGTAGATTGTGAAACAATATTTAATGAATCGGCTGGTAATACCCAGCTTATTTCGGCGGTTTGAAATTTATTTTTAGCAATTAATGTGTTTACAAAAAACTGTGGACTTACGGCTAACCAACTTACCCCTTTTTCAAACTTTTCATTTCCTTCACTCATCATACTTGAAAAATCGAACTTGTCGTTATTGTAATAACTTAAGTTAGTTTGTTGCCTTTCGTAGCTTAAGGTTTTTTCTACCTGAGGCATTTCTGTTTGCCAAAGTAAGTTAATGGTATTGTTTGTAAATAATTGATTTGCACCATTAGCTACAATGTTAAAATCCAGCATATAATCATCTGGTTTAAGAGTGTATTGATGGGTAAGCTCATTCCCTGCACTATCTTTTAACGTAAACGATATACTTTGAGATTTATCGGCAATCTCTTTTTTACCGCCATTTACAAAAATTGCATCGCCAGATTTTATGACAGCATTAGTTCCTGCAATTATATCGTAACTAATTTTATTAAAATTTCCTTTTTGTAAAAACAAGGGCTTACCATCGAAAGTTTTAAATTTCTTTAATTCAACCTCTTTAGGTTGGGCGCCTTTATTGGTAAACGTAATTTTAACTACCTCATTTTCTAAGGTAACCAATTCTTCCTTTGCATCGCTTGTAGGAAAGCCTTTTTGAATTTGTATTTGAGCCTGGGCTTTTTTGATACTATCTGTTTTTAAAGAATCTAGTACAGCAAGTTTAGGATCAACTTTTGGTTTTTTAGCTGCAACAGAATCAGCTTTTCTTTTTTCTTCTTTTTGATAGGCCTGTTGATTTTTATTATTAAAATACATCATTCCAAAAAGCAAAAGCCCTATTAATGAAAAACCTATAATCGTATTTTTATCTTTAAACATTTAACTATTTTTAAGTGGGCAAAGTTAGTGAGTTTTGGTTTACCGTTAGCAGTTAACGGTTGGCGGTTTACAGTTGGTAAATTTTAATTAAAAGCGGTAAATTTTATATGATCTTTGTATAAATCAACCATTTTTTAAATAAAAAACTCTCCTTTGATAGGAGAGCTTTTTATTATGTTAAGTAACTTGTTATTATTTTTTTGCAGCAGGTGCAGCAGCTTTTGCAGCAGCAGGTGCAGCAGCGCCTTTAGCAGCTGGAGCAGCCTTGGCAGCAGCAGTTTCTTCTTGCTTTAATTGACGAGTCATGGTTACAGAAGCTACTGGAATACGTGGAGAGTTCATAATTTCCATGTTATCGGCCTTAATATCTTGAATACGTACGTTTTCGTTTAATTCCAAGGCAGTTAAATCCATTTCAATGTTTTCTCTTAAATACTTAGGTAAGGTTTTTACCTTTACATTTTTAATTTTAAGTACTAATTTACCACCGGCTTTAACCCCAGCAGGTGTACCTGTAAATTTAAGTGGTAACGTTGCAATAACTTTTTTATCTTCTACTAACTCTAAAAAATCTACATGAATTAATGCATCGGATACTTTATCAAATTGTAAATCTTTAAGGATACAACGATACGATTTACCCTCTACCTTTATTTCAGCTAATTTAAATTCTGAAGTGTAAACGATTGATTTAAAGGATGCTGCAGGTGCAGAGAAGCTAACTTCTTTTTGGCCACCATAAATTACAGCTGGCACAAGTTGCTGAGAGCGAAGTTGGCGGGTGGCTTTTTTTCCGCTTTCGGTCCTCAGTTGTCCTTCGATTGTAATTGATTTCATTTTATTAAAATTTTTATTTTTGAGGTGCAAAAGTAGGGGAAAATAGGCAATTGACAATTGCTTATTTCTTATTTGCCATCTTACTCCTCATAAATAATTCGTTGATACTTTTATTTTCAAAGGCATTACGTATGGTAGTTGCAAACAATTGGTCGGTACTTATAACTTTTATTTTACTATAACCCTCTTTAATAGGGATGGTATCGCAAACAACCAATTCTTCTAGTACACTATTTTGTATAGTTTCGTAGGCATTACCACTTAATACAGGATGGGTTATTAATGCCCGTACACTTTTAGCACCTTTCTCTTTTAATAATCCTGCACTTTTTGCTAATGTGCCTCCCGTATCACAAATATCATCCACTATTACTACATCTTTATCAGTAACATCGCCAATAACAACCATGCTAGCAATTTCATTTGCTCTTTTTCTGTGCTTATCACAAATAACCATTTCGCATTCAAAATACGTAGCAAACTCTCTTATTCGATTTGCACTACCTACATCCGGTGCAGCAAAAATTAGGTTATCTAATTTCAAACTTTCGATATAAGGTAAAAAAACTGCTGAAGACTCAAGATGATCTACGGGAATATCAAAATAACCTTGAATTTGTGGTGCATGTAAATCCATTGTAATCACTCTATCTGCACCCGCAGCTGTTAACATATTGGCTACTAATTTACTACCAATAGCCACTCTGGGTCTATCTTTTCTATCTTGCCTTGCAAAACCATAGTAGGGAATTACGGCAATAACTTTATAGGCAGATGCTCTTTTTGCAGCATCAATCATTAACAACAACTCCATCATATTATCGGTTGGGGCAAAAGTGCTTTGTATTAAAAAAACAAATTTCCCTCTAATACTTTCTTCAAACTCTACATAAATTTCTCCATCGCTAAAGCGTTGAATTTTTACTTTACCTAATGCTTCGCCAAATTTTGTTGCAATTTTTTCGGCAAGATATTTTGAGCCTGTACCAGAAAATAATTTTACAGATGTTTCCATTAATTTGTTATTGTATGGTTAATTAAAGATGATTTTGTTGGATTTTTTACGCCTTAGTACGCACAAAGCACAACATTTATTCTTGCAAATGTATCATTTACTTTTTAACCTTTATATTTGATGTGATGGATAATTTCAACAACCCTTCCACATCTATAAAAAATTGGGCTATTGATGACCGGCCTAGAGAGAAGATGGTGCTTAATGGTGCCAATACCCTTAGTAATAGTGAATTGATTGCTATATTGATAAATAATGGTAGTAAAGAAAAAAGTGCTGTAGAGTTAGCTAAAGAAATATTACAGCTGGGTAGTAATAATTTAGTAGAGTTAGGAAAGCTATCGCTTAAAGATTTACAAAAAATAAAAGGTATTGGGCAAGCAAAGGCTATAACTATAGCGGCTGCACTTGAATTAGGTAATAGACGCCAAGTGGCTAGTACTTTAGATAAACCGGTGTTGAACTCCAGCAAAAAAATAGGGAATTATTTACAGCCCCTACTTAAAGATTATAAATTTGAAGTTTTTGCTGTTTTGTTTTTAAACCAAGCTTGTAAATTAAATCATTTTGAAATAATTAGTAAAGGGGGTATTACTGGTACAGTTGTAGACCCAAGAATAATTTTAAAGAAAGCATTGGAACATGATGCAACAAGAATTGTATTGTGCCATAACCACCCAAGTGGTAATTTAAACCCTAGCCGTGCCGATGAGACAGTAACGCTTAAAATTAAACAAGCGGCAACTTATTTTGATATTCAAATAATGGACCATATTATTGTTAGTGAAGAGGGTTATTTTAGTTTTTCGGATGAGGGATTGTTATAATTACTCTTCTTTCTTTTTCTTTTTTGTGTACCTGTATAAATTTCTTTGGCTTTGTGTACGAGTTGTAAAAAATCGTTTTGCAAATAATTATCTGACTTGTAACTTTCCAATGTTATTGTTTCAATATCTAACCAATCAATATGCTTACCAAATTTTGATTGTTTTAATTTGTAAGAAAACATAGCAACAGCTGCAGCAAATTGATAATCGTTATGTATAGTTTTAAACTCTTCTAACTTATAAGGACAGTCGTATACTTTTGTAACTTGGGTTGAATCGTTACACAAACCATATTTTAAACTTAACGTTGCCATTGTTTGATTAGATAATTTTGTTGATAAAGCGTTAGTGTCAACAGGTTGTATTTCAAACAAGGCAAGGGTGCTATTGCCACTTCCAATTTCGCCACCTTCCATATCTGTAGTACTGTCAGCTACTGCATCTCTTTTATTATCGAATCCAATTAACTTATACTCTTTTACCAATTCAGGATTAAATTGTACGTTCATATAAACATCGTCTGCTACTGCATAAAAAGTTTGTGTTAGTTCTTTTACCAATACTTTTTCGGCTTCGGCAATATTATCTAAATAAGCATAGTTACCATTACCTCGTTTTGCTAATGTCTCTAATTTACTATCTTTAAAATTACCCATTCCTACACCTAAGCAAGTAAGATAAACTCCTTTTTGTCGTTCCTTTGTAATTAAATCATCCAAATCTTTTTCGGAGGTAATGCCTACATTAAAATCACCATCTGTACAAAGTACTACTCTATTATTTCCATCTTTAATAAATGTATGTTCCGCTAAACGATAGGCTGTTAAAATTGCTGCTTCCCCTGGGGTATCTCCCATTGCTTCTAACTCCTCTATTCGTTTTATAATTTTCTCTTTTTCAGCTCCGCCAGTTGGGGGTAGCCATACAGTCACTGTACCACCATAAATTACAACCGACATGGTATCTTTATCTCTTAAATTTTTTACAAAAAGTTGAAAGGCGGCTTTTAATAAAGGGAGCTTATTGGGCATGTCCATGCTTCCCGAAGCATCTACCAAAAAAACAAAATTACCAGAAGGCACTTTTTCTAAATCTAGCTTTTGTGCATTTACGTTTATATAGAGCAATTGGCTTGCTTGGTTCCAAGGGCAATTGGTTAATTGAGATTCAATATTAAAAATATCTTTTTTTTCAGGTTGCTTATAATGTAAATTAAAATAGTTAATTAATTCTTCGGTACGAACAGCATCTGGAGGCACTGTACTTCCTACATTTAAAAACCTACGTACATTACTATACGAGGCTTTATTTACATTTAATGAAAATCCAGTGCTATTAAATTCACTAGCATGTACAAAATCGTTTTCTACAATTTGAAAGTAGGTTTCCTCATCAACAAACCATTTTAGTCTTGCATTTTGTTGCAAATTTTTTGTTACCGATATTAATTTGGGCTTATTTTTATTTGCGTTAGATGATGATACTTTTAAAATAAAATTTTGCCATACGTCAGATTGTATTTTTATAGTTTTAGTTTCGTAACCTTCTTGAGATATGGTTGCGCTATCCACTAATGTGTGTGTAGTAATGCCAAACCCACCAGAACTACCAGAATAGTATAATTGCTTAGATGTGTGTAGAAAAATTTTAGCGTTTTGTAACGGTTTATTTTTTTCGTCTCTTACCTCTCCACGTAAATAGTATTGGGCATTAGCAAAATTTGCTAATAGTAAAAGACATACAATATGTATTATTTTTTTTAACAAAGACAATGTTCGTTGTTAAGGTAAAAAATATTTTCTATATATACAATTTATTGCCCAAAAATGATGCCTTTGAGTGAATTTATTATTCAACAAGCTTATAAATTTCCTTAAGATTACGTCCAAGTCCATCATAATCAAGCCCATAGCCCAATAAAAATTTATTAGGTACTTCAAAACCCAAATAATCAATGGTTACTGGAAATTGCAATGCTTCTGGCTTATGAAGTAAAGCGGCTATTTTTAAAGTAACGGGCTGTTGGTTAATTAATTGCGGCAAAAATGCATCTAAAGTTTTGCCTGTATCTACAATATCCTCTACGATTATTAAGTGTCTATCGGTTAAAGGAATATCTAACCCAATTGAGGTAATTACATTACCTGTACTTTTTGTGCCCTTATACGATGCTAGTTTTATGAAACAAATTTCGGCATCAATAGTAAGCTCTTTAAATAAATCAGAAGCAAACATAAAAGAACCATTTAAAATAGCTATAAACAAGGGTCGCTTACCTGCATAATCTATATTTAACTGCGCTGCTATTTTTTTAATTTGTTCATTTATTTGTGTTGCAGTAATGTATGGTTCAAATGTTTTATCAAAAACTTGTATTTGCATTGTATAAATTTTATTCGCTAATTTTTAATTGTTGTCCTATTCTTAAACTGTCGCTTGTTAATAAATTCCAAGTACGTAATTGATCAACCGTAATGTTATATTTTTTTGCTATACTATATAATCCTTCTTTTGAAGCTACTGTATGTAAATTATTTTTTTGCGATGTATTTATTTTATCTTTTGGTTTTAACAACAATTTGGTACCGGTTGGTAAAATGCGGTTTTCGCTTAGTTTATTATAATCAAGTAAGTATTGCAATTGAATACCACTTTTTTGTGCTACATCAAAGGCGCTTTCCCCTTTTTGTGTTAGATAAAATTCTCTATCCCCTATCTTATCTTTTTTTTGTAAAAAAACATATTGGTCTTTTGCTAAAAGACCATCTTCTGCAAGTTCGTTAAACTCTAACAATTTACTTAACGCAATATTATTTTTAGTTGCAATAAATAATAGCGATGTTCCTTTATTGGCTAATACGCATTTTGTTCCATTAACTTTTACTACTGTATTCGATACATCTAACGTACTTAAATTAGCTTCGTCATTTTCTAAAATAACTTTATTCTCTTCTTTTGCATCATCGTCAAATTGGCTAGCATCATATTTTGGGGCATTTGCTGCAGCACCTAGTGTATATTGTTGCAAATTATATTTTTCAATATTACTTATTACAATTTCCGGATAACGAGGGTTAGTTGCATATCCAGCTTTTTTTAGCCCGTAAGCCCAACCTTTATAATCGGTTATATCTAACGTAAATAAATTGCCGTAACGTTGATTATTTCGTAAAAAATTACTGTGATCTCTGTAACTATCTTCAGCTGTTTTATACACCCTAAAGCATTCGCCAGTAGCATCATCATCATGCGATACGCCACCTGCTGTCCAGCTCGTTTTACATTTTATTCCAAAATGATTATTTGATTTTTTTACCAAAACACTATTGCCACTTTCGCTTTCTAAAATACCTTGTGCAAGTGTAATGGCCGCTGGTACACCCATGCGTTTCATTTCTCTTATAGCAAGTTCTTTATATTTTTCTACATATTGGACTGCAGTAAGCTCTTGTGCAAAAATATTTTGTGCACAAAACAAATAAGCTATCAATAGTAATCTTTTCATTTTATAATTTTTTTATAAGCAATAACCCATCTCTTACCGTAAGCAAAGCTTGTTCTACTCTTTTATCATTAGTAACATACTCATTAAACTCATGTATTGCTTTTGCATTTTTGCCAACAACTTCATTTTCTAATACCTGTCCATGAAACAATACATTATCTGCAATTATCCAACCACCTGTTTTTACATTAGGTAAAATTAATTCGTAATAGTTAATATAGTTTGTTTTATCTGCATCTATAAAAACTAAGTCCCATGTTTGGGTTAATGTTGGAATAATTTGTAACGCATTTCCTGTATGCAACGTTATATTTTTTACACTGGCTTTATCAAAAAACTGTTGTGCTGTTTTTGCATCTTCGTCTCTTAGTTCAATAGTATGTAAAACTCCATTGAGTTGCAAGCCCTTGACTAAACACAATGCACTAAAGCCGGTAAATGTGCCAATTTCTAATACATTTTTTGGTTGAACCATACAGCTAAAAAACTCTAACACTTTTCCTTGAACATGACCACTTAACATATGTGCATGTGGATGATGTTGAAGTGTGTATTCTTCTATTTCAGTTAACACATCATCTATTAACGATGTATTTTTTTTTGCATAAGCTTCTACAATATGGTTAACTAATTCCATTAAAAATTTGGTACTAGAGTACTCGTTTTATAATAATTTAATAGGAAGTTTACTACCTCATCGGCAGTATCAAATAAATGAATTAAATCTAAATCCTCTGGATTAATATTATGTTCAGCCTCTCCCATCGTTTCTTTAATCCATTTTATTAAGCCACTCCAGTAGCTTTTACCTACCAGTATCATGGGGCTTTGTTTAAATTTACCTGTTTGTATTAACGTTACTACCTCAAAAAACTCATCCATTGTACCAAAGCCACCGGGCATCATTATAAATCCTTGGCTATATTTTACAAACATTACTTTACGTACAAAGAAGAAGTCGAAGTTTAAATTTTTATCTCTATCAATATAAGGATTGGCATGTTGTTCAAAAGGCAATTCAATATTTAACCCTACAGATTTCCCTCCAGCAATTGATGCTCCTTTATTTGCAGCTTCCATTATTCCTGGGCCTCCACCAGTAATAATTCCAAAACCTTCCTCGGCAAGGCGTTGAGCAATTTCAACAGCTAATTCGTAATACTTATTACCCGGCTTTGTTCTTGCGCTTCCAAATATTGTTATACATGGTCCTATTTTATTTAACGTTTCAAAACCATCTACAAACTCTGCCATTATTTTAAATATTTGCCAGCTACTATGTGCTTGGCTTTCTTTCCACTGACGCTCTTTAGCTAAATTAATTTCTCCGTTCATTTTTATAGTTTATTTATTTAAAAGTAAAGCCATTTTTCATTTAGCGTAAAATGAAAAATGGCAGTTACTAACTATGTAAAAATACAGTTTATTTTAATTAATGAGCATTTTGAAACTTTGTAATAATTTCATCTTACTCATTTTCATTAGCTACTAACTCTCTTTTAACATCTTTTTTAGAAATTAAGAATAGGCCAAAAAATGTTACGAATCCATTTAGTATTAATATTTCAATCCCAAACTTATAGCCATGAAATATTTTTTCTGAAAATGCTTTTAAATTTGTAGTTGTGATTTCTGAGAATCCAAAACGAGTTACAAACCAATCTGGATTATTAATTAAGTCGGTACCTAAAATTATTAAAGGAGATAATAAACATACTATTAAAGCATATTTATCTTTAATTTTTCGTTGTGTTAAAATACCAAAAGCAAATAAACCTAACAATGGACCATAGGTATAACCAGCTACTTTTAAAATTACATCTATAATTGATTTGTCATCTATCCATTTAAATAACATAACTAACAAAAAGAAAAGTATAGCAAATGTTAAATGAACAATTAAACGTTTTTTCTTTTTTTGTGCTTCATCTAAATCTTTTCTTTTTTTGAGCCCTAAAATATCTATACAAAAAGAAGAGGTTAGTGCTGTTAATGCTCCATCTGCACTTGGGAATAATGCAGAAATTAATCCAATAATAAATATTACAGAAATACCTGCCGATAATGTATCTCCAAGGGCTATTGCTGGAAACAAATCGTCACCTTTAACCGTTAAGCCTGTTTTGGCTGCATACAAATATAACAGACCACCCATTAATAAAAATAAAAAATTAACAACTAATAAAACTGTGCTAAGCGTTAATATATTTTTTTGAGAATCTTTTAATGTACGAACACTAATATTTTTTTGCATCATCTCTTGGTCAAGTCCTGTCATAGCTACAGTAATAAAAGCACCACCAATTATTTGTTTTAAAAAGAAGCCTGGTGCGTTAGCATCGGTATTAAATAGTTTTGTCATTCCGTTATTGCCTAATTCTGTTAATGTTGAACTTAATCCTAAATCTAACTTATACATAACAGCAACAATACATACGATTAAACCAAGCAACATAAAAGTTGTTTGTAACATATCTGTATACACAATGGTTTTTACACCTCCCTCAAAAGTGTATAATAAAATGAGTACTAAAATAACCAACGCCGTTGCCCAAAAAGGAATACCCATTTTATTTAAAATAAAAATTTGTAAAATATTTACAACCAAATACATTCTTGCGGTTGCACCTAATGCCCTAGATACAATAAAAAAAATAGCTCCTGTTTTATACGATACCGGGCCAAACCTTTTTTCTAAATAATTATAAATAGAAGTAAGATTTAATCTATAATAAAGAGGTAATAAAATATAGGCAATAATTAAATAACCAATAAAATAACCTAACACTACTTGATAGTATTGAAACCCTCCTTTACCCACGGTACCTGGCACACTTACAAACGTAACACCACTAAGGCTAGTACCAATCATTCCAAAGGCAACCAACATCCAATTACTATTTCTATTACCAATAAAAAAACTATCATTATTGCTACCTCTACTTGTAAAATAAGCAACAACTAAAAGCAATAAAAAATACCCAATTACAAAGGAGAAAAGAAATAATGGCGACATCGTAATTAATAATTAAAAAGAAAAAATAAAATGGTAATACCTATTTTTATAGTTTAAAAGAATAATTCAAGATACTAATAAAATTATGATAAAATCAATAGCTGTTTTTTGTGGTAGCAAAAGTGGACTAAACCTTTTGTTTGAAGAGCATGCAAAACAATTAGGTTATTTATTAGCGCAGCAAAATATTACCTTAATTTATGGAGGTGGAAACAAAGGCCTAATGGGTGCTGTAGCCAATGCAGTACTAGAAAAAAGTGGTCATGTAATTGGTATAATTCCTCAATTATTAACCGATAGAGAACACAGCCATAAAGGAATTAGCGAATTGATTATTGTAGACAACATGCACATTCGTAAACAACTACTTTACGATAAATGTGATGCGGCAATTATTTTACCTGGTGGCTTTGGTACACTAGACGAATTTTACGAAATGCTTACGTGGAATCAATTAAGCATACATAACAAACAAATTTTTATTTTAAATACCGATGGGTTTTACAATCATTTGTTAACACACAACATAACCATGCAACAACAAGGTTTTTTGTATGATAAAATTGAGGATAGAATTACTATTTTAGAAACTCCAGAGCAGCTAATATCTTTTCTTAGTTAACCAACCTTAGTCTCTTTTGCCTTGAAATAAAGGTAGTTGAATACCTGCTCTAATAATAGGTATGGCGCGTATAGAACCATCTTGCAACACTTCGGTATACGGAGAGTTTTCGGTTTTTGAAAGATCAAGCACAATAGAGAAATAGTAAAAAAAACTTCTTGGTCCGGTACGGTCACTTGAAAATCCGCCTCCAACTAAAAAACTACTGGATTCAAGTTTAAATTTTTCGGTTGTACCGCCAGTATTGGCAGGAGGAATAAATTTTAAAGAATTAAAATTATACTCTCCACCTGCTTGCAAAAAAATCATTTTTACTGGAAAAATACGTACAAAAGCCCCAGGCCCATAAACAAATTGACGGTATTTTGCACCCGAAAAATCTCTTTCGCCAGAATACGTAAAATTGGCAACTAAGGCTACATCAATAAACTTATTTATACTATATCCAAGATAAGGATTAACCCCTAAAATAGTTTGCCCATTAAAAAAAGAAACGGTAGCACTGCCCCCTGTAAATACATTTTCTTTTTTAAATACACCTTTTTTTTCTTCAATATCTTCTTCTTTGTTTTGACAAAAAGCAACATTGATAGTACTTAAAAGCACTATGACTAAAATTATTTTTTTCATTTTTATTAGCTATTTATTTAAGGGAGTAGTTTAAATTAAAATACAAAGTTAAGCATCAAAAATTTTGCCTTTATTTAAAATTCCATTTGGGTCAAATGTTTTTTTAATACCCCTCATAAGATTGAATGTAGTTTCATTAAATAGTACGGGCATATATTCTTTTTGTATTAAACCAATACCATGTTCGCCACTTATAGTGCCGCCCAGCTTTTTTACTAATTCAAACAATGCTTTTAAAGCTGGTATTATTTCTGGGTTATTTAAACTATAAATACACCCTTCTTTTTTTATACGAATATGTAAATTACCATCACCAGCATGGCCATAGCAAACCGCTTTAAAATTATATTGTTCGCCTAATAGTTTTACGCCCTTTATTAATGCAGGTAACTCTGCCCTTGGCACTACGGTATCTTCTTCAATGGTAAAGCCATCAAGCTTTACAGCCTCTGCTGCCCTCCTACGCAAAATCCATAACGCTGCTTTTTGTTGTGCATCATCGGCAAAGAAAATTTCGCCACAATCAAATTTTGTAAGCAGCTCCCCAATGGCTTCCATTTCACTCATAAGTACTTCCAAATTATTTCCATCTACCTCAATTATTAAATGAGCTTCCATTTCATCGGTAACAGGTACTACTGTATTACCGCCTAACATTTTGCTGGTAATCTTCAATGCATCAATTTCTACTAACTCTAAGGCACTTGGTGTAAAGCCTGCCCTAAAAATGGCACTCACTGCTTCTCCAGCTTTTTCTAAATTATTAAAAGGTACCAACATCAGTAAATCGTATTTGGGATGTGGCAATAATTTTAAAACAATTTTAGTAACAATACCCAACGTACCCTCGCTACCTACCATAAGTTGTGTTAAATTATAGCCTGTACTATTTTTTAACACGTTTGCACCAGTCCAAATTATCTCGCCAGTTGGTAATACTACTTCTAAATTCAACACATAATCTTTTACAACTCCGTATTTCACAGCTTTAGGGCCTCCACTATTTTCAGCAATATTTCCACCAATAAAACAACTACCCCGGCTACTTGGGTCGGGCGGATAAAACAATCCTTTTTCTTTAACTGCATTTTGCAACACCTCGGTTATTACGCCCGGCTCTACAATTACCTGTAGATTTCTTTCATCAATATTTAGTATGCTATTTAATCGTTCGGTACTTAATAATACACCACCCAAATTAGGCAATGCGCCACCACTTAATCCTGTACCAGCGCCTCTTGGGGTAACGGGTATTTTATATTCGTTACAAATTTTCAGTATGGCACTTATCTCTTCGGTAGTTTTTGGTTTAAGTACGGTATCCGGTAAAAAATGTAAATTTTCTGTTTCGTCATGTGCATAATTATTCAACGTTTCTTCATCTACAAATACAAAATTATCGCCTACAATTTTTTTAAATTGGTGCAAACAATCTAATACCATATTTTTTGCTTCGCCTATTAGCATGTAAACTTATTTATGCAAAAATCGGTAAAAAAGGGGAGAATTAGAAACCACCTAGCAAACAATAAAACCAATAAAAAAAATCTCCACCATCAGTGGGCAAGCCAAACCCCCTTTTTGCCGTTGTTGGTGTATGAGCCGTTAGCCTTTGCAGCCAAGCTTTACCAACAACATCGCATACTAGTTGCTAACTCCTATACTCATACTTTGAACATAACAAAATCCACAATCGATTATATTAATTTTTTTATTTTTCCCCATTCCACACTGTTGTTGGTAAGCCAATACACTTTACTTGCCCTTCGATACACAACAACTGCTAACTCTAGGCTAGCCACAACGGCAAAAAAACTCTCAAAAAAATCCCCACAAAAATGCAGGGATTAATTATTTAAGTGGTAAAACATATTTACTCTGCCAACGAAATTCTTACCTGTACCCCTGCCCTTGTATTGGTTATTGGTGCACTAGAGGATATGTATGGTGTTACCCTACGTTGATCGAAATATAATTTAACCAACACTCTATTGCTAAGTGTATAATCAATACTTGGTGATATGGTTATTTCTTTACTACCAGAGGTAGCAAAATTATTGTCCTGATCTAATCTACTATTGGCTACTACATTGTCTCTAATTTTAAAATCTAATCTAAAATTAATTTCATTTTCTAATTTACTTTTTTCTTTGCCAACAGCATCTTTGGGCTGTAAAAATTTAGGCCATGGAATATTAAAAGGTAAACGCAATCCTCTTTTTCTGTATCCAGCACCTATACTAATTTCTGTACTACGTGTTTCGCTTAACTGAAAATCAATTAAACTTAAACTTAATTGCCTTGTTTTAGCATATTCAAACTTAGCTTGTAGTTGATTGGTAAACTGCATGTCTATACCTATCAATGGTTGAAACTGCTCTCCTAAACTAATATTTGGTACAAGAAAATAAGGTATAAAGTTTTTAGATGTTGTATCGTAAAAAGAAGGGTAACCAAATTGAGAAACATCTTGATACAATAAGGCAGATGAAAACCCGTTCATACTTAAATTGCCGGTGTACCCATGCGATAAGGTAAAGTTGGTAAATATTTTATCCAATCCTTTTATTTTGCTTAAGCCATTGTAATCTATTTTCCAATTGGGCTTTGGTAATATTGCTTTAAACGGATTTGATTTTATTTTTGGATTATTTTGATCTATTAAGGCAATCTGATTAGGATCTTGACCACTATACGCCGCAATAAAAGACGGTATTAATACATCCGTAGCATATCTACCATAACCATATTTATAACCATCGGTACCCGTTGGACCTGTTGTTGAGTAAGGGTTTTTTGCTCCTAATCGTTGAGATAAAACCAATCTATAATCTTGAAACTTTTTAAAGGTTTCAGAAACTTTATTAGGATCATACTTTCCAAACAATGTTTTAAACGAAATATACGTAACATCAAAACCGCCACCAGCATAAGGATTTAAATGACCAAACCTGTAGTTAGATCCTCCACTTGTATCTGCATACCTAAATGTTTCGCTATAATTTTTATTAAATGTTTTACGAAGATTTACATTAATAATTAAATCCCTTATTGGCTCTAGCTGAGCAGATAGAGTCATTGTTTGATCGAAGTTTTGTACAAATAACGAGTTAAATGTTGTGTCTTTTGTAATTAAATTTTTTGTTGCAGCCCTATTTAACCAACCAGTATCGGGTTGGCCACCAAAAATAAAGTCAAACCCTGGGGCCATACTTTTAAAATTTTGCCCCACAAATTGTGTACTATCTATATAACCTGGCAAACGAGTATTTGCGTTTTCCGAAATAGAGAAATTAGCTTGTTTTATACTTGTTAATAGCTTACCAAAAAACTTACTAAAACCACCAATATAAGGTAAAGCTGTTCTATCCACAATTTTACGAGTGCGTAAAACTTTTTTACCACTTTTTAACGTAACGCTATCTTTTACTTTTGTAATTCTATTTCTCCATTTTTCTCTATCCTCTATATTACTTGGTGCATCTAATTGGCGAAGCCATTTAGATTTTGAATACAAACGTGTAAAGTCAAATTGAGCTGTGGCCTCTTTTTGCTGCCCATTTTCTAAAATATTACCTAACTCTACCGCTAATCTTGAAGCACCTATCCAACGGTAGGTTGTTCTATAATTTACGTTAGCACTTGTCCAATCTAACAAAGGAAATTTAGCTGTTGGCAAAGCATACGTAAAGTTTGCACTTTGGTTATAAATTGTATTTCTACCTCCAGTTAAAAAGTTTTTTCGTACCGTATCTTTTTTTGCCTTGGTATCTAATCTTCCTGCTGGCTCATCTATTCTTGAATTATTGGTTGCCGTAAAATCAAAATTGATTGATTTTGTTAAATCCCATCGCATTACATAATCTCGTTGAAACGTAAAATATTTATCGTAGGTTTCTGGTATTGAATATTTTGATGCGCCTACACTGCGTGGGCGTATTGCTCCAAATTGACGTTGCACATCAGCCCTAAAGCTTAACTGCGATGGAATGGGATTAAAGTTAAAATCTTTTAATAAATCAAACCACTTGGTTTTTGTTTTTCTAAATAATTTTTTAAACGGCTCAAGCGATTTTGGCTGAGGGGCAAAACTATAGCCTAATCCTCCTCTATGCCTTGTTACCTCATCTCGTTCAATTAATGGATTATGTCGTAGGGTGTTTATATAAGAGTAGCTAACATCTAAATTTGAGATATCATAAATTTTAGGCTTTTTTGTACTTGTTCTATTTTTACGAACATTAGTGAAATTTAGTGTTTTTGTAGCAGTAAAATCTATGGCATCGTTCTTAATAGAATCTCTTCTATCTTTTTGTGCTGCTTTTAATTTGTCTTTTAATTTTACATCTCCATCATAAGGGTCGTACTCTGGTGTACTTACTGTTTGAGAATAACTTGCCGTTACCGGTATGGATAACGCTGCTTTTTTTGGTAATAATTTACCCAACTCTAACGTAGCTGTTGCATCAAATTGTAAAAAATTATCTCTATACCTATCACTCACTCTTTGTTCTAATGTACCAAACCCTTTACTATGTGCATTACCCGATAAGGTTAGTGTACCAAGGTCGGCCAAGGTTAAATCAACCCTGCCTAGTGCTGCCCAACCTCCTTCTTCATCTAAACTAGATAAACGCAACTCATTTACCCAAACATCGGCACATGCATTTGGAGTTGTGGCATTGGTATTTTCTACTCCAATTAGTATTCCTCTTACTTCGGCTAAATTAGGGTTACCTAATATAGAGTATACTTGTCCGTTAGTTTGAGCTTTTCTAAATATTTGTAATAAGTTGGGCGAAGCTAAATTTCTATCTTGTTTTAATTTTACCAAACTTTGCAAATCTAACTCCAACGAATTTGCAGGGCTCCATAACGAGTCGTTATATTCATTACTATTTACGCCACCGGGAATAGAGGTGGCTGCATCTAATTTGGTAAGATTAATGGGTATTCTTATCTCATAATAGTTATTAATAAAATCGGTTCCTATTCGTATTACTGCAGTTAAATCTTTGTTATTTAAGTTAAGTAGTGCATTCTTTTTTTCCGCATGTATGTACATATTTAATTTGCGATACTGCCTTAAATCTCTATTACCAAATGTTTGAAATACACCTCTAGCATCGCCTTTAGGCAAATTGCAAATTGATAAACTCATACTTTGCTCATTCAATAACAAGTTTACGCCATTATTGCTTTGTGTTTGTTGGCGTTCAATATCTTTTGGTGTACGGTAAGGCAACGGTGCTTTTTTATCATTTTCTTCAATATTTACAGCACCTACACTAAAATTAGTAATCCCCGGAGTTTGTAAGGTTGTTTGTCCCGTTGTATCAATTTTATATTTAAATGTACGCCAAACATTACGTGTTAATTGTAACTCTGCAAAACGTAAGGTTACACTATCTTCAAAATCGGTCATAAACATTCGCATAAAACGAATAGATTTAAAATCGGGTATATTACCAATTTTTCTGTCATACTCATTTATGGGTATTCTAAATTGATACCAAGTTTCTGTACGTTGTGTTCCGTTAGCTAAGTTTACTATTACTGGTTTTTTATCTATAATATAGTTGCTACCAATATTCATTTGTGCTGCCGGCTTAATATCTACTATATATTGAAAATACTCTTCTGTTTGATTAAGTGTATTATCTCTATTTAAATCTTCAGCATCTGGATACTGTGTTGCAGCAGCTATAATGTTACTATTGCCAGCAATGGGTGAATTCCCTTCGGTGTTATTGAATTTTTTATACCTACCTAAAATACCTAAGCCTTGTTGGTCGTAATCATCGCCACGGTAGTTATGAAAGTTATCGTTGCTGGGATCAGCTTTAGCCGCTAAATAAAGAGGAGAATTTGCACCAAAATTGGTTTGTAAATTATTTAAATAAACAGCTCTTTTTCTAGCTTCTGCCGTATCATTTAATCCATCAAATCCAATATCTTGAAATGCTCTATCATTAGGGTCGTTACTAAACGCATTGGTAACTTGTATAGGGTTACGGGGCACTCTTGCCCAATTACTTTCTTCGGTTGGTGCTGGTAAGTTTGGAGAGGGTAAGCCGTTTTCATAAAAACGTTTTCCATCTCTCAAAACATCTTCAGAAATATTACCTAAATTAAAGTATAATTTACCTCCGGTAGATGCTGGCTTAAGAATAAAGGGATCTTGTACCCAAAACTCAATAAACTCAATATTTGCGGTTTCAAAATCGGGTTGATCTATGTTACGCATTAAACCACCCCATTTTGTTTTGGGCTTAGTTAATTTACCTGAGGCAGTTAATTCAGAGCTAGCGTCTTCATAATTGTATGCTCCTTTTTCGGTAGGGTAATAGGATAAGTCGAACGTTATTAACTGACTTTCGCCAAACCCTGTAGTACGTTGAGGGAAAATTTCTTTTTGGTAAACTTGACGTACTCTTGGGTCGCTTAATTCCGGAGCATTATTAGAAAATGGGTTATTAGCCCCTTTGTATTGTTGTAATACAGGCTCTACCTGATACCAAGCAATTTTTGCTCTATTTTTTCCTGCAGTTATATCATCGTTTAAGGCTGCTTCGGGGAAAAGAATAGTTCCGTTTCTATCTGTTGCCCCTTGTGGTGTAGATGCCAAAGCCCAACTTATTGGAGGAAATTTTAAATCTAATCCTGCTTGTGTGCCTTCAAAATCATCAATATAAATAACCCCGTTACTACCTCTACCAATTTGTGGTGCATGGCCAGGTTTTAGATAGGCCCCTTCGGCAAATACATTTAAGTTAGAAGGTGCTGTTGTTTTATAAAAAGGTAATTTATCCAATAACTTAGTTACTCTTGGTACTTCTTTACGGTAGTTAACATCTAACCCGTACATGGTATTTCGTATAGGATCTTCGTTATAATTTACCTTACTAAAAAATGGCCGTTCGCTTAAGCGTACTAATGTACCGCCAATGGATAGCTGCTCTTTTAAGGTGTTTTTTGCTATGTAATCAAATCGTAATCCCATATAACCTCGTTGTATTAAACCAAACGAGGCATTATTTTCGGAATTTACTTGTACAGGTATGCCTGCATTTATAATGGCCGAGTTAGTGATTTTTATAGTTCCTAAATCGTAGTTAATGTCATAATCAATACCTTCTATTAATTGCCTTCCCCCTGCTGTTACCGTAACAGACCCTCGAGGAACATTGTAGCCAATATTTATATCTGCTGATCCTGATACTTTTGCACTACCTTTCAATACAAATCGATTAAGATTGGGAAACGTTTGAGCAATTACTTTTATACTATCGTACAAGGCGTAATAGAGGGTGTCTTTTATAGTAGTTAAGGCTGGATTAGTATATACACCTAAGGCCAAATCTCTACCAAATGGTTCAAGTACTGGAAACATTACACGGCTAAATTGCGAAAAAACGGTAAAATTTTCAACATAATCAAAAACACCATCGGGTTGTGGATCTAGCTGGTTATTTAATCGGTCTAAATTAATTAACGAAATTATTGGAAACCCTCCATTTTTATCTCCAAAGGGTACATATCTTTTCCATCCTAAGCCTGGCTCTTGGTAGAGTACATCTAATTTAAAATCTTGCGGTGTTAAAGATCCATAACCAATAGAGTAAACATTCTTCATCATTAAACTCCATATAGGTAACGTTGGACGTTGAGAGGTAGCTTTTAACAATTTTAAAAACAATACTTGTTGGTTAGCACTGTTACTATCTGGTGGTAAGTCTTGAGAAAATTCTCCTACCTGAAATATTTTCCCGTTGAATGAATATTGATAGGCTACGCCTAAAACCTCATCGGTTTGTAAGGGTTGACTTAATGAAATAAAACCTACTTGCCTATTAAAGGTATATTGCGTAGAATCTAATTTTCGAGCAAATGTTTTTTCAAAATCTTGTACAGGTTGTAAACCAAGACTAACTAAATTATTAAATACTAAGCTAGAATTTCTGTTGCTGCTATTTGCTTTTATTTGAGCATACAACGGGTTTGCAAAATTATTAGGGTTTGTAGGGTTAGGTGGGTTAACCCCTAATTGCGATTCGCCTAAATCCATTAAGCCCACAACATCTCTCGTTTCTGTAGTAGTACCATTACGATTAGTAACCCATACCTCCATTCTCAAAATTTGTGTAGGAGCAGTAACGGCAGGTAAATTACTCATTACTTTACTATAGTTTTTTCTAAAGTATTGAGCTAATAAAAAGTGTCTATTTTCTTCGTATTCATCTGCCTTTATTTCAAAAGGTTGTACAGAGGAGCTCCCTTGTAATTGTTGCGTTTGGCGTTGCGATTTTTGATTGGCAAGCACAGTGGTTAAAAATAATTTCCCAAACTGTAGTTGTGTTTTTATTCCAAACAATTGTTGTGCACCGGGTATTAAAGTACTACGACTAGGAAAGTTTACATTTCCAGCTTCAAAGCGCTTCACTATTTCATCATCTAAACCGGTGTAATCTAATTTTAACTGATTATCTTGTCCAAAGTTGGCAAGCGTATTATAATTAATAGGAAATTTTAGTTTGCCGCCAATATCTGCATTTACATTTAGCTGAGCATTCATATCAAAATCAAACCCTCCATTTTTTCTTGCTCGTTCTGGTAAGGTTGGGTTTTTAATATTTTGTCCTTGATAGCCGGCAGTAATATCTACATTACCTTGGGGTACAATAGTTATTTTACCATTTCCAAATAATCTATTAAATAAATTATCTCCAATTTTTAACTTTGGTTTTACTTTACCTCTATTAAGTATGCTAAGTGTATTACTTCTTTCTTTAAAATATTCGTTTTCGCTTTGGCGATTACGCATTTTCCAATACTCATCAAAACTATAGGATGTTGGTGTACGATAGTATTTGTTGCCAATTTTTTCGTAAACAATGTAGCGCTTTGTTTTAGAGTCGTACACCACAGAATCAGTATAATTGCTGGGATTTTTTAAATCTAAGGGGTTTTTTTTATTAGTTGAAAAGGCATCGCCTCTTCTATCGCTAATGGGATAAGGCAATGGTATGCCATTATTAGGCACAATGGTGTCAATAGTATAGGGAATATAATTAGTCTCTAAATTTTTAGCAAAAGCATAGTTACTATTTAGCATTAACGCTATACTAAAAACTATAACTGTGCACTTTAGTTCCAATAATTTTTTTCTGATAAGCCTCATCCGGTAAATCTATTAACGTAGAATTTCTATCAAATTGCTTTTAATGCTTTTTTTATTAAGTCTTCTAAATGAGTTACTGATGGTTCTGCAAGGATAACTTTTTGGATGGATTGTTCTGCTTGATTTTTATTGATACCTAATGCTATTAAAGCATTTAACGCATCTTGTTGTAGTCTATTGCCTTGCGGCAATACGATATCGGTAATACTGGGATGTTTACTTACTTTGTCTTTTAATTCCAAGACTAAGCGTTCTGCCGTTTTTTTACCAATACCTTTTACACTTTCAATCAACTTTATATTACCCTGTTGAATTGCTTTTACAATTTCGGCAGGTATTAGGTTAGACAACATCAATCTTGCAGTTGCAGCTCCAATACCCGAAACCCCAATTAAAAGCACAAACATCTCTTTTTCCTCTTTTTCAAAAAAGCCATATAATGTATGTCCATCTTCCTTTATTTGTAGGTACGTAAAAAGCTTGCCTTCGGTTATATTTTGAATAGAACTATAGGTAGTTAGGCTAATATTTACCTCATAACCTACACCATGTACATCAATATAAACCTGTGCTGGGCTTTTGTAACTAAATTTTCCTTGCAAATACGCATACATACAACTACGAAAATAAGGTTTTTTTACTTGCAAAATCGTTAAAACATGGCTAAGTTTTTTTGTTTACTTTTACACAACAAGTATAAAACTTATTTTTTTTCAAAACAATTGATTAGATGAACAAAATTACTGCCGCAATTACTGCCGTTGGAGCATACTTACCAGATTTTAGATTAACCAACAAAGAATTAGAAAAATTTATAGATACCAATGATGAATGGATACGAAGTAGAACAGGGATAGAGGAACGCCGAATTTTAAAAGGCGAAGGATTGGCTACCAGTGATATGGGTGCACCAGCGGTATTAGAATTGTGTAAAAAAAGAGGCATAAGCCCCGAGGAAATTGATTGTATTATTTGTGCTACGGTTACACCTGATATGTTTTTTCCGGCAACAGCTAACTTAATTGCTAATAAAGTGGGTGCAGTAAATGCGTTTAGTTTTGATTTAGCTGCGGCTTGTAGCGGATTTTTATTTGCATTAACTACAGGTACAAGTTTTATTGAAAGCGGCAGATATAAAAAAGTAGTAGTTGTAGGGGCCGATAAAATGAGCAGCATAGTAGATTATAGCGACAGAACTACTTGCATACTATTTGGTGATGCAGCAGCAGCAGTTTTATTAGAACCTAATAATGAAGGAAACGGTGTTATGGATAGTATTTTAAAAAGCGATGGTAGTGGTGGCCCTTTTTTACACATGAAAGCTGGCGGCTCAGCTAAACCATCTAGTGTAGAAACTGTTAGTAATAAAGAACATTACATTTATCAAGAGGGGCAGGCTGTATTTAAGTTTGCTGTAAAGGGTATGGCCGATGTAAGTTATGATTTAATGCAACGTAATGGTTTAACAGCAGACGACATTGCTTGGCTAGTACCGCACCAAGCAAACCTACGTATAATTGATGCTACGGCTAATAGAATGAATTTACCAAAAGAAAAGGTGATGATAAACATTCAAAAGTATGGCAATACTACAGCGGCTACCATTCCGTTATGTTTATGGGATTGGGAAAAGAAATTGAAAAAAGGGGACAACATAGTACTGGCTGCTTTTGGTGGTGGATTTACCTGGGGAGCAACTTTGTTGAAATGGGCTTACGACACCAAATAAAAAAGTTGAATTTTAACTTTTGGTGATACTAAACATTTTTAGTTTTAGAATACTAAATAATTTTATGAAGAAAATAGTTACTTTTTTAGTTGTTTTTTCGTTACTTCTTTGTGCATCAGCAACTGCCCAATATAGCAAGTACATTATTAAATTAAAACATAAAGGCACTACACCTTATTCCATAAATAATCCAAGCGCATACCTTACGCCAAGGGCATTAGCTCGTAGAACTAGGTATAACATTGCAATAGACAGTGCCGATTTACCTGTTACACCAAGATTTATAGATAGTATTAGATTAGCCGGTGCCGTTACCATTTTAAATAGTAGCAAATGGCTTAACCAAGTTGCTATACAAACTACCGATGCGGCAGCACTAGCAAGAATTAATAGTTTTCCATTTGTATTAAGTAGTGCCCCAATAGCCCCATTTACTGGTACTGCAAAAAAACGTGTAAATAAAAAATTAGATGCCCCAGTTGCTAATGCTACTTTACCACCAATAAATAATATTGGGCAAGGTATTGCTGCAGATGTTTATATGTATGGGTCATCAATCAATCAAGTGCGTATACACAATGGACAGTTTTTGCACAACCGTGGGTATAGTGGACAAGGCATGCAAATGGCTGTAATGGACGCTGGCTTTTTTCACTACCTAACACTACCAACTTTTGATAGTGTGCGTAATGGAGGCCAAATCTTAGGCACCTGGGATTTTGTTACAGGTGATGCAAGTGTAGATGAAGATAATGCACATGGAATGCAATGCCTTAGTACTATTGCTGCAAATTTACCCGCCGTATTTGTAGGGCAAGCACCAAAAACTTCTTTTTATTTATACAGAACTGAGGATGTAGCGAGTGAGTACCCCATAGAAGAGCAAAACTGGGTTGCAGCAGCTGAACGAGCGGATAGTTTAGGAGTTGATGTATTTTCGGTATCGCTAGGGTATTACGATTTTGATGGCGGAACCTTATTTGATTATACCTATGCAAATATGGATGGCAATACCACTATTTCTGCAAGGGCTGCTGATGTGGCTGCAAAAAAAGGAATTTTAGCTGTTTTTGCAAATGGTAATGAAGGAAATAGTCCTTGGCATTATTTAATTACAGGCGCTGATGCAGATAGTGTATTAGCAGTAGGCGCTGTAAATAACAGTGGCATAGTAGCAAGTTTTAGTAGTTATGGCCCAAGTAGCGATGGGCAAATAAAACCAAACGTAGCAGCAGTTGGTGCAGGTGCTGTTATTGCAAATACCACAACTGGTGGCCCCGTTGGCGGAAGTGGAACTTCATTTGCTTGCCCAAATATGGCAGGTATTACAACTTGTTTATGGCAAGCTTTTCCGGAAGAAAATAATATGGCTATTATTAATGCATTGCATCAATCTGCTAGCCGCAGTACAAACCCAGATGATAGAGTTGGTTATGGAATTCCGAATATGCTAAAAGCATTTAGCTATTTAATTAAACAACGCTACACACAAAATATTGCTATAAATAGTTGCAAAACAACTATTCAATTTAGTGCTAAAACAGACACAGGCATCGTTGTATTTTTAGAAAGAAAATTAGCCACAGATATTACCTACTCTACCATTAATACACAAACGACTACTGGGGCATTTACACAACGCAATTTTAGTTATGTTGATGATATATCGACAATGCCAAGTGGCATTATTAAATATAGAATACGCATGAAAATTAGCACCGATACTACTTTTTATTTAGATAGTGCTACAGTAAATTTTATTGCTAAACCTGCGTTGGGTGCAGATAAAAATAATAGTATATGTGGTGGAACAAATTTTGATTTAACTACCCAATTTAATACGAGTGGCTTAACCACTAACTGGACCTTTGGAGGCAATGCAGTTGCTAACCCAAGTGCCGTAACTGCCATTGGTACGTATCAACTTATTGCAACAAACCCAAGTGGTTGTAGCGATACTGCTTTGGTACAATTAATAGCGAATGTTAAACCAAATTTAGGTGCCGATAAAAATGATGTTATTTGTGGAAATAATTCGTACAACTTAACAACACAATTTAATACTACCGGCTTAACAACTAATTGGACATTGGCTGGAAACGCTGTAGCAAACCCATCAAATGTAAATACTGCTGGAGCGTATAGATTAATTGCCACTAACACTTTTGGTTGTGCCGATACTGCAGTTGTTAATTTATTAGCAGGTTTAAAACCTACTTTAGGTAACGATGTTATGGATACATTTTGTAGTAATGGCGTTTATGATTTAACTGTATTATTTAATACAACTAACCTAACTACTAATTGGAGTATTGGTGGAGTAAACGTAACTAACCCAACACAAATTGCTGTTATAGGTACTTATAGAATTATTGCTGCTAATACTTCAGGTTGTAGCGATACAGCATTTGCCACACTAGCTCATTATACTTTACCTTGTAAAACACAAATAACTCCAAACCCTGTTAGAGATTTATTATTTGTGACAATATATAAAAATACTCCATCTGCTATACAACTAATTATTTACAACACATCAGGGCAAAGAGTTTACCAAAACGAAAGCCAGCAAACTACCGGAGCAAAAACATATGCCATATCAATGAATAAACTTAGTGCAGGTATTTATTATGTTCAGGTAAATATAGATGGTAAAAAAGATCTAATTAAGAAGGTGTTGAAACGATAATTTTAATAACTAAAAGGCCATTAAAAAAAGCTCCATTTGCAATTTCTACAATTGGAGCTTTTTTTATACAATTATTAAGGCTGTGTTAAAATTTTAATTATTCGCATTAAAAAAGAAAGAAATTAATAGTTTGTAAAAAATAGCACAGTTATTGCATCTTAATTAAAAACATTTTATGACATTACTAGCAAAAAAAAATACATTAAGGCTACTAACTATTTTGGGGCTCCTTTTTTTAAACCAAAGCATAACAGCTCAATCGGCACAAAAAAAAGAAAAAATTATTGAAGATGCAGTAGAAGCAAAAACTGCCTTTATTGAAAAAGACGGTTTGCTTAAACCCCTATTTGAGAATGCTTTTGCATACGTAATTTTTCCAAATATTGGAAAAGGAGGAATTGGAGTTGGTGCAGCTGCAGGAAATGGTGCTGTGTATAAGCATGGTACATTAATTGGCATGGCAAAAGTGAAACAAGTTACCATTGGTTTGCAATTAGGTGGACAAGCCTACAGAGAAGTTATTTTCTTTGAAAATGAAGAAGAGTTTAATCGTTTTAAGGAGAACCGGTTTGAGTTTTCGGCACAAGCAAGTGCAGTAGCTGTAACCGAAGGTGCTTCAGCTAATGTTAAATATAAAAATGGGGTAATGATATTTACCCAGCAAAAAGGTGGCTTAATGTATGAGGCAAGTATTGGAAGCCAAAAATTTAAGTTTACTAGTTTATAAATGTTTGGCCGCTATTAAAATACCCTTAAAACGTATACTGTCCAGTAGTGGTCTCACATTTACATAATTACTTAGTGGAATAGTTATTTATTTTTAAAGACAGCTACAAACATACTATCTGCCTGTTTATCATACCCTTTTAAAAATTCCATTTGTAGTAACTCTACCAGGAATTGCTTTTTTATAAACGCTACTTGTTTTTCGTTTTCGGCAGCAAATACGCTGCACGTAATATAAATAAAATGCCCCCCAGGTTTTAACTGTGCCATTGCGTTGGTAATTATTTTTTGTTGCAACGCAGTATAGTAGTTTATTTTATCTACTTTAAAAAAATACAATTGCTCTGGTGTACGACCCCAAGTACCGCTGCCACTGCAGGGTACATCGCAAATAATGGTACTGTAGTGTATATTGGGAAGGGGGCTTTTCCCCTTAGCCAAATCACACACAAAATAATCGTACTTATCAATACCTGCTTTTCTAAACCGTTGATGTAAATTTTGCAAAATACTTAACCGTATATCCGATACGGTTAATTTTGTTTTAAGCTGCATAAAATCGTAGTACATAATAGACTTTCCTCCACTTGCAGCACAACAATCCCACATATCTATATTAGTCGTTTTAAATAGACTTTTATTTTCCTTTATATAATTAAGGGTTTGTTGAGAGTTATAATCTTGTACAATTACTTCGTAGCCCATTTGCAAAATATCATCTAGGTTTGTGCCGTTTTCAAAAGCTAAACAATCTAAGCCACGCCATTCAAACGATATTTTTGATGCTGTTAAACGTTCTAACATTTTCCATCGCAAAAATTGCTCCCTAAAACGCAAAAATAGTTTGGGTTGATAAAAATAAGATAAACATAATTTTTCTACCTCCACAGCTCCACTTAATTCTTTTGCGAAAGGAAAAATATCGAGTATATCAAATGGAACATTTTTTAATTTTTCCTCCAACGGCTTATGTGCAAAATTTGACAATTCATCCTTTAACAACAACAAAAATTCTTTCGAAAAATTACCTATTAAGAAAGTAGCTAAAATTATTTTTTCTTCTATTAAGGCATTTGGTAAAGCCTTGCCAAGCCTAAAAAAATTATAGCAAAGGGTGGCTATATGCTTTCTATCTTTTGAGCCATGCTTTTTATGGGCAGAAAAATATTTTTTCAAAAAATTGGAAAAAGGCTCTTCTCCTTTATACAGGCTTAAAATTGTAGAGGCAGATTTTATATAAGATTGATAATGTATCATGAAAAAGAAAACTGCAATTAAAACAGTTAACTAAAAAAGTATGGAGCTTGATCTGTCATCCCGAGGAACAAGGATCTTTAAAGGATTTTTACTTTAAGATGCTCCATTCCCCAGGACGACTTTGTTGAAGTATTTTTACAATTCTAGCAAACTACTTACAGGATCTTTACCAAATAATAATAAAGAAGGATTTTCTAAAAGTTGTTTTACCCGTACTAAAAAGCCTACCGATTCTCTACCATCTATAATGCGATGATCGTAACTTAATGCTACATACATCATTGGTTTTACAACTACTTGTCCGTTTACTGCCATTGGCCGCTCTACAATATTATGCATACCTAAAATAGCACTTTGAGGAATATTAATAATAGGTGTACTCATCATACTTCCAAAAATTCCACCATTTGTAATAGTAAAGGTTCCTCCTGTCATTTCTTCAATAGTAAGTTTATTATTTTTTGCTTTTGTTGCTAAATCAACTACGGCTGCTTCAATACCAGCCATACTAAGACTTTCGGCATTTCTTATTACAGGCACTACTAATCCTTTTGGTGCACTAACGGCAATGGATACATCACAATAATCGTGGTAAATAATATTTTCGCCATCAAGGTAAGCGTTTACCGATTTAAACTCTTGTAATGCATAACAACAAGCCTTTGTAAAGAAACTCATAAAACCAAGATTAACACCGTGGGCTTCTTTAAATTTATCTTTATACTGCTTACGTATTTCCATTACAGGCCCCATATCTACTTCGTTAAACGTAGTAAGCATAGCAGTCGTATTTTTAGCTTCTACCAAACGGCGGCTAATAGTTTTACGCAAATTGCTCATTTTTTCTGGCCTATCGTTACGGGTAAACAATTCAACACCTGGTTTACGCCCAGGGTTATTTAATGCATCTAAAACATCTTGCTTAATTATTTTACCATTACTACCACTAGCAGTTACACCTTTTACATCTACTTTTTTGTCTGCAATAATTGCTGCTGCAACGGGTGTTGCTTTTACATCGGTTTGTGGTTTAACAACTTCATCTGTTGGTTTAGCTATTTCAACTTTGGCATTGCTTTCTTTTGTTGGCAGTGTAGCACTAACTGCAGGCTTTGCCGCATCTGTATCAATACTGCAAATAAGGTCGCCAATTTTTAACGTATCGCCTTCTTGAGCAATTATTTTTAAGGTACCAGCTTGTTCGGCATTAATTTCAAAAGTGGCTTTTTCGCTTTCTAGCTCTGCAATTACTTCATCTCTATTAGCATATTCGCCATCTTTTTTTAACCACTTTACCAATGTTACTTCATTAATACTTTCGCCAACGGTTGGAACTTTTATTTCTATAGCCATTTATAGTAATTTATTAAGAATGTGCAAATTTCGGTAAAAATAAGGATTAATAAAATTGAATTTGTTGATGTTTGGAGGAACAATACTGATTGCAAGAACAATTTGAATTTTTATTCGTTTTTTGCTGCCAAAAAAGAAGCTATTTATGTATTAGTAATCTATTTTTTGATCGTTTATACGTGCTTATAAAAAAGGCAGTTTGATCACCTAAGTACCCAAATAACTCCTTAACAAACTACTCCTACCTGTTCCTCTTAATGTAGTAATGGCTTTATCTTTTATTTGTCTCACTCTTTCTCTGGTAAGATTAAAACGTTCACCAATATCCTCTAAACTAAGGGCATGGTCTACTCCTAAACCAAAGAAAAAACGAATGACTTCTTTTTGGCGTTGGGTAAGTGTACTTAAGGATCTATCTATTTCTGTACGTAAAGAGGCTTTTGCTAATTCGTTATCGGTACTTATAGCATTTGGGTTAATCATTACATCAATTAATGTACTATCCTCACCATCGAATAGGGGTTGATCCATACTTACATGCCTTACATTCATCCCTAATGTTGCTGATACTTCTTCTATATCAATTTCTAATAAGGTAGCTAATTCTTCGGCAGTTGGTTCTCTTTCAAACTCTTGTTCTAGCAAACTGAACGCTTTACTGATTCTATTGGTAAGGCCTACTTTATTTAGGGGTAACCGCACAATTCTTGACTGCTCTGCTAATGCTTGTAAAATACTTTGGCGTATCCACCATACGGCATAAGAAATAAATTTAAACCCTCTTGTTTCATCAAACCTTTGTGCTGCTTTTATTAAGCCTAAATTTCCTTCGTTAATTAAATCGGGCAGGGTTAATCCTTGATTTTGATACTGTTTGGCAACAGATACCACAAAACGAAGATTTGCTTTAGTTAATCTTTCTAAAGAAGCCTGACAGCCTTGTTTTATTTTAATAGCTAATTTTACTTCCTCCTCTGGTGTAATTAAATCTACCTTACCTATTTCTTGTAGGTATTTTTCGAGGCTTTGACTTTCTCTATTGGTAATTGACTTACTTATTTTAAGCTGACGCATACTCATAAGTGCAAAGTTTTAAAGCGTAATTGTAAGATATATGGGTTAACGATTTGTTAAAAACATATTTTTATTAAACGTAATTTATGATAATTATAATATGTTTCCAAAAAAAGAATAGTAATTTATTGGTTTTCAGGTCACTTATTTAAACTTACAACGTAGTTAATTGTTATTACCATTTATAAAATAAACCACAAAATGTTTTGTAGAGTGATTTATTTTGTTATTATTGCAGCATAAGAAATTTTTTAAAAAGATAGAATGAGTAAGAAAGTATTGTTTACGTTAGAATACCCAGTAAGATGTTCCCCTGGTATATTATATGAATTTTTAAGAAGTCCATCTGCTTTACAAGAGTGGTTTGCAGATAAGGTGGATGAAAAAGATGGCGTTTTTAGTTTTTCGTGGAATGGTACCGAGGAAAAAGCAGATTTATTAGAAAGTGAAGCCGATAAATATGTAAAATTTAGATGGCATACTATGGCAAAGGATGAGTATTTTGAATGGCGAATTCAAAAATCTGAGGTTACCAATCAAACCATTTTGATGATAAAAGATTTTGCTGAAAAAAAAGAAATTAAAGATCAAAGTCAATTGTGGGAATATCAAGTAAAAGATTTGTTTCATAGACTAGGAAGTTAATTCTACTAGAGAAATTTAAAGAGTGTTGTTTAAACACTCTTTTTTTTTGCTAACCCTATGTTATAATTTAATTCTTCGTTTATGTTATTACAGCTAGAGTAAAATAAAATAGTATTTTTGTAGGGCTAAATTATTGTATATTTTTAATGTTTAAAAAGCTAGATAAACTAATACTAAAATCGTTCATAGGACCTTTTATTGTAACGTTTTTTATTGCACTATTTGTATTACTTATGCAAACAGTGTGGAAGTATGTTGATGATTTGGTAGGTAAGGGATTAGACTTTGGAACTATCGGTTTATTTTTATTTTACATGAGTGCCACTTTATTAATATTAGCAATGCCTATTGCTATACTAATATCGAGTATAATGACGTTTGGTAACTTAGGCGAAAGTTTTGAGTTGGTTGCAATAAAATCGTCTGGTATATCTCTATTGCGTTTTATGCGTCCACTTTTTTTTGTTACCGTTTTATTAAGTGGCGTAACCTTTTTATTTGCAAATTATGTAATTCCGTATGCCAATTTAAAGTCGGTTACGTTATATAATGATATAGTGTACAAAAAACCAGCATTCGATTTAAAAGAAGGCGTTTTTTATACCCAAATACCTACCTATGCTATTAAAGTAGGCAAAAAACAAGCAGATGGAAAAACCATTGAAAACGTTATAATTTTTGAGCAAGGAAATAATTTACAAGACAATTGCATTACTGCCGAAAAAGGCATTATGAAAATTTCGGACGATAAAAAGTTTTTAGAATTTAATTTAGAAAATGGAATACGTTATCAAGAAAGAGGAAACACGTTAGATAGCACTGCAACAGAATTTATTCGGCTTGGTTTTAAAACCTATAAAAAATTATTTGATTTAAGCGTTTTACAAAAGCAAACTACTAACGATAGTGTTTATAAAAAAAATTATAAAATGCTAAGTATTCGACAGCTTAATATATCTATGGACTCTATTAAAAAAATAGATGACACCTTAAGCAAACGTATGGAGCAAGAGCAAAAAATGTATTTTACTTATAGCAATATCCCTGATAGCATTTGGAAAAAAGCAACAACTACTTCAGTAAAAAAAATTACTACGTTAAAAGATATTATACCTGATAGTGTACACTCTAGTGTTTACGAAAACTCGGTAAATAACGTAAATAGTTTAAAAAATAGTTTTGTAAACACAGGAGGCGATATTGATGTTCGTAAAAAAGAAATTAGATACCACAAAATAGAATGGCATAGAAAATTCTCTTTATCGTTGGCTTGTATTATTTTATTTTTTATTGGGGCACCCCTTGGCTCAATAATACGTAAAGGTGGTTTAGGTATGCCATTGGTTGTTGCTATCATCTTTTTCTTAATTTTTCATTTACTTAATACGTTTGGCGAAAAATTTGTAAAAGAAGGCTCCTTAGGGCCTATTGTAGGTATGTGGCTTTCTGTAATTGTGCTAATACCAATAGGCATTTTTTTTACCTACAAAGCCCTAAACGACTCTCAGTTATTTAATAAAGAATTTTACTACCGCCTATATAAAAAAATAGGCCTACTATTTACTCCCTTTAGTAAAAAGAAACAATTATCTGACATCTAATAAAAATAGCATGCAACAATATAAAAAAAAGAGTAGGCGTAATTTTATTAGCACTACTGTAAAAAGCAGTGTGGCTTTAGGGATAGGCTTAAGTTTTTCAGCCGAATTTTTAGCCTCATGCAACGTATATAAAAAAAGTATAATAAATATTTTCGCTACTGGCTTTACACAAAAACCCCTACCCTATAAATACGATGGATTAGAAAATGTTTTAGATGCCCTAACCATGGAAATTCATTATACCAAACATGCAGCATCCTATACAAAAAATATGAACGATGCAATTGTTGCTGAAAATGCTGACCCTAAAAAAAATGTAGAAGATATTTTATCATCTATTAGCAAATACTCTGCTAAACTGAGAAATAATACTGGCGGCCATTACAACCACGAAATGTTTTGGCAATGTATGCGACCAAAACAAAGCGACAATAAACCCACAGGTAAATTGTTAGAAAGCATTGAAAAAACATTTATCTCCTTTGCCGATTTTAAAAAACAATTTGCAGATGCTGGTAAAAATAGGTTTGGCAGCGGTTGGGCTTGGTTGTATTTAGACAAAGACAAAAACTTAAAAATTGGCAGTACTCCTAATCAAGATAACCCTTTGATGGACCTAGCTGAAATAAAAGGCTTTCCATTATTAGCATTAGATGTTTGGGAGCATGCCTACTACTTAAAATACCAAAATAAACGAGCCGATTATATTGACAGTTGGTGGCAAGTAGTTAATTGGGATTATGTAGCACAACGATATATAACGTTGTAAAAAAGTCTAGTTGATCAATTTTTCTAAGTCACATTTTTTTATACGTTTGCAAGCTACATTTTCAGCTTATTAAATGCAACCATAAAAATTATAGTAGTGTATGAGGAATAGGTAAATAATATTTTACCTTCATCTTATGAAAAAAATCACCTTTCCCTTTTTATTAATTGGTACGTTGGTAATGATAATTGTTATGGCTAAAACTGGTGCAGTTTTAAAAACACCTTAAGCATCCATAGGTATTTTAAATTTAGAGTTTAGCTAAAAAGTTGAAAACACTAACCAGCTAAATTGGCTCAGCCTTTGGTCAAAAAAATCCTTATAAATCTTTGGGGATAAAATTGAACAAAGGCTGATAAATCTACCTATCGGCAGATAAGCTGACAAGCAATCTTAGAACAAATGTATTGAATAATATTGTGGTAAAAATTAATTTAATACACATAAATATATTTGTGTTTTTTTTAACAACCCCAATACGGCTAGTTCACTAAAAGTATAGAAAATTTTTGCTCTAAAGCCAATGAAGATGTATATAATTCGTCTACAATAGCACCTCCCCATTTTGCATAATAAGGTAAAAAGTTTTCTACTCGTTCTTGTAAATTATTGGTAGGAAAAAGCTGATTTTTAAGTTTTTGTATTTGCCGTATTTGTGCATCAAATTTTTTCTTTTCGGCCCTTAGCATTTTCTTTTGCAAGGTTATTAATTTATTGGTTGCATTTTTATGCAAGGCATCGGTATGTTTGGTTAAGCTAACATCAATTGCTGAAGAAATAATTTTTATTTTTTGGTAAAGCGTACCCAACTCGTCAATTTCTGTTTTTAAACTTAATTGCAAAGCTGTTTCATTTTTAACCGTATTATTAATTAATGTTTGTTGAGGTAGAAAAAGATTTTGAGTAGAAAAGTTTAATTTACTTATTAATTCAGTACTATCAACACCCGCCAATAAAAAAGAATTACGCAAAACCAACATGGGATAAGGAACATTAACTGCTTCAAATACTTTTTTTAACTCCAGCCAATAAGCAATTTCGCCACCACCACCTATAAAAGCAATATTGGGTAATATCATCTCTTGGAAAACTGGGCGTAAAATTACATTAGTACTAAAACGTTCAGGATAATTATTTAACTCTGCTAAAATTTCAGCATTAGTAAACCTTACACCTATATTCACCACTGACCAATCACCACTCACCTTCTCTATCCTATCTCTCTTATCCTCTTTTAAATAAAACAAATTAGTTTCTCTACCGCTAGCCTGTACTTTATACTTGGCCGGGAAATTTTTTACCGTTTCTAAAACTTTTTTATGAGAAAACCCTTCAACTAATTCCTTTTCAACAATTGGTATAAAGCTTCTTTTTAAATCAGCATTATCGGGCAATACTACTAATAATCCATATTTTGCAAATAACTCATTAACTAATAAAAAAGTTGCTTGCTCAATGCTATTATTAAGTTGGTAACAATTTTTTAAGGCAGTAATAATTTCGTTTCCAAATGGTTCTACTAAAATTTGTCCTGCAATTAAATCAATCAAAGCAATCAACCCATTATCCACTTTCATTCTACCTACTGCACCAGTTTGGTTCGTTTTCCATTCGTACTTTTCACCTTTTATATAAACATGATTTAGCTCTTCTAAATCAGCATCTTCGCTACCCATATAATAAATAGGTACATAGTTATTTTCTGGCAATGCTGTTTTTAAATACGCTGCTAATTTTATAGCATGCAAAATTTTATAAATAAAATATAATTGCCCTGTAAATAGGTTGGGTTGATGTGCTGTAGTAATTGTAAAGCAATTATCATTTGCTAACTGCTCTATATTATATTTTTGTTTTGGTGTTAGTGTACTTGATGCATATTGTTTTTGCAAAACATCAACTAATAATTTTCTGTTGGTAGAATATTGTTTTCTTTCTTTAATAGCATTTTTTATGCCTTGTAACGATACATCATGCTTAAAAAAAGGTTTTAATAAACTAATGTCTTCAATATAATCTTCAACAATTTTAGAAAAAGAATTTGTGCTGGCGTAAGGTATGTACTCTGCTGTAGCATTCATTTTATAAATATAGTAAAACAGGTTATTTATTAGGATAATATTTTTTAAACTACTTCTCCTTCAATATCGTAATCGTAGGCCTTAGTAATTTTTACTTGTACAAAATCGCCAATTATTAATTTTTTGTTGGTGTTAATCACCACTTCATTATCTACCTCTACACTATCAAACTCTGTTCGGGCTAAGTATCGTCCGGCCTCTTTTTTATCTATCAACACTTTAAATGTTTTGCCTACTTTTTCTTGATTTTTTTCTAAGCTAATTTCTTGCTGTACCTCCATAATTTCTTGTGCTCTTTGCTCTTTAACATCTGCAGGTACATCATCAATTAAATCATGGGCACTTGTACCTTCTTCGTGGCTGTAGGTAAATGTACCAACGCGGTCAAAACGCATTTTTTGTAAAAATTGTTTTAGTTCTTCTACATCATCCTGTATTTCGCCGGGGAAGCCTGCAATTAATGTGGTACGCAAACAAATATTTGGTATTTTATAACGAATAGCACCTATTAAATCCTCCATTTCCTCTCTGGTAATTTGCCTTTTCATTGCTTTAAGCATATTATTTGCTGCATGCTGCAAGGGCATATCTATATAGTTGCAAATATTAGCTCTGTCTTTTATTGCATCTATAATATCCATCGGAAATTTGCTTGGGTAAGCATAATGTAAACGTATCCATTCCAATCCTTTTACATCGGCAAGGGCGTGTAATAATTTTGGTAGTTCTCTTCTTTTATAAATATCTAATCCATAATAGGTAAGCTCTTGTGCAATTAGCATTACTTCTTTTACACCTCTATCTACTAATTTTTTTGCCTCATCTACCAAACTTTCTATAGTACGGCTTACATGCTGACCTCTCATTAAAGGTATAGCGCAAAACGAACAAGTACGGTTACAACCTTCACTAATTTTCATGTAGGCGTAATGTTGTGGTGTATACAAAAGACGTTCGCCAATTAAATCATTTTTATAATCTGCATTAAATTGTTTTAGCATACCCTGTAATTCCATGGTACCAAAAAATGCATCAACTTCTGGTATTTCTTCTTCTAAATTATTTTTATACCGTTCACTTAGGCAACCGGTTACATAGACTTTATCTAACTTTCCACGTTTTTTTAATTCTACTTGTTGCAAAATAGTATTTATGCTTTCTTCCTTTGCTTTTTCAATAAACCCACAGGTATTAATTACCACTATATTGTGGTCTTTTTTCGTACTTTCATGTACTACATCTATTTCATTGGCAATAAGTTGCCCACTAAATATTTCACTATCTACCATATTTTTACTACAGCCCAGTGTAATAATATTTACCTTGTCTTTTTGTAATGTTTTTGTCTTCATAAACGTTATAAAGATAATAAACTGACCGTTAACACTTAACAATTTTTTCATTTTTCTTCTCATGCTACCACTCATCATTCAAAAAATACTGTTTATGCATTTTGTATAAACAAATACATTTACAGAAATATAATTTTATAATTAGAATTTTAAAAAATATATAACATAAAATACACTACTGCCTATTTTAACATAATTATTCATTTTTATTTACTAACCGTTTAGCTTTCCTCTTTACTATATTAACTCATTATCCTTAAAAGCATATATAAAAGTGCTGATGGTTTTGTTGCTTTATTACAATTGAGATAAATGGATGTACCTCCAACTTGTAAAAAACAATTAACGAAGTCTTTAGATTAATAAGATTAAGTAATTTTTTTTTAAGTAAATTGCTTCTCTAATTAATTTTATATGGGCATAAATTGGCAAGGCGTATTTCCCGCACTTACAACAAAATTTAACAGTAACGACGAATTAGACTTACCCCTTTTTGAAAAAAATTTACAAGCACAATTAACCGCAGGAGTAAATGGTTTTGTATTAGGCGGAACGTTGGGAGAGGCAAGTGTATTAAGTATTACTGAAAAAGAAATTCTCGTAAAATTTGCAGTAGAAAAATGTGCAAATAAAGTACCTGTACTTTTAAACATTGCAGAAGGCAGTACTAAAGAGGCTTTACAACAAGCCGCCTATGCAAAAGCCTGGGGTGCAAAAGGCATAATGATATTACCTCCCATGCGTTACAAAAGCGATCATAGAGAAACGGTAACCTATTTTAAAACAGTAGCCAATAGTACAGATTTACCCATAATGATTTATAACAACCCTGTTGATTACAAAATTGAAGTAACCATACCAATGTTTGAAGAGATGATGGATTGTAGCAATATACAAGCTGTAAAAGAAAGCACTAGAGATGTTACAAACGTTACCAGAATGAAAAATAAGTTTGGCGATAGATTTAAACTTTTATGCGGAGTAGATACGTTAGCCATGGAAGAACTTTGCTTGGGTGCAGATGGTTGGGTGGCAGGTTTGGTATGTGCTTTTCCTGCAGAAACTGTAGCAATTTATAATTTAGTAAAACAAGGGGATATTGAAGCAGCTACAAAAATTTACAGATGGTTTATGCCGTTGTTGGAGTTAGATATTCATCCAAAATTAGTGCAGTATATAAAATTAGCTGAGAGCCTTGTTGGATTAGGTAGCGAAATTGTACGGCCACCAAGATTAATACTAGAAGGGAAGGAACGAGAAGATGTAATAAAAATAATTAATGATGGAATTGCTACTAAGCCGAATTTTTAAATTTTGAATTTATGTTTACAGATAATACAACAGCAGAAATAGACGAAGCTGTACAACAAGCATGGGATGCTTTTACTATTTATAGAAATTATTCTTTAGCAAAAAGAGCCGATTTTTTAAGGGCAATTGCTACCGAATTAGAAAATTGTAACGATGAATTATTTACTATTACTAGTGCCGAAACTAATTTGCCTGAGGCAAGATTAAGAAATGAAAAGGCAAGAACTATTTTTCAACTAAATAGCTATGCCGATGCCTGTGAACGAGGCAATTGGTTAGATGTAAAAATTGATACCGCAAATAACGAACGCACTCCTCCAAAACCAGATTTACGCAAAACACTTACGCCGCTTGGTCCAGTTGTAGTTTTTGGTGCAAGTAACTTTCCGTTTGCCTATTCAACCGCTGGAGGTGATACGGCTAGTGCATTTGCTGCTGGTTGCCCAGTACTTGTTAAAGCCCATCCTGCACACGAAAAAACAAGTACGTTTATAGCAAATTTAATTTTTTCTGCCGCACAAAAATGCGGTGTACCAAAAGGAATGTTTGCACACATTTACGGAAAAGATTTTAAGGTTGGCAAACAATTAGTAATGCACCCCAATATAAAAGCGGTAGGTTTTACAGGATCGTACATTGGGGGTAAACAATTAGTTAATTGGGCTAACGAACGTAAAGAGCCTATACCTGTATTTGCAGAAATGGGCAGTACTAATCCTGTTTTTTTATTACAAGAAAAATTAAATAATGATCCTGAAGCTATTGCAAAAATGTTTGCAGCTTCTATTACATTAGGTGTTGGGCAATTTTGTACAAAACCCGGAATTTTTGTTGGTATGGAAGGTGACAGTTTAATAACTTTTACTACTACATTAGCGGCCGAATTAAAAAATACTAGTGTTGGTTTAATGTTACATAAAGGTATTGAAACAGCATACCAACAAAATGCTACTAACGCACTTCAACAACAAGATGTAAAAAACCTATTGGAATTTACAAACCAAAACGATAATTTAGAAAACAAGTTAAGCCCCACCCCTATTTTATCTAGTACTACTGCAAAGGCTTTTTTACAAAACCCAATTTTACATAAAGAAGTTTTTGGGCCTTACGCAATCATTGTACGTTGTATTAATGAAGAGGAAGTATTACAAGTTGCCAAAAATTTAGAAGGGCAATTAACATCTACCATTATGGCTACATTAACCGATTTGCAAAACAATGAAAATTTAATTGATTGTATAAAAAACTGTTGTGGCAGAATTATTTTAAATACGGTACCAACAGGGGTAGAAGTAGTTGAGGCTATGCAACATGGAGGCCCTTTTCCTGCAAGTAGTGATAGCAGGTTTGGCAGTGTAGGTGCAGATGCTATTAAACGATTTGCTAGGCCAATAGCCTATCAAAACTGGGACACTACTTTATTGCCAGATGAATTAAAAAGCGAAAACCCTTTACAAATTTGGAGAACTGTAAATAACGAATTAACAAAAGCGCCAATAAACTAATTGAGTATTTCGTATAAAATAGTAAACACTTTAAGTGAATTAAATAGTGATTGGGATGCTTTTCTTCCGCAACATCATCATTTATTAATAAAAAATTTAGGTATAGTTGAACATGCGCAGCTAAATAATTTACAGTACAGATATGTTTACGCATACAAGAACAATACGTTAATTGGTATTGCCTATTTCCAACTATTCAACTTCAATTATACACACATAAATTTTAAACAAGAAAATTGTTTAAAAAGTAAATTTGTACAATTTATCCTACCCAAAAAATTACCTTTACTTATTTGTGGAAATTTATTTAGGATTAATCAACAAGGATTTTATTTTGCGAACGTAAAAAATAATGATTTAATTTTTGAGGCAATAGATGCAATAAAAAAAAGCTTCCTCAAAAAACCTTGTGGTATTTTATTAAAAGATTGTATAGCGCCCATTACAGAAAGTTTACTTAAAAAATTTAAATTCAATTTTTTTAGCAGCGATGTAACCATGGAGTTTACTAATAATAACTGGCAAGGTTTTGACGACTACCTAAAAGCGCTTACAAAAAAATACAGAAAGAGGGCCGTAAAAATATTAGATCATTTTAGCCCAATAACTATAAGAGAGTTAGATGCTGATGAAATAATAGCTAATCAAAAAAATATAGATTTACTCTATTGGAATGTAGTAAATAAACAAACCATTAAACTAGGTACTATAAACACGACTTATTTTTATAACTTAAAAACTATTTTAAAAGATAAATTTGAGTTTCATGCATTGTATTTAGATGATAAAATGGTAGGGTTTTATACGTATATTTTTTACGAAAAACAGATGGAAACTCATTATATAGGATTAGATTATGCTGTTAATCATACCCATAATACATACTTTGGCTTATTATTTTTGGGCGCAAAAAAAATGATAGAAAAGGGCTTTACTACATTAGAATTAGGCAGAACAGCAAAAGAAGCTAAAGCAAATATAGGTGCAGCTCCCAAGCAAATTTACAATTACATATCTATAAAGAATAGAGTAGCTAATTTGGCATTACAATTAATTTTGAAACGTTTTAATACCGAAGAAAATAATAAAGAAATAAACCGTAATCCCTTTAAGTAATGAAAAAGTATTTAAGCATAATTGTGCTAATTGCAGGGCTGTTATTTTTGGGTATAAAACTATACAACAAAAATGTAGCTCCAAAAATGAACTTTCAAAACACAGCGCTAACTCTACTTTCCAATAATACTAAAACAACCATAAACGATTTTAGTGGACAGGTAATTATGGTTTCCTTTTTTCAAAGTTGGTGTATTGATTGTGCTAAGGAAACACCAATCTTAAATGAATTAGCTACAGCTATCAACAACGATAAATTTAAAACCCTATATATTTCGGATGAGAATGCCTATAAAATTGAAGGCTTTAAAAATAGGTTTTCATCCGATAAAATTATTTTCGCAAAATCCAATGAACCGTTGTCCAGTTTAGGCATTCATGTTTATCCTACCACCTATCTTTTAAATAAAAAAGGCAAAACCGTTTTAGTAAAATTAGAAGGATATGATTGGCAAAAAGAAAAAGCCACCATTGAAAAATTATTGATAGAATAATTAAACGTTGGCAATAGAAGCCCTTTTTCTATTTTTTGATAAATAATAAGTTATACTTAAAGATGTAATAAAATAAAAAATTACGATGTATTTAAGTAGTACAGAAAAACTATCGCTACCAAACCAATTACCCATACTATAAATAAAAGCTAAGCCTATTGTGCATTTTAGCGCCTCCCAAACTAAAGCATCTTTATTTTCATCCATTAACTCTGTTAACGCATACACAAAAATAAAAATAAATGCACCGTACCAGTAAATATAGGGCACTCCAATTGTTTTTATCATGGCAATATTGCTAAAGAAATAACTTACCAATAAAAGTAAAACTATCAATTGTATCCACATCCAACTTATAAACCTTGGGTTTACACTTGTTGTATACTTATTAAAATTAGTTGCATTCATTATTTTATAAATAGGAAATTTCTCTTCAACATCTTTTGGTCGCCAACCCGTAGGCATAAACCAAATACGAAATTTATCTAAAAAATTACTAGTCCGCCAAGCATCTGTAATCAATAACCATAAATGCTGAAAATTAATTTTAATAGGGTTCCACGTTTGTACAGGCCGAGTAATTCCATACGCAGGAGGTATATCAACTAGCTCTTTTTGAAATGTACCAAATAATTTATCCCAAAAAATAAAGATTTGTCCAAAATTTTTATCTAAATATTTTTCATTAAATGCATGATGTACTCTATGATGAGATGGGGTTACAATGATGTATTCTAAAAAACCCATTTTTTTAATATGTTGTGTATGATACCAAAATTGTGCAAACAAATGAATTGGTGCAATAGTAGCAATTACTATACTAGGCACACCCAATAGTGCAGCAGGCAATAAAAAAAATGAAAATATTTTTACAAAAGAAGATATACTTTGGCGTAATGCACAAGCTAGATTAAACTCTTCGCTGCTGTGATGTATGATATGGCTATTCCAGAAAAAATTTATTTTATGATCAATCCTATGAACCCAATATCCTGTAAAATCTAAGCTAATAAATGCTACTAAATAAACCAACCACCCAGCTTTTATTTGGATAATATTAAAGTAATGCAAATACCACTCGTAGCCCAAAATAAAAATGCTTAAGCCTAACACATCTTTGGTAACATTAGTAACGCCGCTTAACAAGCTACTCACCATATCCATGGTGTTCACCGTATCGTTTCCTTTTCTCCATCCATACCATTTTTCAAAAATTACCAACAGAAAAAAAATGGGCATAGCTATCAATAAAATTTTTCCATACGTTTCCATGCCATAAATTTACAAAATATTATGACAAAAACATTTCATTGCATAGATGCTCATACTTGTGGCAACCCGGTACGGTTAGTAAAACATGGCGGCCCAGTTTTAGTGGGTAAAGATATGAGTGAAAAACGGCAACATTTTTTACAAGAATTTGATTGGATACGAAGGGGATTAATGTACGAGCCCAGAGGGCATGATATGATGAGCGGCAGCATTTTATACCCTCCACACCATCCTGAAAATGATGTAGCTGTTTTATTTATAGAAACTAGTGGATGCTTACCTATGTGTGGCCATGGAACCATTGGTACTATAACTATTGCTATTGAAGAAAGGTTAATACAACCAAAAGTAGAGGGGGTTGTAAAAATGGAAGCACCAGCAGGATTAGTTAATATTAGCTACAAAATGAAGGATAAAAAAGTAGCATCTGTAAAACTAACAAACGTAGCCTCTTATTTAGCAGCAACAGAATTAAGTATAGATTGCCCAGATTTAGGTGAGCTAACCATTGACGTAAGCTATGGAGGTAATTTTTATGCTATTGTAGATGTACAAAAAAACTTTAAAGGAATAGAGCATTATTCGGCAGATAAATTAATTAGTTGGGCAAGAGAATTACGTAAACGAATTAACGAAAAGTACGAATTTGTTCATCCAGAAAATGAAACCATAAATGGATGCAGCCATATTTTATGGACGGGGGCTGTTTTAGACAAAACCTCTACAGCCCGTAATGCTGTTTTTTATGGCGATAAAGCAATTGATAGAAGCCCCTGTGGAACTGGCACAAGTGCAAGAATGGCTCAGTGGTATGCAAAAGGTAAATTAAAAAAAGGCGATTTATTTATACATGAAAGCATAATAGGTAGTAAATTTATTGGCACCATTGAGGAAGAGTGTTTTGTGGCAAATAAACCAGCTATAAAACCTGGTATTGAAGGTTGGGCAAAAATTTATGGTCAAAATATCATTACAATTAATACAGACGATGATCCTTATGCTTTAGGGTTTCAGGTTTTATGATGAAACACAGGTTTAACGGATTGAACTGATTTACTCAGATTTTATCAGTGAATATTTATCAAATCAGTTTAATTAATTTTCTACAACTTATTAATTATGAAAATTACAATTATAGGCGGTGGCATTATAGGATTAAGCAGTGCTTACTATTTACAAAAAGAAGGGTATACTGTTACAGTAATTGAACGTGGTAACATAACAGATGGTTGCTCCTTTGGCAATATGGGTTATATGTCTCCAAGCCATTTTGTACCATTGGCAAGCCCAGGTATTATTGCAGAGGGTTTAAAACATATGTTAAGTAGCAGTAGTCCGTTTTATATAAAACCAAGGCTAGATGTGGATTTGATACGATGGGCATATCATTTTTGGAAAAACAGTAATGCAAAAACAGTTTTAAAAAACGCTCCACACTTAAATAATATTTTACAATTTAGCCGAGGCCTTATCAATGAAATGAGAGCAGAAATAGGCGATACAATTGATATGGAAGAAAAAGGTTGCTTAATGATGTGTAAGCAACAAAAAACGCTAGAGCATGAATTTCATTTAGCAGACGATGCCGAAAAATTTGGATTAAATGTACAACGATTAAATAAAGATGAAGTACAAAAACTAGAACCAACTATTGAGCTTAATGTTGCAGGTGCTGTTTTATTTGAAGATGATTGCCATTTTAATCCTGGTAAAATGATGATGGCTTTACATAATTACTTAGTTAAAAAAGGAGTACAATTTAATTTAAATACAACTGTTGAAGGATTTGAGAAAAGCAATAATAAAGTAACCGCAATAGTAACAAACACCGGAAAATTTGAATGTGATGAAATTGTTGTAGCTGCAGGTAGTTGGTTACCGATATTAGCTAAAATGTTAGGTATAAACTTATTGTTGCAAGCTGGCAAAGGCTATAGCCATACGTATCAAAACATAGAAAAAAATATTAACTACCCTGCTATTTTAGTAGATGGTAGATGTGCTGTAACACCTTGGGGCAATTACTTACGAATTGGTGGTACTATGGAAATTAGTGGCATAAATAATAACGTATTAGTAAAACGTATGGAAGGTATTTACAACTCGGCAAAAGATTTTTATCCCTCGCTAAAAATAGACTTTCCACCTACCAATAAAATTTGGAGTGGTTTACGGCCAGTTACACCAGATGGATTGCCTTACATAGGTTACCAAACCTCTTTACAAAATGTTGTTTTTGCAGGTGGGCATGCAATGCTTGGTATATCGCAAGGTACAGGCACTGGTAAATTAGTTACAGAGTTAATACAAAAAAAAGCACCAAGTATTGATCTGGGTGCTTTTGGAGTAGAAAGGTTTTAACCCAACTGAAACACTTCATGCAAACCCATAAAACAACTTCCTATTGCCCCCTTTAGGTGTCAGGGGTAACTACTCCCATCCAAGCCATCACTCCCATTCCTATTTCAATTGCACTTTCATCAATATTAAAAGTTGGAGTATGAACATTACTGATAATTCCCTTTTCAATATTACCAACACCTAATCTAAAAAAGCAACCAGGCATATGATGAGTGTAATAGCCAAAATCTTCTGCACCCATTCTTAATTCAGTAGTTTCTACGTTTTCAACTCCTATATATTCTTCTCCATTTTTTCTTGCTACTTCATATAAAGCTTCGTCATTTAATACAAACGGATAGCCCACATCAATAATTATTTCGGCTGTTGCACCCATTGTTTCCGCTAATTGTGTTACATGTTTTATAATTAATTTATGAGCAGCAAATCGCCACTCTTCATTCATTGCTCTAAAGGTTCCCATCAATTTTACTTCGCTAGGAATAATATTTGTTGCACTGCCGCCATTTATTGCGGTTATACTTAACACACTTGGGTTTGTGGGGTTATTATTTCTACTAATAATTTGTTGCAGGCTTGTAACAATATGTGCTGCAATTAAAATAGTATCTGCCGTTAAATGCGGTGCTGCAGCATGGCCCCCTTTACCTTTTATAGTTATATAAATTTCATCTGCACTTGCCATACTCATGCCGGGCCTAAAACTTAATTTGCCTAAAGGCAATCCAGGGTGTACATGCAAAGCAAAAATACTTTGTGGTTTTGGATTTTCTAATGCTCCGTCTGCTATCATCAAACTTGCACCTCCAGGATTTTTTTCTTCCCCTGGCTGAAAAATTAATTTAACCGTTCCCTCCCACTCATTTTTTAATTCGCTTAAAATTTTTGCAGCTCCTAATAAGCAAGTCGTATGTACATCATGTCCACAAGCATGCATTACACCCTCAATGGTAGATTTATAAGCTATTTCATTTTCTTCTTTGATGGGCAAGGCATCCATATCTGCCCGTAAAGCAATAATTTTTTTTGAAGGATTTTTACCTTCTATTATACCTACTACACCAGTAGTAGCTAGTACCTCAAAAGGAATATTAAATGCAGCCAATTTGTCTTGTACAAATTTGCTTGTTTCAAATTCTGCATAACTTAATTCTGGATGGGCATGTAAATGATGACGCACCTCAATAAACTCAGCAGCATATTGTTTGGCTAGTAGCTGTATTTTTTCTTTTAACATAATATATAAAAAAAGAGCTTCAATTTGAAACTCTAAACAATTTACAACAAGTATTTTTATTTATCCTCTTCTTTTTCTTTATCCTTGTCCTTCACAGGCTTAACTTCCACAATTTCTGGCACTAGGTATACATTCGTACTTACAATACCTGCTTGTTTTATCATTTTTTTGTATCTATCCGCATCTCCTTTATCTACAAAATTTCCAAATTTTAATTTAATGTAAGGTGCCAAAAATGTCATGTAAACTTTTTGCTCAGGAAAGCGTTGCAATAATTTAGCTCTAACTTTCATAGCTAAATCTCTATCATTACTGCTAAGTACCATTAGTCTGTATCCTTTTGCTGCCCTTGGCCCATAATCTGAATTATTAGCAGCATTTTTTATATTTAGTTCATTTTGCTTTTGTCCAAGCATATCAATTCTGGCATCTTTTATTATGGTTGTTTTTGCTTCTATACTCGTATCTTTTGCAACAACCTCTTGTGCAAAGGACAGTTTTGATGCGTAACAAAGCATCCCAAAAAATAAAAAAATTAGTTTATTTTTTTTCATATTGAAATCTTAATCAAAAATTAGTCCAGCTTTTTACTTTCCTCTACAATTTGTAAGCTACTACTACATCCTAATCTATCTGCACCAGCGTCAATTAATTGTTTTGCAAAAGTATAGGATTTAATGCCGCCACTTGCTTTAATTTTAATACTATTTGTTAAATGCTTACGTATTAAAACCACAGCCGCTAGGGTTGCACCTACTTCTGCATAGCCCGTACTTGTTTTTAAAAAATCAACCCCAGCTGCACCATACAAATCACAGCATTTTATTATTTCGGCATTGGTTAAAATTCCACTTTCAATAATTATTTTAATAACTTTTTGTTGTTTACGTATAATAGGCATTAACGTATTAATTTCATTTGCCAAAAACTGCCAATCATTATTTTTAATGGCACTAATATTTACAACCACATCCAACTCATCTGCCCCATCAATTATAGCTAAAATAATTTCGGCAACCTTTGCTTCAATAGCGCTATAGCCAAACGGAAAACCTATAACAGTTGCTACTTTAACAGTAGAATTAGCTACCATTTTTTTTGACATTTTTACAAATAAAGGTGGCACACAAACTGCAGCAAAATTATTTTCAAGTGCTTCTGTACAAAGCTTTACAATATCTGCTTGGGTAGTAGTGGGTTTTAAAACGGTATGATCTATATAAGCTGCTATATTCATACTACAAAAATAGCAGAATACTTTTTACTTAAAAGGCACAATTAACGAATGTAAAAAATTGTTTGTTGCATTAGTGGCTTGTGGGATTACCATTTTGATACATTCTGGTTTTTGTTTAACGAATTTATTATGCAAAAAAAGGTATTAAATTCTACCATTAAAACAACGTAACTTTACACTCTCAAAAAAATAAATTTTATGCAAGTCTGGAACGATTATCAATCTGAAAACAAAGACCGTTTTTTAAACGAGTTACTCGATCTTTTACGCATACCAAGTGTAAGTGCAAGAACAGAACATAAAGATGATATGGTTACTTGTGCAGAAGCAGTAAAGGCAAGACTATTAGAAGCCGGTGCCGACAAAGTAGAAATCTACCCAACAGAGGGGCATCCTTTAGTATATGGTGAAAAAATTATAGATCCAACTAAACCCACCGTTTTGGTTTATGGGCATTACGATGTGCAACCTGCCGATCCATTAGAGCTTTGGAATAGCGGCCCATTTGATCCATTAATAAAAGATGGTAAAATATATGCTAGAGGAAGTTGTGATGATAAAGGACAATTTTATATGCATGTAAAAGCATTGGAAACAATGGTTAAAACAAATACGTTAACTACAAATATTAAATTTTGTATTGAAGGAGAGGAAGAAGTGGGAAGCCCAAACTTAGGAAAATTTGTTAAAACGCATAAAGAGTTATTAAAGGCAGATGTAATATTAATTAGCGATACCGCTATGATTAGTTTAGATACACCAAGTATTGATATTGGAGTACGTGGATTAAGCTATATTGAGGTAGAAGTTACAGGACCTAATAGAGATTTACATAGTGGTGTATATGGGGGTGCTGTTGCAAATCCAATTACTATTTTAGCAAAAATGATTGCAAGTTTGCATGATGAAAATAACCACATAACTATTCCGGGTTTTTATGATGATGTAGCCATTTCAACAGAGGAAGAAAGAAAATTAATGGCCATGGCACCTTTTGATGCAAAAGAATATGCTGATGATTTAGGCGTAAAAGAATTATGGGGCGAAAAAGGATTTAGTACAAACGAACGCACTGGCATAAGGCCAACCTTGGAGTTAAATGGAATTTGGGGCGGTTATACCGGAGAAGGTGCAAAAACAGTATTACCAAGTAAAGCATTTGCAAAAATTAGCGCAAGGCTTGTACCCAACCAAGGAAGCGATAAAATAACCGAAATATTAATTAACCATTTGCAAAAAATTGCACCTCCTTATGTTACTGTAAAAGCAACTTTACACCATGGAGGTGAGCCTTATATGACCCCTATTGATAGCAAAGGTTATAAAGCTGCAGCAAAAGCAATGGAAACTACGTTTAGTAAAACACCCATACCTGTACGTGGTGGTGGCAGTATACCTATTTGTGCATTATTTGAAAAAGAATTAGGACTTAAAATTGTATTTATGGGCTTTGGATTAGATAGCGATAACTTACACAGTCCTAACGAAAAATTTAATATAGAAAATTTTTACAAAGGCATAGAAACTATACCGCATTTTCATAAATACTTTGCAGAAATGAGTTAGTTTTTAATCGTATTTTTTTAAAATCTCCCAATATTTTGTTGGGAGTTTTTTTTATTACTTAGTATTCCATTTAGTAACCTTATTGACTATTTACCCTCAAAATAACCTCTTCATTCAATTCATTTTCAGCTAGACAAAAACTTGCCTCCTTATAAAACACTTCTCTTTCTTTTAGCTTTTGCTCTATAAAAAATTGCAACTCGGCAGTATTCATTTTTTTTAGTAAGGGGCGTCTATCTTGCTCCAATAATACTCGTTGCAAAATAGTAGGTAGGCTGGTTATAAGATAAATAGTTTTGCCCCTTGTATTCATCCAAGCTAAATTATTATTAAAGCAAGGTGTACCACCACCGCAGGCTACAATTGTGGGTTGTGTTAAATTTAAACCTTGTAATACTTCTGTTTCTTTTGTTCTAAAAAAATCTTCGCCGTAAGTTTCAAAAATTTGAGCTACGGATAAACCAACAGCATATTCAATTTCTATATCTAAATCAATAAAATTATGTTGTGCTTTGGTTGCCCATATTTTTCCCCAATGCGTTTTACCACTGCCCATAAAGCCAATTAAAAAAATAATCATTTCGCAAATTAAATGTAAAAATAAAATAAAACACATAGGCACATAGGTACAATAGTTTCTATTATAGATATGTAGAAAATTTACAACTATGTTTCTACTGTGCCTATGTGGTTATAAAAAATTTACTTCTTCTTATAATCTCCCCTTTTCCAAGCCTTAATAAACTCTGCCCAAGCTACAGGGTTAAAAATATTTTGTGGGGGCAACTGTCCCTGGTACGATGCTTTAACGGCTTGTTGTCTAAAATAAGTACTAGCCGCTTCTCTACCATCAGCCGGTAAAGTGGCTACTAAAATTCGTCGAGTGGCAACATCATTATTTTTCCGGGCTGTAGTTAAATTATCATCGGGCAATTGTGTATTTATAAAATCTCTTTCAAATTGTTCTCTGCTTGGCCTAGATTTAATAATGGTTGCAGCTAAATAAACGGTATCATTTACCATTAGTTGTATTACACTTTGCTGATTGCCTACTAAATTTTGTGGTATAGAAATGGTTTTAGGTTTAAACCCTACATTTGTAAATTCTACCTGATCGCCTTTTAAAACTACTATACTAAATACACCTCTGTTATTTGTCATAGTACCACGGTTTTGCCCTTTTACCATGATGCTAACGCCCTCTAGTCCTTTAAGGCTATCTGCCGTCATTACTAATCCGTATAATTGCACCACAGAATCTCTAAACGATTCAAACTGTGCTTTTGATTTTTGTGGCAATAAAAAAAATACGCAACTAATAATAATAATTTGTAAAACTATTTTCATGTATTACTTAAAACTTTATTTTAATGAAAGTGTTTTAATTCGAATATTGAAAATTCCAATTGGTATTAGTACAAAAGTCTGTCTATCTAGCGAAAACGGATAGAAACGACCCTACTGAAGCTCAATAGAATTTCAACTACTTGTACTCAAAAAACAACATTCCTTAATTAGAAACAAAGTAAAGATACTAATGTTTAAATTTGCACATTATATGCTCATTTTAACAATAAATTGAGTGATTTTTAACCAATTAATCAGTAAAGCCCTTTTAAGGGTTTGGGGTAACATGACGAACAAAGAAATTTTAAAAGCACTAAGCAATGTACAAGAACCAGACCTTGGCAAGGACCTTGTAACCCTTAACATGATTAAGGATATTAAAATTGATGGCCTAAACGTATTTTTTACCATTGTGCTTACAACACCTGCCTGCCCAATGAAAGAACAAATGAGTATGGCTAGTGAAAACGCTATAAAACTGTTGGTAAATAAAGATGCTGTAGTGCATGTTAATTTTACCGCAAATACCACTAGCAATAGGGTTGATGCTAAAAGTGTTTTAAAAGGAGTAAAAAATATTATTGCCGTTGTTAGTGGAAAAGGTGGTGTGGGCAAAAGTACGGTTAGTGCAAATCTTGCTTTATCACTTGCTGCTGGTGGTGCAAAAGTTGGGTTGATGGATGCCGATATTTATGGCCCTAGCCAACATATTATGTTTGGCATACGTGGAGAAAGACCCTTAATGAAAGATGATGGAGCTGGCAAAGGATTAATTGTGCCGATAGAAAAATTTGGCATAAAAGTAATGAGCATTGGTTTGTTGATAGATGAAAAACAAGCCGTAGTTTGGCGTGGCCCAATGGTGAGTAGTGCCATAAAACAATTTGTTAGTGATGTGGATTGGGGAGAGTTAGATTATTTAGTGATTGATATGCCCCCTGGCACTGGCGATATTCATTTAACCATTGTACAAACCGTACCCGTTACTGGGGTAATCGTGGTTACTACACCGCAATTGGTAGCATTGGCCGATGCTAAAAAAGGCGTAGCAATGTTTGGGCAAGCCCAACTAAAAGTACCCGTAATTGGTTTGGTTGAAAACATGAGTTACTTTACGCCAGAAGAGTTGCCAACTAACAAATATTATATTTTTGGAAAAGATGGCGGCAAAAATTTAGCCGATGAATTTGATATCCCTTTTTTAGGACAAATACCTATTGTGCAAAGTATACGTGAAGGTGGTGATATAGGTATACCTGTTACCGCTAGTGATGATGTAATTAGTAAAAAAGCATTTAACGATTTTGCTGGTAATGCAGTAAGAGAAATTGCAAAGCGTAATGCAAATATTGCGGCTACAGAAGTGCAGCAAGTTGTAGTGTAATTTTTTGGTTAGCATTTTTACTACTATTGAGCAGTGTTGTGTCAGTCACTTGTACTTCTATATCTTTATTCAACGCATTAAATTCATATCACATTATTGCATAGCAGTTTATCTTTAAGTAATGAAAAATATTTTACCAATTACTCTATTCTTCTTCCTTTTATCTTGCTTATCAAGCAAAAAAAATACATCTATGAGTAAAGAGGCTGTAAAGTCCCCTTCAGGGGATTTTGGGTTTTTTGATAAACAAGGCCACCGTGGCTGCCGTGGCTTAATGCCCGAAAATACTATTCCTGCAATGATTAATGCCTTAGGAATGGCCATAACAACATTGGAAATGGATGTTGTAATTACAAAAGATAAAAAAGTAATTTTAAGTCATGAGCCATTTTTTAATCATGAAATAACCACTACTGCAAATGGTAGTTTTATAAATGAGGAAGAAGAGAAAGATTTCAATATTTATAAAATGGCTTTTGCGGAAACAAAAAAATTTGATGTTGGATTAAGACCACACCCTCGTTTTCCGCAACAACAAAAAATAGCTGTAACTAAACCCTTATTATCCGAGGTATTTGTAGCAATAAAAGAAGCCATGATGACAAGACGAAGGCCAATGCCTTTATATAATATTGAAACAAAAACAATGCCTGCAACTGACAATATTTATCATCCTGCACCTGCAGAATTTATTAAATTGTTGATGAAGGTTATTAAGGATAATGGAATGGAAGAATTTGTAGTTATACAAAGTTTTGATTTTAGAACATTGCAGTATTTAAATAAAAATCATCCTACTATAAAAACGGCTATGCTTGTAGAAGGAACAAATAAAAATAGTTTTAAAAAACAATTAAAAGATATTGGCTTTATACCCACAATTTACAGCCCTGAGCATATATTGGTTACACAAAATTTAATAGAGGAGTGCCATCAACAAAATATAAAAATTATCCCGTGGACGGTTAATGATAAGAAAGAAATAGACCGTTTAAAAGCATTGGGTGTTGATGGAATAATTACAGATTACCCTAATTTATTTAATGAGTAAATGCTAAACGCAGATTTTTATGATGATTAAAATTAGATATGACTTTTCTTAACAAATCATATCTATCATAACAATAAGTCTTCCTTTATTCCCAGCCAATTATTTGCATTCTTATAAAATAATTTTTCTTTTATAGTTGCACCAAAACCCATCTCCTCAATTAATTTCCCTGGGTGATGCTCTCCTAGCGGAAAAGGATAATCACTACCTAAGCAAATTTTGTCTTGCCCCATAACGTCAATAATAAAGTTCAATGCTTTTTTATCATGCACTAAACTATCTATCCAAAATTTACCAATATAATCTGAGGGGTTTGTGGAATTATCTATTGCAACTAAGTCTGGCCTTACGTTGTAGCCATGCTCAATTCTACCAATAGTTAACGGAAAACTACCACCACCATGTGCAAAGGCTACTCTAAGTTTTGGAAAAGTATCTAAAACACCCCCAAAAATCATACTACAAATTGCTCGGCTAGTTTCTGCAGGCATACCAACCAACCATGGAAGCCAATATTTTTGCATCTGCTCCTCCCCCATCATTTCCCAAGGATGTATAAACAATGCACACCCTAATTCTTCGGCTCTTTTATAAAAGGGAAAGTACTTTTTATCGCTTAAATTTTCTCCATTTATATTGCTACCAATTTGTAACCCGGGCATTTTTAATTGAGTAATACAACGTTCCATTTCTGCAATGGCAAAATCAATATCTTGTAAGGGTACAGTTCCTATCCCAATAAATCTGTTCTTATTTTTAACAATTTTGTTGGCAATATCATCATTAAAAAATCGGCTAGTTTCTAAGCCATCTTTTGGCTTTGCCCAATAATTGAATAAAACGGGTATGGTAGATAAAACTTGAATAGTTACCTCTGTTTCATCCATTTCTTTTAACCGAACAATTGTATCAAAACAATTATCGTCAACTTCTCTAAACAATTTATCGCCTTTCATCATACAGGCTTTACAATTGCGATGCTCTAAATGTATAAATTCTCCGTAGCCAAATTTTTGTATCCAATTGGGCATTTTGTCTGGCATTATATGTGTGTGGATATCAATTTTCATCTAACCCTTTTTAATTGGTGGAGCCATTACGCTACCACACTTTATACAAGTTCTTTTGTCTTCATTTTTATAAAAGCCTTCCATTACAGGAGGTAACTGAGCAACGATATCTGTAATTACTTTATATTCTTCGTACAGCTTATTGCCGCAATTTTCGCAGTACCACAAAAAACCATCTTCTTCATTTTCTCTCACTTTTTCAATAACTAAACCAACAGTACCTTCTCCACGTTGTGGGCTATGTGGTGTTTTTGGGGGTAGTAAAAACATGTCGCCTTCATTAATAGCAATATCTTTATGTACCCCTTCGTCAATAATTTTTAATACAATATTCCCCTCTACTTGGTAATATAATTCTTCGCTTTCGTTATAATGATAATCCTTTCGGCTATTTGGGCCACCAACAATCATTACAATAAAATTTTCTGCATGTTTGTACAAACAAAAATTACCTACTGGAGGCTTTAATAAATCTCTATTGTCATCAATCCATTTTTTTAAATTGAAAGGAGATATTACTGGCATAACAAATTAATTTAGAGTTGTAAGTTAATTACTTTTTTACATCATCCCTTATAATTATTGCCGTAACTTTATCCAATGAATCTTGCTATTCCATATCATTTAGAAAATTATATTGGAGGAAACTTTATTGCCCCTTTAAGTGGGGAATTTATTGATGGAATAAATCCGGCAACTGCCGAAGTATTTTGTCAAATACCAAACAGCAATGCTAGAGACATTGATGTAGCTGTAAACGCTGCAAAAAATGCTTTTGAAAGCTGGAGTAACACCTCTGCAGAACAACGTTTTTCAATTTTAAATAAAATAGCCGATTTAATTGATGCAAATTTTGAAACCTTAGCATTAGCAGAAACAACCGATAATGGTAAACCACTTTGGCTAAGCAAACAAGTTGATATTAAAAGATCATCCGATAATTTTCGTTTTTTTGCAACTTCCATAATGCATTTTGCAAGTGAAAGTCATTTTACACCCGATAAAAATGCTATTAATTATACCTTACGCCAACCTATTGGTATTGTTGGCTGCATAAGCCCATGGAATTTACCTTTATATTTATTTACGTGGAAAATAGCCCCCGCCTTAGCCGCAGGCAATTGTGTAATTGCAAAACCTAGTGAGGTTACACCAGTTACTTCTTTTTTATTAGGTAAAATTTGCAAGCAAGCTGGCTTGCCAGATGGTGTTTTAAATATTTTACATGGCGATGGAATTAATTGTGGAGAAGCCATTGTTCGCCATCCAGCTATTAAAGCAATATCTTTTACCGGAAGTACAAAAGCTGGAGAACGTATAGCAAGTATTGCAGCACCAATGTTTAAAAAGTTATCGTTAGAGTTAGGGGGGAAAAACCCTACCCTAATTTTTGCTGATTGCGATTTAAAAAAGGTATTGCATGAAATTATTCGTTCTGCATTTGGTAACCAAGGGCAAATATGTTTATGTGGTAGTAGAATATTAATTGAAAAACCGATTTATGAAGAATTTAAAAAGCACTTTGTTGCCATTACAAAAAACTTAACTGTTGGCGATCCATTAATTGAAACATCTAAACAAGGAGCCATTGTAAGTAAACAACATTTTGAAAAAATAATAAACTGTATTCAACTTGCAAAGCAAGAGGGTGGAACTATTTTATGCGGAGGCTATGCGGTAAAACCCAAAGGAAGATGCGCTAACGGATATTTTATACAGCCCACCATTATAGAAGGATTAAATCAGCAATGCAAAACCAATCAAGAAGAAATTTTTGGACCAGTGGTAACTATACAGCCTTTTGATACTATGGATGAAGCGATTGAAATGGCAAACTCTACAAGTTATGGTTTAGCGGCAAGTGTGTGGACACAAGATATTAGCAAAGCAAACCAACTAGCAATAAAATTACAAACTGGTATAGTTTGGGTAAATTGTTGGCTAGTTAGAGATTTACGAACACCCTTTGGAGGTGTAAAAAATAGCGGTGTGGGTAGAGAGGGCGGTTGGGACGCATTGAAATTTTTTACAGAGCAAAAGAATGTGTGTGTGCAGTATTAGATGAAAGGTTAAGTTATATAGAGGTTAAGTTTACCACCGATTTAATTAATAGTTAATTTGAAAAAAATATTTATGAGTGAGGATATAATAAAAACAGAAACTGCCGCAACACCTTTAGGCGCTTACCCACATGCTCGTAAAGTGGGCAACTTACTTTTTTTATCGGGCATAGGAAGCCGTAGTGCTAAAGACAATTCAATACCCGGATTAGAAGTAGATGCTAATGGTACTATTTTAAAATATGATATTACAGCAGAAACACATCAATGTTTTGCAAACGTAAAAGCAGTATTAGAAGCTAGTGGTAGCAGTTGGAGTAAAATTGTAGATGTAACTGTTTTTTTAACCAACATGAAAAAAGATTTTAGTACGTATAATAAAATTTATGCCGAATATTTTACAGCTGTACAAGCTTGCAGAACAACCGTAGAAGTAAAAAGTTTACCTACCCCAATTTGTATCGAGTTAAAAGTAATAGCCACAATAGATTAAAATGACTTTTGAAAATAACTTAGACTTTGCTAACCAATTAGATGAACAAGATTCTTTAAACCATTTTAGAGAGCAATTTTATATACCCGTAATTAATGGAAATGAGTGTATTTATTTTACAGGTAACTCTTTAGGCTTACAACCAAAAACTACACAAGACTATGTAGTTAATGAATTAGAGGATTGGGCAAATTTTGGAGTAGAAGGGCATTTTCATGCAACCAATCCTTGGTTTAGCTATCATGAAATTTTTCCGCAACAAGTTGCAAAAATTGTTGGTGCTTTGCCCGAGGAAGTAGTAGTGATGAACCAGCTTACCGTGAATTTACATTTGTTGATGACAACATTTTATCGGCCAACAAAAGAACGATTTAAGATTATTTGCGAAGCCAAAGCTTTTCCTAGCGATCAATACGCTTTTGAATCTCAAGTAAAATTGCATGGATTTAACCCAGATGAGGCAATAATAGAAGTAAAGCCTAGAGAAGGAGAATATTCAATACGAACAGAAGATATTATTGGAACGATTGAAAAACATAGTAGTTCAATTGCACTGGTTTTATTTAGTGGTGTAAATTATTATACCGGGCAAGTTTTTAATATGCCCTCTATTACAAAAGCTGCACATAACATTGGTGCATACTGTGGTTTTGATTTGGCACATGCTGCCGGAAATATTGAATTGCATTTACATGATTGGGATGTTGATTTTGCCTGTTGGTGTAGTTACAAATATTTAAATAGTGGGCCAGGTGGTGTAGCAGGTGCATACATTCATCAAAAACATTTTACCAACAAAAGTTTACAACGTTTAGCTGGTTGGTGGGGACAAAACAAAACTAACCGTTTTAAAATGGAAAAAGGGTTTGATCCAATTGAAACTGCAGAGGGTTGGCAATTAAGCAATGCTCCCATTTTAAGTATGGCTGCACACAAAGCATCGTTAGATATTTTTGAAGATGCTGGTATAGAAAATTTGGTTGCTAAAGGAAAGCAATTAAGCGATTATTTATTTTTTATTATTGAGGAACTGAATTCTACCTTAACTAAAAAAGCAATAGAAATAATTACACCAAAAAACGAAAAGGGTTGCCAAGTAAGTATGCTTATGCTTCAAAAAGGAAAAGAAGTGTTTGAAGCGTTAAAGCAAAATGGAGTATTAGCCGATTGGAGAGATCCTAATGTTATTAGAATAGCACCAGTGCCTTTATATAATACATTTAAAGAAATTTATCATTTTGGAGAAATTGTTAAAAAAATACTTTCCTAATTTTTTAAAATAAAAACCCTTTTTGGGTTTGCTATGAAAAAAGAAATAACAATAATTGGTGCTGGGCTTGTAGGTTCCCTTCTTTCTATTTATTTAAAAAAGAGAGGTTACGATGTAACTATTTACGAACGCCGGGGCGATATGCGTAAAGCAACGGTGGCTGCTGGTAGAAGCATAAATTTAGCTTTAAGCGATAGAGGAATAAAAGCCTTAGAAGAAGTAGGCATTATGGAAGAAGTAAAAAAAATTGCTATCCCAATGCATGGAAGATATATACATAATGCAGATGGCTCAAATGCTTATCAAGCTTATGGAGCAGAGGGGCAATTTATAAACTCTGTTAGTAGAGGCGATTTAAATAGAAAATTAATTGACTTAGCCGAAGCAAATGGTGTGCAAATTAATTTTAATGAAAAATGTGACCATATTGATTTTAAGAAAAATGAAATTCATTTTATAAATGAGGTTTCTCAACATCTCACTACTCACCAATCACCACTCACTTTTGGTAGCGATGGCTCCTACTCTGCTGCAAGGCTTACCCACCAATTACAGCATAACCGCTTTCAATATCAACAACATTATATTGATTTTGGCTATAAAGAATTAACTATACCAGCTGGTGCCAATGGCGAATATTTATTAGATAAAGATGCACTACATATTTGGCCAAGGGGAAACTATATGATGATAGCCTTACCTAATATGGACGGAAGTTTTACTTGCACCTTATTTTTTCCTTTTGAAGGCGAGCCAAGTTTTAATACCTTAACAACAAAGGAAAAAGTAAAACTATTTTTTGAAAAAACATTTACAAATGTTGCTAGTTTGATGCCAACCTTAGAAGAAGATTTTTTTACAAATCCAACTTCTTCCTTAGTTACCGTAAAATGTTTTCCTTGGATAAGGGATGATAAGTTTGCTTTAATTGGTGATGCTGCTCATGCTATTGTACCCTTTTTTGGACAAGGAATGAATTGTGGATTTGAAGATTGTTTGGTATTAAATAGTTTGATAGATAAACATATGGAAGACCTGCCAAACGGACAGGTAAATTGGAAATTAATTTTAGATGAATACCAAGCCTTACGAAAACCAGATGGAGATGCCATTGCAGAATTAGCCTTAAATAATTTTGTAGAAATGAGGGATAAGGTTGGCGACCCTATATTTTTATTACAGAAAAAAATAGAAGCTGCATTTAGTAAAAAATATCCTGAAATGTGGACTCCTGCTTACAGCCAAGTAACCTTTAGTCCGAAAATAAGATATAGCGATGCCTTAAAAAATAGTATTAAGCAACAAGCAATAATGGATGAGGTGATGAAGATAAAAGATATTGAAACAAACTGGCAAGAGGAAGTGACCGAAGAAAAAATATTATCGCTTTTAAAATTTAATAAAACTAGTAAGGCATAAGAGAAAAGTATAAGTAATAAAAATTTAAAATGCATAAACTACCGCACTATACAATTGATGATAGAAAAACGTTAATTGCATTTGCTAATGAAATTCCATTTGCACTAATAACTGGTATTGGAGCTAATTTTCCTATAGCTACCCAAATACCCTTAGAGATAGTTGAAGAAAATAACACCTTATATTTAAGTGGTCATTTAATGCGTAAGACAGACCACCATTTAGCATTTGAAAAAAACAAAAATGTGTTGGTTATTTTTAACAGCCCACATGCATATATAGATGCTAACTGGTACGCCGAGCCGGCACAAGGCAGTACTATAAATTATATTTCTGTGCATGCAAAAGGGCAACTAAAATTTACAGATGAAGCTGGAACTTATGCAGCCGTTAAAAAAATAACTGAAAAGCATATTGATTCAAATAGTGCGGCTGGGTTCAAAAACATAAGTGATGAATATATAAATACTATGGTAAAAGCCATTGTTGGTTTTAGTATTAAAGTAGAAGATTTACAAGGTGTTTTTAAACTAAGTCAAAACAAATCTATAGCCGAACAAAAAAATATTATTGCACAATTACGATTAAGAAATTTGACTGGAGATAATTATATTGCAGCAAAAATGAAAGCATTGTTAAAATAAGCATATGAATCGAAAAACATTAGTAGAACAAATACAACAAAAAAAAACGTACTTATGTGTTGGGTTAGATACAGATGAAACTAAACTCCCCAAACACTTACAAGGCAAGCCCAATGCTGTTTTCGAATTTAATAAAGCAATAATAGATTCTACAAAAGACTTTTGTGTGAGCTATAAAATTAATACTGCTTTTTACGAAGCCATGGGCATTAAAGGTTGGGAAGCAATGATGCAAACGGTGGACTATATCCCAACTACGCATTTTAAAATTGCCGATGCAAAACGTGGAGATATTGGAAACACAAGTAGTCAGTATGCCAAAGCTTTTTTTGAAAATATGAATTTTGATGCAATAACTGTAGCACCCTATATGGGTGAAGATAGTATACGGCCATTTTTAGAATATGAAAATAAATGGACCATTGTACTTGGCCTAACGAGTAATAAGGGGGCTGCCGATTTTGAATTATTGAAAATTCAAAATGGTAATGAACTACATTTACGAAGCGAATTTCTTTACGAAAAAGTTTTAGATACGGTTAGTAAATGGGGCAACGAAAATAATTTAATGTTTGTTACCGGTGCTACACAAGCCACAGAATTAGAAAATATACGAGGCATTATTCCTAATCATTTTTTATTGGTACCGGGTGTTGGTTTTCAAGGAGGAAGTTTACAAGAAGTGAGTAAATACGGTATGAATAAAGATTGCGGGCTGTTAGTAAATGCAAGTCGTGCTATAATTTATGCTAGCGAAGGCGAAGATTTTGCAGAGGAGGCTAAAGCAATTGCTATTCAATATCAAACAGAAATGGCTACTTATTTAGCAAAACATTAGGCTATTTAGCTGTACATTTAGAAAAAAACATGAAAAAGATTTTTGCAAGTATCGTTTTACTAATAAGTGGGGTTTTATTACATGCGCAAGCTCCTAAAACTACAGATACAATTTTACAAAAAGCTTATATTAAGGCTAAAGTAGAAAATAAAAATGTGTTTGTTATTTTTCATGCCAGTTGGTGTGGTTGGTGCAAACGCTTGGATGCTTCATTAAATGATGTAACCACAAAAAAATATTTTGATGAAAATTTTGTAATCACACATTTAGTTGTTCAAGAAAGTAAAGAGAAGAAAAATTTAGAGAACCCCGGTGCAGATGTCTTTTTAGAAAAATATAAAGGAACTAAAGAAGGTCTCCCTTTCTTTGTTATTTTAGATAATAAAGGGAATTTAATAGGCGATAGTTTTTTTAATGGCTCAAATATGGGATGTCCTGCAAGTGAAAAGGAAGTGGCTGCTTTTATTGCTTTACTGACTAAAACATCAAAAATTGACGAGAAAGGGTTAAGTGTTATTACCGAAAGATTTAGAAAGAATGAATCTCATTAATTTTTTCAACTAATCTTTTTGCCCATTTTGTATACTCTTTGCCACTTGGGTGTAATTTATCTGCTGCTAAAAACTCTTCCTTATTTCCATCTAAACGTTGGGCTGTTGTAATATCAATAAAATGGGTATTAAATTTTTGTGCAGCTATTTTACAAACTAAATTATAGGCATCAATTTCTCTAGCTATTTTTTCTCTATCTCTACCTTCGGCAAATGGAGTAACACCCCAATCGGGTATGCTTAAAACAACTACATGTGTTGAATTATTATTTGCAAATGCAATGGCCCTTTGCAGTAAATGTTCAAATTCAATTTCAAAATTATTTACTGTTCGTTCTCTGTACTGATTATTCACACCAATAAGTAACGAAACAATATCGAATGTAGTAGTAATATTTGCAGCAGTAATCGCAGCATCTAATTCATCGGTTGTCCAACCTGTAGTGGCAATAATTTGTGGAATTGATAATTTGCCATTTAATAAAGCCACTGTTTTGTTGGGGAAATTTTCTTCCACCAAAACTTTTTCTCCAATTGTATAACTGTCTCCTAAAGCTAAATAGGTTTTCATTGTATAAATTTACGAATGAAAACCTATTTGTTGTTTATTCTTATTGGCTATAATTTATTTATACCACATTGTCTTGGTCGTCCTACCATTTACCTGGTTGCCCATCTTTTTATCTTCTTTAATTTCTTCGACTGTGGGTTGCCCTATTACAATATTTCCCAAGCTAGATTTTATTTTTACTTTACAAGCCCACACACTATCATTACAATTTTTAACCTTTTCGTAGTTAGCTTTCCACTTGTTGAATTATTCGCCTAAAAATTAGCAAGGGTGTTAAACTAAGGCAGTTAAGCAACCATTTCAATTCAGTTTCTACCGGAAAAGCAGTAATACCGCTAAGTATTAACGCAAGTATAAAAAATAAAACGAGTTGGCTAATTTTTTAAAATATCGTCATAGTAAAAATGAAAGTACAAAATATTATTTAAGGCTAATTTGGGGTTATCTTTGCACCAGACAGAATACTCAAAAAAAATAAAAAAATGGCTGCTAAAACAGATTTATTTCAAAGTCCGGATTATTTTAATGTAGATGATTTATTAACTGAAGAACATAAGTTAATAAGAGAAACCGTTCGCAATTATGTTAAAAAAGAAATTAGCCCTATAATAGAAGACTATGCACAACGGGCAGAGTTTCCGCAACAAATTGTACAGCAAATGGGAGAGTTGGGTGTTTTTGGCCCTACATTACCAACTCAATACGGCTGTGGTGGGTTAGATTATATTAGCTACGGGTTAATGATGCAAGAGCTTGAACGTGGCGATAGTGGTGTACGTAGCACTGCAAGTGTACAAGGAAGTTTAGTTATGTTTCCTATTTATCAATATGGTAATGAAGAGCAACGAAATAAATATTTACCAAAATTAGCTAGTGGCGAATGGCTTGGTTGTTTTGGGTTAACAGAACCAAACCATGGTAGCGATCCCTCATCAATGCTTACCAATATTAAAGATAACGGCGACGAGTATGTTATTTTAAATGGAGCAAAAATGTGGATTAGTAATGCCCCTTTTGCACAAGTTGCAGTGGTGTGGGCTCATAATGAAAACAATGAAATACAAGGCATAATTGTAGAACGTGGTATGGAAGGTTTTAGTACCCCAACTACACATGGCAAATGGAGTTTACGTGCCAGTGCTACAGGCGAATTAGTTTTTGATAATGTAAAAGTACCAAAGGCAAATATTTTACCAAACGTAAAAGGATTAAAAGGACCATTAGGTTGTTTAACAAAAGCTAGATTTGGAATTGCCTGGGGTACTATTGGTGCTGCAATGGATTGCTACCAAACAGCTTTAGAATATAGTAAAGAAAGAGTTCAGTTTGGAAAACCTATTGGTGGCTTTCAACTTCAACAAAAAAAATTGGCCGAAATGGTTACCGAAATTACCAAAGCACAATTATTAAATTGGCGTTTAGGTGTGTTGATGAATGAAGGAAAAGTTACCCCGGCACAAGTAAGCATGGCAAAGCGTAATGCTTGTGAAGTAGCTACTAATATATGTAGAGATGCTAGGCAAATGCTTGGCGGAATGGGCATTACAGGCGAATACAGTGTTATGCGACACATGATGAATTTAGAAAGTGTAATTACGTACGAGGGTACACATGATATTCATTTATTGATAACTGGGATGGATGTAACGGGGATGAATGCGTTTAAGTAAGAAACCCCTGCTCCCTAAAGGGGAACTTAGATACTACCATCATAACCAAAAAATAAATTTTTTATAAATAATGAGCAACGCTACAAATTCTAATTCAGTTTCCCCTTTAGGGGGCGGAGGGCGCAATGTATCCGTAATTGGTGCAGGGCAAATGGGCAACGGAATAGCTCACGTATTTGCACAAGCAGGTTTTAGTGTAACCTTAATTGATGTAAATGCAACTCAATTAGAAAAAGCAATTGCAACTATTGGTAAAAATTTTGATAGACAAATTGCAAAAGGAACAATTACTGAAGATGCTAAAATTACTGCCTTAAATAATATTACAACCAATACCGATATTGCTACAGGAGTTGCCAAAGCCCAATTAGTTGTAGAAGCTGCTACTGAAAATATTGACTTAAAACTTAAAATATTTAAAGCTATAGATGAAGCAGCACCACAAGGTTGTATTTTAGCCAGCAACACATCATCTATATCCATAACGAAAATTGCAGCTGCTACAAAATGTCCACAAAGTGTAATTGGTATGCACTTTATGAACCCAGTGCCTGTAATGAAGTTGGTAGAAATTATTAATGGTTATGCAACTAGTAAAGAGGTAACCAATTCAATTGTTGAGCTTACTAAAACTCTAGGTAAAGTGCCTTGTGTGGTAAACGATTATCCGGGTTTTGTGGCTAACCGTATTTTAATGCCCATGATTAATGAAGCTATTACTACGTTGTTTGAAGGTGTTGCTGGTGTTGCCGAAATTGATACTGTTATGAAGCTTGGAATGGCTCACCCAATGGGGCCATTACAACTAGCCGATTTTATTGGCCTTGATACTTGCCTTAGTATTTTAAACGTTTTACATGATGGTTTTGGTAATCCTAAATATGCCCCTTGCCCACTTTTAGTAAATATGGTAATGGCTGGTAAATTGGGCGTTAAAACTGGCGAAGGTTTTTATAGGTATACATCTGGTAGTAAGGAGTTGGTGGTAAGTGAATCATTTAAATAAACAAATTAAAGTTATCGAGTATTAAATACGAGTTAGTTTCTTCTATTAACCCAATGGAGTTATTCCACAAATCTTTTACAATAGCTACCTTAATACCACCACCTACTTCTTTTACATGTTCAACCAAGGTGGCACCTAAAATAATTGATTTTTTAACACAGCTTTCTATATTTTTTACACTCCAATAAGCAACTGAATTACTACCTTCTTTAATGCCAGTCATATAAGGGTCTAAACCGAATTCGCAACCGTTAATATTAAACCTACATAAAAAGGTTCATCAAAATAAGGCTGAATAACATTTTGGTTTGGGTACCATTCTTTTGCTTGTTGCAAATTAAGTTACATAGTATATAACTGTTCGTAATTTGTTAAAGATATGGCTAAATATTATAGAGATTAATAGCTATCGCTCATTCAAAATTTTCTTTTACAAAATACTCCCTTTTATTAACAAAAAAGAGAATGAAATAAATCATTCTCTTAAACTATATTTTTCTTCAAAATTAATTTTATCGTACAACCCCCATCTTAGCTTCTATGCTAAGTGTTGCATGTGGCACAGCACGTAAACGAGCCTTGTCAATTAAACGACCAGTTACACGACATACCCCGTAGGTTTTATTTTGAATACGCATTATAGCCTTATCCAAATGATCAATAAAGGTAATTTGGCGACTAGCCATTTGACTTAATTGCTCTCTTTCCATGCTCATACTTCCATCTTCCATAGTCATATATCTAGCATCATCATTATCACCACCCATTTCATCTTTACGTGTTATTAATCCTTGTAAATAGGTTAGCTCTTTTTTTGCCGATTCTAACTTACGTTGAATTAATTCTTTAAACTCATTTAAATCCTTATCGCTGTAGCGTATAATTAGCGCTCCAGGATCTGCTTTTGGCTGATCCAAAACCGATTTTATAAAATCTGGTTGATATTTACGAGAGGTCTTTGTATTAATTTTTGGCAACACCACTGGCTTTGCAGGCACAATTTTAATATCTTTTGCCTTTTCGGGCATTGATGGTTTTACTGGGGTAACTACTTTTGGTGTTGCTTTTGCCACAGCTTTGGCTACTGGCTTTGTTATTACTTTTTTTACCTCTATCTTTTTTGTCATTGGTTGTTTACTTACTAGCTTAGCTTTAACTATTGATTTTTTTGCTAGTGCTTTTACAACTGGCTTTACTACCTTTTTTCCCTTTGGTGGGGCTGCTTTAATAGCTACTACTTTTTTAACAACTGGTTTTACAGCCACTTTTTTAGCTACTGGTTTTACTGATTTTTTAGGAACAGCTTTTACCACTTTTTTAGTAACCATTACTTTTTTAGCTACTGGCTTTACTGATTTTTTAGGAACAGCTTTTACCACTTTTTTAGTAACCATTACTTTTTTAGCTACTGGCTTTACTGATTTTTTAGGAACAGCTTTTACCACTTTTTTTGGAGCAACCTTTACTACTTTTTTAGCTGGGGTTGCCTTTTTTACAGGCTTTAGGGCCTTTTTTTTTGTTGCCATACTATCTATTTTTTCAGTACGTTCACTTTTAATATAGCTTCATTCACTTCAATATCAACCCCTTCGGATAAAGTTGGTTTAAACTCAAGTGAATCTGCTAGAATTTCGCCGCAAATATATGCTTTATATTCATTTAATGACATTTCCATTATATCATTCACCTCTACTTCCACTATAATTCTATCTGCAATTTCAAAATTTTGGTCTTTTCGTATATTCTGAATTTTATTAATAAACTCTCTTGCGTTTCCTTCTTTTTTTAAATTATCCGAAATATTAATATCTAAAGCTACTGTTAATGAACCTTTTGAAGCTATCTCAAAGCCAGGTATTTCATCGGTAACCACTTCAATGTCTTCTTTATTTATTCGTATAGTTTCGTTATCAGTTGATTGTAAAAGTATGTCTTCGGTATCTAATTGGTTAATTTGATCATTGGTAAATTTTGCAATTTCATCGGCTGCCCATTTCATTTTTGCACCCAATTTTTTACCTAGGGTTTTAAAATTTGCTTTTGCCTTTTTACGTATAAAGTCGTTATCGGCATTTAAAATTTCAATTTCCTTAATATTCGTTTCGGCCTTTATAATTTCCGCTGCATCTTTTATATTTTTTATCATGCTTTCGTCCAATGCAGGTATCATTACTTTTTGCAGCGGCTGGCGAACCTTAATATTTACTTTTTTACGTAACGATAAAATTAAGGACGAGGCATCTTGTGCTAACTGCATCCTTTTTTCTAAATCAGCATTTATTAGCGTTTCATTTATCTTCGGGAATAAAACATGGTGTACCGATTCGTTTGAATAACGACCACTTACTTCGTTTAAATTGGCAAACAACCAATCGGCAAAAAAAGGTGCTATTGGTGCAATTAATAAACTCAATGTTTCTAAACATTCGTAAAGGGTTTGGTAGGCACAAATTTTATCTTGCTCATACTCTCCTTTCCAAAAACGGCGACGGCAAAGGCGTACATACCAATTACTCAAATGCGTATCTAAAAATTCTTCAATAGCCCTACCTGCTTGCGTTGGCTCGTACTCATCCATATTTTGCTGTACGGTTTTTATTAAGGTATTTAGGCTAGATAAAATCCATTGATCAATTTCTGTTCTATCTTTTACAGCAATATACTTTTCTTTAAATGCAAAGCCATCAACATTAGCATACAATGCAAAAAATTGATACGTATTGTAAAGTGTACCAAAAAATTTACGTTGTACTTCTTGTATTCCGCTAATATCAAATTTTAAACTATCCCAAGGGCTAGCATTGGTAATTAAATACCACCTGGTAGCATCGGCACCGTATTTAGTTATGGTATCAAACGGATCAACAATATTGCCTAAGCGTTTGCTCATTTTTACGCCATTTTTATCTAAAACCAACCCATTGCTTACCACCGTTTTGTATGCCACACTATCAAATAACAACACAGCTAAAGCATGTAGGGTATAAAACCAACCTCTTGTTTGGTCTACACCTTCGGCAATAAAATCGGCAGGAAAATTTTGTTCAAATGTTTCTTTGTTTTCAAACGGAAAATGCCATTGTGCATAGGGCATTGCGCCACTATCAAACCATACATCAATAAGGTCGGGTACTCGTTTCATTGGGTTACCTGTGGTAGATACTAAAACAATATCATCTACATAAGGTTTGTGTAAATCGAGTATGCCATTGTGCAAATAATGTTTGTTAGTTTCTCCCCCCAACACTTCGGCAGCTTTTCTTATTTCGGTATTCAATTCTTCAATGCTTCCAATACATTTTTCTTCTTCGCCATCTTCGGTTTTCCAAATGGGTAATGGTGTTCCCCAAAAACGGCTACGGCTCAAATTCCAATCCACCATATTCTCTAACCAATTACCAAAACGCCCTGTACCTGTAGATTCTGGCTTCCAATTGATGGTTTTATTCAACTCTACCATTCTATCTTTTACAGCGGTGGTTTTTATAAACCAAGCATCTAACGGATAATAAATAATAGGCTTATCGGTACGCCAGCAATGAGGGTAATTGTGCTCGTATTTTTCTACTTTAAACGCTCTGTTTTCTAATTTAAGTTTTACGGCAATATCTACATTAACATCTACATAAGCTGCATCGTCTTTATAATTTTTTACATAGCGGCCGCTAAATTCACCAACGCCATCTACAAATTTTCCTTGTTTATCTACTAAGGTTAAAATGCCTAAATTATTTTTTTTACCCACCTTATAATCATCTGCACCAAATGCTGGGGAAGTGTGTACAATACCTGTACCATCTTCGGTGGTAACAAAATCGCCTAACACAACTCTAAATGGTTTTGCATCGGGAGTTATTTCTTGAATTTTTTCAAGCGTATTAGCTTCGGATGGAAGGAGTTGTTCGTAAAGTAACCCTTCTAATTCGCTGCCTTTGAATTCAGCTAAAATTTTCCAAGGAATTAATTTTACTTCTGCAGAATAATTTTCAAAGTCCCCATTTTCGCCTTCTGTTTTAAAATATTTATGCAGTAATGCTTTTGCAAGAATTACATTAACTGGCAGATTAGTATATGGATTAAACGTTTCTACCAAAACATAAGCAATATTTCCACCTACTGTTAATCCAAGGTTAGAAGGCAAGGTCCAAGGCGTTGTAGTCCAAGCCATTAAAAAAACCTCACCACTTTCCACTGTCACTTTTCCGCTGTCAACTACTTTAAACATCACCGTTGCACTTGTATCCTTCACATCTTTATACGTACCCGGTTGGTTTAACTCATGCGATGATAAACCAGTACCTGCTGCAGGGCTATAGGGCTGTATGCTAACACTTTCGTATAAATAACCTTTTTTATATAAGGTGCTTAGGCACCACCAAAGGCTTTCTATATAATTACTTTCAAAGGTTACATAAGGGTTCTTTAAATCTACCCAGTAGCCACTTTTCTCGGTTATATCATCCCATTTATCTTTATAGCGTAAAACCGCTTCTCTACACTTTTGATTGTACTCTTCAACGCTAATTTTTTTGCCAATATCTTCTTTTGTAATGCCTAATTCCTTTTCTACACCCAACTCTATTGGTAAGCCATGCGTATCCCAGCCGCCTTTACGTTTTACTTGAAAGCCTTGCATGGTTTTGTATCTGCAAATCAAATCTTTTAAGGTGCGGCTAATTACGTGGTGTATACCGGGTAAGCCATTGGCACTTGGTGGACCCTCGTAAAATACAAATGGTTTTGCCCCATTTCGTAAGATCACACTTTTTTCAAAAGCTTGTGCAGCTTTCCATTTTGCTAAAATTTCCTCGCTAATGCTCGGAAGATTTAATTGCTGATATTCTTTGTATTTAGCCGCCATATTTTATTGCTATATCTCTTAAATAAGTGTGTAAAGGTAGTAAAATAGAGGCTTTTATACTACAGTAGTTTTACATTGTTTAACGGTGAAAATGTAGTAGAAATTCGATAAAAAAAAGAAACAATTACCAATAATGGAATTGTTTTAATTTATAAATTAGTTGTCCAAAATTATTATGCTTTGGCATAGTATTGGCAATATAAAGTTTTAGAAAAAATGTAACAAACATCATAAAAAACGTATTAAAGAGTAATTAACTTTTTGCTGGTTTAGGGTTTTATTAGAGTAAAGACAGAACTAGTCTTACTTCCGTCACTTTTTTCTAAAAATCAAGTCTCATTTTATAGTACAATATCCATTTAAAAACACACAAGCCCCCAAAGAAGAAGTAGGTTCAAAAACACAAAAAAGGCACTCCTAAAAAGGTGTGCCTTGTGTTTTATAAAGTGGTAAACTGCTTAAAATTTTGTACTTCCGTTTGCTTGGTACGTATATCTAAATCTGTACATTAATTTATCTGGCTGCATACCTACAAATGCAGCATAATCAACTGCTAAAAGTTCCATTTTTACATAAAAATTATCTGCTGTTCTAAAAAAGAACGTTTGCCCTGCTTTTGGGCTAAAGGATCTAGTTGTTGGGTTATAATTATACCAACTTACTACCCTTACCCACTACAGTAATTTCGGGTAAGTTTTTGTGTATAGTACTCGAATCGGTATTTTTTTGTTGTGCTAACATTGTTTTCGTTAAAACAATAAAACCAATCATTGCCAATGCCATTTTGTACATACACTTATTTTTTAGTAAATTTAGGGGACTAAAAAAATAATACCTATACCAATAAGAAAAAGGATTTACGCAAAAAGGAAAATGAAAAAAATAGTAGAAAAAAACTAGCGCATTAGCAACTCACAAGGCTTTATACCGGTGTGTTTTTTAAAGGCAGTGCTAAAATGAGAAATAGATGAATAACCTAATAAAGAGGAGACGTCGGTTACGCTTAAACCTTTATCGTACAATAAATATTTTGCATGTTCCATACGTTGGGTTTGGTAAAAATCGAAGATGGTAGTACCAAATAATTCTTTAAACCCTTTTTTAAGATAACATTCGTTGATGGCAACTTTACGGCTTAAAGCCTTTATGGTTAAGGGTTCTCCAATATGTAATAATAAAATTTCTCTAGCTTTTGTGATTTTTTCTCTATCGGCTTCGTTAGCTAAAAATTTACACGTAAACGTTTCTTGATGCTCTCCCAACATACAATCCATGCTATATAAAAGCAAAATTTGTGTTTGAGCGTTTATAAAAATATTCTCTAGGGTATCAGTATAATTATGATTTAATAATGCTTCAATTGCCAACCGAGTTTTACCACACAAAGGCAATTGTTTACTAAACGATGTTGCATGTGTAAACGCCAAAACTTTTTCGGAAATAGTTTCTTCTTTTTTACTTTTTTTAAATTGAGTAAGATAATTTGGGGAAAAACTAAAACTAAGCACATCTACACTTTCTACTTTTTCGGCACATGTTTTTGATGCATTAAATTTACAAAAATCGCATTCGGTTTGTTTTTGCTTACAATACAAATTGCCACTTACACAAAACTTTAGCTCTAAATAATTAGCTGTAGGGTTATTTTTTTCGTAATGATAAACCAAAATCCCCGTATCATCAATATTCCAACTCGGATTTTTTTTATACCTATTAATAGAATAGTGCACAGACCCTGGTACAGCCCTATCAACATGCAGCAACACATCTAAATCCTCTTGCATAAGAGGGCTTTTATGAGCAATAGATAATATGTCTGTTTGTGTATTCATCGAAATATTTCGATGCAAAGATACGTATATTTTAAATGATTGTAGAGTGAAAATTTGAGAACCTTACGTAACTATATATTTGCTCATTATCCAAAAATAATAAGACAACATACTTATGCTCTGGCAACTACAGCACATAGCGCAATAGCTTATACATGATAATTAGTAAAACAAGACAAAATTGTACAAAAACCAAAACTTTGAAAACAAAAAAACACATTACACTTATATATTATCATACAGCCCCCAAACCCTTATCAAATGAGAGGGGAGTTTTAGCACTTAAAATTTCAATACTTTGTATTTTAAAAACATAAAAAGAATTTGTTAAAAATTCCTTCCCCCCTTAAATCTTCCTTCCTACTTAAAATTAATGTGGAAATCTTGCTAAAAATTACCCATAAATAGTTTGCTTTTAATGCCTTAAAACCCTTGATTTTACTTATATTTGCCCACCTTAGGTTTTTAAACAAATTAACATAGATTTTAAGTAAATTATGAGTACAGAAAAAGCGGCTGCAAAAGCCAATTATGGAGCAGATAGTATACAAGTTTTAGAGGGCTTAGAAGCGGTACGTAAACGACCAGCCATGTACATAGGTGATATTGGCGTAAAAGGGTTACATCATTTGGTGTATGAGGTGGTTGATAACTCCATTGATGAGGCATTAGCAGGGCATTGCAAAAACATATCGGTTTTTATAAACGAAGATAATTCTATAACGGTTGAAGATGATGGACGTGGTATTCCAACTGGTATGCATACGAAAGAAAACCGTAGCGCATTGGAAGTAGTAATGACAGTACTACATGCTGGTGGTAAATTTGATAAAGACAGTTACAAAGTGTCTGGTGGTTTGCATGGTGTTGGTGTAAGTTGTGTAAACGCATTAAGTAGCAAATTACACGTAACGGTAAATAGAGATGGAAAAATATTTGAGCAAGAATATAGTATTGGTATTCCTAAATATCCGGTAAGAGAAATTGGTAATAGCGATATGCATGGCACTAAGGTTCAGTTTTGGCCCGATTTGAGCATTTTTACCGAAAGTGTTTATAAAAGAGAAATTTTAGAAGGACGTTTAAGAGAGCTTTGTTATCTAAATAAAAAAATACGCATTAATATTACCGACCTTAGAGAGCTGGAGGAAGATGGAAAGCCCTATACAAAAGAATTTTATAGCGAAGGTGGTATTAGTGAATTTGTTGAGTTACTAGATAAAACAGCCAATCGCCAACCCCTTTTGCCTGTTGTAATAAATTGCGAAGCACATGATGCTGCAACTAATGTAGCTGTTGATGTGGCCATGATTTACAACACAGGCTATCAAGAGCATTTATTTAGTTATGTAAATAATATTAATACCATAGAAGGTGGAACACATGTGGCAGGCTTTAGAAGAAGCATTACGAGAGTATTTAAAAGCTATGGAGAAAAAGAAGGCATGTTTGAAAAAGCCAAAGTAGAAATTGAAGGGGATGATTTTAGAGAAGGCTTAAGTGCAATTATTTCGGTAAAAGTACCAGAGCCTCAATTTGAAGGACAAACAAAAACTAAATTAGGTAATAGCGAAGTAATGGGGGTAGTAGATAGTACCCTTAGTCGAGTATTGCAGGCGTATTTAGAAGAAAACCCAAGAGAGGCAAAAACTATAATACAAAAAGTAATACTTGCAGCACAGGCAAGGGCAGCTGCCCGTAAAGCAAGAGAAATGGTACAGCGTAAAAGTGTACTAACAGGTGGTGGATTGCCAGGTAAATTGGCCGATTGCTCCGACAAAGACCCACACCGTTGTGAGCTTTACTTGGTAGAGGGAGATTCGGCCGGTGGTACTGCAAAGCAAGGCAGAGACAGAAGCTATCAAGCTATTTTGCCCCTACGTGGTAAAATTTTGAATGTAGAGAAAGCCATGGAGCATAAAATTTATGATAATGAGGAAATAAGAAATATGTTTACAGCCCTTGGTGTAAAAATTGGTACTACAGAAGATGTAAAAGCTTTAGATATATCTAAACTGCGTTATCATAAATTAATAATTATGACTGATGCGGATGTGGATGGTAGCCATATTGCAACGTTGATTTTAACCTTTATTTTTAGATATATGAAGGAGTTGGTAGAGCAAGGTTATGTTTACATTGCACAACCACCGTTGTATTTAGTTAAAAAAGGTAAAGATCAAGAATATGCTTGGAATGATACCGAACGTAAAGCCTTAATAAAATTATTTGGGAAAGGCAACGATGAAAGCGTAAATACACAACGCTATAAAGGTTTAGGAGAGATGAACGCTGAGCAACTTTGGGAAACCACCATGAACCCAGAGACCAGAACCTTAAAACAAGTTACTATTGATAGTGCTGCCGAGGCAGATAGAGTATTTAGTATGCTAATGGGTGATGAAGTACCACCACGTAGAGAGTTTATTGAAACACATGCTAAGTATGCTAGGATTGATGTGTAGGGTTTCTAGATTTTATAACGAAGAAAGAAATCTTGTAAAATATTAAGCCGAATGTAAAAATTTTACATTCGGCTTTTTCTTATAAGTAACCCCTTTTCACCTTTAGTGTTGATACTAACCCTTTAATTGCAATTTTTAGCCAAAAATCCAATTTTCCACTTTTTTTTGTAAAAACCAAAATTTTTAGTAGCTTGTAACTTAATTACTACGTAAGAAGTGACATTTAGCGTTTCTTACCCCATTATTTCTAACCAATAAATTCTAAAAAAATGAGTAACATGTTAACCGCTTATTGCATGAAAACAAAGGAAAAAAATGTTCCAATGCAAGATGCTAATATAACCAAAACCTCTAGAGGTGGTTATATGGCCCAAGGCAACGACGGTAAAGGCAATAAAATGACTACTATGCTTAGCGAAGCAACAGCTTTAGAAGCAGTAAAAAATGGAGTAGCTAAAAAAGGCTGGTAAATTTCAATTAAAATTTTTGTTAAAGGCTGCCAATGGCAGCCTTTATTTTTGGGTGTGGGTTACTGCTCTTTCCAAAAACTTATGTAACTCAGCCATACGTTCAACATTCTCTACTATTAATATACCATTTTTGCCTACTTGCTTCAATTTGGCCTTATTGGTTTGAGTTTGTATAAAGTTTAATAAACCAGTAAAAACGTTACTTTGGAAGTACGGACTATCCGGATTACTTACAAAGAAGCATTTTAGTGTCTCCTTTTTTAATAGCATTTTTTCAAAGCCCAACTCAACAGCCAATTTTCTACATTTTACGGTAGTAAATAAATCTTCGGTTTGTGGTGGTATTTTACCAAACCTGTCTGTCATTTCTTTATGAAAATCGTTTAACTCCTTTTCATCTTCGCAATTATCTAAACGGCTGTAGAGGGATAAACGTTCGGTAATACTTTCAACATAATTATCGGGTATTAAAATTTCCAAATCGGTATCAATAGTACAATCGCTTACAAAATCATCTTGCTGTGCTATTTCTTCTTTGTATAAATCTTTAAATTCTTTTCGCTTTAATTCTCTTATGGCTTCGTCTAGTATTTTTTGGTACATTTCAAACCCAATTTCGGCTATAAAACCACTTTGCTCACCACCAAGCATATTACCTGCACCTCGTATATCCAAATCTCTCATGGCAATTTGAAAGCCGCTACCCAAGTCGCTATACTGTTCTAGCGTACTTAATCGTTTTCTACTATCTGGTGGTAGCGTACTCATTGGTGGAGCAAATAAATAGCAAAAGGCTTTTTTATTACTACGCCCTACCCTACCACGTAGTTGGTGCAAATCGCTCAATCCAAATTGATGTGCACTATTTATAATTATGGTATTTACATTAGGAATATCTACACCACTTTCTACAATGTTAGTACACACCAATACATCGTAGCGTTTATCCATAAAATCTAAGATGGTGTCTTCTAATTTATCGCCTTCCATTTGCCCATGTGCATATGATATACTTAAATCGGGGCAAAGTCCTTGTATAAAACCACACATTTCTTTTAAGCCATTTACCCGGTTATGTATAAAAAAAACTTGCCCACCTCTTTCTGTTTCGTAATAAATGGCCTCTCTAATAAAATCTTCGTTAAATACATGAACTTCTGTTTGTACAGGTTGGCGATTGGGTGGTGGTGTATTAATAATACTTAAATCTCTTGCTCCCATTAAACTAAATTGCAAGGTACGTGGTATAGGCGTTGCCGTTAGTGTTAACGAATCTACCGTAATACGTAATTGTTTTAATTTTTCTTTTGCGGCTACCCCAAATTTTTGTTCCTCATCAATTATCATTACTCCTAAGTCTTTAAACTTTACAGCTGAACTTAGTAAGGCATGTGTACCAATTATAATATCTATTTTTCCTTCTGCAACTTTTTGTAAGGTTTCTTTTTTTTCTTTCGTCGATTTAAACCGATTAATAAAATCAACCGTTACCGGAAAATCTTTTAATCGTTCGCCAAAGGTTTTATAATGTTGATAGGCCAAAATAGTTGTGGGAACTAGCACGGCAGCTTGTTTACCATCGCAACAGCTTTTAAATGCAGCCCTTATAGCAATTTCTGTTTTTCCAAAACCAACATCGCCACATACCAACCTATCCATTGGGCTAGCTTTTTCCATATCTCGTTTTACATCTTCTGTTGCTTTGCCTTGGTCGGGGGTATCTTCATAAATAAAACTTGCTTCCAACTCAGTTTGCATATAATTATCTGGGCTATGTGCAAATCCTTCTTGACTTTTTCGTTGAGCATATAATTTTATTAAATCTGTAGCAATATCTTTTACTTGCTTCTTTGTTTTTTCTTTTAGTTTATTCCAAACATCGCTACCCAATTTATTCATTTTGGGTACGCTACCTTCTTTACCACTATACTTTGCAATTTTGTGTAAAGAGGATATGTTTACATATAATAAATCACCATCTTTGTATTGTATACGAACGGCTTCTTGCATTACGCCACCAACATCTACTTTTTGTAAACCGCTGTACACCCCTACTCCATGATCAATATGGGTTATAAAATCGCCAGGCTGCAACTCTCTAAGCATTTTTAAAGTAAGTGCCTTGTTTTTATTAAAGGCTTGTTTTACTTTATACTTATGGTAGCGTTGAAAAATTTGATGATCGGTATAACAAACACATTTTAAATCATCATCTATAAAACCTTCATGAATACTTGTTGGTATGGGCGTTACTTGTATTTCTGCTTTTAAATCGGTAAAAATAGTATGAAGCCGTTCTAACTGTTTTGGGTTTTCCGCAAAAATGTAAATATTATATTTTTTTGCTTCGTACGCTGCCAAATTTTTTATCAGTAAATCGAAGTTGCGATTAAAGGCAGGCTGCTCCTTTATTGAAAATTGAAAATTTGCAAATTCGAATTTATTCGAGTTATTTAAGTAAACTTTATTTCCAAATTCTATAAGGTGATAATTTTGCAGTTGCTCATCTAAAATACCAGCTTTTACAAAATCTTTTTCTGCTACTTCGTTACGTTGATGAATTTCCGACTCATCATTTTGTAGTAGTTGTTTTGCTCCAAAAGTTGAATGCCAAATTTCAAAATCTTCTTCTTGCTGTTCAATTTTTTCTTTTATAAATCCCCAATCTTTGCTCCAAATAATTGTATTCTCAGATAAAAACTCTAGTAACGAAACCTGCTCACCGCTTTGGTTTTGCAAAATATCGGTATTCGGAATTATATTTACAGATAACAATTTTCGTTCGCTCAATTGTGTCTCAGGGTCAAAAATGCGTATACTATCTACATCGTTTCCAAATAATTCTATACGATAAGGTTTTTCGTTTCCAAAACTATAAATATCTAAAATGCCCCCACGTATTGCAAACTGACCTGGTCCGTAAACAAAATCAGTTCTTTCGAAACCATAGTTTACAAATTTTTCCATTATACCATTTACATCCAACACATCGCCCTGCTTAATACTAATAATGTTTTCGGAAAGTGTTTTAGATAAAACAACTTTTTCAAATAATGCCTCTGGATAGGTAATGACTATATTTTTATTTGTACCCAATGCCAATTTTGTTAACGCCTCTGTTCGTAACATTACATGGCTAGAGTTTAGTAGGCTATAGTTTTTTTTTATTTTAAAAGAAGAAGGAAAATAAAAAAGATTTAAAGCATCGGTTAAATTCTCCAGTGTATTATGAAAGTAAGCTGCCTCTTCAGCATCTCTTAAAATTACTAAATGGTTAAGTTGGCTACAACTAGAGTGATTAAAAACTGCCGAAATAATAAATTGAGAAACGCTACCAGCAAGGCCTTTAAGGTGTAATCGTTGAGGTTTAGATGTAGTTATCCTGTCCGCTATTTGAAAACAGCGGGGGTCATTTTTATACTCATTCTGCAACACATCCAAATTCATCGGGTGCAAAGATAAACAGTTTGGAGTTTAAAGTTTACAGTTTGGGGATTTTGAATTTTGAATTTTGAATTTTGAATTTATTTCGTACCTTATACATTATTAATTATACACACCAAAAAAAATACTATGGCACTTGAACCATGGAGAATTGGGAAAGTTGTAAAAATTGAACAACAAACCTATAACACTCGTAGATTTTTTATACAAATACCCCAGCTTTCAACATTTAATTATAAGCCAGGGCAGTTTGTAACCTTAGATTTACCTATACACGAAAAACCTAATAAGCGTTTACGTAGCTACTCTATTGCAAGCTGGCCAAATGGCTCTAATATTTTTGAGCTATGCATTGTTTTATTAGATGGTGGTGCAGGCACAACCTATTTATTTAATGAAATAAAAGAAGGAAGTGAAATAACCTTACGTGGACCAGTGGGTGTGTTTACATTGCATGAAGAAAATTATGAAAAAAATCTTTTTTTAATTTGTACAGGTACTGGCATTGCACCATTTAGAAGTATGGCAAATTATATTAAAGAACAAAGTATTGTTCATAAAGACATTTATTTACTTTTTGGTTGTAGAACCAAAGAAGATTTACTTTATTTTGACGAATTAAAAGCCTTAAGTGATGGCATGCCAAACTTTCATTACATACCCACATTAAGCCGAGAGAATTGGGAAGGTGCTCACGGCTATGTACATGATATTTATGAAAAAATTTGTGCAGCTAATGGCAATGCCCCTGCTAGTTTCTTTTTATGTGGATGGAAAGCTATGATTGATGAAGCAAAACAACGCATTCAGGCTTTGGGTTACGATAGAAAAAGTATTCATCAGGAATTGTATGGATAGTGGTATTAACTAATTACCTACTTGCCGACAGATGGGTTAGCTTATATTTTTTCAAAAATTATTAAGAGAAAAAATAAATGATGTGAAAAAATATTAATTTATTCTACTGATATTTCCTAACACTTCTATTGCAATTTCAACATCTTTTATTGGCACAAAAATATGATCATGGTAATAGGCTGCTACTACATTACAGCTAATTCTATTGTTACTTAAAGCACTTGAAATGGCTGCTGTTAAGCCTACTGCTTGAAAAGATGAATGTACAGTTAAAGTAACCCAACCAAAGATTGTTGAGTAACTAAAATGTAAGACATCAGCTAATTCTTTTTGAATAATTATTGTATAACCTTCATCTTCCTTAAAAAAAGAAATAATTTTTGTGGCATCTACTAACTGCAAATTATTTATTGTACAAAATACATACTCACCAGCATTAAGTTTAGGCTGCATCGTATGAAATAGTTTTTGTAATTTGTTTCTCCTTGCATTATTATTCTTCTTTAATTTCTTTACTACCTGCATACAATTCGTACGATAACAATCTGCAATCAATTTTGCTGGTAAAAAACTCTATACGGCGCTTTGGTTTTAACCCAATCTTTTTGGCTAGTTCTAAATTACCCGTAAAAATATAGCCTGTATACCCTTTACATTTTTGTTTTAAAAAATCGCCTATTCGTTTATAGGTAGCTTCTAATTCTTTTTCTACCCCTAACCTATCGCCATACTCAGGATTAAAATATACTATGCCATTTTCGTTTTCAAGAATATTGGTTTTTTCAAAATCGCAAACTGCAAACTCAATCATTTCCTCTACACCTGCTATACCAGCATTTACTTTTGCAATCATCACAGCATCTTCACTTATATCTGTTGCAATAATTTTTAGGATTGGCAAGTCAATAACTTGTTGTTCTAATTTTGTGTATTCATCATTATACATTTTTTCAGTGTATCCAACCAAATGCATAAAGGCATAATTATTTCGTAATAATCCAGGTTTACGATTAGTGGCAAGTAGTGCGGCCTCAATTGCAACAGTACCGCTACCACACATTGGGTTTATAAAGGCACTTTTTCTATCCCAATTAGTGGCTAATAAGGTAGCCGCAGCAAGACTTTCCAGCATGGGTGCTTTACCTGGTATTTTACGATAGCCATGTTTACTTAACGTTTCGCCACTTGTATCTAAAAAAAGTTCGGCATTTTCATCTTGCCAATATAAGTGTATTACGGTTTTATTTAGCTCTGGTCCACTGTTAGGTCGTTCGCCAGTTTTATTTCTAAATCGGTCAACTATGGCATCTTTAACTCGTACATTGGCAAATAAATTATTGGTAATCGTTTCATTGTTTACATTGCTGGTAATACTAAAATATCCATCTAATGCAATAACATTTTCCCATTCAAAATCTACCAAGGTTTTGTACAGTTCATCGGCATTAAATGCTACGAATTCTTTTACGGAAAACAATATTTGACTAGCACAGCGTAAGTTTAAATTAAGTTTTATACAGTCTTGCAATGTACCAGTTAACTCAACGCCTGTTTTAAAAATGCGAAGTGGTGTATAGCCTAGTTGCTTTATTTCCATTTCTAAATAGGGTGATAGGCGGTTGCTACACGTTACTATAATGCGATTAGGGGTGTTAAAAATTTGCATGGTGCAAACTTATAACTTATAACTTATAACTTTTAACTTTGCCAAATGTTAACCATCAGCAACCGTGGCTTACAAATGCCATCATCGCCTATTCGAAAATTAGTTCCATTTGCAGAGGCTGCAAAAAAGAAAGGAGTAAAAGTGTATCATTTAAATATTGGCCAACCCGATATTGAAACACCAAAACAGTGTTTAGATGCTGTACGCCACAGCGATTTTAAAGTGTTAGAATATAGCCACAGTGCAGGTAACGAAAGCTACCGAAAAAAATTAGTAGAATATTACAAACGAGTAGGCATAAATGTAACAGCAGATCAAATAATAATAACAACAGGCGGTAGCGAAGCAATTTTGTTTGGATTTATGGCTTGTATGGATGCTGGGGATGAAGTAATTATTCCTGAACCTTTTTATGCAAACTATAATGGTTTTGCTGTACAAGCTGGTATAAACGTAGTACCCATTACCTCAAGTATAGAAACTGGTTTTGCTTTACCGCCGATAGAAGATTTTGAAAAATCAATTACTTCAAAAACAAAGGCCATTGTTATTTGTAACCCCAATAATCCCACAGGTTATTTGTATAGCAAGGACGAAATGGAAACCCTTAAACAAATAATAAAAAAATACAACCTTTATTTATTTGCCGATGAAGCGTATAGAGAATTTTGCTATGCTGATGAACATACCAGTGCTATGCACTTAACAGATGTTGAGGATAATATTGTATTAATGGATACCATTAGCAAACGATATAGTGCATGTGGTGGCCGTATTGGTGCTTTTGTAACAAAAAACCAAAACTTACTTAATGCCACCATGAAATTTGCTCAAGCAAGATTAAGCCCTCCTAGCTTTGCACAAATTTTAGGCGAAGCTGCCGTTGATTTACCCGATAATTATTTTGATACTGCCAAAGCAGAATACAAACTTCGTAGAGATGTTATAGTTAGTAGACTAAATAAAATGAAGGGTGTTTTTTGCCCCAACCCGGGCGGTGCGTTTTATGCTATGGCAAAATTACCTATTGATGATAGCGATAAATTTTGCCAGTGGCTTTTAGAAGAATTTAATTATAACAACCAAACGGTAATGCTTGCACCTGCTACTGGTTTTTATGGTACGGTAGGTTTAGGTAAGCAAGAGGTTAGGTTAGCTTATGTTTTAAATACTGATGCAATTAATAATGCGATGGATTGTTTGGAGAAAGCGTTGGAGGTGTATCCGGGAAGGCTGTAAAATAATTGTTAATGTAAATAAAAAGGTACATTATTTTTGTGTTTAGTGATACAAATCAAGCACTCGTAGACCTAGTTAATTATCAAATTTGTTAATATTGTTGTAAACATTAAAATATACCTAAAACAATCCAAACAACTTAGCATCAATACTTGTGATTATTTTACCTAAATCTTCTTCGTTTTCAGCGAATTTATTAGTATCCGCATCTATTATTAAAATCTGCCCTTCTTTGTAATTGCTTACCCAATTATTGTAGTAATCGTTTAATTTTTTTAAATAATCTAAGCGAATATTTTCTTCGTATTCTCTACCCCTTTTTTGTATTTGTGCTACTAATGTTGGAACTGAAGCTTTTAAATAAATTAATAAATCTGGAGGCTGTACCATAGTTTTTAATGTTTCAAAAAACTTATAGTAATTGTCAAAATCTCTTTTACCCATTAAACCCATATCATGTAGGTTTGGAGCAAAAATATTAGCATCCTCATGTATCGTTCTATCTTGTATTACTGTTTCGGTACCTCTTTGTATTTCTAAGAGCTGATTTAATCTACTATTTAAAAAATAAATTTGAAGATTAAAACTCCAACGGGGCATATCTTCATAAAAATCATTTAGGTATGGGTTGTGGTCTACATCTTCAAATTGCGGTATCCACTTATAATGCTTACTAAGCATTTCGGTTAATGTTGTTTTGCCAGCACCAATATTTCCGGCTACTGCTATGTGTTTTGGTTTTTTTATTTTTGCCATACCCCAATCCGCCTTCTGCGGAGCTTATTAAAATTATTAAAAATAAATTCTTTACTTTTTTTTGAATGTTGAAATTAAGCAAACTTATGTATATCACAAATATAAAAGTACAAATAAGTCCCTTTTGGAACATCCCGATTAATTCGGGAAGAGGTTTTGGGTACTAATAATATTTTAGCCCTATGGCCTCTCTTACCAATTTCATGGTAGCATTGGCACTTGCATTTGCCTTTGCAGCTCCTTTTTCCATTACTTCTTTTAAATAGTTGCCATCATTTAAAATAGTATTTACTTTTGCCCGTATTGGTGCAATAAAGGTTACCATATCTTCTGCCAATTGCTTTTTCATATCGCCATAACGTATGGTGCAGCTATTGTAGTCTTCTTCAAATTTTTTGAATACATCTTCTCTACTTACTAAGTGCATTAACTCAAAAATATTTTCTATATAATCTGGCTTTGTGCTATTTTGTTTGACAGGGCCAGCATCTGTTTTTGTTTTCATTACTTTTTTACGAATAACCTCATCTTCATCTGCCAAATACAATGTTGCATTTTGATTTTCACTTTTGCTCATTTTCCCCGTTCCATCTAAACTAGGTACTTTAAGTAGGGGTTGATTATAGTTGAAAGCTATTGGCTCTGGCAGCACATCTCCATATCTATGATTAAACCTATTGGCAAATGTTCTTGCCATTTCTAAATGTTGTTCTTGATCTTTACCTACAGGTACATACTTGGCCCTATGTAGTATAATATCTGCTGCTTGTAAAACTGGATAGGTTAATAAACCTGCATTTACATTTTGAGGCTGTAATCTAACTTTATCTTTAAATGTTGTAGTTTTTTCAAGCTCTCCCTTATACGCCATCATATTTAAATACAAATATAATTCGGCTGTTTCGGGTACATGGCTTTGGCAATAAAAAGCTGCTTTGTCAACATCTAAACCGCAAGCAATATTTTCAGCTATTACCCTATGCACATTTTGTTTAAGCTCTTTGGTATCCGGATGCGTTGTAAGCGAATGCAAATCGGCTACCATAAAATAGCAGTCAAAATCATCTTGCATTTTTACATAATTCCGTATTGCCCCAAAGTAATTGCCTAAGTGCAAAAAACCAGTAGGGCGTATGCCACTCATTACTACCTGCCTGCTGGTAGGCAAGGTTTCTCTCTTTTTTTCCATTGATAGCGAAGATAGGAACTTTGCAGTTTTTTGTTTGTGATTTTCTTAGGCTGGGGTTTTAGACATAATCAAAACCCGTTTATAGTAAAATAAGTTTAAAAGTTTGGCAATTCTACTATTTTAAATGCTAAATAATGAAACTTCAAACGCCCTCATTTTGCCGATTATACTAACTTATTACCACTTTTATAAATGTTACCCCAAACAAAAAAGAACACTCAAAAAACTGAACTATATTTGTTTTATGGAAATTACAAACGAAATGGTAGAAAAAATTGCCCATTTAGCAAGATTACGCATACCAGAGGCAGATAAAGAAACCGTAAAAAATGAACTGCAACAAATGATTGAATTTGTAGATAAATTGAATGAATTAGATACTACAGGTATTCAGCCATTAATGCACATGAGTAACAAGATAAATGCAGTAAGAGAGGATGAAGTAAAAGGAAGTATTCCTAGAGTAGATACATTAAAAAACGCTCCAGTTAGTGACGGGGTATTTTTTAAAGTACCGAAAGTTATAAAAAAGGCTTAGTGGTTTAAGAGTTTAGAAAGTTTAGAAGTCTACATTCTACTTATTTCCTCAACCAAACACCTAAACTTCTAAACTTTCTACACTCTTAAACTTTTTAAAAACTTAAAACAATTTATGCAACCAATAATACACTTAGAAAATATTAGAAAAGCTTACTACCTAGGTAAAGAACCTTTAGAAGTACTAAAAGGTATTTCGTTAGATATTTTTAAAAACGAATACGTGGCGTTGATGGGGCCAAGTGGAAGCGGCAAAAGTACACTTATGAACATTATAGGCTGCCTCGATTCGCTTACCACTGGTAAATATATTTTAAACAATAAAGATGTTAGCTCTACTACAGATAATGATTTAGCCGAAGTAAGAAATAAAGAAATTGGTTTTGTATTTCAACAATTTAATTTATTACCTAGATTAACCGCCGAAGAAAATGTAGCCCTCCCTTTAGTATATGCAGGTATTGCAAAAAAGGAAAGAATAGAAAGAGCTAAAGAGGCTTTAAGAAAAGTTAATTTATCCGATAGAGGGCATCATAAACCCAATGAGCTAAGTGGGGGGCAAATACAACGAGTTGCCATAGCACGTTCTTTAGTTAATAATCCTAGCATTTTATTAGCAGACGAACCCACCGGTAATTTAGATACTAAAACCTCTGTGGAAATCATGAATTTATTTGGTGAATTACATGCACAAGGCAATACGGTAATTTTGGTCACGCATGAAGATGATATAAGCAAATATGCTCATCGAATAGTTCGATTAAAAGATGGAGTGGTGGAAACCGATAAAAAGAATGAGCTAATAACCCTTAGTGAACACTTAGTGTAAAACAACTACTATTTTGTTGCCCTATTTTATCTAAATTTTGCATTTTTTTTAATACTTACGTTTTGGGAAACGGGTTGCAAAATAAATTTAAAGAGTGTTTTTAAAAAACACCTTAACTTTTATACAAAATTTTTGTTATTTAAAATAATTAAAGAATTTATGGCATTAAAAATATACACAAAAACTGGCGACCTTGGCAAAACAAGTTTAATAGGTGGAACCAAAGTGAGTAAAGCTAATATACGTATAGAGACCTATGGTACAGTAGATGAATTGAATAGTTATATAGGATTGGTAAGGGACTATTGTACCGATGAAAATAGTAAACTAGTTTTAAAAGAGATACAAGACAGACTATTTACTATTGGATCATCTTTAGCTTGTGACCCCGATAAAGAGCCAATGATGAAAATGCCCGATTTAAAAGAAACTGATGTTGAATATTTAGAGGTCGAAATTGATGCAATGAATGAAGTGCTTGAGCCAATGAAGTATTTTATTTTACCTGGCGGAAATCTAGCTATTAGCCATGCACATGTATGTAGATGTATATGCCGCCGTGCTGAACGCTTTTGTGTAAATATGCAAGAGCATGATTTATTTATTGATCCCTTAGTTATTAAATACATTAACCGATTAAGTGATTACATATTTGTATTAGCCCGTTTTATTGGGCATACCCTAAAAGTGGAAGAAATTAAGTGGAAACCTAGGGTAAGCTAAAAGGTGATTACTAATTATTGAGTAAAAAAATTCAATTGCTACTCTATTAAAAAAAGAAGTGCCTATGTGTTTTATATAATTAAACACATAGGCACTTTAGTATAGAGATAAAAAAATTATTCTAAAATTTTCACCTCTGTTCTTCTATTTAAAGACTTGCCAGCAGCAGTTTTGTTGCTAGCTATGGGTTTAGTCATTCCGTAACCTTTTGCAGATAATCGGCTAGGATCTATGCCTTTAGTAATGAGATAAACCATTACAGTTTGTGCCCTTTGTTGAGATAGCACCATATTGTTTGCAGCTTTTCCTACGTTATCTGTATGCCCTTGCAATTCAATTTTTTCATCATCTTTTCTTATTAAAAAAGCCACTAACTCATCTAATACCGCATACGAACCAGGTTGTAAAATAGCCTTGCCTGTTTCAAAATTACAATCTTCCAACACAAAGCTTTTGGCCGGTAAATATTGAACTTCTACTTTAAATGCATCTTTATAATAGGCATTTCCTTTTGGTGTTGGTATATCTAAAAAAGAGTAACTAGTACTATCATTAAATCCCCAAATTAACACTTCGTAGGTATCGCCTACGGGTAGGCGTAATGTAAATTTTCCTGTACTATCTGTTAAACCTTGATACTCTTTTGCATTAACCTTGCTTTTAAAAATAATAATTTCATGGTTTTGTGCATTATTTTTAAAATCGGTTACAATTACATCAACTACGGCATCTTTATTGGCTGAGGGGGATTGAGCCTTAACTAAAAAAGGAGCTAAAAAAACGATAAGACTAAATAACCATTTTATGTTCATATTATATTGCATTACTAATTAAAGGTAAAATATTTATTGAATTTGTATGCCAATTGTAAGAATTTGTGTTGTGTCGAATTCAAAACAAGTTCACCTATAGATAAATTACTATAATTTTTGCTGCAATTTAACAACCATGTCATTTTTCCAACCGCTAAAATCGCCAGCAATAATATGTTCCCTTGCTTGCTTTACTAACCATAAATAAAAGGCTAAATTATGTACACTTGCTATGGTATAACCCAAATATTCTTTTGCCTTCATCAAATGTCTAAGATAGGCTTTGCTGTAATAATTGCTCATTTCACAATCTATCCCTTCGTCTATTGCCGAAAAATCTTTTTCCCATTTTTTATTATCAATATTTATGACACCATTACTAGTAAACAACATAGCATTTCTGCCATTTCTTGTTGGCATTACACAATCAAACATATCTATTCCCAATGCTATGTTTTCTAAAATATTCCAAGGAGTACCTACGCCCATTAAATAACGAGGTTTTTGCATGGGCAAAATATCGCAACAAAGTTCTGTAAATTCATACATCACTTCGGTTGGCTCCCCTACACTTAAGCCTCCAATAGCGTTGCCTGTAGCATTTTTGCTAGCAATATACTCGGCACTTACCGTTCGTAAATCTTTGTAGGTACTACCTTGTACAATTGGAAATAAGTTTTGAGTATAGCCATATTTATCTGGTGTATTATTAAATCGTTCAAAGCATCTATCTAACCATCTATGCGTAAGCTCCATTGATTTTTTTGCGTAGGCATAATCGCTTGGATAAGGTGGACACTCATCAAAAGCCATAATAATATCACCGCCAATAATGCGTTGTATATCCATTACGTTTTCGGGTGTAAATAAATGTTTACTACCATCAATATGGCTTTGAAACAATGCACCTTCTTCGGTTAATTTTCTATTATTTGCCAATGAAAACACTTGATAACCACCACTGTCAGTTAATAGAGGTTTATCCCACCCATTAAATTTATGTAAGCCTCCAGCAGTTTCTAATACATCTAGCCCTGGGCGTAAATATAAATGGTAAGTATTGCCTAAAATTATTTGTGCCTTTACATCTTGCTTTAGCTGCTGTTGTGTTACTGCTTTTACACTGCCTACAGTACCTACAGGCATAAAAATGGGGGTTTCTATTTTGCCATGGTCGGTGGTTATTTCACCTGCTCTGGCTTTTGTTTTATCGTCAGTTTTTTGTAGTGTAAAATTTAGTACTGCCATTTTTTATTTTTGAATTTCAAGATTGCATATGTGCAAATTTTGCCATTTGTTTATGTATTTTTACAAAATGAATTTTACCCAGCTAGGGCAACTGCTTTTTATTCTTTTTTGCCTTGTAACTTTTACTCAAGTTTTTTATTTTTTATACTTTTTTACTCGATTAGCCTTTTATAAAAAGAAAAACAAAAGTACATCTCAAACACATCCAGTATCTGTAATAATATGTGCCAGAGACGAAGCTGCAAATTTAGCAAAAAATTTGCCAGGAGCCTTAGTGCAACAATATAAAACTTCCCATGAGGTAATTGTAGTAGATGATAACTCGTTTGACGACACCAAATACTTGTTACAAGAATTTAAAAAAACATTTAAACAATTACACCCTGTTTTTTTAAAGCAAGAAGCAAAGTTTATTCCAGGGAAAAAATTTCCGTTAAGTATTGGTATTAAAACAGCAAAGTATGAAGTTGTTTTACTTACAGATGCTGACTGTGTACCTGCCAGCGAATATTGGATTGAACAAATGCAAGAAACTTACGACGATACAACAGAAATAGTTTTGGGCTATGGTGCATTTAATAAAAGAAGAGGATTTTTAAATAAATTAATTAGATGGGAAGCTTTTAGTACAGCTATTCAATATTTTTCTTACGCCCTAGTTGGTATGCCTTATATGGGGGTAGGAAGAAATTTAAGTTATAAAAAAACAATTTTTTATAGGCATAAAGGCTTTAGTGCACACAACCATGTACTTAGTGGCGATGATGATTTATTTATAAATATGGCTGCTACAAAAATTAATACAAAAATTAATATTGATGCTGATGCCTTTACCCTTAGCGAACCTGCAAAAACTTGGAGCCAATATGCCAAGCAAAAAAAAAGGCATTATAGTACAGCTAAGTATTATAAGCCTTTGCATAAATTTTTATTAAGTGTATACGCTTTTACTCATTTTTTATTTTATCCTTTATTAGTGGCTTCCATAATTTTGTATAATTGGAAATTTGCTTTAATAGTATTTGGAGTTCGATTTATTATACAAAGCATTGTTTATTTTTTAGGGATGAAAAAATTAAAAGAAGCAGATTTGTTTCCCTACTTTTTACTGTTTGATATTGGAATGTTTTTTTATTATTTGATATTTGCATTTAGTATTTTTAAAAAACCATCTAAAACTTGGAAATAGTATTAAAATATTTTGACGATTTTACCCCTACGCAACTACAGCAATTAAGTGCATTAAAAGAGTTGTATACCGATTGGAATAGTAAAATAAATGTTATTAGCAGAAAAGATATGGATAATTTTTATCTGCATCATGTATTACACTCGTTAACAATTGCTGCAAAATTTGAATTTACCCCTACTATGCAAATTGTTGATTTGGGCTGCGGTGGCGGCTTCCCAGGCATTCCATTAGCCATATTTTTTCCCGATACTCCCTTTCATTTAGTAGATAGCGTTAATAAAAAACTAACAGTAGTTAAAGAAGTAGCTAATGCCATTGGATTAAAAAATATTACAACTCAACATAGTAGAGTTGAGGAAATAAAAAATAGAAAATTTGATGTGGTTATTAGCAGGGCTGTTGCACCGCTAAAAGATTTATGGTATTGGAGTAAACCAATTTTAAATAAGCGTACAGCCAATAACAAACAACCCTATGGATTAATTTGCCTAAAGGGTGGCGATTTAGCACAGGAAATTTTTGAAAGTAATTGTAAACCACATATTTGGGAAGTAACTAAGGTTTTTAATGAAGATTATTTCGAAAACAAGTTTTTACTAAATGTTTTATAGACTGTATGTAACCACTTTGTGGTATTGTTTTAGTTAGTTTTTTTCATAAAATTTGTATAATGAAGATTCCTGTAGCTATAGTAGAAGATAACCAAGTAGCAGACCTATCTGTAGCGTTAGAAAATGAGGGTGTTAATGCATTTAATATCAATAATAATGATTTTCAGCTATCAATAATTTTTTCGCAAGAACAAGAAGCTAATTTAACTAAAGATGAACAATATGAAGAACGAAAAAGAGACTACAGGTCAAAAGCAAGTGCAACCGCAAATGCAATCGGGTAAACACTCGGAAGTAATGCGTTGGATGGACGAAATGTTATTATCAAAAAATCTCATTACCAAGGAGCAGTTAATGAATACACCGCAGACCAAACAAGACAATACGATAGGAGTGACGTTCTTAAAGCGTTCCAAGAGTCAACCACAAAAGTAGAAATACTTGCAGTTGAGCTTGCTGACTTACGCCAAAAAATATTACCTTTTTCAGTTAAAAATTTCCAAAGCCAAACATCTGTTTGTGGTGTATTTCCTATAGGGAAATCATGGGTGTAGCCACTATCTATAAAACCGTATTTTGCATAAAAGGCTTTTGCCTTTTCATTGTGCTTCCATACGCCTATCCAAACAACTTCATAGTTATTTTTTGTTACAAAATCAATATAAAAATTCATTAAAGCTTGGGCTACTCCTTTGCCTTGATACTGTTGTAAAACATAAATTCCCTTAAGCTCTAAGGCCTTCCATTGTTGTAGTATGGATAAGTGTTTGTATTCTTCTGCAAAAAGTAAATAACCAACCACTTCGTTATTAATAGTGGCAAAAAAGTAATGATAACTTGAATTATTTAATTCACTTAAAAGTTTTTCTTCATTATAATTCTCTTCCAAAAAACCATTCATATCCTCAGCAGTACATGTATTTACAAATGTATTAAAAAAGGTTTTCTTTGCAATAGTTGATAATTGTGCTAGTTCGTTTTTTTCAATCCTTCTAACCTCTATATGCATTTATTTTACCAATTTAATTCCAATAAATTATTTTTTCTTTCTACATCTGCCATACGTTTACTTGGGTCTATTTCTACTGCTTTTAATATACTTAATTTTTGAGGAAACTCTACAATATAAGTAGGGTGTGTCCACTTCCACTCTTCATGTACTATCCTTTTTTGATTATTATTTTCAAGTTGCTTTTCGCCAAACATTAAGTTTAAAGGCATATAATGCATTTCGGTAGTACCGTCTTTAAAAGTAAGCTGCAAATCAATAGGCATAGGCATTTGCCCAATACGCTTTAGTCTAATTTTAGATACTCCACCCTCTTCCCACAAACTGTCAATGGCATAATTAATTGTTTTAGTTGTATTGCACCAATACTCTTTATACCAATCTAGTTTTATATCTGTAGCTTTTTCGGCCAATACAATAAAATCGTTGCTATTTGGGTGTTTAAATTTCCATTGATTGTAATAGTCAATAATTATTTTATCTCTATTTACTGCCCCAACAATATAGCCAAGCTGCTCCATAAATACTGCACCTTTGCTATACGCTGCTGTTCCATAAGCAGCGTTACTATTAAAATGATCGGCATGTGTAGTTAAGGGTTCCTCATATCCACTTTTAGCTAATCCAAAATAACTTGTGTAGCTATCGCCTTGGTCTTCTGGTATAATATCTAATACGTCTTTTAGTTGCTTACTATCTGGCTTAGCTGCAAGCATATCTACATATTGTTGCTTGTTTGATTTTTTATTGTAAAATTTGGTTACTAAGTTTTCTGCAAAAGTTGTAAAACCTTCATCCATCCAATAATATAAACTTTCATTTGTTCCTAACATCATTTGGTACCAACTGTGCATCCACTCATGAAATACGGTACCTAAGCTAGGTCCGCTAAGCAATGTTGCCATTGGATATTCCATACCTCCATCTCCTCCTTGTATAAATGAATATTGTGGATAAGGATACTTACCAAAATTATCTTCAATAAACGGTAAAGATGTAGCTGCAGCATTTAATACAGTTGCCCAAGCTGCATCGTTTTTTTCATCATTTTGCTTGTAGTTATAAATAACATGTAAAGTTGTATTTTTTAATTTTTTAGTAAGATGTTTAAAATCTGGATCTGCTGCCCAAACAAAATCATGCACATTGTTTGCTGTAAAACGCCACGTACGTTTTGATTTAGTAGCAGGTTTTAAATCGGTAGTGTTGGCAGCATCATACCCCCAACCAATTTCGTTTGCATTTTGCAAAACGCCTGTGCCGCCTAGTTTATAGGTGGGATCAATATTTATGGTAACATCATAATCTCCCCAAACACCGTAAAACTCTCTAGCCACATAAGGTGTAGGATGCCAACCTTCGTAATCGTACTCACATAATTTTGGATACCATTGGCTCATACTGTATCGTACTCCGGTAGCAGGGTTGTCTCTTCCGCTTCTTCGTATTTGTAACGGAACTTGTGCTTCAAATTCCATATCAAAAACCACTTTTGTGTTAGGTAAAATTGCTTTGGTAAGATTTACCTCTAAAATAGTTTCGTGGTATTTAAAGGGTTGGGCTATGCCATTAACTTTTAAAGAAATTATTTTTTGATACCCAATTTCCTCTGATGTTAATTTGCTAATTCTATCGCGTACTCTTCCATCCCAATCTTGTCTTCCATTATTTACAATTTTACCTAGCTCTCTGCTACGTAGATCCATACTACTGTTTGGCTGAAAAGCATTAAAATATAAATGATAAAATACTTTGTTCAATACATCAGGAGAATTATTGGTATACTCAAGTTTTTGCTTTCCTGTAAATTTATTGGTAGATGCATCCACATCAATATTCATGGCATATTTTACTCGTTGTTGCCAACGGCTAGGTTGAGCAAACGAACTAATAAATACAAAGGTTAAAACAAGAACGAAGGAAATTGATTTTGTAGTCATACTAATAATTTAATTAAGGCAAATTTCGGTAATTTTAAGTTATGCAAAATACAAAAATTATAAATGGTTTTCCATTTACTAAATACTCAAAAAAACTTTTCCTAGTAATGAAAGTATACGTAAAGGAACCGATTTTTATAGATGGATGGATGAACGAAGATCTGTAAGAGATTTTTCGTACAAGCCTTTTGCAAAAGAAGTGATAGAACGTATTTTATTAACGGCAAGCACTGCCCCAAGTGGGGCACATAAACAACCCTGGACCTCCTGTATGGTAAGTAATATTGAAATAAAAACAAATACGCATAGCCGCAGAAAAAGAAGAGTACGAAAGCCATACACAATGCAGGCTTAGCGGCACTTACGCATACACCAAGCCCTATGAATTTTTTATGTAAGGTGCTAAACCGGCCAATAAATGAAAAGCCATTTTTATTGGTGCCGGTTGGTTATGCTGCTGAGGACTGCTGGGTGCCAGCTATTAAAAGAAAGGAATTGAAAGAGGTGAGTGAGTGGTATTAACTCTTACCCTCCACTACAAGAACAATTTCCCCTTTAACTGTTTTTTCATTAAAATAATCATGCACTTCTTGTAACGTACCCCGTTTATTTTCTTCAAATTTTTTGGTAAGCTCTCTGCTAACGCAGCAATTTCTATCTGCCCCAAAATAGTTTATAAATTCATTTAATGTTTTTACTAAACGCATAGGGCTTTCGTAAAAAACCATGGTACGTTCTTCTGTAGCCAATTTTTTCATCATAGTTTGCCTGCCTTTTTTTAAAGGCAAAAAACCTTCAAAACAAAAACTATTTATAGGTAAGCCGCTATTTACCAAAGCAGGTACAAATGCTGTAGCTCCTGGTAAACATTCTACTTTTACATTATGTTTTACACATGCTCGTACCAATAAAAAAGCAGGGTCGCTAATACCCGGTGTTCCAGCATCGGTAAGTAATGCTATAGTTTTACCAGCTTGCATTTGCTCAGTAAGGTGTGTAACAATTTTATGTTCGTTATGTTGATGGTATGGGGATATTGGCTTTTGTATTTGATAGTGATTTAAAAGTACAGATGAAGTACGAGTATCCTCGGCTAATATTAAATCAACTTGTTTTAAAACCTCTACAGCTCTAAAGGTAAAATCGGCTAGGTTGCCTATTGGTGTGGGGATGATGTATAAACCCGCTAACCCCCTGAAGGGGGAATTGAGTGTATGAATATTTGAAATTTCCTTATCAATCAAAGTAATATAATTATAGAAAAGTAGTTTTAACCTATCTTAGGCTTAAAAGCCCCTTTAGGGATTTGGGGTAATTTGGTTTACATTTATTTCATACATTTCCATAACAGCATTTGCCAATAATTTTTTTGCAGCTTCTTCTGCAATTTCTTTTGCAGCTTGTTCGCTATCAGCATCTATTTGTAAATCAATATGCTTGCCTACTCTTACATCTGCAACATTATTTATTCCTAAATTTTGTAAGCCGCCCATTACTGCTTTACCTTGAGGATCTAATAAATTTTTAAGTGGCATTATTTTTACTTCTACGGTGTACGTCATATTTAATTGCGTTTATAAAGCAAAGATAAAATAATGTAAGCAATGAAAACAATTGGAATAGCCAACCATTTTAATAATAAAGCTGTTGCCACGGCTATGCCAACTAAAATAAATTTTGGTAAATTGCTTTTTATACTAAAATCTTTAAATTTTAATGCCATAAGGGGCAGTTTAGACACCATTAGAAAACTTAATAAAATTATTAACCCATATAAAAACCATTTATTCATTAAAATAGTATACACCATTTCGGTTTGCATATTCCAATAAATTAATGGCAAACTTGCCACTACCAAACCAGCTGCTGGTATAGGTACCCCTTTAAAACCAAAGCTTTGTTCGGTATCAAGATTAAACCGAGCCAAGCGGTAAGCTCCTGCACAAGCAAAAACGAAGGCAGGCATAAGCCAAAGCATACTAGTTTCCACCCCTTCATTTTCTCTAATAAAGCTCATTCGTAAAAACTGGTATAAAATAATACTTGGTGCTGCACCAAAACTAACCACATCTGCTAAGCTGTCTAACTGCTTACCCATTTCGGAGGATGCGTTTAAGGCTCTTGCTACAAACCCATCTAAAAAATCGATTACTGCTGCAATGCCAATAAATAAAGAGGCGTAATATAGCTCCTCGGTTAGCCTTACAAATTGGCCATCGGCAGTTATTTCGATACTGTTTTGTAAAGCAAATACAATAGCTATACAACCAAAGAAAAGATTTAAGAGCGTAAAAATATTTGGAATTTGTTTCATAAAACAATTGACTAATTTGCTAAAATGCTAAGTTGCTAATAAGTTTAAATTAAAAAGTATTCAATTAGCTAATTAGCACATCAGTACATTACTTCTTCATCAAAGCCTCTATCTCTTCAACTGTAATCGGTATATTTTTCATTAAATCTTTATTACCTGTTTTGGTTACCCAAAAATTATTTTCAATACGTACACCCATATTTTCTTCTTCTATATAGATACCTGGTTCTATGGTAAATACCATACCTGCTTTAATGGGTTCCGTTCTTGTACCTAAATCATGCACATCTATTCCTAAATGATGACTAATGCCATGATACAAATATTTACGGTAAGCTCTATTTTCTGGGTCTTCATTTTTAATAGCACTCTTTTTCAGCAACCCAATTTTTTGAAAAATAACGGTTGCTTCATCTCCAATTTTTTCGGTATAATCTACAATGCTAATGCCTGGCTTTAAAATACTAGCTGCATAATTATGCAAATGCAAACAAGCGTTGTAAACCGTTTTTTGTCTACGGCCAAACTTACCATTTACAGGTATTGTTCTGGTTAAATCTGCACAATAACCTCTATATTCTGCACCAAAATCCATTAATATTAAATCACCGTCTTTACATGCTCTATTATTTTCGGTATAATGTAAAACTCTTGCATTATCACCACTTGCAATAATACTACCATATGCAGGACCAGTGCTGCCCTGCTTCATAAATTGATGATAAATTTCAGCCTCAATTTCATACTCCATTACACCAGGTTTTACAAACTGCAATAAATGCCTAAAAGTGTTATCGGTAATATCCATTGCCTTTTGTAAAACTTCAACTTCGGCAGCAGATTTTATGCCACGTAAATCTTTTAAAACTTTTGCACTACGTTTATAATTATGTAAAGGATATCGCTCCTTCATCATTGCAGCAAAGCGATAATCTTTTATAGGCACCAAGTTTGCCTTTCTATCATTTTCGTTTGTGTTTAAATAAATGGTATCGCTTAAATGTATCCAAGGTTGTAGTAATCCTTCTAAACTATCTAACCAAACAATGCGTTGTATGCCACTAATAGCAATAGCTTCCTTTGTACGTAACCTATGGCCATCCCATTTTTCTTTTAATTCGTTTGGCCTAACTAGCACTAATACTTCTCTATATTTTTCATCGGGATTATTTGGAAATAAAATCAACATACTATCTTCTTGGCTAATACCTGTAAGCCAAAACAAATCGCTATTTTGCTTAAACGTATAAATAGCATCTCCATTACTAGTAATTTCATCATTACTATTAAAAATGGCAATAGAATTTTTATCCATTTTTTCAACAAAACGCTTACGGTTTTGTGTAAATATTTCAGGATTTTGTGGCAAGTATTTCATACTAATAATTTATAGTGCAATATACGAAAATACAATTAGTGCAATGGCTCCCTTTGGAAGGGTTGGCATTGGCTTTGTTTACATTTGTTACATATTTTATGTAGTACCTACGCCCTGCTTACGTAAGTATTTTGTTAGGATAATAATCATTTGCCCCTCTACTCTTCCTTCTATTTGTTCTTTATTATCTTTAACTAAATGTGTATGTTTAACACGTTAAATTATTAAAAATTATATTGTTTTCAATAATTCTACAAGTTTATTTAATTACATCAAATAATACACATAAGTATTGAAATTTTGTAAACGATGATAGACATTTTTTTATAATAATGCAAAAATGATGGGGGAAGTTGAAATTTTAACAACTAAATCTAGTATAACTTTGCGTAAAATTAAAGCGATTACTTTGTATGTCAGTTCCTTCAATTATTTCTATGCCTAAAAACGATCTAATTAACCTAGGGTTAAATGTTTCTAACGATATTCATTACCAATTAAGTCCTGAGCAATTAACACAACAAGCTGTTGACCGTGGCGAAGGCGTTTTATGTGATACTGGCGCCTTAGTAATTAATACTGGTAAGTTTACAGGCCGTAGCCCTAAAGATAAGTTTACTGTAAAAGATGCCATTACAGAAAATACTGTGCATTGGAATGATTTTAATATCCCAATTGAAGAAAAATATTTTTTTCAATTAAAAGAAAAAATGTTGGCCTACTTAGCCGGTAAAGAAATTTGGGTTAGAGATTGCTATGCTTGTGCCGATGAAAATTTTAAACTAAGGTTACGTGTAATTAATGAAAACCCTTGGAGTAATTTATTTGCTTACAATATGTTTATACGGCCAGAGGAAAAAGATTTAGAAACCTTTACTCCTAACTGGCATATTATACAAGCGCCTGGCTTTAAAGCTAACCCAAGCGAAGATGGTACAAGAGCTGAAAATTTTGCAATACTAAGTTTTACACATAAAACTATATTAATTGGTGGCACAGGATATACTGGTGAAATGAAGAAAGGTATTTTCACCATGCTTAACTATGTGTTACCAACTAAAGCAAATGTGTTAAGCATGCATTGTAGTGCAAATATGGGTAAAGACGGTGATACAGCTGTATTTTTTGGCTTAAGTGGTACGGGTAAAACTACACTTAGCGCCGATCCTAATCGTTTATTGATAGGTGATGATGAGCATGGTTGGACGGTAGATAGTGTATTTAATTTTGAGGGAGGCTGTTATGCAAAAACTATTGACCTTAGTGCAGAAAAAGAACCAGAAATTTTTAATGCGATTCGTCCGGGTGCATTGGTAGAAAATATTACTTTTTTTGAAGGCACCAATAAAATTGATTTTTCAAGCAAAAAAATTACAGAAAATACAAGGGTTAGTTATCCTCTAAATTTTATTAGTAATGCGTTAGAACCTTCTATTGGAAAAACACCCAAAAATATATTTTTCTTAACCTGTGATGCTTATGGTGTTATTCCCCCAATTAGTAAGTTAACTACTGGGCAAGCAATGTACCAATTTATAAGTGGCTACACAGCAAAAGTTGCTGGTACCGAGGCTGGTGTTACAGAGCCTAAGAGTACGTTTAGTGCTTGTTTTGGTGCTCCATTTTTGCCGTTACATCCTGCACAATATGCAGAATTATTAGGCAAGAAATTAGAAGAACATAATGTTAATGTATGGCTTATAAATACAGGTTGGACAGGTGGCCCTTATGGTGTAGGAAGCCGAATGAAGTTAGCCTATACAAGAGCAACAATAACTGCAGCGTTAAATGGAGATTTAAATAATGTAGAATACGATACTACCCCTTGGTTTAAATTAGCTATTCCAAAAAGTTGCCCTGGTGTACCAAGTGAAATTTTAAATGCAAGAAACACTTGGCCAAAGCCTGAACAATTTGATGCACAAGCACAAAACTTAGCGGCACAGTTTATAAAGAATTTTGAAAAATATGCAAGTGGCGCTAATAAAGAAATATTAGCTGCTGCTCCAAGAGTTCAATAGTGCCAAAACTATTGTTAACTCGTTATTAATTAATAGGATTTGTAACTGCGTTAAGTTAGTAACCTTACACCTTAATTTGGTAGCGGTATGTTGAATAAGCGATAAGACTTCTCCTTACTGCTGTTAAGCCATTTTCGCTAAATGCCCAGGTTTTTATTTTATTCCTAGTTTGGTTTCTTGCTTTATTTCAGTTAAAACACTGTCCCTAACCCATATAACCTAGTAGTAGTATGATTAAGTTATTATTAGTTAGTTAAATTGCATTTCTGGAATGTCTCCATTAATAATAAGTTTACCAGCCGTTTTTGTTTTTATTTCTTCTACAGTAACACCTGGAGCTCTCTCCAATAATTTAAATCCATCAATAGTTACATCTAACACAGCTAATTCAGTTACAATTTTTTTAACGCAATGTTTTCCGGTAAGTGGTAATGTACATTGTGGCAATAATTTACTTTCGCCTTTTGGGTTTGTATGCATCATAGCCACAATAATATTTTTTGCACTTGCCACTAAATCCATAGCGCCACCCATACCTTTTACCATTTTGCCTGGTATTTTCCAATTAGCAATATCTCCATTATCACTAACTTCCATTGCACCTAAAACAGTTAAATCCACTTTACCTGCTCTTATCATTCCAAAACTCATTGCACTATCAAAAAAAGCACTGCCTGGTAAGGTGGTTATTGTTTGCTTACCAGCATTAATTAAATCTGCATCTTCTTTTCCTTCCGTTGGAAAAGGGCCCATTCCTAACAACCCGTTTTCGCTTTGCAAAACCACATCTATTCCATTTGGTATGTAATTGGCTACCAATGTAGGTATGCCAATACCCAAATTTACATAATACCCATCTTTTAACTCTTGTGCAATACGTTGTGCTATTTGTTCTTTTGTAAGTGCCATAACCCTTTTCCCCCCTGGAGGGGGAACTTAGTTTTAAAGTTTATAATTTATTTCAGATAATAGTTGAATTATTGCTTAAAAATGTATTGCAAAAACCGGAAGCCGCCAGTTCCCGTTTAGCGGGGGGACGGGGTGTTTTTTCTTACCGTTCTTTGTTCTATTCTCTTTTCATAATTTTCTCCTTTGAATATACGGTGTACATAAATACCCGGTGTATGAATATAGGTTGGATCAAGTTCGCCAGGGGCTACTAATTCTTCAACCTCTGCAATGGTTATTTTACCAGCCATTGCCATCAATGGATTAAAATTACGGGCCGTATCTTTAAAAATTAAATTACCTTCCGTATCTCCTTTCCAAGCTTTTACAAGTGCAAAGTCGGCATCAAAAGCATATTCTAGTAAATACGCTTTGCCTTTAAATTCTCTTACTTCTTTACCTATGGCTACTTCGGTACCTACACCTGCAGGAGTAAAAATTGCTGGCATGCCATATCCGGCTGCCATACATCTAGTTGCTAATGTTCCTTGGGGTATTAATTCTACCTCTAATTCTCCGTTAAGTAATTGCCGTTCAAATTCTGCATTTTCGCCAACATAACTCGAAATCATTTTTTTTACTTGCTTTTGTTGCAACATTAATCCTATTCCAAAATCATCTACTCCTGCATTATTGCTAATACAGGTCAATCCTTTTACCTTTTTTTTTACTAATGCTGCTATACAATTTTCTGGAATGCCACATAATCCAAAGCCACCTAGCATTACTACAGCATTATCTTTAATATCTTTTACTGCTTCTTCAGCATCTTTAAATACTTTGTTTATCATAGTTTAATTTCTATTATTCTACCATTGCAGGGTCTGCTTGTTGCCCTGTAGAATATTTAATATATTTTTCTTTATTAGCGTTATTGGCTATACTATCTAACAAAGGTTTTATTAAATTGCTATTGGCTAAATAATATTGGTAGCTTTTATAAAATTGATCTTTAGTAATATTATGCAAGGCAAAAACCTGAAGTTGCATTTTAGCATTTTCTAAAACTATATTTTTTGTAGTGTCTTTTAAAAAATAGTTTTTAGTGTAAGCATCTACTTTTAAAACATCCCATAACACTTTTTCCATTTTTTTCCCCTCAAGTATATCTTTTGGTAAGTTGTTTTTACAGGAAAACAAAAAGATGAGTATAAAAAAAAAGATACTTTTTTGCATTATTTTAGTTCAGCTTGATATTTAGCAGCATTGGTTAAATCTAATTTTTGTAACAGTTCCGATGCCCTTGCTTTATCGGGGGGCAAGGCTTTAGAGAAAATTTTAATGAGCTCTGTTGATTTGCCTTGAAAGAAAAACTGGCTAATCATTTTATTAGGATTTTCTGTAGCAAATGTATTAAGTAGGTTTAAAACATTCAATAATTCTGCTCTTGCTGCATTTTCATTTTCATACAACTTATCCATTCCTAATCTATAATAATTGTAATACACATCATGCATTAATGAATATCTGCTATTCAACATATTTTCTACTAACCAATACCTATTGCGTTGCCCATCAAATAATCTCCACCCACTTATTCCTCTACCCTCGGGGGCATTATTTACAATATTTTGTGCTTTTTGAAAAAACAAATCTCCACCCCTGGGAGAAAAAGAAGCATAGTCAAATCCCAAAACCATATAGGCATAATAGGCAAATGTTGCGGTAAGGTTACTTGCTAAGGCATCGGAGCCTGCAATTCTATTATCGTTAAATTCCATTATTTGAAACTCCACATACTTAAACCCTATTCCTTCATCTTGAAAATTAATAATAGGAGAATTGTAAGATGAATTAAAAATTGGTCTGGCAGCTTGTATAATTAATTGAGATGAATAAACATTTACTTCATCTGTTGCTTCTAATGTTAAAACAAAATTACACTCAATTTTTTCGTTGGGTTGAAAGTTATCTGGGCCCCACTTTTTATTATTTAAAAAATTATTTAATGCTGTTTGTAAGGTTAGAAATACATTTCTATTTACATTATTTCCAATACGGGTAGCATTTACCGTTACCCTTGCTTTTAGCTCTTGTGCTTTAGCATTTTTTATAGCTAGGCTAAATAATAAAATAAGTAGACACTTATGCATTGTTTAATTTAATAATAGTGTTTACAATATCTGTTGCCACATTTACTTTTGATTTTGTTTCAAAATGATATTCATTTTCTGCTTTATCAAAAATAGTTATTTTATTAGTGTTTATGCCAAATCCTGCACCTTTATCCTTTAAAGAATTCAATACCATCATATCAGCATTTTTAGCTTTTAATTTTCCTAAAGCATATGCTTTTTCGTTAGTTGATTCTAAAGCAAAGCCAACCAAAAACTGATTTTTTCTTTTTACTTCACCTAGGCTTTTTAATATATCCTTAGTTTTTGTAAGTTCTATGGTAAAAACCTCTTCTTTCTTTTTTATTTTTTCGTTTGCAATAGCTACTGGGGTATAATCTGCAACGGCAGCACTCATTATGGCTATATCTACCTTTTCAAAAATTACCATACAGGCTTCATACATTTCGGCTGCCGATGTTACTTTTTCTACTTTTATAGTACTACTAATTTTTTCAGAAGATGGGCCTATTACTAAGGTTACATCTCCTCCCCTTTTTGTCAATTCTTCGGCAAGTGCAATACCCATTTTGCCGCTTGAATGGTTACCTATAAAACGTACCGGATCTATAGCTTCGTAAGTTGGACCAGCAGTTACTAAAAATTTTTTTCCTTTTAATTCATCCTTTGAAATAAAAAAATCTTCCAAATATTTTACAATTATTTCCGGTTCTACCATCCTTCCCTCGCCAATTAAGCCACTTGCAAGTTCACCGTTTTCTACCGGTATTATTTTATTGTGGTATACTTCAAGTTTTTGTAAATTATTTTTTGTTGTGGGATGGTGCCACATATCCTCATCCATTGCAGGAGCCACAATTACTGGGCAAGTAGCAGATAAATAAACGGCCATTAATAAATTATCGCACAAGCCTGTTGCCATTTTAGCCAACGTATTACAACTAAGTGGTGCAATTAGCATAACATCAGCCCATCTGCCCAATGCTACATGATTTGCCCAAGAGTCGTTCGTAGCAATATCGCTAAGTACATCGTTTTTAGATAAGGTAGATAATGAAAGAGGTGTTACAAAGTCTTTTGCTGCATTAGTCATTATTACTTTTACCTGGACCCCTTGCTTTATTAGTAAACGTACTAAAAATGTTGCTTTGTAAGCTGCTATACTACCGCTTACACCTAAAAGTATTTTTTTATTGGTTAATTGCATAAAAATCCCCCAACTAATTGGGGGATAAAAGTATACATTCTTAGGCAAACATGCTGCTAAATTATTGGTAAAAATTAACTAAACAAGTCTTCATCATTTTTACGAAAATAAACTTTATCCTCCATAAACTCGGCGGTTGCTAGTAATGCAGGGTTTGGCATACGTTCGTAAGCCTTTGATATTTCTATTTGCTCTTTATTTTCATGAATTTCTTCTAAACTATCGGTATGGCTTGCAAACTCTTCTAATTTATTATGCAATTCTTCTTTTAGGGTAATATTTATTTGATTAGCTCTTCTTGCAATAATAGAAATAGACTCGTATAAGTTACCCGTTTTTGCCTTTATATCGGATAATTTTTTAGGTTCTACCACATTGCTGGTGTTACTACTTAACTGACGACGTAATTTGCTCATTTTTTATTTCTTTAATATGATTAAGACTTAAACTATTATAACTTTCTGCATCTTTCAAAAGCTTACTTTCAGGGTATCTATCCATAAAATCTTGATACTCGGCTATTACTTTTTCGTAGCGCTCAATTTGCTTTTCAACAATACTCAACTTAGCAAACTTATAATACGACTTTAAAATTCTCAACTTATACTCATCACCTCTTGTACTTTCTGGATAGCTATTAAGCAAATTAGTATAAGATAATGCGGCTGCCCTATGTTGCCCTAAATTATAATATAAATCTGCTGCTCTGTATTCTTTAAACTCTAACTTTGCCCTACATTTATCAATAATTTCTGTTGCTTCAGCAATTCGTGACGATTCAGGATTTCTACTAATAAACGATTGCAACATGCCTATTGCTTTACTGGTGTTTACTTGTTCTAACTCTAACTTTGGCGATTGTTTATAGTAACTTAAACAAAGCATATAATCAACCTCTTCAGCTTTTTTACTATTTGGAAAAACCTCTAAAAACCCTTTAAATAAATTCTCTGCATCACTATACAATTTCATATAATAAAAGCAGTATGCATCTTTGTAATAAAGTTCTTCAAATTTTACATTTCCTTTGTATATCGGAAACAACTCTTCATATAACTGTTGAGCGTTTTTGTATTTTTTTTGTTCAAAATACAAATCTGCCATTTTTAGCTTATACTCGTAGTCTTTACTTTTAAGCACTTTAGTATACTTGTTACAACTAGTAAATACCAACAAACTTAAAACAATAGCTATAAATAGTTTAGTTATACGCATAAAGAAGTGCAAAATTAAAGGAATTTAGTTAAAAATGATGTTATTTCTGTTTATAACCTAAAAACAATCGTTAATAGTTTGATAAATAGAATATAAAAGACTTTATCGCTGAGGGTAGCTTAAGCATACTGCTCTAAAACTCTTAAAATTTTACTATAAAATAGTAAACGAAAGTAACCTTTTTAATAAGCACACAACTTCGTAACTTTTCTTCAACTCTTTGCAATACCAAATTTATGGGTGAAAATAAATTATCGTTAAAACAGTAAAAATAAAAAAGTCTCCCAAAATAGGGAGACTTTTTTATTAAGCAAAAAGTAAAATCTTTTATGCTTTTAATTAGGTATTAATTACCTTTTACGTCTACAGTGTTTTTATCACCACCGTCAATAATACATTCCGTAGTAATTCTATCTGCACTAATTCCGCCAACTTCTACTAAATAATTTTTAACTTTCTCTAATTTTTGAGTACAGTTTGATTGTGACAATTTAGAAGCTTCAGGATAACCGTTGATTGTAATACTACAAGTTGGATTTTGCTTTAATGTAGAAGCAATAGTAGCCAACATAGCTTTGTTATCAGAAGTTAGACTAACAGCTTTCATTGACAAACTTGGATAGTCTGCAGGGCAAACTTTTGTTTCTTCAACTTTTGCTGTGCAACAAGCAGGATCTGGGCATTTACCAATACCATCAGCATCAACTGGTTGACACTCAGTAGGGGTAATTAATTGCTTATCCTTACAATCCGGAACACCATCACCATCAGTATCTTTAGTAACACCATGAGTATCAACTGGGCAACCAGCCGGAGTGTTAGGTTCGTTATCTAAATGATCACAAACGCCATCTCCATCGTTATCAGGGCATTCTGATTTAGGGAATTTAATTTTCTTATTAGGAAACTCATCATATGCATAATCCAACGGATTTAACCACCATAATGGCTCAACAGATTTTGCCCCTAAATTTACATTTAAACCTAACGATAACATATTGTACGAATCAAAGCTACGAGTTAAAGAAGCATCGCCATAACCCTGTTCTTGCCAACGTTGACCATCTAGCAAATCGTCTTTAACAACTGTTAATCTATCCTCAATTGATAAATTGATTCTTTTACCTAAACGAATAGCAACACCCATTAAAACAGTACCAGATGGCTTTAAAGTGTTATTTCCAATTTTTGGACGACGTACGCCATGGTTTTCAGCAGGAGTTTCATACGTATCATCCATACCCGCTTTCAAGGCCTTTAAAATATCTTTACGTTTGGTGTATCCACCTCCACTATTGTTGTTATACACAGTTCTAAACAAATTTGCATAAGAGTTTCCACCAGCACCATAGGCATTTACCATTGTTTTATAAAGAGAAGCTCCAATACCGCCTCCACCATAAATTACAATACCCGTTTTTTGTTTATGGAAACGAATGTTGTTTAAAGTGACGATACCCTGTATACCAAGGTCTTGTACTTTAGACTTGTAATTGTAGTAAACAACATCTTGTTGAGCACTTCTGGTAGTACCTCTATCTCTTGAATAATATCCATTACCATTTGCAAAAGGAGCATAAGGAGCAGCATAACCAACACCTGTAGCACCTTTTTGCCAAGCCGTATTTTTACCATAGTTTTCAGCAATTAGCCATTGCATACCTTTACCAGTTCCACTTAAATATTGAAGTCGTAAAGAGAAAATATACCCAAAGGCTTTTCTTACATGTACTTCAAAATTTGGAAAAGTTAACATATTTGCAGGAATATCTCCGCTAATAGTGAACATACCTAAAGATGCACCAACTTCCCACATATCACGTGGTTTTGCTGGAAAATTATAAGTGTTATTCCAAAATTCGTTTTGCTGAGGCATCCTTTTTGCTGGGATAACCGCACTGTCATATACGCTATAGCCACTTCTTGTCTGTGCAAATACACCAGAACTTAGTAGCAATAATGCTATGATTAATAATTTGTACTTTTTGCTTGCCATAACTTAATAATTAATAAATTTCTAAATGTGTAAGAGTATATATATATGCAAAAGTATTGATTGTTAGTTAAAAAGCAAATTTATTTATGGTTTGGTGTATTAAATCTACATCAATATTTCAGGCAGTATTGCTGTCAGTCAACAAATAAGAGTCAATAAGTTGCATTATTTTTAGCATTTTACGATAAATTTGAATGCTGCAGCTTAAATATCTTACTTTGCAAGGTAAACATAGATACAAAAATTAAACTAATGAATTTTATTAATAATATAATTGGTGAAGAATTAAAGATTTTTGAACAAAAATTTTCCGAATCAGTTAAAAGTCAGTCCCCTTTACTTGATAGAATAATGAAATATATTATTAAAAGGAAAGGAAAACAAATGAGGCCCATGTTTGTGTTACTCAGTGCAAAATTACATGGCAAAATTAATGACACTACCTATAGAGCGGCTGCCTTGGTAGAACTTTTACACACTGCCACTTTGGTGCATGACGATGTAGTGGACGAGTCCTTAGAAAGAAGAGGCTTTTTTTCGATAAATGCAATTTGGAAAAACAAAATAGCTGTGTTAGTGGGTGATTATCTCTTATCGAAAGGTTTATTGTTATCTACCACAAACAATGATTTTGAAAATTTACATATTTTGTCTGAAGCTGTAAAACAAATGAGCGAAGGAGAATTATTACAAATTGAAAAAAGCCGAAATTTAAATTTAAAAGAAGATATTTATTTTGAAATAATTAAGAATAAAACAGCTTCTCTATTATCATCGGCTTGTGCTGTAGGTGCATACACTACAAGTAACGATAAGGCAATTAGTAATAGAATGAAATTATTTGGCGAAAAAGCAGGCATTGCTTTTCAAATAAAAGATGATTTGTTTGATTATGGAACAGACGATATTGGAAAACCAACTGGTAATGATATTCAAGAAAAAAAATTAACACTGCCTTTAATTTATACGTTAAATAAAATAGATAACGTAAAAAAAAGAGAGCTCATTTACATTATTAAAAACGAAAATAAAAATAAAGAAAAGGTTAGACAAGTAATTGATGTAGTAGTTGCAGAGGGTGGAATAAAATATGCCGAAGAAAAAATGAATGGGTACAGAGATGAGGCATTGCAAATATTAAATGAATTTGAAAATGGCGAAGTAAAAAATGCTTTGGAAGAATTAGTACGTTATACAACAGACAGAAAATATTAAGCTTAAGTTAATACAGATTCACTTTTATTTTAGCACACAGTATAGTAAAAATAATTATGGAGAAGCGTTGGAAAATAATACCCTCAACTTATGAAAAAATTAACCAACTTCACCAAGAGTTAAAAGTAAGTAAGCCTATCTGCGACATTCTTTTAAAAAGAGGAATTGCTACCTACGATAAAGCTAAACACTTTTTTAGACCACAATTAACCGATTTACACAATCCATATTTAATGAAAGATATGGATAAAGCTGTGGCTAGAATTTCACAAGCATTTGAACAAAATGAAAAAATTTTAGTATTTGGTGATTATGATGTGGATGGTACAACAAGTGTTGCACTAATGTATCAGTTTTTGTGTAAAATTTATGATTCCAATTTTTTAGACTTCTATATTCCACACAGATATAAGGAAGGCTATGGTATAAGTAAAATGGGAATTGATTTTGCTGCTGAAAATAAGTTTAGTTTAATCTTATCGTTAGACTGTGGAATAAAATCGATTGAGCTTATCGCTTATGCTAAAACGTTAGGCATAGATTTTATAGTATGCGATCACCATTTACCAGATGATGAATTGCCAGAAGCGGTAGCTATTTTAAATGCAAAACAAAAAGAGTGTACATATCCTTACAAAGAATTATGCGGTTGTGGAGTAGGTTTTAAATTAGCCACAGCTTTAGCTACTCATTTTAATATGGATGAGGAACATTATTTATGTTACTTAGATTTAGTTGCAACAGCAATTGCAGCAGATATTGTACCCATGACTGGCGAAAATAGGATACTTTCCTATTATGGTTTACAAAAAATAAATAGTACCCCATGTGCTGGAATAAAATCGCTAATACATTTAGGTGGTATAAAAGGAAGTTTAACTATAAACAATGTAGTATTTGTAATTGCCCCAAGGGTAAATGCTGCCGGCCGAATGGATGATGCAAAAAAAGCAGTTCAATTATTTATTGAAAAAGATGAAACCAAAGCTTTAGAAATTGCAGAACTTTTACATAACGACAATAGTGATAGAAAAGAAGCCGATAGTAGTATTACGGAAGATGCGTTGAGCTTGATTGCAAATGATACAGCTTTAATAAATAAAAAAACAACTGTTGTTTATAAAGCGCATTGGCATAAAGGTGTTGTAGGAATTGTAGCAAGTAGATTAACCGAAACCTATTATAGACCAACTGTTGTACTTACAAAAAGTGGCGATGTAGTTGCTGGAAGTGCAAGAAGTGTTGTAGGCTTTAATTTGTATGAAGCAATACATGCTTGTAGAGAATATTTATTAGGCTATGGGGGCCATTTTGCTGCTGCAGGTTTGTCTCTTTTACCAGAAAATGTTGAAAATTTTGCGACAAAATTTGAGGAAGTAGTGAGCAATAGCATACCAACTGAGTTACTAATACCAGAAATAATAATAGATACGCCAATTGAATTTAAAGAGATTACTCCATCCTTTTACAACATACTTTGCCAAATGGAACCCTTTGGACCAGAAAATATGAGGCCAACATTTATTGCGAAAAATGTAGTGGATAGCGGATATAGTAAAATTGTAAAAGATTTACACATACGGTTTGTGTTAAAAAAAGACAAGATAACCTTTACGGGTATTGGTTTTAATTTAGCCCCAAAATTTCATTTATTGCACTTGAAACAACCTATTGATATTGTTTTTACAATTGATGAAAACGAATGGCAAGGAAACAAAACATTGCAAATGAAAGTAATTGATTTAAGATTGAGTGAATAATTGTGCCGTTCAAAAAAGTAAATTTTGAATGGTGAAAATTTGAATGTAATGAAATTTTTTACCTACTTTATATACATAGCCTTCAACTGGAATATTCGAATTGCATGGCATATTCTTTTACAAGAAATAAAAGGAGAAAAAAAATATAGGATTAACACCACTGGGAAAGATACATTAGAAAGTTTAGAGGAAAAAGGAATAGATATTGACCATGCCACTATTTATATGCCGGTTAGTTACGATTTACTTGAAACTATTTTTAACCAACTTCCCAAAAAAAGGAATACTCATTTTTTAGATATTGGTTGTGGTAAAGGCAGGGCTTTATGTGTATCAGCTTACCATGGATTTAATAAAGTTACTGGAATAGATTTTTCGAAAGACTTATGCCTTGAAGCTGAAAAAAATCTTTTCCAAACAAAACAACAATTACCTACACTACACTATAAAGTTTATACAAACGATGCCTTTTATTTTGAAATACCAACCGATGTTGATTGCATATTTTTGTTTAACCCTTTTGATGAAATAATTATGAGTGGAGTGGTAGAAAATATCATAGTTAGTTTAGAGAAAAAACCAAGAGACTTAACTATTGCTTATGTTAATCCGTTGCATAAAGAATTATTTGTAGCACAAGGATTTATTGAAACCTATCATTCTAAAAAATTAAACTATTTAGAGGTTAGTATGTTGGAAATACCTTCTCAAAAAAACTAAGCATAACACATAAAAAAGGTTATCAACTTATAAAAATTGACAACCTTTCCTAAATTTAGTTAAGTGTATGAATCCCTCAGGACAACTGCTTAGGTTAAACCGTAAACCACAAATTAAACTTGTATTTCTAACTTATTAATTCTACACTTCTATTAATAAAATTAGTAAGGCTATTTCCTTTCAATAACCCTTGCGATAGTAAAGCTAAATCGGCTAAATTATGCATAACTTTTTCTTGTTTTTCTTTTTCGGCAGAGGCTAATATATTTTTATAAATGGTGTGGTTACCATTTACAGTAAGGGTAACTTCATCAGGCATGTTTGCATAAAAAGCACCCATTCCTCCTTGCATTGAAGCCATATCTTTCATCCTACGCATAAACTCTGGCCTTGTAGCAACAACTGGCGGAGCATCGGCACTTAAACCTTTAACCTCCACCGTTACATTCAACTCAGGTATTTGTAACCCAAATAATTCTTTCAATCTGGCTTCGTCATCTTTGCTTAAAACACTTTCACTTACCTCTTGCTTATCTATTAAATTATCAGCAATATCACTATCTACTCTGGTAAATTGCACACCCTCCCATTTCATTTCCATATGGTTGATAAAACCAGCATCTACTATCGTTTCAAGCTTTACAACTTTATAACCTTTTGCTGTTGATTGTTGTATATAGGCATCTTGTTGTATAGGGTTAGTAGTATAGATAATTACTTGCTTGCCTTCTTTATTTTTTTGGATGGATTCTGTTGCTATTTTATACTCCTCCAATGTATAAAACTTATCATCGCTTGCATCTTGCAGTATATTAAATTTATTTGCCTTCTCTAAAAACTTATCGTCTGTCATCATACCATACTTTACAAACAAACCAAGGCTTTCCCATTTTTCTTCAAACTGTTTTCTATCGTTTTTGAAAATTTCTTCAAACTTATCGGCTACTTTTTTAGTAATATGGCTATTTATTTTTTTAACATTGGGATCGCCTTGTAAATAGCTACGGCTAACGTTTAACGGAATATCTGGACTATCAATTACACCATGCAACAACATTAAAAATTCTGGAACAATATCCTTTACTTCATCGGTTACAAAAACCTGATTACAGTAAAGTTGTATTTTATCTTTTTGTATTTCGTAACTCTGCTTTATTTTAGGAAAGTATAAAATACCCGTTAAGTTAAATGGAAAATCAACATTTAAATGAATCCAAAATAAGGGCGGCTCACTGTATGGATATAATTCTTTATAAAAGTTTTTATAATCTTCATCGGTTAATTCACTAGGCTTTTTTGTCCATGCTGGTGTTGGATTATTGATAGGAGTTTCTTTGGGTGCAGTTTCTTCATCTACATTTTCATCACCAACTTCTTGTTCAGCAGCGTCTTTCAAAGATCCTCCTTCGGAGGGGCTTGGGGAGGTATTAAAATAAATGGGTACCGGCAAAAATCTACAAAATTTTTGTAGCATTGCTTCAATTCGATGAGCTTCTAAAAACTCCTTACTCTCCTCATTAATATGTAATACAATGTCCGTACCTCTTTGTACTTTATCAATATCCTCTAAAGTAAATTCTGGGCTACCATCACACTCCCAACGAACGGCTTTTGAATCTTCCTTAAAACTTTTAGTTATAACTTCTACCTTATCGCTTACCATAAAACCACTATAAAAACCTAAGCCAAAATGTCCAATAATAGTACTTTCGTTTTGCCCTTTGTACTTTTCTAAAAACTCCTCAGCGCCACTAAAAGCTACTTGATTAAGGTACTTATCAACCTCCTCACTTGTCATACCAATTCCTCTATCGCTAATGGTTAATGTCTTTTTTTCCGCATCTAATTTAATATCTATTCTTAACTCCCCTATTTCGCCTTTAGCCTCCCCAATACTTGATAAAGTTTTAATTTTTTGGGTAGCGTCTACCGCATTACTAACCAGCTCTCTAATAAAAATTTCATGATCGCTGTATAAAAATTTTTTAATAATAGGAAAAATGTTCTCTGTTTGTACACGTATACTTCCTTTTTGCATATATATTTTGTTTAGTAAGTAGGTTTCAAATAAAGTGCCAAAGCAATTATGCTGACAGGATGGCAATTTTGTTAACAAATACTTCATTCGTTTCTTCTCTACACATCAAAAAATAGAGTTACTTTTGCTCACTAAATTTTAATATGAAAAAGTTTTACACCACATTAATAATAGCAAGTTTTTTACTAAGTAATGTCAATGCACAAATTGTGCTTACAACTGCAGCTCCATATTCACAAGATTTTAATATTCTTGCCAACACCGGTACATCAAGCACCATGCCTAATGGCTGGCAGTTTATAGAAACGGGAGCAAATGCCAATTTGTTTTACAATACAGGTACCGGTACTTCTAATTCAGGTGATAGCTACAGCTATGGTGCTGCTGCCAATTCGGAAAGAGCCTTGGGTGGTTTGCAATCTGGTAGCCTTATTCCCTTATGCGGTGTAGCTTTTACCAATAATACACTTGGTACAATTACAAGCATAAGCCTTACTTATACTGGTGAGCAGTGGAGACTAGGAACTTTAGCAAGGCAAGATAAACTAGACTTTCAATATAGTACCGATGCTACTACTGTTAATAACGGTAGCTGGACAGATGTTAATCAATTAGATTTTAATGCCCCAATACAAGGCCCAACTTTGGGAGCGTATGACGGAAACGCTGCCTCTAACAGAACGACTATAACATTTACTATAAATGGATTATCTATTGCAAATAATACAACCTTTTTATTTCGTTGGGCAGATTTTAATGCAACTGGTGCAGATGATGGTTTGGCAATTGACGACCTTACCATGACGTACAATATTTCTGGTGGGCCAAATGATAATGTACCACCTGCGGTTTTAAATTTATTTCCGATAAATAATTCTATTAACGTTCCCAACAATCCTAACTGCTATATTCGTTTTACAGAAGGTATAAAAAAAGGCGTTGGAAATATTTTAGTAAAGAAACTTACCGATAATTCGGTTATAGCTACATTGCCCGTTGCTAGTACCGATGTAGTAAGTAATACCGCTGGTTTTAAAGTAAATTTTTTAAACATTGGTACCGATTATTATATTGATGTGCCTGCTGGAGCTTACATTGATAGTAACAACAACAACTGTGTTGCTTTTGGTGGTGCTGCAGGTTGGAAGTTTACAACCTTCAGCCCTTGGCCAACAACTTACAATTTTCCATTTACAAACTGTACTACAATTTTAAGTGATGGCTTTAGCCAGTTTAGCGTTATAGGTACTCAAACATGGGATTGTACTACTTTTGGTTACAACCCAAGCAATGGTGTTCAAATGAATGGTTTTGTAACTGGCCCAGGTGCCGTTACCAATGAAGATTGGTTTATTTCTCCTCAATTAGATTTATCGGCATTTGCAATTCCACTTTTACGTTTTTATAGTATCAATCGTTTTAATGGACCACAACTACAATTAAAAGTAAGTACAAATTATAAGGGTTACGGTAATCCTGCTGCCGCAACTTGGGCAGATGTTTTTGGAAAATTCCCTGATGAAAATACAAACGCATGGACGCTTTGTGATAGTATTAATCTACAAAATTTTAAGCAGCCAGCAGTTTATTTAGCATGGGTGTATCAATCAAGCCCAACACTAGGAGCAGCAAGATGGACCTTAGATGAAATACAATTGTTTAACAGCACTCAATTGCCAGAAGCAACTGTAGCAGTTTCTCCTACCACATACGATTTTGGTTTTGTACCTTATGGTAATACCTCGTCATGGGTTCCTTTTACGTTTAACGCTGTAGATTTAAAAAGTGACTTAATCATAAATGCACCGGCACATTTTGAACTATCAAAAGATGCTACAACCGCTGCTTCATCTATTTCGTTTACTCCATCACAAGCTCAACCTGGTACAAAAATATTTTATGTACGTTTTAAACCTAATGCTGTTGATGCATCTTCTTTAACAGGCAGGTTAAATGTGACTACAACAGGCATAAATCAAAGCAGAACATTCTTAAGCGGTACTTCAATATCATCTACAAAAACACTAGAGGTAGTGGCTTGGAATTTAGATTGGTTTGGCAAAGATGAAACCCCTGCAGATCCCGGCCCATGGGGACCTACAAATGAAGACTTACAAGAGGCTAATGTAAAGACAATTTTAAGAACCATGAATGCAGATGTATATGCTTTAGTGGAGGTTTGTGATACGGCAAGAACAAGAAAATTGGTGGACAGTTTAAATAACGGAACCAATACTTGGGGCTTTGCCATATGCAATTATGGAAGCGGTGCCGATGACCCTGCAGGCCCTAATTACCCTTCATTTTTCCCAACTGCACAAAAGCAAGCCATTATTTATAAAAAATCTGTTTTAAGTAATATTACAACAAGAGCATTTTTACGAACAGCCACCAACTACGATAGTGTTCGTTATTATTGGAGTAGCGGAAGGGTGCCCTTTTTTGTGCAAGCAGATGCTACTATTGGCGGAGTAACAAAACCAGTAAGTTTTTTAATACTACATGCTAAAGCCAATACGGGTAACGATGCTGAAAAAATAGAATCGTATCGCAGAAGAAAATTAGGTGTAAAAGCAATGAAAGATAGTTTAGATGCTAATTATCCAAATGCCAATATTATTATTTTAGGCGATTTTAATGATGATTTAGATAGAACCATTGCGCCAATTACCATAGGGCCAGATGTTGCTTCTTCTTACTCATTACTTATTAGCGACTCTATTGATGCCAACAGTTACAAATCTGTTTCGTTAGCCCTAAGCCTACAAGGATTTAGAAGTACAGTAAGTTTTCCAGATGTTATTGATCATACTGTATTATCAAATGAAATGAATGATGTGTTTATGAATAGTAGTGCTACCATACGAACAGATGTGGTGAGCATGATAGCTACAAGTGCTAGCATTTATGCCAACACTACTACCGACCACTACCCTATTCAAACCAGGTATAATTTTTTACAAACAGGTAGTCGTTTAAATTTATTAACGTTTAATGCAAAGCGTATAAACAACACCGTTAAATTAAACTGGCAAACCAATAACGAGTTTAGTATTGATTATTTTGTAGTAGAAAGAAGCAAGGATAGAGTAAACTTTAGCCCAGTTGCAACAGCTAATAGTATTGGCTTTACAACTGTTCAAACAGATTATATCGCCTTTGATAATTTACCCTTAAAAGGTTTTAATCAATACCGCCTAAAAATGGTAGGTAGAGATGGTAAAGTAAGTTATAGTGATATTAAAAATATTTATTTTCAAGATGATTACAAAGTAGTGGTAGCCCCAAATCCTGTTAAGGATGTATTGAATTTGTTGGTGGCAAGAAACAGCAACGATAATTTTACTATACAAATTATTGATGCTATGGGTAGAACGGTAAAAGAGTTAACCAGTAATACTTCTTTTACTTCAATACCCGTAAAGTATCTAAATAAAGGCATGTATGTTGTACGAACAATTGATGGAGAAAAAATTACGACTACTAAAGTCATTTTGTTATAATTATCTCATCATCGTTGGTAGTCAAAAAAAGGGTGATCGGGTCTGCCATGTATTAATTTCGTCTTTCAAAAAAAAATAAATATAGTAATTTGTTATAGTAGGAACATAGTTTTACACTCCATTAGTTACTTACTTTTATCTTAACGCAACGTCCTGCTTGCACAAATTGGATAGGTGAAGAGACGTTGACTGGAAGAAAAGAAGAAATTCCATTATTGATTTCGCCGCCGCATCACTAATCACTCCTTTCCAATCAATAAAGTTAAATTGTTTATTACTCAGCGTAATAAATAATATTTTTTTTCATATTTTATACTTTTTGTAAAATAGAAAATTGTAATCCCAAATCCAAGCCGCTTAAACATAAATCTATTTATCTTCGTGGCTTATATGACAGATAAAATTTTAATACTCGATTTTGGCTCTCAATATACCCAGCTTATAGCTAGGGCTGTAAGAGAAGCCAGTGTTTACTGCGAAATAATACCGTACAACAAGCCTATACTATTTGACGAAACCCTTAAAGGAATTATACTTTCTGGGTCGCCTTTTTCTGTTAATGAAGTAAACGCCCCTTCCGTTGATGTAAAAAACATGGTGGAAAAGCTCCCTGTGTTAGGTGTTTGCTATGGTGCACAACTTACCGCAAAGTTATTTGGTGGCAGGGTAGATAAAAGCGAAAAAAGAGAATATGGAAGAGCATCCTTAAAAATTGAAAATCATGATGGAGATGCCTTATTTAAAAATGTTTCAACAACATCACAAGTATGGATGAGCCATAGCGATACCATAAAAGAATTACCACAAGGTTTTGAGTTACTAGGTACTACAGAAAGTATACCAGTTGCAGCCTTTAAATCAAACACCCCTAAACCCGTATATGGTTTACAATTTCACCCCGAGGTTTACCACTCTACCGAAGGAAAAACAATACTTAAAAATTTTTTAGTGGATGTTTGTGGATGCAACCAAAGCTGGACGCCTGCTCATTTTGTAACCGAAACTATTGAGGCTTTAAAACAAAAAATTGGCAACCGAAAAGTAATAATGGCTTTAAGTGGTGGGGTAGATAGTACGGTTGCTGCCACCTTAATTCATAAAGCAATAGGAAATAATTTATACGGTGTATTTGTAGACAATGGGGTATTACGCAAAAACGAATTTGAGCAAGTTATTGAAACCTATAAAACCCTTGGGCTAAATGTAAAGGGGGTAGATGCTTCAGCATATTTTTACACCAAATTAAAAGACAAAAGCGACCCAGAAGAAAAACGTAAAATTATTGGGGCAAGTTTTATAGATATTTTTGATCAAGAGGCTAAAAAAATAGAAGGTGTAGAATTGTTGGGGCAAGGCACCATTTATCCTGATGTTATTGAAAGTGCTGCGGTGCATGGCCCTTCGGTTACTATAAAATCGCACCACAATGTTGGCGGATTACCCGATACCATGAAATTAGAATTAGTAGAACCGCTACGCTCCCTTTTTAAAGATGAAGTTCGTAAAGTAGGCTTGGAGTTAGGCATACCAGCTGATTTAATTTTTAGGCACCCTTTCCCAGGCCCTGGGCTTGCTATTCGAATTTTGGGAGATATTACGCAAGAGAAGGTACGATTATTGCAAGAGGCAGATGCTATATATACGAATGCGCTTAAAAAGTTTGATTTATATACAACGGTTTGGCAAGCAGGCACCATTTTGCTACCCGTAAAAAGTGTGGGGGTAATGGGCGATGAACGTACGTATGAATTTACAGTTGCATTAAGGGCTGTTACAAGTATTGATGGTATGACGGCAGATTGGGCTCATCTTCCATACGAATTTTTAGCCTATGTAAGCAACGAAATTATTAATAATGTAAGAGGTATAAATAGAGTGGTTTACGATATTAGTAGCAAGCCTCCTGCAACAATTGAGTGGGAATAAGTAAGAGGCTGATAATTTTAACAAATAATAGAATACATGATTAAGCCTTAAATGGTATAAAAAATAAAATGAAACAATTAAAATTAATCGTACTTATTGTTTTTGTAGCAAACAATTTATTTGCACAAACAGAACCAATACCCACGTATAAAGTAGGCATTTTTGCACCCCTTTATTTAGATTCAATTTTTACAAATGGAGTACTTAAAAATAAAGAGAGCATCCCAAAATTTGTACAGCCCTCCTTAGAGTTTGTACAAGGTGTACAAATAGCTATAGATTCGTTAAAAATAAAAACGGCTAATATAGAAGTCTATATTTACGATTCTAAATCGTATACAAAAAGCATTTATACGCTGGTAAACACAAATAAGCTTGATAGTTTAAATTTAATCATTGGCCATAGTAAAGATTTAGATTTTCAACAACTATCCGATTTTGCTTTGGCAAAAAATATTCCTTTTATTTCTGTAACCTATCCTAACGATGGAGGAATTACTAGCAACCCATTTACAGTTATAATGAACAGTACGTTAAAGGCACATTGCGAAAGTATTTATAGTTACCTGCTTCAAAATAGCCCAACCGATAAACTTTTTATACTCCGTAAAAAAGGACTACAAGAGGATAAAATTGCTGCCTATTTTAAAGCTATTAATGAGCAACAAGGTAAGCCCTTGTTACCAATTCAAACCATAACTATTGATAGTGGTTTTAATTCGGATGTTTTAGTAAAAAGTTTAGATAGCAATAGAAAAACCGTAATAATAGGAGCAAGTTTAGAGGAAGCTTTTGGAAAAAATGTAGCGGAAGCTTGTAGCAATTTATTTCCATCTTATCCAATTACGTTAATTGGGATGCCTAATTGGGATGGCTTTTCATCGCTACGTAAAAAAGATGCTTTTGAAGAATTTCCTATCTATTTTACTACCCCTTATTTTAATACTAAATTAGATGAGTATAGTAAACAAATAATCTCGGCTTATTCAAAAAAATACACGACAAAGCCTAGCGATATGGCATTCAAAGGTTTTGAAGCGGCTAAATATTTTATTCCACTTCTAGTTGCCCATCCAAATGATTATATGAGTAACCTTAATAACAAAGAAAATAAAGTTTTTTGTGCATATAATTTTAAGCCTGTTTCTCTATCTAAAAAAACTGCCACACCAGACTATTTTGAAAACAAACATGTATATTTTATTAAACTTCTAAATGGTTCAGTTTCTAAGGCATGGTAATAAAATGAATGTTTTAAGATTGGGGTAAAGCGTTTTATTTTAAGAGTTGTATAATCAGTTATTAATCATTTAAAAATGGAAGAATAATACCTCAATTCAGTTAACAGAAAATCCTCTTGTAACCTTCAAAATTTATAGTTATATAAATAGACATATTTTGCTATTTACATTAATGAAAAAATTGAACGTAAAAGCAACACAATTGACCCCATATTTCAACGATAAAAAATGAAAAATTTAAGGCCTATACTTCCTGACTTTCAATTTTTTTTAGACTTTAAAGACAAGAAAGTGATAAATCTATTTAATGTTATAATACCAATTTGACTTTAAAAATACATTAATAAAAACTATCAGGTTGAGCCTGCCTTTGTTGGCACACAGGCTTGTCGAAACCTTTGCTAGTAGCAAAATAGCTATTTTTATTATTGAACCCCTCCTTCGACAGGCTCAGGCTGTCAGTATTCTTTTAATGTGTAATTGGTATAATAAATGAAGCTGTTGACTTTGCACTAAAAGATACGGACTTACCTTCCAATTTAAGCGGTATTACTATTTCAAAAATTAAAACGAAATAGCCTGTCATATTTCTATTGCGAAGCTATTTAAAGAAATAATTTAGTTTTTACTCAATGGCTAGCATTAATGTTAACTAACGTACTATTTTTTCAATTCATTCTACTAAATAGTTGTAACAAGTAATTCCATCTTTTTAACTAATACCGATTATAAATATACTTTAAGCCAAATTCGTTAATTCGAAAAGCTGTCAGCCTGAGCTTGTCGAAGGCGGTTTGATAGTAGCAACGGTTTCGACAAGCTCAACCTGACAATACTATAATTGGATTGTTTTTAATTTATAATTGGTATAACTTTTTACTAATAATACACTCCCAAAAACAACAAACCCCATCTTATTAGATGGGGTTTGTATTTTATAAAGAAGAAAAGTTATGTATTAAAGAACAACAGCTCTTCCTACAGCTAATCTTTCACCATTAACATCAATTACCTCAACCCAGTAAATTCCTTTACCGTGTTTGCGTAAATCAACATCCATTCTTTGGTAAGGTGCATTGTTAGGATATTGGTTAGCCGATATCCTTGACCCTTTAGAATCATAAATGTTTAATCCATGAGGTGCTCTAGTATTTAATGAAGCGTAATACCTAACTTGGAAAACTCCACCATTAGGATTAGGATATATAAATACTTTACCAGATGCAGAATCAGATATTGTAACCGTATTAGATGAACCTATACAACCATTAACGTCGTTAACAGTTAATACATAATCACCCATACCATCTACATCTACACTTATTGTTGAACCAGTACTTCCAGCAACAACAGCACCATTTCTTCTCCAAGTATACGTTGCAGCCGCAGGAGAAGATGTAGAACTAATAGTAGTTCTTAATCCTGGGAACAATTTAGTATATGGATTTGCAGAAATTATTACCGTTGGTAATGGGTTAACGGTTAAACGTACATTATTACTAAACGCAGCAGCACAAGGTGCAGCACCAGCAACTGAATCTCTAAACAAATAGCCATTCATACTTACCGGAGGAGCTGTGATAGTTAACGTTTGAGTTTTAACTCCACTGTATACACCGCCGTTAGCTAATGTAGTCCAAGTGTTACCAGCATTAGTACTTTGTTGCCAGTTGTGTGTAGGGCTTGTACCAGCAGCAACCGCCGTAAAGGTTGCAACTTTATCTGTACATACCGTAGCATTTACAGGTTGTGTAGCAATTGATACTGGTTGGTTAACCGTTACCACAACTGTTCTTGCAGGTGAAGTACAGAAAGATGTAGGAGTTAAATTAATACTCCAACCACCAGCTATAGAACCAAAATCACCTCCAATATCATCAAAAACAAACAATTTCCAATCACCATTAACATTAGCTGTACTACCAAATAATGCTAAGGTAGGTGTTGCTTGAGTAATAGCTCCCGGACCAGGTGCAGGCCAATTATCTGATGCACCATTATTTGTTGGACTATATGTACCACTTGGGTTTAACGCCGCAGCATTCATTGCAGGGGCACCATCTTTAAATGTGTACGTAGTTCCGGCAGGAATAGCAACCGTACCGCCAACATCCGACATTAATACAACATTTTGACCTGTTGGAGATTGTAATAAAATATCTATATCATTAGCCCATGTGTGGGTAATACCATTTAATCTAACACTTTGAACAGATACGCCTGTTGTTGCATAATTAGCTGCAGTAATAATAGACGGGTAAGGAGAACCAGGTGCATTATCAAGAATACTAATTGGTGATAAATTTGCAGGATCTGGTAAAGGAGTACTGTTTACCGTTACTTGGTAGTTATTAGCACCAATAGTTGTTGGTCTTGTCCAAACAGAATCTACTTGGGTGCCAGCTACGTAAGGTATTGTACCAGCTGCGTCGCTAAATAAACCAGCTATTGGGCTCCAAGTTGCTGCAGTAGAAGGTACACCTACTACATACGTAATCTCTAAATCCCACTTCGTTAATACTCCAGCATCACCACCAAACACATCAGCCATACCTATTGTGTAAGTACCATTAGCAGCACCTGGGCCAGCTGCATTGATAGCACTCATTAATGCAGCGTAAGAACCAACAGTTGGTAATAAGCCTGTAGGGCCAGCCGGACCACCCACAGGGGCTGTAGGAACTAATCTT